>JBIOYV010000102.1:0-90646 GCA_044870335.1 Burkholderiales bacterium | reverse complement strand
TGCGCGGCCTGGTCGAGCCACGACTCCTCACCGTCGCGCTCACCGGTCCAGTACAGCGCCGGCACGATCCAGATGAGGAAAAAAGGGATCGCGAGCGCCACGCGCTCCCACGGTCCGGTTGCAAGGCGGGCGGCAGGATACGCGTAAGCGGCCGCGAGGAGCGCCGTGACTACGAGGACGAACGGCTGCAGCAGGCGCTTCATTGCCCGTCGGCCACCCTCGTATGCTAGACGCCTTCAACGATGCGCAAGTCCCGCTCCGCGCCGTCGGCCAGCGCGCGCAGCGCTTGCTTATAGTCCAGAGTGCCGTATGCCGCTATGGCTTTGGCGAGATTTTCGAATTCGATCACCACCGTCCGGTCGTTAAGCCCGCTTTCGTAAGTCTTGGCCACGTTTGAGGTTCGGACCAGAAACCGCCCGCCGGCAGCCTGAATCGCCGGATACGCGAGCTTGGTAAATGCCGCGAATTTCTCCGGGCTCTTGGTCGAGCGATGGCAGATTACCCAGTATGCTTTAGGCATATCGACGATCCTCACGCATGGCGATGTCTCCTGGGCTCGAAGATTAGATCAATTCCACCGTCCCAAATAAATCTTCATTGGCGACTCGGCGAGCGTCCGGCCAGCCAGACGCCGCAAAGCACAAGGAACATGCCTACCAGGTGGTAGGTAAACAGCGACTCATCGACGAACATCCACCCGTAGAGCGCGGCGAAGAGCGGTGTAAGGTAGATCGCAAGGCCGGCGAAGGCGACGCCGGCCATGTGTTGCAGCCGGGCGTACAGCACGTACGAGCCGTACGAGGCAAAGAACACCGTGAGCGCGAGCATGCGGGCGCTCGCGGCCGAAAACTCGAAGCGCTTCCCGGCCGCCCATTCGCCGAGCGCGAACGGCACGGCCGCCGCGGCGCCGGCGACACAGAGCCATGCGAAGCGCACCGCCACTTCCAGCTCCGTCTTCAGGTGGCGCAGGAGGAAGGAGTAGACCGCCCACCCGAGCGAGCCGGCGAGCGCCCATACGTCGCCGCGGTTGATGGCCAGGCCGCGCAAGGTCGCCAGGTCGCCCCGCGCGACGATCGCGACGATGCCTGCGATGCACAGCACGATGCCGGTGATGCGCAACGGTCCGAGCGGCTCGTGCAGGAAGGCGTGCGCGAGCAGGACCATGACCACCGGCGAGCCGGCGTAGATGAGGCCAATGTTGACCGCGCTCGTGTGCTCCCCCGCCAGGTACGCTGACGCGCCGCACAGCGTCATGCCGATCGCACCAAGCACAAACGAAGCCGGCGCTTCCCGCTTCGTCGCCGGCCACGAGGCTCGCACGGCGCCGGCGGCGAGCGCGCCGGCAAGCAGCGCGGTGAAGAACCAACGCCAGAACGTCAGCGCGAGCGGCGGCAGCCAGCCCGCGGCAAGGCGCGCGACCAGGATGTTGGCCGCGAACATCGCGGGCGAAACAAACAGCAGGATCCATGCGCCGATCGGCGTCTTCATGATGTCGTATCGAACTCCCTACGTTTCCCTACGCCTGAAGGGAGAAGGGCCAGCTAGTCGCTGGTCTTTTGAATTTGGTAGGTCGTGGCGGATTCGAACCGCCGACCAACGGATTAAAAGTCCGCTGCTCTACCAGCTGAGCTAACGACCCGTAGTTTCGAAAGCGATTTGCGCTGCGCGGTGCTCTTTGATGCGGTGTTTGGTGCGGTAAACCGCGGAAAAGGGTGCGATTTTATCAGCCCTCACGCATCAAACGCCAGTATTGCCACTTAATGGTCGCTGCGGAGCCGACGATGATGGCGGCGAAGGTGAGAATCGAGCCGAGCGCGAGGGTGGAGAGGCCCGAGATGCCCTGCCCGATGGTGCATCCCAGGGCGGTGATGCCGCCGAAGCCCATGAGGATGCCGCCGAGCACGTGCATGGCCGTGTCTTCGGCATCGCGGAAGCCCTCCCAGCGGAAAGTCCGGGTGGCGAGCGCGTAAGCGAGCGAGCCGGCGATGACGCCGGCGGCCGAGGCGATGCCGAACGTGATGACTCTGGACTTGTCGGTCCACAGCATCAAGTACTCGAGCGTGAAGGCGAGCGGCGCCACGAACGAGAACGCCTCCATGCGCCCGGTATTGGTGGCGACGAAGGCTTCCTGCAGCGTGTTGGGATCCTCGGCCACGTGGCCGACATGCCCGCTCACGTACCAGCCGCCCACCACCACGAGCCCGGTCACGACCCCGCCGAGCGTGTAGTCGAAGCTCGAGCGGAACTGCCGGCCGGCATAGACGAAGGCGATGAGCGCGGCCGCGATCACGCAGGCGAGGAGCGCCAGCCAGACACCCGGCGAAACGCCGGTGAGGAGCGACAGGAGCGAAGGCAGGTCCTGGCCCGTCGGCAGGCTGATCGCCGCCTTCTCCAGCACGCCGACGCGGAAGGCGCCGAGGATGCCCCGCAGCGTCATGTACGCGGCGATGCCGAGGAAGACGTAGACGACGAGCGACTTGAGATTTCCGGCGCCGACGCGGATCAGCGTCTTCGAGCCGCACCCCGAGCCGAGGGTCATGCCCACGCCGAAGAGGAAGCCGCCGACGAGGTGCGAGAGCCAGGTGAAATTCGCGCTGGAGTAGATGGACTTGGAGAGATCGACGAGCCCCGCGAGGTGCAGCGCGCTCGCGCCGAGGAGCGCGACCGCGATGGCGAGAAGCCACATGCGCATGCGGGTGAGGTCGCCCATAGCCACCCAGTCGGACACCGCGCCCATCGTGCAGAACTGGGTGCGGTTCCCGACCGCGCCGAAGACGAAGGCGAGCAGGAAAGCCCCGCCCGTCACATACGGCGCAAGCTGTAGGGGACTCGCGTCGGCGATCGCAACGCTTCCTGGGAAGCTAGCGCTTGGGAAGCGCGGCGAGGCGCTGCTTCGCGCTCTGGGCGGCGCTGCTCTTCGGATAGCGCTGGATGACCTCTTCGAGCGTCTTCTGCGCGTTCCTGCGGTCGCCCATGGTTTCCTGGGAGCTGGCGATGCTGAGAAGCGCGTCGGGCGCCTTCTCGCTTTCGGGCCACGAGGCGAGGAGCTTGCGCTGCGCGGCGATCGCGCTCTTGTAGTCGCGCTGGCCCGAGTGCGCCATGCCGATCCAGTACTGCGCGTTCGGCGCGAGCGTGCTGTTCGGATAGGTCACGAGGAAGCCCTGCATCGCCGAGACCGCGAGCGGATAGTTGCCGAGCTTGAACTGGTCGAGCGCGGCCTGGTAGGCGCGCATCTCGCCGGCCTGCTGCGATTCTGCGGGCGAGGCACCCTGCTGCCCCGCCTGTGCTCCGGCCGCGGCGGCCGCAGCGGCGGCGGCCGCCTGCTGCTCGCGCGCCTCCTCGAGCCTGCGGATGCGCGTGTCGATGTCGAGGTAGAGGTCCTTCTGCCGCTTGTCGGCGACCTCGATCTGGTTCGTCGCCACCTCGAGCTGGCCGCGCATCTTCGCGATGTCGCCGCGCAGCGCCTCGATCTGGCTCGCGAGGTCGAGCATCGCGGAGCGGTCGGTCGCGCCGGCGACCGCCGTCTCGACCCTCGCCATGCGCTCCTCGACCAGCCGGTTCTGCTCGAGCAGTTGCTGGCGCAGGGCCTCGACGCGGCGGCGCGCTTCGTTGTCGTCGAACAGCCCCTGCGCGAAGCAGGGCGCGGCGCTGAGAAGGGTGAAAAGCGGCGCGAGCACCGCCCCTGCGATCCGGCGCATCAGTACTCGCCGCTGTAGAGGATGTCGCTGCGGCGGTTCTTGGACCATGCGGACTCGTCATGGCCGTCGGCCTGGGGCTTCTCCTCGCCCAGGCTCACCGACTCGATCTGGCTGTCGCGCGCGCCTAGCAGCACCAGCATCTTCTTCACGCCGTCGGAGCGCCGCTGGCCGAGGCCCACGTTGTACTCGCGGCTGCCACGCTCGTCGGTGTTGCCCTGGATGAGGACCTTCGCCGCGGGATTCTCGCGCAGGTACTTGGCATGCGCCTCGACCAGGCCGCGGTATTGATCCTTGACGTCGAACTGGTCGAGGTCGTAGTAGATCGAGCGCTGCGCGAGTGCGCCGGTCTTGAGCCTCGGATCGGCCTCGCCGACGGCGCCGGGCTTGGTGACGTCGATCTTGGCGATCGGCCCGGTCTGCGCGCCCGCGCCCGGCTTGGCGCCGGGCTTGGTGGCGTCGGTGACCGGAGCGCCGCCGGCCTGCGACGCGTCGCCCTCGGGGGTAGTGCCGCAGCCGGCGATGAGGGCTGCGACGGCGAACGCGGTGACGATCGGGATGTAGTAAGCGCGCATGGCGTCTCCTTTCTGCATGGCGTCGGTTATTCGATGAACGGGCCCCAGGCCGGCTCGCGCACGTCGCCGCCTGCGGCTGCCGAGAGTCGTTGCTTGAAGCGTCCGTCGGCCGAAACCGCCGACAGCAGGCCGCGGCCGCCGATCACGGTGGCGAGCAGGATCATGCGGCCGTTGGGAGCGTAGCTCGGCGACTCGTCGCGGTCGCTGTCGGTGATGATCTGCACCTGCCTGTTCGCTAGGTCTTGTAGCGCCACCTGAAACTTGCCGCTGTTGCGAGTGATGTACGCCAGCGACTTGCCGTCGGGCGAGGGGCGTGGGGACACATTATAGCCCCCCTCGAAGGTTACGCGCTGCGGCTCCCCGCCGGTCGGGCTCATGCGGTAGATCTGCGGCGTGCCGCCGCGGTCGGATGTGAAATAAATCCATTTTCCGTCGGGCGAGTACCTCGGCTCGGTGTCGATCGCGGCCGAAGTCGTGATGCGCCTCACGTTGCTGCCGTCGGGGTTGAGCAGGAAGATCTGCGAGCCGCCCTCGCGCGAGAGGGTCACGGCGAGGGTCTTGCCGTCCGGCGCCCAGGCCGGGGCGGAGTTCGAGCCCCTGAAGTTGGCCGCCACGTGGCGCTTGCCGTCGAGCAGCGAGTGGACGTAGACCACCGGCTTCTTGTTCTCGAACGACACGTAGGCGACGCGCCGGCCGTCGGGCGACCAGGCCGGCGAGATGATCGGCTCGAACGAGGCGAGCGCGGTCTCCGCGCCTTCGCCGTCGGCGTCGGCGATCTGCAGCTCGTAGCGGTTGCCGCGCTTCACCACGTAGGCGATGCGCGTGGAGAACACGCCCTTGTCGCCGGTCAGCTTCTCGTACACGAAGTCGGCGATGCGGTGCGCGGTCGCGCGCACCTGGTCCTTGGTCATGGTGTAGGCGATGCCGCCGAGGGCGGCCTGCTTCACCGTGTCGTGCAGCCGGAAGCGCACCTCGAAGCGCCCGTCGGGCCGGCTCGACACCGAGCCGACCACCAGCGCGTCGGCGAGGCGCGAGCGCCACTCGGAATAGCTGACGGTGGAGGCTTCGGTCGGGATGGGGTTGAGCGGCGGCAGCTCGAGCGCGCGGAACTGGCCGCTGCGCTCGAGATCTGCGCGCACGATCGCGCTGATGGCGGTCGGTCCAAGCGCCGCCTCGCCCGCGAAGGGCGCGATCGCGATGGGCGTGCGCGTGCCGCCGGCGCCCGTGATCTCGATCGAAAGCTGCGCCTGCGCAAGCGATGCCGCGAACAAGCACAGGAACCCCATCCACCAGCTAGTCGGTCGCATGCTTCGCATATTCCGGATTGTTGTAGGGGTCGGTAATTGTAGGGACTGTAGGGCGCGCTGCCGTCATTGGTCCTGTGGACGGAAGCGAAGTTCCAGGTTGCGCTGGAACAGGCCGGGCTGGTCGGGCTGGGGCAGCGGCGAGGACTTGTGGATCGCGCGCTCGACGGCCTCGTCGTACGCGGCATGCCCGCTCGACTTGCGTTTGCTCACGGTCAGAATTTCGCCCGTCGGCAGCAGCGCCACGTCGAAGATCGCTTCCGGGTTCCCGCTGATGTCCGGAGGCATGGTGATGTTCCCTCGGATCTTCTGCCGGATCTTGTCCGTCCACTGCGCGAGCGCACGGCTGCTGGCCTTGGCGGCGAGCTGGCGCGCGGTCTTCTCGGAATCGGCCTTGCGCCGCGCCTCGTCGGCGCGGCGGCGCTCCTCGTTGAGCTTCTCCTGCTCCATCGCCACCTGCTCGCGCAGCAGCAGCTTCTCGAGATCGTCCTTCGGCGGGGCCTTCGCCTCGGGCTTGGGCTTGGGTTTCGGCTTGGGCGGCGGCGCCTTCTCGACGATCTCGGGCTTCTTCACCTCGGGCTCGGGCTCAGGCTTGGGCGGCTCGATCTTCGGCGGCGGGGGCGGCTTGGGGGCCTCGACCACCGGCGGCGGTGGCGGGGGAGGCGCCTCCCACAACTCGACCGATACCGTCTCGTCAGGACGGTTCTGCATGCGCACCCCGATGAACATGAACACGATTAGTACCGCATGGACCGCGAAGGCGAGCAGGAAGGCGCGCCCCAGCGCGTAGTCCGGGCGGGCCTTGAAGTAGGCCAATGTACTCATTGCCAGATCAGCCGGTAAGCCAGGGCGCTCATCCTTGGTTCGCACTCGTGCTCATTGCTGGACGCGGACCTGCAACCCGACCCTCTGGATTCCCTGCTTGCGCAGCTCGTCCATGACCTGGAGCACGGACTCGTAGCGCGCGTTCTTGTCGCCGCCCACGAGCACCGAGAGGTCCTCGTTCGCGCCGCGCGCGCTCTTCAGCACCTTGGCGAGATCGGCGCGCGAGACCTGCGCCTCGTCGATGATGCGGCCGTTGCCGTCGCGCTTGCGCACCACCAGGCCCTGGTCGGCCCGGACGTAGACCTCCAGCGGCACGACCCGCGGCGCGCTCGCCTTGCCCACGGTCGGCAGATCGATCACCGAGGGCGTGATGAGCGGCGCGGTGACCATGAAGATGACGAGCAGCACCAGCATCACGTCGATGTACGGCACGACGTTGATCTCGTGCATCGGTCCGCGCTTGCGCCGTAGTGCAGCCATGCCGCTACTTCACGGCCTGCCGGTGAAGGATGTTCGAGAACTCCTCCATGAAGCTCTCGAAGCGATTGGCGAGCCGCTCGATGTCGTGCGAATAGCGGTTGTAAGCGACCACCGCCGGGATCGCGGCGAAGAGACCGATCGCGGTCGCCACCAGCGCCTCGGCGATGCCCGGCGCGACCTGGGCGAGGGTCGCCTGCTGGACGTTGGCGAGGCTGCGGAACGCGTGCATGATGCCCCACACCGTGCCGAAGAGGCCGACGTAAGGGCTCACCGAGCCGGTGGAGGCGAGGAACGCGAGGTGGCGCTCGACGAAGTCCATCTCGCGCTGGAACGTGGCGCGCATCGCGCGGCGCGCGCCGTCGACCATGTGGCTCGGGTCGGTGCCGCGCTGGCCGCGCAGCTTGGCGAATTCGCGGAAGCCCGCCTCGAACACGCGCTCGAGGCTGCCGATGTTGTGGCGGTTGTTCACCGCGCCCTGGTAGAGGGAGTTGAGGTCGTTGCCGCTCCAGAACTCCCGCTCGAACTTGTCGGTCTGCGCGTTGGCGCGGCGGATCGAGAACCATTTCTGGAAGATGAACATCCACGACATGAACGAGACGGCAAGCAGCAGGAACATCACCACCTTGACGACGAAGCTGGCATGGACGATCAGCGTCCAGATGTCGAGGTCTTGCGTAACGGTCATTTGAACGCCTGTTGTAGTTCTGCCGGCACACGCGCCGGCCTCATCCGATCGCGGTCGACGGTCGCGAGGATTACCTCCGCTTCGACCAGAAGCTCGGAACCGCGTTCCACCCGATGGCGGAACACCAGGCTGGCGCGGCCCATTTTAACCACTTCGGCTGACACCGAAAGCATGTCGTTGAGGCGCCCGGGCGCGTGGTAGAGCGCCTTCAGCTCATGGACGAGGAAAAGTACGCGCCGCGCATCGGCCAGGTGCGCGAGGTCGATGCCCAGCGCGTGCAGCAGCTCGCTGCGGGCGCGCTCCATGAACGCGAGATACTGGGCGTGGAACACCACGCCCCCGGCGTCGGTGTCCTGGTAATAGACCCGGACGGGAATCCGCAGTCCTTCCCTCAAGGTCCGTCGCTCCAACTTTTAAGTGTCCCTTAAGTATCGGACAGCAGGTCGCGTTGCGTCTGGGGCGCGGCGAGGCCGAAATGCCTATACGCCGAGAGCGTCGCGACGCGTCCGCGCGGCGTGCGCTGCAGGTAGCCCTGCTGGATCAGGAAGGGCTCGAGCACGTCCTCGATCGTGTCCGCCTCCTCGCCGATGGCGTGCGCCAGGTTCTCCACCCCCACAGGCCCGCCTGAGAACTTCTCGATCACCGCGAGCAGGAGCTTGCGGTCCATGAGGTCGAGGCCAAGCGCGTCGACGTCGAGCATGCGCAGCGCGGCCTCGGCCACCGCGCGCGTCACCGTACCGTCGGCCTTCACCTGGGCGTAATCGCGCACGCGCCGCAGCAGCCGGTTGGCGATGCGCGGCGTGCCGCGCGCGCGCCGCGCGATTTCGACCGCGCCGTCGTCGGCGAGCCCTACCTCGAGCAGGTGCGCGGAGCGGCGCACGATCCTGGTGAGCTCCTCCTCGGTATAGAACTCCAGGCGCGCCACGATGCCGAAGCGCTCGCGCAGCGGGTTGGTGAGCATGCCCGCGCGGGTGGTGGCGCCGGCCAGCGTGAAGGGCGGCAGGTCGAGCTTGATCGAGCGCGCCGCGGGCCCCTCGCCGATCATGATGTCGATCTGGAAGTCCTCGAGCGCCGGGTACAGGATCTCCTCGACCACCGGCGAGAGGCGGTGGATCTCGTCGATGAACAGAACATCCCTGGGCTCGAGGTTGGTCAGGATCGCCGCGAGGTCCCCCGGACGCTCCAGCACCGGCCCGGAGGTCTGGCGCAGGTTCACGCCCATCTCGCGCGCGATGATGTGCGCGAGCGTCGTCTTGCCCAGGCCCGGCGGACCGAAGAGCAGCACGTGGTCGAGCGCCTCGCCGCGCGCGCGCGCCGCCTGGATGAAGATCTCGAGCTGGCCGCGCACCTTCTCCTGCCCGACGTACTCCGCCAGCGTCGCCGGGCGTAGCGCCCGCTCGATCTCCCCTTCCTGCGGCGAAGCCGGGCCCTGCGAGATGATGCGGTCGGTCTCGACTGCCATCCCGGCATTCTATAGGGCCGAAAAAAAAGCCGGGCAAGCCCGGCTGCGTGGCCCTGTGGACCCAAGGTCGATCAGAACGTGAATTGAGCCCCCAGCAGCAAGCCGACCGCGTCCGGCTTGATCCCTTCCTTCTCCTTCAGGTCGTAATTCTGATACTCCACGACCAGGGCGAGATTCTTCGCCACCGCCCCCTTCATCCCGACTCCAAACAGCGTCCCCTTGTGCGTCTGGCTGAAGCCGCCTGATTGGGCCTTGAGCTTCGCCTGCGCCGCGCCGATCCGCGCGTAAATGAGCGCGCCGGTCCCGAGCTTCAATCCCGGCAGGATGGACACCGCGCCGGCCTCCTCCACCCCGTCCGAGAAGTCCGTACCGCCACTGCGCACCGTGATCTCGCCGACCTGGTTCGAATAGCTGGCTTCCACCGCCAGGTGGAGGATGCTCATGCTGAATCCAAACCCCGTATTGAGGTTGAAGCCGCCCTGATGGTCCGCAACGCCAAGAGTGATCGACGAGTCGGTGACCGGATCGTTGGCCGTCTCGGAGGCTTTGAACCTCGTGAACCCGCCCCCGATGTAGAGGCCGTCGAACTGCGCCATGCTGGCCGTGGACACTGCCATTGCCGCCGCGGCCAGTAAAGCGGCGAAGAAGGTTTTCTTGATGGACACGACTCCCCCTGGTTGTTCGTTTTTTTGTCGGGTGCTCCGTGACGCGCCCAAACGATACGTGCCCGGGCATGACAAACCTAGGAAAAAGCGCACGAATTGGCAATCGACCTGCGGCCGAGCGCGGCAACCGCCCTGCGCGGCAGGGCGCAAAGTGAAAGGGCGGACTCGCGACCGCCCTTTTCACGAACTTCCTTAAGCGGTCAATCAGAACTTATAGACGACGCCGACGCTCAGCACGTCGACGTCCGAGTCGCCGATATCGCCGCCGCCGACACTGCTATAGCGTTGCCACTCTCCGCGCACTCCAAGGTTGCGCGTGAAGTTGTATTGAACCCCCACGCCGAGCGTGAGATCCGTGTTGGTCTCGTCAGCCGACACCCCAACGTTGGATCTCCCTTTCGAGTCGGCACGATAGAAGCCAAGCTTGCCGTAGACGGAGAACTGGTTGTTTATGGGGTAGCTGCCGACACCGACGAGCTCGAAAGCCGTGGTCTCGATCGACGCAGTGACCCCACCGCCGCTCGCCGAAACTTCGCCGAGATCTGCATAGCCAAGCTCAACACCGAAGTTGCGGTTGATTTGATATCCGCCAAAGATCTTGAAGGCGGTATCTTTGTCGTCGCAGCTTACGCCCGGCCCGCTGACGCCGTTGCACGCATCGCTTGCACTCGACTGGCCGATGGAAAGGCCGGCGTACCAGCCGGTGTCGGCCGGCTTGCCCTGTGCCATCGCGGCCGAGGAAGCGACAAGACCTGACGCCGCCACCAGCGCGGCAATGGTTGTTTTCTTGAGCGACATGCTGGGACTCCCTTGTTAGTTGTTGTAAAGCGCCCGAAAGATACGCGCCTTCCTCTGGCAAAACGAGGGAAAAGCGCAAGGCTGTAGGCCGGAAACCACGCGGCCGCGAGGCAAACTTGGCAAATCGGACCGATTGATAATCGACGGCACCAGCGCGCACTCATGCCTGCGCGGAAAAAGAAAGGGCGGCCTCGCGGCCGCCCTTGCCGGATTGCTTCTTTCTTATTGCTCGATCAGAACCGCCAGAGCGCTCCGACGCTCAGGACATCGATATCGCTTTCGCCGCTGAAGCTGACGGTGCCGCCGGGGATGGCGGCGGTTCCCTCAGGCGCCTTCACTTTGGCGTAGCGGTTCCACTCGAGCCGCAGCCCAAGATTGCGATTGAAGTCGTACTGCCCGCCGATCCCGTAAGTCAGGTCGGTGGTGGTCTTCTTGCCCGAGGCAACCCCACCCAGCTTCACTTCGGCGTTGTAGAAGCCGAGCTTGCCGAGGATCGAGAAGTTATTGCCGAGCGGCCACGATCCCACGCCGACGATATCCCAGGCATTCGCTTCCGCGGTGAAACTGCCACCGGGGAAACTGGCCGATGTTTCACCGAGCGGGCTATAGCCGCCTTCGACCGCGATATTGGGATGGAACTTGTAGCCGCCGAAGATCCGGTACGCGGTGTCCTTGTCATCGCACGAGCCGCCGCTCGCATTGCAGTCGGACATCGATTGCCCGACGGACGCGCCGGCGTAGAAGCCCAGGTCGGCGCTGCCGCCCCTGGCTTGCGCCATGGCGAGCGTCGGAACTGCGGCAAAACCCGCGAGCAACGCGGTAACGAGAACTTTCTTTTGCATGAGCATGGGGAGTTCCTTCAAGAGATTTGCGATATTGCGCCGACAGGTTACGCTGCCGGGCTTCCGGCAGAAGTAACCGAGGTCAATTGCCGGGGCAAAAACCTTATCCGCTAGTCCGAGTGTTGTGCTGCCGCCACAGCCCTCGTTTCACAACTGTCGGGAACCTGTGACGCGGATAGCTGTCGCAGCGCTCAGCAATATTCAGACCGATCAAAACCTGTAGAGGAAGCCGACGCTCACTACGTCGACTTCGCTGCTCGTGTCATAGCGCTGCCACTGGAGGCGCGCGCCCGCCTGCGGCGAGAAATCGTATTGCAGGCCGAAGCCGAAAGTGAGCTCGTTGCTGTCGTCGGAAACGCGCAGTCCGGCGATCGTGGATTCGGTCTTGATCTTGGCGAGGCCGGCAAGCCCGTACACATAGAGCTGATTGCCGAGCGGAAACTTGCCCACGCCGATCAATTCCCACGCGCTCGCGTTTACGCTGTTGTTTCCGACCGTGACGTCGCCGAAATCCGAGTACCCGAACTCGGCGGCGAAGCTGCGAGTGATCTGGTAGCCGCCGAAAATCTTCAGCGCGGTGTCGGTGTCCGGCCCGAGGTCGGCGCGCCCGAGCGAGGCGCCGGCGTACCACCCGGCGTCGCTCTGCTTCTGCGCGAGCGCGCCGGCGGACAAGAGCATCGCGGCGCAACCAAGCAGTGCTGCAATCCATCCCTTCGACATGGCGTGACTCCTTTTCAAGATTTCGCCAGCGCCTTGAGCGCGGCGCGGATACCTTCGGCCACCGGAACGCCCGGCGCAAGGCCTTTAATGGCCGCGTGCGCTTCCTTCTCGCTGTAGCCGAGCGCAAGCAGCGCATTCACCACGTCGCTCGGCCGCTCCTGTGCCGGCGCGGTGACCTCGGCGAGCTTGCCCTTCAGCTCGAGGAGCAGCCGCTCCGCGGTTTTCTTGCCGATCCCGGGAATGCGCGTCAGGCGGCCGGAATCCTGGAGCGCGATCGACTGCGCGAGATCGGCGACCGAAAGCCCGGAAAGCAACGAGAGGGCGGTGCGCGCGCCGATACCCGAGATGCGGATGAGCTGGCGGAACGCGGCGCGTTCCTCGAGCGTCGCGAAGCCGTACAGCGTGTGCGCGTCCTCGCGCACGACGAGGTGGGTGTGGAGCGTCACCGGGTCGCCGGTGGCGGGCAGGCTGTAGAACGTGCTCATCGGCACGTCGACCTCGTAGCCCACGCCCGCCACGTCGACCACCACCTGCGGCGGGTTCTTGGCCGCGAGCCGGCCACTCAGGCGAGCGATCATCCGAGCCTTCCTCTTCGAAGACGAAGGCCTCTCGTGGAAATCGAACCAAGTCGCGCGCCGTGCGCATGGCAGATGGCGCAGGCGAGCGCGTCGGCGGCATCGGCCGACGGTTCGCCGGGAAGCGCGAGCAGGCGCCGGACCATGTGCTGCACCTGCTCCTTTCGGGCATGGCCGTTGCCCACCACCGACTGCTTCACCTGCAGCGCGGTGTACTCGGCGACGGGGAGGCCGGCGAGCACCGCTGCGCAGATCGCCGTGCCGCGCGCCTGGCCGAGCGCGAGGGTCGACTGCGGATTGACGTTGACGAACACCTTCTCGACCGCGACCTCGAGCGGGCCGTGCGCGGCGATGATCTCGTTCAGGCCTTCCAGGATCGCCTTCAGGCGCTGCGCGAGGTCGCCCTCGCCGGACTTCACGCAGCCGCTCGTCACGTAGCGGAGCTTGCGCCCGGCGCTCTCGATCACGCCAAAGCCGGTCACTCTCAGTCCCGGATCGATCCCGAGAATTCTCAGTTGTCCACCCGGTTCAGTCGATCACCGCGGTGGTGTAGACGTCCTGCACGTCGTCGAGGTTCTCCAGCGCGTCGATCAGCTCGCGCATGCGCGCCGCCTCCGGGCCCCGCAGCTGCGCTTCGGCCGAAGGCTTCATGGTGATCTCGGCGAGCTCGGCCTTGAGGCCCGCCTTTTCCAGCGCCGCCTTGATGCCGACGAAGTCGCCCGGCGCGCAGATGAGCTCGACCGAGCCGTCGTCGTTGGCGATCAGGTCCTCGGCGCCGGCCTCGAGCCCTGCCTCCATGACCCGGTCCTCGCTCGTGCCGGGGGCGAACACGAACTGGCCGACGTGCTTGAAGAGGTAGGCGACCGAGCCGTCGGATCCGAGGTTGCCGCCGCTCTTGGTGAAGGCGTGGCGCACCTCGGCCACCGTGCGCGTGCGGTTGTCGGTGAGGCAGTCGACGAGCACCGCGGCGCCGCCGGGGCCGTAGCCTTCGTAGCGCGCCTCCTCGTACGACACGCCTTCGAGCGCGCCGCCGCCGCGCTTGATGGCGTTCTGCACGCTGTCCTTGGTCATGTTGGCCTCGCGGGCCTTGTCGACCGCGAGGCGCAGGCGCGGATTGCTGCTGGGATCGCCCCCGCCGAGCTTCGCGGCGACGGTGATTTCCTTGATGAGCCGGGTGAACACCTTGCCCTTCTTCGCATCCGCAGCCGCCTTGCGGTGCTTGATGTTCGCCCATTTGCTGTGACCCGCCATGGCGCCAATTCTAAAGGTAACATTCGGCGCCATGCCGACGCCCTTGCTGATCGCCAAGAACGACAAGATGGAGCTGGCGCTCCTGCCAGGTCTCGCGAACCGCCACGGCCTCATCACCGGCGCCACCGGCACGGGCAAGACCGTCACGCTGCAGGCGCTGGCGCAGCGCTTCTCCGCGATCGGCGTGCCGGTGTTTCTGGCCGACGTGAAAGGCGACCTCTCCGGCATCGCCAAGCCCGGCGGCGCGAATCCGAAGGTGGCCGAGCGCCTCAAGGCGCTGAAGGTCCCGGTGGCGGCCGAAGGCTGCCCGGTGGTGTTCTGGGACGTGTTCGCAAAGGCCGGGCATCCGGTGCGCGCGACCGTGTCCGACATGGGGCCGCTTCTCCTTGGCCGCATGCTGGACCTGAACGAGACGCAGGAAGGCGTGCTCTCGCTGGTGTTCAAGATCGCCGACGACCAGGGGCTGCTCCTCCTCGACCTCAAGGACCTGCGTGCGATGCTGCAGCACGTCGGCGACAACGCGGCGCAGTTCAAGACCGCCTACGGCAATGTCTCCACGGCGTCGATCGGCGCGATTCAGCGCGGCCTGCTGGCGCTCGAGAGCCAGGGCGGGGCGAAGTTCCTGGGCGAGCCGATGCTCGACATCGGCGACCTCATGCAGACGCGCAGTGGCAAGGGCGTCGTGAACATCCTCGCCGCCGGCGAGCTGATGAACTCCCCCAAGCTCTATTCGACTTTCCTCCTGTGGCTGCTCGCGGAGCTCTTCGAGCACCTGCCGGAGGTGGGCGATCCGGACAAGCCGAAGCTCGTGTTCTTCTTCGACGAGGCGCACCTCCTCTTCAGCGAAGCGCCGAAGGCGCTGCTCGAGAAGGTGGAGCAGGTGGTGCGGCTCATCCGCTCCAAGGGCGTGGGCGTCTATTTCGTCACCCAGAATCCGCTCGACGTGCCGGAAAGCGTTCTCGGCCAGCTCGGCAACCGGGTGCAGCACGCGCTGCGCGCCTTTACGCCGCGCGACCAGAAGGCGGTGAAGACCGCGGCCGAGACGCTGCGGCCGAATCCCAAGCTCAAGGCGGAGAAGGTGATTACCGAGCTCGGCGTCGGCGAGGCGCTCGTGTCGCTGCTCGACGAGAAGGGCAGCCCTTGCGTGGTCGAGCGCGCCTTCGTCGTGCCGCCCGGGAGCCAGATCGGCCCGATCGGCGACGACGAGCGCGCAAAGCTGATCCAGTCCTCGGACGTATTCGGCCACTACGAGAAGGCGGTGGACCGGGAATCAGCCTACGAGAAGCTGAAGGAACGCACCGAGGCGAAGCCGGCTGAGGCCAAGGAGAGCAGCAATCCGGTCTCGGACATCCTCTTCGGCCGGACCGGGCCGCGCGGCGGGCGCCAGTCGCAGGGAATCATCGAGGCGGTGACGAAGAGCGCCGCCCGCAGCATCGGCTCGGAGCTCGGGCGGCGGGTGCTGCGCGGCGTGCTGGGGTCGATCCTCGGCGGGAAAAAACGTTGAGCAGCGGGCTCTGAGCGCCGCTGGCCACCGCGGCTGGGGCATCGCCTTTGCCGTCCTCGGCGTGCTCACGTTCTCGCTGCGGCCGATCCTCATCAAGCTCTCCTATGCAGCCCACCCGGTGACGCCGACCACGCTGCTCTTCCTGCGCATGATGATCTCCCTGCCCTTCTTCGCCGTCATCGGCTGGTGGCTGCGCCGCCAGGAGCCGCGCCTCACGCGCCGCGACTGGGCGGGCGTCGCGGGACTCGGCTTCCTCGGCTACTACCTCGCGAGCTTCCTCGACTTCATCGGCCTGCAATACGTCGGCGCGGGCATCGGGCGGCTGATCCTCTTTCTCTACCCGACTCTCGTCCTCGTGCTGTCGTTCGCCTTCCTTCGCAAGCGGCCGACGGCGACGCAGCTCGTCGCGCTCGTGCTGACGTACGCGGGAATCGCGCTGGTCGTCTCGAACCAGGTCGGTGCGACGCGCGAAGGCAGGCTCTTTCTCCTCGGGGTGTTGCTCGTCTTCGCTTCGGCCCTGTGCTATGCCGCCTACCTTGTCGCGGGCAGCGAGCTCGTGAAGCGCGTCGGCTCGATGCGCTTCACGGCGTACAGCATGGCGGTCGCCACGGTCCCCGCGGTGGTTCAGTTCTTCGTTTTCGACGGCCCGGCATCGCTCGATCTTCCCGCGGCGGTGTGGACTTACGCCGCCATCCTCGGGACGCTGAGCACCGTGGTGCCGGTCTTCCTGCAGGCCGAGGCGCTCAGGCGCATCGGCGCGACGGAGTTCGCGCTCATCGGCGCCATCAGCCCCGTGAGCGTCGCGGCGATGAGCGCGGCCGGGCTCGACGAGCCCTTCGGCGCGCGCCAGGCGGCGGGCGCGGCGCTCGTCATCTTCGGGGTGCTGCTCGTCTCACTCAAAAGGAGCTAGACATGGATCTCGGAATTCGCGGCAGGACCGCGCTGGTCTGCGCGGCATCGAAGGGTCTCGGCAAGGGTTGCGCGCTGTCGCTCGCGCGCGAAGGTGTGAACCTCGTCATCACGGCACGGGGGAGTGAAGCCCTGGAATCCACAGCAGCAGACATCCGCAGTCGTTTCAAAGTCGATGTAACAACCGTGGCAGGCGACATCACCACTGCGCAAGGGCGCGAGGCCGCGCTCAAGACGGCGCCGGCGCCCGACATCCTGGTGAACAACGCCGGCGGCCCCCCGCCGGGGGACTTTCGCGACTGGGACCGCGACGCCTGGGTCAAGGCGGTCGACGCGAACATGATCACGCCGATCCTCCTGATCCGCGCCGTGGTCGACGGGATGCTCGCGAGAAAGTTCGGCCGCGTGGTCAACATCACCTCGGGCGCGGTCAAGGCGCCGATCCCGGAGCTCGGCCTGTCGAATGGCGCGCGCACCGGCCTCACGGGCTTCATCGCCGGCCTCTCGCGCACCACGGTGCGCCACAACGTCACGATCAACAACCTCCTGCCCGGCCCTTTCGAGACCGACCGCCTGCGAGGAAACCTCGAGTTCAACTCGAAGAAGACCGGAAAAAGCGTGGAGGAGCTGCGTCGCCTGCGCACCGATGCGAATCCGGCGGGCCGGTTCGGCACGATCGAGGAGTTCGGCGACGCCTGCGCCTTCTTGTGCAGCGCGCAGGCCGGCTTCATCACCGGACAAAACTTGCTCATGGATGGCGGTTTGTACCCCGGCACGTTCTAGAATGGCCGCTCCTTCTGAGGAGGAGGACCGATGAAGATCGTTGCGACGCTCGCCGGCTGGTTTCTCGCGTTCAGTGCGCTCGCGCAGGACTATCCCAACCGTCCGGTGCGCGTGGTCGTGCCGTGGCCGCCGGGCCAGGCGACGGATATCGCCGCGCGCGTCGTGGCGCAGAAGCTGCAGGAATCGCTCGGCCAGCCCTTCGTCATTGACAACAAGCCCGGCGCCGGCGGCTCGATCGGGACCGACATGGTGGCGAAGAGCGCGGGCGACGGCTATACGCTGCTCGCGGCCTCTAGCGGCCCGGTGTCGATCATGCCGAACCTGCAGAAGACGCCGTACGATCCGCTGAAGGATCTCGCGCCGGTGAGCCTGATGTGCGTCAACGCCTATGCGCTGGTCACGCGCCCGAACTTTCCGGCGTCCAATGCGAAGGAGTTCGTCGCGCTGTTACGCGCGAATCCGGACAAGTACGCCTTCTCTTCCTCCGGGACCGGCGCGACCGCGCACCTCGTCGCGGAGCTCTTCAACTCCATGGCCGGCATCAAGGCGCGCCATATCCCTTACAAGGGCAGCGCGCCGGCGCTCACCGACATCATGAACGGACAGATCGACTACACGCTCGAGACGATCGCGTCGGTGGCTTCGCAGGTCCGCGCCGGGCGGCTGAAAATGCTGGGCGTCTCGTTCGCCCGCGGCAGCGCGGCCTTCCCCGATGCGCCGCCGCTCGCCGCCGAGCTGCCGGGCTACGACATCGGCGCCTGGATCGGCTACGCCGCAGCGCCCGGCACGCCGCGCGAGGTCGTGGCGCGGCTGTCTGCCGAGGTCCAGAAGGCGATCCAGGCGCCCGATGTGCGCGAGCGTTTCACCACGCTCGGCCTCGAGCCGCGCGCCACGTCGCCCGAGGAGATGGGCGTCTTCCTGAGGAACGAGCAGGCACGCTACGCCGACATCATCAAGAGCGCCAACATCAAGATCGAGTAGCGTGGAAGTCCGGCGCATCGCGGGCGCGCTCGGGGCCGAGCTCCTCGGCGTCGACCTCTCGCGGGAGGCTCCCGTCGGGGAAATCCGGCAAGCGTTTCTCGAGCATCAAGTCGTCTTCTTTCGCGACCAGAAGCTCGACCCGGGCCAGTTCCTGGCGTTCGCCCGCCGCATGGGCGAGCCGATCGAGTATCCGTTCGTGAAAGGCATCGACGGCTTTCCAGAAGTGATCGAGGTGAAGAAGCTCGAGCACGAGCGCCACAACTTCGGCGGCATCTGGCATTCCGACACGACGTATCTCGAACAGCCGCCGATGGGCTCGATGCTGCTCGCGCGAGAGTTGCCGCCCTACGGCGGCGATACGCTGTTCGCCAACCAGTACCTCGCGTACGAGTCGCTCTCTGAGGGGATGCGAAGGCTCCTGGACGACCTGATCGCGGTCAATTCATCGGCCAACGCCGACGTGTCGCGCACGCGCGAGGACCGGGTCAAGGAGCAGGCGCGCACCGTGGAGGAGCTCGTTTCGGAGCATCCCGTGGTGCGCACGCATCCCGAAACCGGGCGCAAGGCGCTGTACGTGAACGTCGCCCATACCGCTTGCTTCAAGGGGATGACGAAGGAAGAGAGCGCCCCTCTCCTGAGCTTTCTGTTCCATCACCAGGTGAAGCCCGAGTTCACCTGCCGCTTCCAGTGGCGCGTCGGCTCGCTCGCGTTCTGGGACAACCGCTGCGTGCAGCACAACCCCGTGAACGACTATCACGGATACCGGCGCGTCATGCACCGGATCACGCTGGCCGGGGATAGACCCAGGTAAGAAAGCTTCTAGGCTTTTAGCAGCTCCGGCTTGAACGGCAGGTCGCGCAGGCGCTTGCCGGTGAGCTTGAAGACCGCGTTCGCCACCGCCGGCGCGACCGGCGGCAGGCCGCACTCGCCGATTCCGCCGGGCTTGTTGTCGGTGACGATGACCTTGGTCGTGATCTTCGGCACCTCGTTCATGCGCAGCACCGGGTAGTCATGGAAGTTCGACTGCTGTGCCATGCCGTCCTTGTAAATGAGGCGCTCGCGCAGGGCGCTCACGCCCCAGACCGCCGCCGACTCGATCTGCGCCCGCACGTTGGCCGGCTGCAGCGCGACGCCGGTATCGACCGCGCTCCAGAGCTCGTGCACGTTGACGTTCCCGCTCTTGCGGTCGACCGAGACCTCCGCGACCATCGCGACGTAGGTTTCCCAGATGTCGCTGTAGGCGAGGCCGAGCGCCCGGCCCGCGGGACGCTTGCGGTTCCAGTCGGCGAGCGCCATCGCCTCGCGGATGACCGCCTGGCCGCGCGGATCCTTCTCCAGCAGCTTCATGCGGAACTCGATCGGGTCCTTGCCCGCCGCCTGCGCCACCTCCTCGATGAAGGTCTCGAGCGCGAACTTGGTGTAGCCGCCGCCGACCGAGCGCCACACCGCGACGTCGACGCCGCGCGCTTCCAGCAGCTGCTCGAGCGAGAAGTTGGGATAGTGGTAGGTGGGCTCGTAGGCGCCTTCGCACAGCGGCAGGTCCTTGCCCCCGCTCGCCTGGAACGCGGGCGGCGCGAAGCGCCGGTAGATCGACTCTCCGCAGATGCGCGTGCGCAGGCCGACGAGGTTGCCCTGCGCGTCGAGTCCTGCCTCGAGCCGCTGCACGGTAAGCGGCCGGGGCTTCGTGTACCGGGTGTCGTCCTCCCGGCTCCAGAGGGTCTTGATCGGATAGCCCGGCACCGCCTTGGCGATGAGCGCCGCGTCGAGCGCGTAGTCGTTCTCGGCGCGCCGGCCAAAGCCGCCGCCGAGGAAGGTCACGTTGATCTTGACGTTCTCGGGCTTGAAGCCGGCGCCTTTCACGGCCGCGAGGAACACGCCGAAGGGCGATTGCGTGGGCGCCCAGAACTCGATCGCGTCGCCGTCGACGCGCGCGGTGCAGTTCTGCGGCTCCAGGGTCGCGTGGGTCACGTTGAGCGAGCTGTATTCGGCGGAGATGCGCTTCGCCGCCTTGGCGAGCGCGCCCTGCGCATCGCCGTGAGCCTCGTAGACGGTGCCCTTGTCCTCGAGGTTGCGCACCCTCTGCACGTATTCCGGCAGGACCCTGTCGGTGCTGTAAGAGCGCGCCTTCGAAGCCTGGCTCCATTCGACCTTGAGCGCCTGCTTGCCCTTCTGGGCGGCCGGATAGGTGTCGGCGACCACGGCGACGCCGTACGGAAGCGGCACGATGTGCTTCACGCCCGCGACCTTCTTCGCCTCGGCGTCGTTCACCTGGAGCGGACGCTCGCCGTTCACCGGCGCGCGCAGCACCGCCGCGTACATCATGCCGGGCATACGCACGTCGATGCCGTAGCGCGCCTGACCCGAGACCTTGTCGGGGATTTCGACGCGCGGGACGTCCTTGCCGATGAGGCGGAACTGGCTCATCGGCTTCAGCTGCTCGGGCGAGAAGCTCGGCGGGCTTGCAGGCACCTCGGCGAAAGCCGCGATCTCCCCGTAGCTCATGCGCCGGCCGGAGGCCTTGTGCAGCACGGCGCTCGGCTCGGTCGAGCACTCGGCGGCCGGCACGCCCCACTTCTTCGCCGCATTGTCGAGCATGATCGCGCGGCCCTGCATGCCCGCAAGCCGCATGATGGTGTAGTAGCCGCGCGTGGTGCGCGATGCGCCGGCGAGCATGTTGCCGCCGAAGAGCGGGTTGCCGAACACCTTGGGGTTGTAGGGCGCCTGCTCGATGCGCACCCGGCTCCAGTCGAGGTCCATCTCCTCGGCGATGAGGAGCGGCATCGCGGTGTACACGCCCTGCCCCATCTCGCACGCGGGCGCGTACACGGTGACGACGTTGTCGGTTCCGACGCGCACCCAGCCGTTGGGCGAAAAGGGCGCCGCCTGGCCGAACGCCTTCTTCGCCGCCGTCAGGCTGCCGAAGGCGATGCCCACCGCGGTAGCGCCGGAGGAAATGAGAAACGCCCTGCGCGAAACTCCCTGGAAGACGATTCCTTCGAATTCGGGTTTCATCGCGCCTCCTAGGCCTTCTGCATTTCGCCGGCCGCGCGCTGGATCGCGGCGACGATGTGGTTGTAGGTGCCGCAGCGGCAGAGGTTGCCCTTCATGTGCTCGACGATCTGCTCGCGCGAAGGCTTCCTGTTCTTCTCGAGCAGCGCCGCGGCGGTCATGATCTGGCCCGACTGGCAGTAGCCGCACTGCGGCACCTGCTCGGCGATCCAGGCTTTCTGCAGCGGATGGTCGGCGGCGGGCGACAGCCCCTCTATTGTCGTGATCCGTTTTCCCTGAACCGCAGAGATCGGGGTGACGCACGAGCGCGTGGGCTGGCCGTTCACGTGAACCGTGCAGGCGCCGCACTGCGCCATGCCGCAGCCGAACTTGGTGCCGGTGAGGCCGAGCTCGTCGCGCACCACCCACAGGAGCGGGGTGTCCGCGGGCTGTTCCGACCAGGCCTCCTTGCCGTTGACGACGAACTTGATCATCGAACCCTCCTCCAGTGGAAGCTAAATCGTACTCCGAAAAAAACGCCGGAACAGCGGGATCGCCGCCACCGCGATCACCAGCGCGCCGAGGGCGCCGGCGATCGGGCGCTCGAAGAACGCGACGAGGCGCCCGTCGGCCTTGATCATGGAGCTGATGAAGTTCTCCTCGAGCATCGCCCCCAGCACCATGCCGAGGATCGCGGGCGCCACGGGAAAGCCGTTCTCCTCCATCAAGTAGCCGACGACCCCGAAGGCGAGCATCAGCACCACACCAAAGGCAGAATTGTTGATGGCGAACGAGCCGACGATGCAGAAGAGCAGGATCACCGGCAGCAGCAGCTCGCGCGGCGCCCGCAGCATCTGCTTCGCGCCCTTGATTGCGGCGACGCCGAGCGGAATCATCAGCAGGTTTGCGAGGATGAAGACGATGAAGATCGCGTAGAGCGCGACCGCGTTGTTCATGAAGATGGTCGGGCCGGGGTTGAGGCCCTTGATGTAGAGCACGCCGATCACGATCGCGGTGATCGAGTCGCCCGGGATGCCGAAAACGAGCGCCGGGATCCACGCCCCGGCGAGCGCGCTGTTGTTGGAGGCGCCGGCCTCGATGATCCCTTCCACGTGGCCGGTGCCGAATTTTTCTGGTTCTTTAGAAAAACGTTTTGAAACCGCATAGCTCATCCACGCCGCAATGTCCGCTCCGGCGCCGGGCAGCGCGCCGATCGCCGTGCCGAGCGCGCTGCCGCGCAGGGTCTGCCAGGGATACTTCTTCGTCAGCCCCCACATGCCCTTGAACACGTTGCCGATGGAGGCCTGCGCCATTTCCCACGGCTTGTCGATCGCGGCCACGCCGCGCAGGATCTCCGATACCGCGAACATGCCGATCATGATCGGGATCAGCGTCAGGCCGCCGGCGAGCTCGGCGTTGCCGAAGGTGAAACGCGGATAGCCCGCCGGGTTGTCGAGCCCCACGGCGGAGACGAGCAGTCCGAGGAGCAGCGACACCACGCCTTTCAGCGGGTTGCCCGTCGAGAGGAACACCGCGCTGGAGAGGCCGAGGATGACCAGCCAGAAATATTCAAACGAGGAAAACCTGAGCGCCACCTCGGCGAGCGCTGGCGCCGCAGCGATCAGCACCGCGGTGCCAAAGAGCCCGCCGATGACCGAGAAGACGAGGCCGGCGCCAAGCGCGAGCTCGCCCTGCCCTTTCTTGGTCAGCGCGTAGGCTTCGTCGGTGTAGGCGGCGGAGGCCGGCGTGCCCGGCATGCGCAGGAAACAGCTCGGGATGTCGCCCGCGAAGATCGCCATCGCGGTCGCCGCGACGATCGAGGCGATCGCCGGCACCGGCGGCATGAAAAAGGTCACTGGCACGAGGAGCGCCGTCGCCATCGTCGCGGTCAGGCCCGGCACCGCACCGACGAAGAGGCCGAACATCGCCGAGCCCAGGATCACCCACAGCACGTAGGGATCGAGTACCTGCGCCAGCGCTTGCGAAAGGACCGCGGCCGTCATTGCCTCGGCTCTCTTCTCCTAGAAGGCAAAGCGCTCGAAGATTCCCCAGGGCAGGGGAATGCGCAGAAGCTTGTAGAAGGAGAGGTGGATGACGAGGGTGGCGATGAGCGCGACTGGCACCGTCACGCGCCACGACGCGCCCAGCACGCGCATCCAGACGGCCTGGATGAGGAAGGCGGTGAGATAGAAGCCGAGCGTGTCCGCGGCGAGGACGTAGAACAGCAGCCCGGCGATCACCGACACGACGCCGGCTACCGCCCGCGGGCTGCGGATCCAGTCGGGTAATACGACGAGCGGCGCGCGATAGCGCACCGTCTGCACGGCAAGCAGCGCACCACAGACGATCAGCCCGACGGCGATCAGCCCGGGAAACCAGGCCGGGCCGAATTTCTGGCCCGGCATGGCCGGGTAGCCCTGGATGTGCCAGAGAACGACGCCGCCGAGCGCGGCAAGCGCGGCGCCGCTCAGCGCGTCGTGCAGCCTTATTTTGCCAACCCCACTGCTTTCAGCGCCGCGCCGAGGCTCGCATCGGAGGCGGCCATGAATTTCTCCGTCCCCGCCGGATCGGCCCAGACCACGCCGAAGCCGCGGCTCGCCATGAACTCCTTGTACTCCTTCGAGTCGTAGACCTTCTTCAGCGCGCTCACCAGCGTCTTCTGCGCGTCGGCCGGAATGCCCTTGGGCGCGGCGATCACGCGCCACGCCGCGATCGCCCAGTCGCTGCCGAGCTCCTTCTTGAGCGTCGGCACATTGGGATAGAGCGTCGGCGGGTTCGCGTCCATGATGGCGAGGGCGCGCGCCTTGCCGGCGTCGATCATCGAGCGCGCCTCGGGAATCGAGCACGGCACCACGTCCACGCCGCCGGCCACCATGTCCTGCATGCCGGGCGCGGCTCCGTTCGACGGCACCCAGGGCAGCGCATTCGGATCGATGCCTTGCTGCTTCAGCAGGCCGGCGATGGCGAGGTGCCAGATCCCGCCCTGGCCGGTGCCGGAGGCCTTCATCTTGCCGGGGTTCGCCTTGATGGCCGCGAGCAAGTCCTTCACCGATTTGTACGGAGAGTCGTTGCGCACGTTGATAGCGGCGGGGTCGGCGTTCACGAGACCGATCGGCGTGTAGTCGGTGTACTTGAGCTGCGTCAGGCCGACGTGATGCATCATCGTGATCTCGACCGTGATCAGGCCGATGGTGTAGCCGTCGGGCGCCGCCCTGGCGATCGCGTCGTGGCCGACCACGCCCGAGCCGCCGGTGCGGTTGACGACGTTGAAGGGCTGCTTGAGGTCTTTCTCCAGCAGGGTCGCGATGATGCGCGCGGTGGCGTCGGTGCCGCCGCCCGCGCCCCAGGGCACGATGAGCTGCACCGGGCGCTGCGGGTACTGCGCCTGGACCAGCGTCGCCGCGAGCGCGAGCGCTGCAGCAAAAAACGTTCTCCTCATGACGCTCCTCCTCGGTTGTCAGACAACCATTCTAACCATGGGCGGGGAGTAAAATCTGCTGTCTTTGGAGGCAATCCATGAACGCTCCAGCACAGGCAGGCCTTGCCGCGCTTTCCCTTAAGGACCCTCGGCTCTTCCGAGAGCAGTGCTATGTCGGCGGCGAATGGGTGGGCGGCGCCAACACCATTCCGGTGCGCAACCCCGCCACCCAGGCCGTGCTCGGCACGGTGCCGAAGCTCGGCGCCGAGGAGGCGCGGCGCGCCGTCGACGCCGCCGAGCGCGCCTGGCCGGCGTGGCGCGCGAAGACCGGCAAGGAGCGCTCGGGCGTCCTGCGCAAGTGGTTCGAGCTGATGATGGCGAACCAGGAGGACCTGGCGCAGATTCTCACCGCCGAGCAGGGAAAGCCGCTCGCCGAGGCGCGCGGCGAGATCGCCTACGGCGCCTCGTTCATCGAATGGTTCGCCGAGGAAGCGAAGCGCGTCTACGGCGACACCATCCCTTCGCCCTGGGCCGACAAGCGCGTCGTCGTCATCAAGCAGCCGATCGGAGTCGCCGCGCTGATCACGCCGTGGAATTTCCCCAACGCGATGATTACGCGCAAGGCCGGGCCGGCGCTCGCTGCGGGCTGCCCGGTGGTGATCAAGCCCGCGGGCCAGACGCCCTACTCGGCGCTCGCGATGGCCGAGCTCGGCGAGCGCGCCGGCATCCCGAAGGGCGTGCTGAACGTCATCACGGGCGACTCGAAGGCAATCGGCGCCGAGCTGTGCGCCAGTCCGAAGGTGCGCAAGCTCTCCTTCACCGGCTCGACCGAGACCGGGCGCGTCCTCATGCGCCAGTCGGCCGATACCATCAAGAAGCTTTCGCTTGAGCTCGGCGGCAACGCGCCTTTCATCGTGTTCGACGACGCCGACCTCGACGCCGCGGTCGAAGGCGCGCTCGCGTCGAAATACCGCAACGCGGGCCAGACCTGCGTGTGCGCGAACCGCCTTTACGTGCAGGACGACGTGTACGACGCGTTCGCCGCGAAGCTCACGGAGAAGGTGAAAGGCTTCAAGGTCGGCGCCGGAACCGAGCCCGGGGTCGTGATCGGTCCGCTGATCGACGAGCAGGGGCTGAAGAAGGTCGAGGCCCACGTGGCGGACGCGGTCGGCAAAGGCGCCAAGATCATCCTGGGCGGAAAGAAGCACGAGCGCGGCGGCCTGTTCTTCCAGCCGACCGTGCTCACCAACGTGACTCCGCAAATGCTGGTGTCCCACGAGGAGACCTTCGGTCCGGTGGCGCCGCTGATCCGCTTCAAGACCGAGGACGAGGTGATCGGACTCGCGAACGACAGCGAGTTCGGGCTCGCGGGCTACTTCTACAGCCGCGACGTCGGCCGGATCTGGCGCGTGGCCGAGGCGATGGAGACCGGCATGGTCGGCGTGAACGCCGGCATCATCTCGACCGAGGTGGCGCCTTTCGGCGGCGTGAAGCAGTCGGGCCTCGGCCGCGAAGGGTCGAAATACGGGATCGAGGAATTCCTCGAGATCAAGTACGTCCTTCTGGGCGGCATCGACAACTAGTGCGCGGCGAGGACTTCAAGGACGACTTCCGGAAGGCGCTGCCGAAGAACGTCGTCCAGGCCCTGACGCACCGCTCGCCATGGCGAGCAACCGCGGCGATCTTGCACGACGTCGCGGTAATTGCCGGCGCGCTCGCCGTTGCCCTCTACTTCTGGCCCAACCCTCTGGTGATCCTGATTTCGGTGGTGGTGATCGGGACGCGACAGCACGCGCTCTTCGTCGTCGCGCACGACGCGGCGCACTATCTGCTCTACGAGCGGCGCTGGCTGAACGACCTGGCCGGGCGCGCCTGCGCGACCGTGCAGGGCCTTTCGATGTGCACCTACCGCGTGATCCATCGCCTGCACCACAACAATCTGTACGGCGAGCTCGATCCGGACACGGCATTGCATGGGGGCTACCCTCGCGGCAAGGCGTATCTGTTGAAGAAATTGATGAAGGATCTGTCGGGGCTGACGGCGTGGAAGACCTACGCGTACTTTCTCGGCGGGGCGCCGGCGCTGAACACGGCCACCCACGTCGCCCTGCGGCCGCTAGACGACACGTCCGAGAAGCTGCGGCTCGAGGCGAAGCGCGATCGCAACGTGGTGATCGGCTTCCATCTCGCGCTCCTTCTCGCGTTCGCGTGGGCCGGGTACCTCGTCCAGTACCTGGTGCTGTGGGTGCTGCCGCTCGTCACGGTGGTGCAGGCGATCCTGCGGCTGCGCGCGATCGCGGAGCACGGCGCGACCACCGATTTTTCATCGCCGCTCACCGCGGCGCGGACCAACACCGGTCCGGCCTGGCTCGAGTGGCTGATCTTCCCGCACCACGTCAACTACCACATCGAGCACCATCTCTACGCCTCGGTGCCGCACTACAATTTGCCCGCCCTGCACCGCGAGATGGCGGCGCGCGGGGTGCTCGAGGGCGCCGAGCTGCTGCCCTTCCGCGCCACTCTGGCGAAGATCTTCGCCGAGCGCGCCGCGGCCTGAGGTGGAACGCCGCGGCTTTAGGGTGGACCGGCGCGGCTTTAGGGTGGACCGGCGCCGCTTCGTAGCGCTGGGCGTGCTGGCGCTGCCGCTGCGCGCGACGGCGCAGGCCAACGCGCACGTGAGCACCACCGATCCCCTCGTGTTCTCGCTGACCAAGGGAAAGGCGGTGCATCCTGGGCGCGTCCACCTCGAGCTGCCGAAGCTCGCCGAGAACGGCCACTCGGTGCCGATGAGCGTACGGGTCGACAGTCCCATGACCGCCGCCGAGCACGTGCGCGCGGTGCACCTGGTCTCGGAAAAGAACCCGGTGCGCGAGATGGCGAGCTTCTGGCTCGGGCCGGCCTCCGGGCGCGCCGAGGTGAGCTCGCGCATCCGCTTGAACGGCTCCCAGCGCGTGGTGGCGATCGCCGAGCTCTCCGACGGCAGCTTCTGGTCCGACGCGCTCGACGTCGAGGTGCTCGAGGCGGCCTGCACCGACGGCGGCTGAATGGCGCTTTCCCGCATCCGCATGCCGGAGCAGGCGCGCCGCGGCGAGCTGGTGGAGGTCGGCATCCTGATCCAGCACCCGATGGAGACCGGCTTCCGGCGCGGGCTGAACGGCGAGCGCGTGCCGCGCAACGCGATCCATTCCTTCCGTTGCCGCTACAACGGCGTGGACGTGTTCCGAGCCACGCTCAGCACCGGCATTGCCGCCAACCCGACGCTGCGGTTCTTCTTCGTCGCGGCCGAAAGCGGAGACGTCGAGTTCTGGTGGCTCGACGACGACGAGGTCGAAGGCAGCGCGCAGGCGCGGCTGACCGTGACCTGAGACTGTCCTGGCCTAATTCTTTGGCGGCGCGGGGAACTGAACGTAAGGCTGCGGCGGCGTCTGGTGCGGCGGAACGAACGCCGGCGCGGGCTTGCCGGCGGGCCCGAGATGGCGGATGTAGCGGTACACGGCGCGAAGATCCGAGGTGCTCATCTCGCGCACGTTGAACCAGGGCATCGGCGGCCGCGCGCTCAGCGCCTTGCCCTTCTGCACCCACTGCTCCTCGGTCAGGTCCTGCATGTAGAGGCGCAGGTTCGTCGCGTAGGTCGTCCCCCACGGACCCCGCCAGCCGAGCGCGTCTCCCGTGAGCCATGCGGATTCCTGAACCTTGCCGCCCGACACGGCGTAAGTCGGCGTGTGGCAATCGTTGCAGCCGCCGATCTTCACGAGGTAGCGACCGCGGTCGACCTGCGGGTCGGCTTGCTTCTTTTCCTGCGCGAGCGCGGGCATGGCGGCCAGCAGCGCGCACAGTACGGCGGCGGTCTTCAAAGTTTCAGCCTCATCGGTTTCATGGACGAATCGATAAATCCTAGCCTGCGGTAGAGTGCTTGTGCCCGCTCGTTTTGCATATCGGTCAGGAGCGTGAGGCGCAGCACCCCGCGGCTCTTCGCCTCGGCGATCGCGAATCCCGCGAGCGCCGTGGCGATCCCCTGGTCGCGATGCGTGGGCTGGACGACCAGGTCTTCGAACAGCGCCACGGTGCCGCCTTCCGCCGTGCTCACGGTATAGAGCAGGCTTGCCATCGCCACGACCTGGCCCTCGTCGCGCGCAACATAGATCGTGCCCACCGATTGGTCGGACAGGATCTTCTCGAGCGCCCGCGTCTGCTTCTCGTAGTCCGGTGAAAACTCCGATTCTTCGGAAAACAGAATCGTCAGCAGCGCCACGAGCTGGGGCAGCTCATCGGTCCGGGCTACGCCGAGCTCTACCATGGCGCGATGCTAACGCGTCGCACCGCGGGTGTGAGACTATCGAGGCGGCTGCTTCGGGTCCTTGAACTCGTTCGCCGCGTCCGAGGAGCCCGACTCCTGTCGCTTGAGGCAGCCCTTGATGATATCGGCGCCGACGACGTCGCAGGCTGAGCGGCTTGTGCCGCCTGCAGCGCTGCTCTCGGGGGCGGTCGGCGATTCACCTTTCGCATCCGGCTTTGCCGGACCGGGTTGAGCTTGCTGCGCGATTGCGGCGCCCGAGAATCCGAGCGCTGCGGCAACAGCCAATGTCTTGAGCATGGCAGGACCTCCTTCGCAGGGCTTACCCGCAAGGAGCGTGCCTCCGAGGCCTGGCAAAACGGAATTACACGTTGAAGCGGAAGTGGATCACGTCGCCGTCGCGCACGGCGTAGTCCCGCCCCTCGAGGCGCAGCTTCCCCGCCTCCTTGGCCCCGAGCTCGCCGCCGTGCGCCACGAAATCGTCGTAGGAAGCGACCTCGGCGCGGATGAAGCCGCGCTCGAAGTCGGTGTGGATGACGCCCGCGGCCTGCGGCGCGGTGGCGCCCGCCGGCACGGTCCAGGCGCGAACTTCCTTCGGCCCGGCGGTGAAGTAGGTCTGCAGGCCGAGCAGCCCGTAGGCGGCGCGGATGACGCGGTTCAGGCCGGGCTCGTCCATTCCCATGTCCTCGAGGAAAAGGAGCTTGTCCTCGTCGGACATGTCGACGATCTGCGATTCGATGTTCGCGCTGATCGGCACGACGGGAGCGCCTTCCTTTGCCGCGTGCGCCCTCACCTGGGAAAGCAATCTTTCAGAACCTTGCTCGCCCACGTTGGCGACATACATGGTCGGCTTCATCGTGAGGAGGAAGAGAGGCTTGAGCACGGCGTGCTCTTCCTTCGACAATTCGGCGCTGCGCGCCGGCCGGCCCGCATCGAGGACTTGTCTTACTTTTCTCAATGCCGACACCAGGCGCACGGCGTCCTTCTCACCGGTGGTCTGCGCGACCTTCTCGTACTTCGCGAGCTGTCGCTCGACCGAGTCGAGGTCGGCAAGGGCGAGCTCGGTGTTGATGGTCTCGATGTCGGACACCGGATCGACCTTGCCGGCGACGTGCACGACGTTGGGATCCTCGAAGCAGCGCACCACGTGAGCGATGGCGTCGGTCTCGCGGATGTTGGCGAGGAACTTGTTGCCGAGGCCCTCGCCTTTCGAAGCGCCGGCCACCAGCCCGGCGATGTCCACGAACTCGACCACCGCCGGCACCACCTTCTGCGGCTGCGCGATCTCGGCGATCACCTCCAGGCGCAGGTCGGGGACCTCGACGATGCCGACGTTCGGCTCGATGGTGCAGAAGGGATAGTTCTCGGCCGCGATTCCGGCCTTGGTGAGCGCGTTGAAGAGCGTGGACTTGCCGACGTTCGGCAGGCCCACGATGCCGCACTTGAGGCTCATTTCTTGCGGCCGAGCAGGCCGCTGAGGAGGCCCTTCTTCTCCGGTTCCTTAACGGGCTCTTCTTTCTTGACGGGAGCTTTTTCTTCCGTATGCAGCTTTTGCATGGCCGTCTGCATGTCGCCCGAAAGGCACAGCGGCAGCACCTCGAGCGCCTTCTCGATCACCGAGTCGATCGCCGCGCGCTCCTCGGCCGGGGGCTTCTCCAGGACGTAGTCGGCGCCTTCGCGTCCTGCGGGAGGCTTGCCCACGCCCAGTCTCAGCCGCCAATACTCGTGCGTCGCCAGGCGCTGCGAGATGTCCTTGAGGCCGTTGTGGCCCGCGATGCCGCCGCCCTGCTTGAGCTTGGCAACCCCGGGCGGGAAATCGAGCTCGTCGTGGATCACCAGGATCTCTTCGGGCTTGATCCTGAAGAAGCCGGCGAGCATCTGCACCGGCTGGCCGCTCGCGTTCATGAAGCTCTGCGGAAGGAGCAGCCAGGCCGCGCCCGCGGGGCTCGTTCCCTGGATCTGGCCGACGAGCGCCTTGAATTTTCCGTCCTTGCGCAACGCGATGCCCTTGGACGAAGCAAAGCGCTCGACCACCCAGAAGCCCGCGTTGTGGCGCGTGCGCTCGTACTCTTTGCCCGGGTTGCCCAGGCCTACGACGAGACGGATCAAGGGTTACTTCTTCTCTTTCTTCTCGCCCTTGTCGGCAGCCGCGGGCTTCTCCGCGGCAGCCTTGCCCTTGTCGCCCTTCTCGCCCTCGGCAGGCGCCCCTTCGCCTTCCTTCGGCGCGGCCGCCTGCTCGGTGGTCGGAATTTCGGACGGAGCCACGGCGGCTGCAGCCGCCGCCGCTTCCTCCTCCTCGGTGATGAGCGACGGGATCACCACGGTCGCGACCACCGGGTTCTCGCTCTTGTGGATCGCGAGCTCCACGCCCTTCGGCAGCGCCACGTCCCGCACGTGCATCGAGTGGCCGACCGTGAGGCTGGAGAGATCGACGTCGATGAACTCCGGCAGGTCGTCCGGGAAGCAGGTGATGTCGAGCTCGTTCAGCACGTGGCTCGCGATGCCGCCCTGCTCCTTCACGCCAGGCGACTTGTCGGCATTCACGAAGTGCAGGGGCACCTTCATGTGGATCTTCTTGTCCTTGGACACGCGCTGGAAGTCGACGTGCTGCACCTGCAGCTTGAACGGATGCATGTTCACCGCGCGCAGCAGCACCTGCTCGGCGCCGCCGTTCAGCTTGAGCGTCAGGATCGAAGCGTGGAACTTCTCGTTCCTCAGGTTCTGGAACAGCGCCTTGTGGTCGAGCTGGATGTTCACCGCGCCCTCGGCCCCGCCGTACACGATGCCGGGCACCTTGCCGATGCGGCGCAGACGGCGGCTCGCACCCGTTCCTTGCGCCTCGCGCTTTTCCGCGCTGATTTCGAATTTCATGACTGCTCCTTGGTTGAACCGGCCCCGCGACCAGGCACCGGCGAAGTTGAAAAGCTAGGAGAACCTCATTCTATGAACAGAGAGCTCACCGATTCCTCGGTGTAGATGCGAAGGATCGTCTCGGCGAGGAGTCCCGCGACCGAAAGGCTCCTGATCTTGCTGCAGCTGCGCGCGTCCTCGCGCAGCGGAATGGTGTCGGTGACCACGAGCTCGTCGAGGTCGGACTTGGCGATGCGCTCGACCGCCGGACCCGAGAGCACCGCGTGCGTGCAGTAGGCGACGACCTTGGTGGCGCCTTCCTCTTTCAGCACCTGGGCCGCCTTCACCAGCGTGCCAGCGGTGTCGACCATGTCGTCCATGATGACGCAGGTGCGGTCCTGCACCTCGCCGATCACGTTCATCACCTCGCTGACGTTGGCCTTCGGCCGGCGCTTGTCGATGATCGCGAGGTCCGACTCCAGGCGCTTCGCGAGCGCGCGCGCGCGCACCACCCCGCCCACGTCGGGCGAGACCACGATGAGGTTCTCGTAGCGCTGCTTCCACACGTCCCCGAGGAGCACCGGCGCGGCGTAGATGTTGTCGACCGGGATGTCGAAGAAGCCCTGGATCTGATCCGCGTGCAGGTCCATGGTCAGCACGCGGGCCACGCCCACCGAGGCGAGCATGTTCGCCACCACCTTGGCGCTGATCGCGACCCGCGCCGAGCGCGGCCGGCGGTCCTGGCGCGCGTAGCCGAAATACGGGATCGCGGCGGTGACGCGGGCGGCCGACGAGCGCTTGAGCGCGTCGACCATGACCAGGAGCTCCATCAGGTTGTCGTTGGTCGGAGCGCAGGTCGACTGCAGCACGAACACGTCCTTGCCGCGCACGTTCTCCAGGAGCTCGACCATCACTTCGCCGTCGGAGAACTTGCCGACGATCGCCCGGCCGAGCGACAGGTTGAGGTAGCGCGCCACCTCCTGCGCGAGGCGCGGGTTGGCGTTGCCCGTGAACACCATCAGGCGCTCGAGCTGCGCCGCGCTAGGTCCGTGCGTCATCGTGTTCATGTGGATTGGCTGGGGAGGAAGGATTCGAACCCTCGTATGCCGGAATCAAAATCCGGTGCCTTAACCAGCTTGGCGACTCCCCAGTATGGTACCGGGGCGGAGAATCTCGCCCCAAATTCGGTCAATTTCCCGGCTCGGCGAGCGGATGCCGGTCCAAGCCCCGCGCGACGAATCCACGCATATCCCCCGGCAATTGGTCGTATAGAGCGCGCGCCTGGGCCTCCGATGTGAACTCCGCGAACACGCACGCCCCGGACCCGGTCATGCGCGCCTGCGGCGAGCGTTGTCTCAACCATTCGAGGTGCGCTGCCACCTCGGGATATCGCGCCGCGACCACCGCTTCGAGGTCGTTGCGTCCCTGCCCCGAGAAAAAGGGCGGTATTTTGAGTGCTTTCGACTGCCCTGTCAACGCGGAAGCGAAGATTTCCTTCGTGGAAACCGAGACTTGGGGCTCGAGCACGAGGTACCAGGCCGCGGGCAGGTCGAGCGCCGTGAGCCGCTCGCCGATGCCCTCGCCGAGCGCGTTGCGGCCGTTGACGAACACCGGAACGTCCGCGCCTAGCGTCTCTCCGATGTCGATCAACCGGGCGGGCGGGAACTGGAGATTCCACAACTTGTTCAAGACCAGGAGGACCGTCGCGGCGTCCGAGGAGCCGCCCCCCATCCCGCCGCCCACGGGAAGGACCTTCTCCAGCTTAAGGTCGGCGCCTTTCTGCGTTGCCGCGGTCTTTTTCAACAGACGTGCAGCGCGAACGCACAGGTTTTCCTCGCCGTAGACGCCCGAGAACCGGATCTCGCCGTCCTCGCGCAGTCCGATGCCGACGCGGTCGGCGCGATCGACCAGGCGGAACACCGTCTGCAGCTCGTGGTAGCCCGCATGTTCCCCTCTCTCGCGCTTGCCGAGCACGTGCAGGAAGAGATTCAGCTTTCCCGGCGCGGGGTACCACTTCATTGACGCTTCATTGCCACTTCGAGATCGCGAGCCGAAGCTCGATGTCGGGATAGGTGAGACGCATGCGCGAAGGCAGCTTCCCGTCGTACTCCTGGTAGTCGATCTTCCAGCCGCGCTCCTCGAGCGAGCGCAGCCGGCCCTGCTCGTCATAGTCCGCCTTTGCGCCGGCCCCGTCCGAAGGCCTGCCGCGAACCCAGTCCGCAAGCCCCGAGAGCGGCAGGCGAAAGCCCAGGACCTCCTCGGTCAGCGCCTCGGCATCGCTCGCCCGGTACTCGCGCGGCTCCGCGGTGGTCAAGACGACCGCATCGCCGTTGCGCACGATGCGGGCCACGCCGGCGCCGAGCGAAGAGGTGATGAGCATTTCGTCGGCGCTCCTCGCGTGGCGCCAGGCGATGTTGCCGGTGAATGCGTCCTTGCCGTAGCGCGCCGCGAGCCGGCCGCTCAAATCGAACTCGACGTCCTGCGGGACTTCGGTCTGGAGCTGCGCGCAACCCGCGATCAAGACAAATACCACGGAGAGCCAGACGCGCTGCCGTCCCATCTAACGTCTTATCTCTTCAGGCGCTTGATGGTCTTCTGCAGCGTCTCGTTGTCCGGGCTCGCCTTGAGCGACTCCTGCCAGATGCGGTTCGCCTCGTCGCGCTGGCCCATTACCCACAGCACTTCGCCCAGATGCGCCCCGATCTCCGCGTCGGGCCGGCCGCCATAGGCGCGGCGCAGCTGCTCGGCGGCGCCTTTGAGGTCGCCTTGGCGGTAGAGCACCCAGCCCAGGCTGTCGATGATGAAGTAGTCGTCGGGCGCGAGCTCCAGCGCGCGCTCGATCAGCTTGCGCGCCTCGGGCAGGCGCGTGTTGCGCTCGGCGAAGGAGTAGCCCAGGGCGTTGTAGGCGTGCGCGTGGTCGGGCCGCACCTCGATCAGCTTGCGCAGATTCGACTCGAGCACGTCGAAGCGATCGAGCTTCTCTGCGGTGAGGGCGTAGTCATAGAGGAGCTCGGGCTGGTCGGGATCCTTCCGCAGGGCGTCGGCGAGCAGCTTGAAGGCGTCCTGGTTGCGGTTGGCTTCGCGCAGGAGCTGCGCCTCCGCGACGATGATCTGCGCCTCTTCGCCGGGGTTGTCGGCCGCGACGCGCTTCAGGTAGCTGCGCGCCTCGTCGAGCTTGCCCTGCTTTGCCATGGCGTTCGCGGTGCGCATGCGCGCGGCGAGCTGGTGCTCGCCTTCGCCGATGCTTTCGTACCACTTGATGGCCTGCGGCCACTGCTTCTGCTCTTCCGCGATCTGGCCCAGGACGTAGCGCACGCCGTCGGCGTCGCGGTAGTTGAGTGCGAGCAGGCGCTTCATGTTCTGCTCGGCGACCTCGTAGTCCTTGAGCTGGAACGCGAGCAGGCCCACGGCGTAGATGACTTCGGTGTTCCCCGGACTCGCGGCGAGCACGGCTTCGAACTGCTTGCGCGCCTCGGGCAGGCGCTTGTCGAGGATCAGGAGCCGCGCGTAGTTGAGCCGCGCGTCGCGCGAATTCGGATTCTTGGCGACGAAATCGCCGAGAACCTTGGCGGCCGCGGCGGGCGAGCGGCGCTGCAGGATCTGCGCCTCCAGGAGCGCCGCGAGCTCCCAATCGGGGCGCAGCGCGCTTGCGCGGTGGATCGCCGCAATCGCGGCGTCGTCGTCGCCGGCCGCGGCGGCGGCCTGCGCCACGGCGAAGTGTGCCTGCGGCAGCTTCGGATACTTGGACGCGAGCGTGCGCACGACGCGCAGGTTCGCCGCCTTGTCGGAGCTCGCCGCGAGCAGGCGATTGAGCTGCATGAATCCGTTCTCCGGGCTCACGCCCTCGGTGGCGAGCAGCTTCTCGAGATGGGGCAGCGCTTCCTCGGCGCGCTTGTTCGCCACCAGCAGCGCCGCGAGAACCTGCAGCGCCTGGGGCGAGGCCGGATCGAGCTCCTGCCAGGTACGCGCCGCGTCGAGCGCGAGCTCGGGCAGCCGCGCCTGGTTCGCGATCTCCACCGCGCGGCGCGCAACGCGCGGATCGCTGGTCCGCCGGGCGAGGTCGAGGAAAGTCTGCGCCGCGAGCGGGAGGTCGCCGCGCTGCAAGGCGATCTCGCCGAGCAGGAACTCGTAGAGCATCGGCTCGTTGAGGTCGCCCTCGGCCGCCTGCGGGATGTCCTTGGTCTGCGCGATCGCGGCGCAGCCTGCGATTGACAGGCCCGCCGCGGCGATGATCAACCGAATCGCTCTTTTCATCGGGGTTCGACCCATCTTAGGTATATTTGGTGCCCCGCACAAGCACGTTTTCCACATGCCGGAGCTTCCCGAAGTCGAGGTCACGCGGCGCGGACTCGAGCCGCAACTCGCCGGACGCATCATCTCGGGCGTCGCGGTGCGCGAGCCGCGCCTGCGCTGGCCGGTGCCGAGGGACGTGCACCGGCTCGCGGGACGCACGGTGCGCGCGATCCAGCGCCGCGGCAAGTATCTCCTCGTCGACTGCGGCGACGGCCATCTGATCCTCCACCTGGGAATGTCGGGCAGCCTGCGCGTGCTGCCCGCCGGCACCCCGGCGCAAAAGCACGATCACTTCGACCTTCAGCTTGGCGACAGGATTCTGCGGCTGCGCGATCCGCGCCGCTTCGGCGCGGTGCTCTGGACCCGGGCCGACATCGCCACCCATCCGCTGCTGGTTCATCTCGGGATCGAGCCGCTCACGCGCGAGCTGCACCCGGCGCGCCTGTACCAGCTCACGCGGCCGCATCGCACGGGCATCAAACAGTTCCTGATGGACGGCCGGCGCATCGTGGGCGTCGGCAACATCTACGCGAACGAGAGCCTGTTCCTCGCAGGCATTCAGCCGCGGGTGCCTGCCGGAAGGCTTTCCCTCGAGAGATGCGCAAGGCTTTCCGCCGCGATCAAGCACACGCTGCGTGCGGCGATCCGCGCCGGCGGCTCGAGCCTGCGCGACTTCGTCGGCGCCGACGGCAGCGCCGGATACTTCCAGCAACGCTATTGGGTCTACGACCGGGCGGGCAAGCCGTGCCGCCGCTGTGGAAGCATCGTCCGCAGGATCCAGCAGGGCCAGCGCGCCACGTTCTATTGTCCGTCCTGCCAGAGGTAATCCCTACTTCCCGGAACTGACCCTGGCTTTCAGTTTCTTCTCGATGTAGGGGTGAACGAACTTTGAAACATCGCCCCCGAGCGACGCGATCTCGCGCACCAGCGTCGCGGAGATGAACATGTGCTGCTCCGAGGGCGTGAGGAAGATCGTCTCCATCTGCGGATAGAGGTGGCGGTTCATCCCCGCGAGCTGAAACTCGTATTCGAAGTCGGACACCGCGCGCAGCCCGCGCAGCACCACCCGTGCGTTGTGCTTGCGCACGAAGTCGATCAGCAGGCCGCTGAAGCCGGTGACCTCGAGGTTCTTCACGTCGGCGAGCACCTCGCGCGCCATGCCGATCCTCTCCTGCAGCGGGAAGAAGGTGCGCTTCGGGGTGCTTTCGGCGATGGCGAGCACGAGCGAATCGAACAGCGTGCTCGCCCGGCGCACCAGCTCCTCGTGGCCGCGCGTGAGCGGGTCGAAGGTTCCCGGATAGATGGCCTTGATCATCGCGTCATTTCACCGTGCAGTTTCACCTTTGCTCCAAGAGCTGGTAGCACACCTGTCCTGCGCGCGAGCGCTTGAGCTCGCGCCAGGCCTCTGGCGGCTCGAGCGGATCGGCCGCCTCGACGTAGCCGCGCGCTCCCGGCGCGAGCCGCGGCGGCAGCCGCTCGAGCAGCGCCGGCAGGGCATTCTGCCTGAACGGCGGATCGAGGAAAACCACGTCGAACCGCTGGTCGGATTTCCTCAGATAATCGAACGCGTCGCCCAGAATCAGGTCAATCTGTCTTGCACCGATGAGATCCAGGGTTTTTTTCAGAGCTGCGAACACGCTACGGTCGCTTTCCACCATGACGACCCGCGCCGCGCCGCGCGAGGCGGCCTCGAAGCCGAGCGCCCCGCTGCCGGCAAAGAGATCGAGACAGGTCTTTGTCTCGAGCGTCTGGCCGAGCCAGTTGAACAGCGTCTCGCGCACGCGGTCGGGCGTCGGGCGCAGGTCGCGGCGCTCGGGCACCGCGATGCGCCGGCCGCGGTATTCGCCGCCGATGATGCGGATTTTCCCTTTGCTAGAATTCACGCATCGATGGTAGCGCTCTCCTGGGCGGCGCGCCTCAAAGCGGGTCTAGCGCGCACACGCGAAGTCCTCAATACGCCAGTCTCGGAGCTGTTCGCGCGCCGCAAGGTCGACGAGGCGCTGTTCGAGGAGCTGGAGAACGCCCTGCTGCAGGCCGATTGCGGCGTGCCGGCGACGCAGGCGCTGATCGCGGCGCTGCGCAAACGCAAAGTCGAGGACGGCGCGGCGCTCAAGCAGGCGCTCATCGCTTCGATCACAGAGCTTCTCGCTCCCCTGGAGAAGCAGCTCCGCCTGAGAGGGACGAAGCCCTTCGTCATCATGATCTCGGGCGTGAACGGCTCGGGGAAGACGACATCGATCGGCAAGCTGGCGAAGTGGCTGCAGTCGCAGGGCGCGAGCGTGATGCTCGCCGCCGGCGACACCTTCCGCGCGGCTGCGCGAGAGCAGCTGGTCATCTGGGGTAGCCGCAACGGCGTGCCGGTGATAGCGCAGGACTCCGGCGACCCCGGTGCGGTGGTGTTCGACGCCCTGGGCGCCGCCCGCGCGCGCGGCACCGACGTGCTCATCGCCGACACCGCGGGGCGCCTTCCCACGCAGCTGCACCTCATGGAGGAGATCCGCAAGGTGAAGCGCGTCGCGGGCAAGGCCCTCGACGGCGCGCCGCACGAGGTGCTGCTCGTCCTCGACGCCAATACCGGGCAGAACTCGCTCGCGCAGGTCAAGGCGTTCGACGAGGCGCTCGGCCTGACCGGCCTCATCCTGACCAAGCTCGACGGCACGGCGAAGGGCGGCGTGGTCTGCGCCATCGCGCATGCGCGATCCAAGGATTCCAAGGAGAGGCCAATCCCGCTCCTCTTCATCGGCGTAGGCGAAGACATCGACGACCTTCGCCCCTTCGTCGCGAAAGACTTCGCCGAGGCGCTGGTTGGTTAGCTTCTCGTCGGTCGCCAAGCGCTATCCCGGCGGCCAGGAGGCTTTGAAGAGCGTCACCTTCTCCATCGACGCGGGCGAGCTCGCCTTCGTCACCGGACGCTCGGGCGCCGGAAAGTCGACGCTGCTCAAGCTGATCGCTGCGATCGAGCGGCCGACCTCGGGCTCGGTGATCGTGAACGGCCAGAACGTGGGCGCCCTCAAGCGCGCCGCCGTGCCGTACCTCAGGCGCAACATCGGGCTCGTGTTCCAGGACCAGAAGCTGCTGTACGACCGCAGCGTGTTCGACAACGTGATGCTGCCGCTCGCCTTTTCCGGGCTGCCGCCGAGGGAAGCCGCGCGGCGGGCGCGCGCCGCCCTCGACAAGGTGGGACTGCTCCCGCGCGAGAAGGCGAACCCGATCCAGCTTTCGGGCGGCGAGCAGCAACGCCTCGCCATCGCGCGCGCGGTCGTCAACCGGCCCGGCATCCTGATCGGCGACGAGCCCACCGCGAACCTCGACGCGGAGTCGGCCGGGCTGATTCTCGACGTGTTCGTCGGCTTCAACCAGGTCGGCGTGACGGTCCTGATCGCCACGCACGACCAGGGCCTCGTCGGGCGCTACGGCAGGCGGGTGCTGCGGCTCGACGAGGGGCGCATCGCTTGAACGCCTGGCTGCGTCAGCATCGCCAGGCCGCCGGCGCCGCGCTGCGGCGGCTGGGCGTGCTGAACACCGCCGTCATCGGCGTGGCGCTCTCGCTCCCCGCGGGCGGCTATGCGCTCCTGGAGAACCTGCGCGGCGTCGCCGGACGCTTCGCGCTCGACACGCAGATTTCAGTCTTCCTGCAGCCCGGCGCGAAGCGCGCCGACGCGGACGCGCTCGGCAGGACGCTGCGCGCCGACCGGCGCATCGCAAAGGTGCGTTTCGTGCCGCGCGAGCAGGCGCTCAAGGAGTTGTCCGGCGTGCAAGGCGTGGCCGAGGTGGTCGCGGCGCTCGGCCGCAACCCGCTGCCCGATGCCTTCGTGGTGACGCCTCGCGGGGGAGACATCGGACAGCTTGCCGGCGAGCTGGCCGGGCTGCCGGGTGTCGCGCACGTCCAGGCCGACGCCGCCTGGGCGCGGCGCCTCGCCGCCCTGGCCGATATCGGACGGGTGGCGATCTGGATCCTGAGCGCGCTGCTGGGTGCCGGGCTGGCCGCGGTGACCTTCAATACCATTCGCCTCCAGATCCTGACCCGGCGCGCCGAGATCGAGGTGTCGAAGCTGATCGGGGCCACCGACGCGTTCATCCGCAGGCCTTTCTATTACCTGGGCCTCTTCCAAGGCGCAGCCGGGGGGATCGTCGCCCTAGGCATCGTGGCGGCGGGCCTCGGACTGCTCAACCGGGAGGTCCAAGCGCTGGCCGAGTCCTATGGATCCGGCTTCCGGCTCGATTTCCTGGGGCTGGGCGATGGAATTGCGGTCGTGGTCTTCGCCGGCCTGCTAGGCAGCTTGGGGGCCCAGCTCGCGGTGGCCCGGCAGCTCCGCGAAATCGAGCCCGCCTAGATCGAAGCGACTGTTAGCGCCCACTTTCACCCGACGCCCTGTGTGGAACCGATAGCCGGCCTAGCACTCTAATGACCTGAGTGCTAAAATCAGCCCCATCAAGGAGGATCCGCATCCATGCGAGCGACGCTGGCCCTGCCCGTTTCGGTCCCCGTGCCGATGCCAACCGGCAGCCTCGAGGCTTACATCCAGACCGTGAACCGCTTTCCCCTCCTCACCGCCCAGGAGGAGCGCGAGCTGGCGCTGCGCTGGCGTGAAAAGGAAGACCTCGACGCCGCCCGCGGCCTCGTGCTCTCGCACCTGCGCCTGGTGGTCGCCCTCGCCCGGGGTTACCTCGGCTACGGCCTGCCGCACGCCGATCTCATCCAGGAAGGAAACATCGGCCTCATGAAGGCCGTGAAGCGCTTCGACCCGGACCGCGGCGTGCGGCTGGTGTCGTTCGCCATCCACTGGATCAAGGCCGAGATCCACGAGTACATCCTGCGCAACTGGCGCCTGGTCAAGGTGGCGACCACCAAGGCCCAGCGCAAGCTCTTCTTCAACCTGCGTTCGATGAAGAAGGGGCTCGCCCCGCTCACCAGCGACGACGTGTCCCGGGTGGCGCGCGAGCTGCGCGTCAAGCCCGAGGAAGTGGTGGAGATGGAGATGCGTCTCTCGGGCCAGGAGATCGCTTTCGAAGCCGACCCGGACGATGAGTCCGCGTACGCCCCGGCGAACTACCTCGCGGCCGACCACGACGCCGAGCCTCTGCGCGTCCTCGAAGCGAAGGAGTCGGGGGAGACGCGCGCCGCCGGGCTGGAGAGCGCGCTGAAGAGCCTGGACCCGCGCAGCCGCCGCATCGTCGAGGCCCGCTGGCTGCGCGAGGACGACGCAGCCACGCTGCACGAGCTGGCAGCCGAGTTCAAGGTCTCGGCCGAGCGCATCCGCCAGATCGAGGCGAAGGCGTTCCAGAAGATGCGCCAGGCGCTTCCCGCGCCTTCCTGAACGTCAAAGCATCCGAAACAAAAGGGCCCAGCCAATACTGGGCCTTTTTTTGGTGCGGACGGACCCCTGCTGTCAATCAAGTCGGTCTGGCCGCAGCGCCTCGCTAACGTAGCCGTGCCCGCCGACGACCGCGCGGATCGCCGTGATGAGCTCGCGCCCAACCGCATCCTTGGCGACATAGCCGTCAGCGCCTGCCTTCAAGGCACTGCTCACGTAACAAGGCGAGGTTTGCGCGGAGACAATCAGAATTCGCGTCGATGGCAGAAGCGCTCGCAAGCGGCGCGTGGCCTCGATTCCGTTCATCAGCGGCATGGTGACGTCGAGGATCGCGAGATCGGGGCTCAGCCGCTCAGCGAGACCCACGGCTTCGGCGCTATCGAGGCTCAGTCCGACCACAGTGATGTCTTCTTCCGTGCGCAGCAGCGAGCTCAGGCCTTGCAAAACGCCCTCGGCGTCGCCTGCCAGCAGGATCCGGATGCCCTTGACCATCGAGCAAGGCTACGACGCCCGGATAAGGATGAATATCGGGTTACCCCGATCATTTGCTCCCTCCTTGTCCACGACGCTCTCGCAGCGCGCCATGCAATCCCTGCCCGGACCATCGTACGTTGCTCAAGAAGGCGGGGAAGGCGTAGAAAGCGGGATGCGCGGAACGCCTGACTATTGGCTGATACTGCTCTCGATCATGGTCGCGATCATCGCGTCCTTCGTCGCGCTGGATCTGGTGTCGAGCCTCGTGCCATCGCGTCGCCGGAAACACAAGAAATACTGGCTCGCGGGCGGTGCAAGCGCACTCGGAATCGGGATCTGGTCGATGCACTTCATCGGCATACTCGCTTACCGCCTGCCGATCGATGTTCCCTATGACATCCGGTTCACCGTCCTTTCCATGCTGGTGGCGATCATCGTTTCCGGGTTCGGGCTGGTTTTCGGGAGCCGCGAGTCGTTGGGCATTGGCGGGCTGGTGGGCGGCGGCCTGCTGGTCGGCATCGGCATCGTTTCGATGAACTACATCGGCCTGGAAGCGATGCAAGTGGAACCGCGCATACGCTATCAGCCCTGGCTGCTCTCGCTGTCGATCCTGATCGCCCTCGTCGCCGCCATCCTGTCCCTATGGTTCTCGCACAGGCTGCGCATGGAGACGATCTTTTCCGCCTTTCAGAAAAAGGCAGGCAGCGCCGTGATCATGGGCATGGCCATCTTCGGCATGCACTACACCGGCATGGCAGCGGCGGTGTTTGCGCCTGACAGCGTTGGCACAGCCCATCCGCCCTGGAGCTTCAATCCGGCCGGTCTGGACGGCCCGCTCGGCGCGTTTACCCTGCTGTTTCTTCTCGGCACGCTGCTCATATCAGCGCACGACGCTTACCGGGCCGCGGTTTCGGAGAAGCGGCTGACGGAAAGCACCGCGGAGCTGGATCAGGCCTCGGGAGAGCTCAAGCGCCTGTCCGCGCGGCTGATGCAGATCCAGGACGAGGAGCGCCGCGCGCTCGCCGCCGAGCTGCATGACATCGTCGGCCAGGACCTTGCCACCGTGAATGCCGAGCTCGCCCTGCTTCGAAGCCAATTGCCTCCGGGCGCGCCGGCCGATGCCTCCGAGAGACTGGCGAATGCTTCCGCACTTGTCAGGCGAAGCGTCAACGCCGTGCGCAGCGTCATGGCGCAGCTCCGCCCGCCCGGGCTCGAGGAGCTCGGCTTGCCCGCCGCCTTGCGCTGGCATGCCGCGGCCTTCGAAGCGCGCAGCGGCGTTGCGCCGGCGGTTTCCGCGAACGAGACCCTGCCGAGACCGCCACCAAAGGTGGAAGACGCGCTCCTGCGGATCTACCTCGAGGCGCTGACCAACGTTTCGAAGCACGCCAAGGCAGTCAAGGTATGGGTAACGCTCGAAGCGCGCGCGGACAAGATCGTCATGGGCGTTGCCGACGACGGGCGCGGCTTCGACATCACGCGTCCGGCCCGGCGCGACGAGAAATCGGGCTGGGGACTGATGATCATGTACGAGCGCGCGATCTCCATAGGGGCCGAGCTTCGCGTGCAATCCGCGCCGGGCAGCGGAGCCCGCATCGAGGTCCTGGTTCCCAAGAACAAATGGTCATAAACGTCCTGCTAGCCGACGATCACGGCGTGCTGCGCGACGGCATGCAGCGACTGCTGGAAGCCAACGCCGACATCAAGGTCGTCGCGACGGCCGACGACGGGCGCGAGGCCGTCGAGAAAGCGGCCAAGCTGCAGCCGGACGTCGTGGTGATGGACATATCGATGCCGAACATGAACGGCCTCGAGGCGACACGGCGCATCGTGGACCGGGCGCCCGCGACCCGGGTAGCGATCCTCTCGATGCACTCTTCCGCGGAGTTGGTTCGCGAAGCGTTCGCCGCGGGGGCCCGCGGCTACGTCCTCAAGGAATCGGCGGGGGACGAGGTCGTGAGGGCCGTCAGGGCCGTGGCGGCCGGGCACCGCTTCGTCGGCGAAGGCCTCATGGACAAGGTGCGCACCGAGGACACCGCATCCGGCCTCGCGAGCCTGACGGCCCGCGAGCGCGAGATCCTTCCGCTGATCGTCGACGGCAAATCGAACGTGGAGGCCGCCGCCATCCTGGGCCTTTCGCACCGGTCGGTCGAAACCTACCGCCTGCGGCTGATGAAAAAGCTCGGCATCGAAGACTTGCCGACGCTCGTCAAATTCGCCATTCGCCACGGCATGACGACGCTCGAGTAATCCGGCAGCGCTGTTTTCGCGCCGCCATCGCAGAAACGCGCTGGGTGGATCGGGGTTTCCCGATATCGCATCCACCGCGGCAAACCTACCATTCGCAGACTTCAAATCCGGCTGCGATCGGGAAAATGCCGCGAAAGAAGAAGAAAACCATCAGCGTATTACTCGCCGACGACCATGCCATCGTCCTGGACGGCCTGCGCGTGCTGCTGGAAGCGGAGGGCGATCTGAAAGTCGTGGGCAGCGCCACTAACGGCGAGGAGGCGGTGCGCCTCGCGAGGCAGCTGCACCCGGACATTGCCATCGTCGACATCAAGATGCCGGTAATGAACGGCATCGAAGCCACGCGCCACATCCGCGAGAGCTCGCCGTCGACCCTGATCCTGATCCTGTCGGCGCGCGACTCGGCGCACTACGTGGACCAGGCGCTGCGCGCTGGGGCAGAGGGCTACATGGTCAAGGAGTCTCCGGGGGTGGAGCTTGTCAAAGCGGTGCGCGCGATCATCGAAGGCAAGCGCTACCTGAGCGCCTCCCTCGTGAGAAGCATGGGCCAGGATCCGCTCGCCAGCCTGACGGCCCGCGAGCGGGAGGTCCTGCAACTGATCGCCGACGGCAAGTCCAACGCCGCCGCGGGGTCGATCCTGGGTCTTTCACCGCGGTCGGTCGAAACCTATCGAGCGCGGGCAATGCAAAAGCTTGGCATCGAAGACTTGCCGGCGCTGGTCAAATTCGCCATTCGCCATGGGATGACGACGCTCGAGTAGCCGCTCTCCGAGCTGGCTGTGGGGTACCGTGCATCGGGATTACATGGTGCCCTAAGCGCCCTTCAACAAGGTCCTCAGGTCAGCCGGCAGATCGGAAGCGATACGGTCGGGGCGCACGAAAAGCCGCAGGCGCCCCTGCGGGTCGATCACGTAGGTCTGCCCGCTGTGGTCGACGCTGTAGCCGTCCGCGGACTTGCGCTTCTCGTAGTACACCTTGAACTCGCGGGCCGCGCGCTGGGTGGCGGCCGCGTCGCCGTAGAGTCCGAGGAAGCGCGGGTCGAAAGCGCCGACATACTTGCCGAGCAGCTCTGGCGTATCGCGCTCCGGGTCGACGGTGACGAAAAGCACTTGGACGCGCTCGGCGTCGGGGCCCAAGTCCTTAACGACCTGGGAAAGGTCGGCGAGCGTCGTCGGACACACGTCCGGGCAATGGGTAAAGCCGAAGAACAGCACGAGGACCTTGCCACGCCAGTCCTCCAGGCGGCGCGGCCGCCCGGTGTGATCGGTGAGCTCCAGGGTCTTGCCGTAGTCCACCCCGGTGACGTCGGTGCTCTTGAACCGCGGCCCGCCGTCGCAGCCGGCGGCGAGCGCCGCGGCGAGCGCCAGCCTACAGATAGTGATCGGCCAGGAGCGCGGCGAAAAGAAGCGCAAGGTAGAGGATCGAGTAGCGGAAGGTCTTCTGCGCGAGTGCATCGCTGTAGGCGAGGCAGATGCGCACGGCGTAGGCGAGGAACACACCGCCGAGGAGGAGCGCCGCGGCGAGGTAGAGCCACCCGCTCATGCGAACGACGAACGGGAGCAGGCTCACCGCAAAGAGGATCAGCGTGTAGAGGAGCACCTGAAGCCGGGTGTAGGGCTTGCCGTGCGTCACCGGCAGCATCGGCACGCCGGCCTTGGCGTAGTCCTCGGTGCGGTAGAGGGCAAGCGCCCAGAAGTGCGGCGGCGTCCACGCGAAGATGATGAGGAAGAGGAGCATCGCCTCGATGCTCACCGCGCCGGTCGCCGCGGCCCAGCCGAGCACCGGGGGCATCGCGCCCGAGGCGCCGCCGATCACGATGTTCTGCGGCGTCGCCTGCTTCAGAAGAACGGTGTAGACCACCGCGTAGCCCGTGAAGGTGGCGACGGTGAGCCACATGGTGAGCGCGTTGACGAAATGGAACAGGATCCACAGCCCGAGGCCGCCCAGCGCGCCCGCGAAGAGGAGCGCCTGCGCCGCGGTCAGCTCGCCGCGGGGCAGCGGGCGCCAGCGCGTGCGGCGCATCAGAGCGTCGATCTTCTGCTCGACCAGGCAATTCACCGCGGCCGCCGCGCCCGCTACCAGCGCGATGCCGAGCGTTCCCGCGATCAGGACCTTCGCCGGAACCATGCCCGGCACCGCGAGAAACATTCCGATCACCGCGGTGAACACGATGAGCGACACCACGCGCGGCTTGGTAAGCGCGTAGAAAGCCCGCAGCTGCTGCGCGAGATTGCCGTGTAGGACCTGGGTGTTCACCTGGAAGCGGGATGCGCCGCGCCCGTGGCGCGGAAAGCGAAAAAGTTTAGCACGACGAGCGCGACGAGGAGAGCCGCGGCGCCCGCGTTGTGGGCGGCAGCCAGGGCGAGCGGCCGGCTCACGATCACGTTCGCGACGCCGATCGAAAACTGGGCAGCGAGCAGCGCCGCGATCAACACCCCCAGGATCCTGGAGAGACGGCTCGCTCGGTACGCCGCCCAGCCGATGACCGCAACGGCAATCAAGGCAAACATGCGGTGGGACCAGTGGATCGCCGTGAGCGCTTCTCGCGATAGCAGATCTCCGTCAGGGGTCTGCCCGAGCTCGCGCAGGACGTGGAACGCATTGCCGAAGTCCATCGGCGGAAGCGCGCGTCCCAGGCACAGCGGCAGGTCCGGGCAGGCGAGCGCCGCATAGTTGGAGCTGACCCAGCCGCCGAGCGCGGTCTGCAGCGCCAGCACCGAAAGGCCGAACGCCGCCGGGATGCGGAGCCGGTGCGCCTGCGGCATCGGAGGAAGGCGGAGCTGCGACATGGCGAGCCAAGTCAGCGCGCCGAGGATGGCCAGGCCGCCCAGCAGGTGGGCCGTGACGATCGCCGGCTTGAGCAGCATCGTCACGGTCCACGCGCCGAGCGTGGCCTGGAGGAGCACCAGCGCGAGGATCGAGCTGACCAACCCGCGCGAGCGCCTTGCTTTCCACGACCAGAAAGTTGCCCCCAGGACGAGAGCGCCGAGGGTACCGGCCAGGTAGCGGTGGCCCATTTCCTTCCATGCCTTGGCAAGCGCATCCCCGTCTGCAATATCGGAGGGCACCGGCCGGCCGTAGCACAGCGGCCAGTCGGGGCACCCCAGGCCCGCGTCCGAGAGGCGCACATAGGCGCCCACGACCACCACGATGAAGGCGAGCGCAGCCGCGGCGAGCGCGAGGCTGCGCATCAGCCGACCTGCGAGTACTTCATGAGCCGCTGCAGGTCCTTCAGCATCTTCGAAGGATCGGGGTCGCGCGGAAATCGCATCATCAGGTTGCCGAGCGGATCGACCAGATAGATGTGATCCACGGGGTCTCCCGGGAATCCGTCGACCCTGACCCGCGTAATGCGCGTGCCCTCGATCGCGGCGAGCAGCTCCGGGCGCGGCGCGCCGCCGTCGGTGATCACCCACATGCGCTCGATGCGGGACTGGTCCTTTCCCTGCGCGGTGCGAACCTGCCGCATGAAGTACAGCTTGCGCTGGCAGTAGGCATCGCAGGCGGCCGCATCGAAGGTGACGAGCACCCACTTGCCGCGCAGCTCCTGAAGCGCAGGCTCGCTGCGCGGCTGTGGCGCAATCAGCTCGCCGTAGTTGCCGGCGCTGCCGGTGCCCCACTTGAAGTGCCACGCCGCCCAGGCAAGCACGAAGGGGGACGCGCAAACCAGGAGCACGGCGACGAGCTTAAGGCGCGCCGGCACGGCGGAACGACAATGCGACGAAAAGGACCACGGCGAGCGCGGCGAGCGAATACCACTGCAGCGCATAGCCTTCGTGCTTCTCGATTCCCGCGTCGGGGCGCGGCCAGTCGCGCGTCAGGCCGTCGGGCGCCGGCGAATGCTGCTCGATCACGATGGGCTGAAGGCGTAGGCCGGTTTCCTTTTCAAAGCCGGGCAGGTCGACGTTCTGACGAACTTTCCCGGGCTCGGGCGCGCCGAGCTCGAGAGCATGTGGAAGCCGCGCGAGGCCGAGGCCTTCGACCCGCACTTCGCCCGCCGGCGCCGGCACCCGCGGCAGCAGCGCCCGCGTGCTGCCCGCATCGACCCAGCCGCGATTGACAAGCACGCATACGCCGTCGAGGCGCAGCGGCGTCACCACCTCGTACCCCGGCCGCCCGTGGCGCAGCTTGTTGTCGAGGTAGACGGTGTGCTCGTCCGCGAAGCGCCCGCGCGCCGCGACATGCTTCATGATGTAGTCGCGCGGATCGATTCTCCCGTCGGGAATCTCGAGCGGCGGCGCCTTGAAGGCCTGCTCGAGGCGCGCGCCGAGGGCGCGCTTTTCATCGGCGCGGCCGGCCTGCCAATGGCCGAGCGCGATGCCCGCCGCGCAAGCCGCCGCGGCGGCGGCGAACGCCCATGCGCGCGGACGGAAAGAGTATCCTGCGGGCATGCGCTACGTCGTGATCGCCATGCTGCTCGCGATCATCGCCAGCCTCGCTTCCGCTGCGGTTTTCATGTTCCGCGACCGCGGGCAGGGAAAGCGCATGGTGAAGGCGCTCGCGCTGCGGGTCGGTCTTTCGGTGACCCTTTTCCTGATGCTGATGGCCGGCTACTACTTCGGGCTGATCCCGGGCAGGCTTTAAAGCCAGTAAACGAAAATAAAGAGCCCAAGCCAGACCACGTCGACGAAGTGCCAGTACCAGGCCACGCCCTCGAACGCGAAGTGGTGGTCGGGCTTGAAGTGGCCCCGCAGGCAGCGGAACCAGATCACCGTCAGCATGATCGCGCCGATGGTGACGTGGAAGCCGTGGAAGCCGGTCAGCATGAAGAAGGTCGAGCCGTAGACCCCGGTGTGCAGGGTGAGGTTGAGCTCCGTGAACGCGTGGTGGTACTCGATCCCCTGGCACACCAGGAACGCCACGCCCAGAGCGACCGTCGCACCGAGCCATGCGAGGAGCTTGCCGCGGTTGTTCGCGATCAGGTTCCAGTGCGCGAAGGTCACGGTGACGCCCGAGCTGAGAAGGAGAATGGTGTTGACCGCGGGCAGGCCCCAGGCCGCCATCGGCGTGAACTGCTCGGCGAATCCCGGGCCGGCCGAGGGCCAGTGCGCGGTGAAGCCCGGCCAGATGAGCGCCTGGTGCTCGAGCGTGGCGAGGTCGGGCACCGAATAGACGCGCGCCCAGAAGAGCGCGCCGAAGAAGGCGCCGAAGAACATCACCTCCGAGAAGATGAAGAAGCTCATCCCCCAGCGGAACGACACGTCCTCCCAGCGGCCGTACTTGCCGGCCTCGGACTCGCCGATCACCTCGCCGAACCAGCGCACCATCATGTAGACGAGCAGCAGGAAACCCGCGCCGATTCCGGCCCAGCCACCGGCGGCGCCGTTGAAGACGAACACGGCGCCGAGCGCCATCATGAAGAGCGAAGCCGAGCCCATGATCGGCCAGGGCATCGGCTGCGGCACCGCGTAGTGGCTTTGCCGGCCGTGGGCCGCGGGGCCGTGCCCGCCGTGGGCGGTGGTGTGAGGGGCGCTGTGCGCCATGTTCTGGTTCTCCCTTAACTCGTCACAAAGTGGACCACGGTGCGGATTGCAAGGATGAAGAGCAATACGAACACCACCGCCGCGATCGCGAGCTGCCAGGGATGCACCCTGGCGCGCTCGTGGGACGACTTGCGGCGGATGCCGAGGGCGCCCGAGAGCACCATCTTGATCACCTCCATCACAACTTTCCTCCGCGCCCCGCCACCTCGAAGAAGGTGTACGAGAGCGCGATGCTGCTGACGCCCGCGGGCAGCTTCGGATCGACCACGAAGGTCACCGGCATGCGCCGGGTCTCGCCGGGCGCGAGCGTCTGCTGCCTGAAGCAGAAGCACTCGATCTTGTTGAAGTACTCGCCGGCGTAAGGCGGGCCGTAGCTCGGCACGGCCTGGCCGGTGACCGGTTCGCCGCGGGTGTTCACCACCTCGTACTCGACCGTGGCGAGCTCCCCCGGATGCACCTGCACGTGGCTGACGAGCGGGCGGAAGCGCCACGGCAGGTTGCGCGCGTTGGCGTCGAACTCGATCGTCACGGTGCGGCTCGCGTCGATCTGCGTGTTGACGTTCGCGGCGCGCGTCTCCCCGAGCGAGTAGATGCCCCAGGCTTCGCAGATCTGGTAGTAGAACGGCACCAGCGCGTAGCCGAAGCCGAACATGCCGAGCGCCACCAGCGCGAGCCGCGCGAAGAGCCTGCGGTTCTGGCGCTCGCGCGTCATCTCAGCAGCCAGTACTTCGCGATGATGCCGACGAAGAACGCCGCCGCGATCGAGGCGAGGATCAGCGCAGTGCGCGCGTTCTTGCTCACTTGATGACAGGTTGAGTTTCGAAGGTGTGGTAAGGGACCGGGGTGGGCAGATGCGTCCACTCCAGGGAATCCGCGCCTTCCCACGGCAGCTGCGGCGCGGGCTTGCCGTTGCGGATGGTGTCGACCACGATGTAGAAGAACAGGATCTGCGCCAGGCCCATGCCGAAGGCGCCGATGGTCGAGATCTTGTTCCAGGTCTCGAACATCAGCGGGTAGTCGGGAATGCGCCGCGGCATGCCCGCCATGCCGAGGAAATGCTGCACGAAGAAGATCATGTTGAAGAAGATCATCGTCAGCCAGAAGTGGACCGTGCCGAGCGTCTCGTTGTACATGCGCCCGGTCCATTTCGGAATCCAGAAATAGACGCCGGCGAACGCCGCGAACAGCGCGCCCGCCACCATCACGTAATGGAAGTGCGCCACCACGTAATAGGTGTCGTGCAGCTGGATGTCGATCGGCACCAGCGCGAGCACCAGGCCGGTAAAGCCGCCGAGCGTGAACATGAAGAGGAAGCCGCAGGCGAAGAGCATCGGCGTCTCGAAGGTGAGCGAGCCCTTCCACATCGTCGTCACCCAGTTGAACACCTTCACGCCCGTGGGCACGGCAATGAGGATCGTGGCGTACATGAAGAACAGCTGGCCGGTCACCGGCATGCCGACCGTGTACATGTGGTGCGCCCAGACGATGAACGACAGGATCGCGATCGCCGAGGTGGCGTAGACCATCGAGGCGTAGCCGAAGAGCGGCTTGCGGGAGAACGCCGGGATGACCTGCGAGATCACGCCGAACCCCGGCAGCGCGATGATGTACACCTCGGGGTGGCCGAAGAACCAGAAGATGTGCTGGTAGAGCACCGGGTCGCCGCCGCCGGCGGCGTTGAAGAAGGTGGTGCCGAAGTGCCGGTCGGTGAGCGTCATGGTGACGGCGCCGGCGAGCACCGGCATCGCCGCGACCAGCAGGTAGGCGGTGATGAGCCACGTCCAGACGAAGAGCGGCATGCGCATCAGCGTCATGCCCGGTGCGCGCAGATTGAGGATGGTGGTGATGATGTTGATCGAGCCGAGGATCGAGCTCATCCCCAGCAGGTGCACGGCGAAGATGGTCAGGTCCATGCCGATGCCCATCTGCACCGTGAGCGGCGAGTACATGGTCCAGCCCACGCCCGGCGCGCCGCCGGGCATGAAGAACGAGAGCATCAGCAAGGTCGCGGCGAAGGGCAGCAGCCAGAACGACCAGTTGTTGAGGCGCGCGAACGCCATGTCGGGCGCGCCGATCATCATCGGGATCTGCCAGTTCGCGAAGCCGACGAACACCGGCATGATGGCGCCGAACACCATGATGAGCCCATGCATGGTGGTCATCTGGTTGAAGAAGTCCGGGTTCACGATCTGCAGCCCCGGCGAGAACAGCTCCGTGCGGATGACCAGCGCCATCACCCCGCCGACCGAGAACATGATGAAGCTGAACCACAGGTACAGCGTGCCGATGTCCTTGTGGTTGGTGGTGGTGATCCAGCGCATGATCCCGCCGTACGGGCCGTGATGATCGCCGTGGCCGTGATCGTGTGCCGCATCACGTCCGGCGGCGTGGTTGTCGATGATTGCGCTCATGTGGTTCTCCAAAGCTCTATTTGCGGCGGGCGGCAACCTCGGCCGGCTGCACTTCGCCGCCCTTGTTCCCCCAGGAATTGCGCTCGTACGTGATGACCGCGGCGAGATCGGCGTTGCCGAGCGCCTTGAACGACTGCATCGCGGTATTTGCCTTGCCCTGCAGCACAGTATCGATGTGCGCCTCCTTCGGCCCGGTGGCGATCTTGGAGCCCGCCAGCGCCGGTGCCTTCATGGCCGGCGTGCCCTGCCCCTGTGCCTGGTGGCAGGCAACGCAGTTCTCCGTATAGACCTTCTCACCGCGCTGCATCAGCTCTTGAGTCGAAAGATTTCGCGTGTCGCCAGCGGCGGACTTTTCGGCCTTCGCCTTGAACTGCGCCACCCACTGCGTGTAATCCTCGGCGGAAACCACGCGCACCACGATCGGCATGAAGCCGTGCTCCTTGCCGCAGAGCTCCACGCATTGGCTGCGGAACGTCCCGGTCTTCTCGGGGCGGAACCAGAGGTCGCGCAGGAAGCCGGGGATCGCGTCCTGCTTGGCGCCGAACGCCGGCACCCACCACGAATGGACCACGTCGGCGGCGGTGGTGATGACGCGGATCTTCTTGCCGATCGGCACCACCAGCTCGTTGTCGACCTCGAGGAGGTAGTGCTCGCCCTTCGGCTCGCGGCCCTCGATCTGTGCGCGCGGGGTGGCGAGCGTCGAGAGGAAGCTGATGCCCTCGCCCTCGCCCTTCACGTAGTCGTAGCCCCACTTCCACTGGTAGCCGGTCACCTTGATGGTGAGATCGGGCGCCGAGGTGTCCTTCTGCGCGATCACCACTTTCGTCGCCGGCCAGGCGATCGCCACCAGGATGATCGCCGGGATGACGGTCCAGATGAGCTCGACCGCGGTGTTCTCGTGGAACTGCTCGGCCTTGTGGCCCTTCGACTTGCGGTGCGCATAGCAGGCGTAAAACATGGCGCCGAACACCACCGCGAAGATGGCGATGATGAGCCACATCACGAGCTGGTGCAGCCAGTCGATGTCGGACGCGAGCCTCGATCCCGGCTCCTGGAAATACCATTCGAGCGCGTGCGCCGAGCCGCAGATGCCGAGCCCGGCGAGGCCGGCCAGGGCTTGAATGACTTTCGTTCCCCGCATGTTGTTGGTTCCCCGAATCAGATCCGCAGTCTCTTCTGCAGCTCGTCGGCAAACCGCGCGCGGCTGTCCGCGTCGAGGTGCCGCCCCAGCTCAAGTTGTTCCCGCGCCCCCAGCAGCAGCACGCGTTCCTCTTCGAGGCGCACCCGCGCCCGGCACGCATCCATTTCGTAGCGCGACGTCTTCTGCGCCTGTCCAACTTCCACCGTCAACCGCCCCGAATCCAGTACGATTCGCTCGTAGTCCGCCGCGCGTCGCGCATACACCACGTAGGCCGAGCCGAGCAGCAGCACCTCCAGGCCCGCGAACGGCAGCACCAGCCACGCGCCGACGACGGCGAAGCCCACGCCGATCGCGACCACCACGCACGCCAGCGCCGCGAACACGCCGGCAAGTCCAGCCGGAGAAGTCGAGCAGTTGCGCTTGAGGGTCAGGCTGAAGCCGGCATTCCCGTCGCGGAACGGCAACTCGCGCGCCGGTTCTCGAGGGATGCTTAACAAGCCTGCAAAAATAGCACAGGTGAACGCGCGCCCTCAAGAAATGTTCTTGAAAACACGAACTGTTTTCACATCCGGGCTGGGCGCGCGCCAGGCGTGGCCGTAGACGACCTCGAAGGTCGCCTTCGGCTTGTCGCCGAGCGCCCGGCGCAGGCGCTCGGCAAACGCGCGGCCCGCGAGCCCTCTCGGCCGATCGGCGCGCACGCTGGTCTGGCCGCTGCCGCGCAGGTCGTCGAGCAGCGTGCCTGCGTCCGGATACTCGAGCGTGATCAGCTCCATGTCCATCACCGGCGCCGCAAGACCGGCCGCGAGCAGCATGTCGCCCACGTCGTGCATGTCGATGAAGGCGTGCACCCTGCGCTCCCCGGCGCCGGCGCGCAGCTCCTTCAGCGAATCGGGGCCGAGCGTGCTGAACATGAGCAAGCCGTTCGGCGCCAGCACGCGGCGGAACTCGCGCAGCGCGGGCAGCGGATCCGACAGCCAGTGCAGCGCCATGTTCGACCAGACCAGGTCGACCGACGCATCGGCGAGCGGCAGGCTCTGCATGTCGGCACACACACCGACTTGGCTCGAGCCGGTGAGCCGCGCCAGCAGGCCGGGCCGGGGAAGCATCGCCAGGGAAAAATCGAGCGCGATCGCCATCGCGCGCGGATAGCGCCTGCGCAACTCCCGGCGCGGCGGACCGCTCCCCGCGTCGAGCACGCGCGCCGGCTCGAGCCGGATGTAATCCAGTCGCTCGAGCATGCGCGCGAAGACCTCGCTCTCGAGCCGCGCGAACTTCGGATAGGTGCCGGCGGAGCGCTCGAAACGGCGGCGCGCCGCGCGGCTGTCAATCCCGGGCGAGCGCGCGCTCAATGGCCGCCGAGACTGCCAGCGTATGGCGGTCGCTGCCCCCGACGCCGCAGACCATGAGCCCGACCGGCGCGCCGTCGGGCTCGTGGCATGGCAGCGACGCCGCGCAGCCATCGAGGAAGTTGATGAGGCCGTTGTTGCGCAGGATGCGCATGTTCCAGCGGAAGTAATCCTCGTCGCTGGCATCGGCTTCGGCGATCGTCGGCGCGATGCACGGCACCGTCGGCATCAGGATCGCGTCGAAACCCGCCGCGAGCGCCTCGACCTCTCTCATGAATTCGACCCGCAGATCGCCCAGGGCGAGATAGTCCGAAGCGGTGAGGTTCCTGCCCATGAGGATGCGCTTGCCCACGCGCGGGTCGAATTCGCCGATGCGGGCCTCTTCCGCACGATGAATGTGGTAGGCCTCCGCCCCGGCGTAGCCGCCGCCCTTGAAATAATCGCCCTGCCGGTCGAACTGCGGCACCGGCCGCTCCTCGAGCGCTGCGCCTTTCCTTGAAAGGGTCTTGAGCGAAGCCTCGAAAGCGGCCGCGACGTCCTTGTCGAGCTCGTCGAGGGCCGAGGAGCGCGGCAGGAGGAGCCGCAGGCCCTTCGCCTGCAGCGGCGCCAGCGGGCGATCGGGCTCTCCGGCGAGGATCGCGTCGTAAGCGGCGCAGCAGGCGACCGAATTGGCGATTGGACCCACCGAATCGAGGGTGAACGAAAGCGGAAACGCGCCCTCCCGGGGCACGCGCCGCGCCGTGGGTTTCCACCCGGTCACGCCGCACAGCGCCGCCGGCCCTCGGATCGAGCCGCGCGTATCCGAGCCGAGCGACATCACCGCCATCGCGTCGGCCTGGGCCACGGCGGCGCCGGAGGACGAGCCGCCCGGCACCCGGCCGACCTTGCGCTGGTATGGGTTTCTCGGCGTGCCGTAGTGTGGATTGAAGCCCACCCCGCCGAACGCGAACTCGACCATGTTGGTGCGGCCGACGAAGACCGCGCCGGCCGCCCGCAACCGGGCGACCGCAGGCGCGTCACGAATTGCTTTGGGCTCATTGATGCGAATCTTCGATCCGGCCGTGGTCACGTCGCCGGCGACATCGAAGAGGTCTTTCAGCGACACCGGCAGGCCGTCGACCGCCGAGCGGCGCACGCCGGCCTTGCGCAGCCGGTCGGCGTGAGCGGCGTCGGCGCGCGCCGCGTCGGCATAGACCTTCAGGAACGCCCGGGCGCCCTCGCCGCTTTGCTCCGCGATGCGCGCAAGCGCCTGCTCCACCAACTCCCGGCTCGAGGTCCGGCCGGCATCCAGATCGGGGCCAAGCTGCGCTACAGTCCACATGAGGAAAAGATAGCATGCGCGATTTGCTCGCGAAGCTCCTTTTCGGCGGCAGCTGCTTCGTCTGCCGCGGCGCTTCGCGGGAGCTCCTGTGCGAGGCCTGCCGCGAAGAGTTGCCCCGTCTTGGACACGAGCTTTGCCCGCGCTGCGCGCTGCCTTCTCCCGGCGCCGCAGTCTGCGGCCGCTGCCTGTCCGAGCCGCCCGCGTACGACGCCACCACCGCCGCCTTGGCCTACGACTTCCCGGCCGACACGCTGGTGCATGCGCTCAAGTTCCGGGGCGAGCTCGCCCTGGCGCCGGTCCTGGCCGACCTGCTTTCCGCGAGCATCGCGAGCTGGAGCGTGGACCGCGTGATTCCAGTGCCCCTTTCCACCGCCAGGCTGCGCCGCCGCGGCTACAACCAGGCGGTCGAGATCGCCCGGCATCTCGCGCGCGGCAAGCTCGACGTTGACGTGTGCGTGCGCCACGCCGACGCCGTGCCGCAGACCGAGCTGCCGTGGGACGAGCGCCGGCGCAACGTGCGCGGCGCTTTCGGCTGCAGGCGGGCGCTCGCCGGCGCGACCGTGGCGGTGGTCGACGATGTCATGACCACCGGCGCGACCCTGGACGAGCTCGCGCTGACGCTGAAGCGCGCCGGGGCGGCCCGGGTGGTGAACTGGGTGGTCGCGCGCACGCTCCCGCCCGCCTGATGTTCGACATCGTCCTCGTGGAGCCCGAGATCCCGCCCAATGCCGGCAACGTCATCCGGCTCGCGGCGAACACCGGCTGCCGGCTTCACCTCGTCGAACCGCTGGGCTTTTCGATGGACGACCGGAGCCTCAGGCGCGCCGGCCTGGATTACCACGAGCTCGCGAACGTGCGAACACACGGTAGCTGGAATGCCTGCAAGGATGCTCTGGGCGCAAAGCGCATCTTCGCATTCACCACGAAGGGTACGAATCTCTACACCGACGTCCGTTACGCGCCCGATGACGTCCTCGTCTTCGGCGCCGAGACCCGGGGCCTCTCGCTGGCGTTACTGGAGGAGTTTCCTTTGGAGAACAGGCTCAAGCTGCCCATGAGGCCTGGCAACCGCAGCATCAATCTGTCCAACGCCGTCGCCGTGGTGGTCTTCGAAGCGTGGCGCCAGCTCGCGTTCGGGGGAGGCGCCTGAGCTCGATTCCGCTGCTGCCGCCGAGGCTGCCGCGCCGGGGCAACGGCTTTTCACGCTGGCTCGGTCGCTCTGCGCTCGCGCTCATGGGCTGGCGCATCGAAGGGGAGTTTCCCGACCGGCCGAAGCTGGTCGCGATCGTCGCCCCGCATACGTCGAACTGGGACTTCGTGCTCGGCATCTCGGCGGTGTTCGCCCTCGGGCTCTCGGTGCGCTTCCTCGGCAAGCACACCCTCTTCTATCCGCCCCTCGGCTGGCTGATGCGCTGGTTCGGCGGCACGCCCGTGGTGCGCGAGGCGCCGCAGGGCGCGGTCGCGCAAGCGGTGACGATGATCGAGGCCGAGCGCGCGGTGGTGCTCGCCATCGCCCCGGAGGGAACCCGGACCCGCGGCGGCCCCTGGCGCAGCGGCTTCTATCACATCGCGCATGCGGCGCGCGCGCCGATCCTGCCAGTCGCGTTCGATGGCGAGCGCCGTGCGATCAGGCTCTTTGCGCCATTCGAGACCAGCGGCGACTACGAGGCCGACCTTCCGCGGCTGATGGCCCTCTACGAAGGAATCCGCGGCGTCAGGGCTTGACGCTAGCGCTCTTTTTTCGGGTCGCGCGAAAGCAGCAGCTCGACCGCCTTTGCCGGCGTGAGCTTGCCGTCGAGCACCGCGCCGACCGCGTCGCTCACCGGCATGTCGACGCCCTTCGCCTTGGCGAGCCGCGCGACCTCCTTTGCGGAGCGCGCGCCCTCGGCGACATGGCCGAGATGCACGAGGATGTCCTTCAATGGACGTCCCTGCGCAAGCTCCAGGCCGACGCGGCGGTTGCGCGAGAGCTCTCCCGTCGCCGTGAGGATGAGATCGCCGGCGCCCGCAAGGCCGAAGAGCGTTTCGGCGGCGCCGCCGAGCGCGACGCCGAGGCGGGCCATCTCGGCGAGGCCCCTCGTGATGAGCGCCGCCCGCGCGTTCAACCCGAGCCCCAGGCCGTCGGAAATGCCGGCGGCGATGGCCATGACGTTCTTCACCGCGCCGCCGATCTCGACGCCCACGAGATCGGTGCTGTAGTAAATGCGCATGCGGCCGCCGTGCAGCAGCGCCGCAGTCTCGCGGGCAAACGCAGCATCCTGCGAAGCGAGCGTCAGCGCGCAAGGCAGTCCGCGCGCCACCTCGGCGGCGAACGACGGTCCCGACAGCGCCGCGCAGCGCGCCTTCGCGCCCATCGTCTGCGCCGCAATCTCGTGGGGCAGCAGGCCCGTGCCTTCCTCGAAGCCTTTGCACAGCCAGACGAGGGGCAGCTTCACCTTGGGCAAGACCTCGCGCAGCCCGGCCACCGGAGTGGCGGCGAGCGCAAGCGCCGCGCCTTGCAGGGCAAGCACAAGATCCGACTGGATTTCTACTTGCCCGGGCAAAGCAACTGCGGGCAGGTAGCGCTCGTTGCAACGCGTTTTCGCGAGCGTCGCGGCCTGGGCCGGGTCGCGGGCCCACAGCGCGACCTCGAGCCGAGCCGAGAGAACGGCAGCGATCGCGGTGCCCCAGGCGCCGGCCCCGAGCACGGCGACGCGGGTCACCGGGCGAGTTCGATCCTGGATTCGGCCGGGGGCTGCGCGCCGCCCTGCTCACGGCGCTGCAGGTAGAGCGCCTCGAACGACACCGGGTTGAGCAGCACCGGCGGAAAGCCGCCGCGCGTGATGAGGTCCGAGATGCTCTCCCGCAGGTACGGAAAGAGAATCGTCGGGCAGCCGATGCCGAGGAGCGGATCGAGCTCCTGGGCGGGGACGTTGCGCACCGAGAAGATGCCCGCCTGCACCGCCTCGGCGAGGAACAGCGTCCGCTCGCCGGTCTTGGCGGTCACCGTGGCGGTCACCGTGCATTCGTAGTAGCCGTCGGCGAACTGCGCCGAGCCGGTCTGGATCTGGACCTCGAGCTGCGGCTGCACCTGCTGCACGAAGACCTGCGGCGCGTGCGGGATCTCGAGCGACAGGTCCTTCACGTACACCTTTTCGATCTGGAAGCTCGGCTGGTCCGAGGACGGTTGCGGCTGGGCTTGGTCTGCCATCAGGCGGCCTTGAGGAGAGGGTCGAGCTCGCCGGCGCGCTCGAGAGCATAGAGGTCGTCGCAGCCTCCGACGTGGAGACCGTTGATCCAGATCTGCGGCACCGTTCGGCGGCCGCTTTTCTGGATCATCTCGGCGCGCCGCGCGGGCTCGAGATCGACGCGGATCTTTTCGACCGCGACGCCCTTCTGCTGCAACAGCCGGTCGGCTGACTGGCAGAACGGGCACGAGGCGGTCAGGTACATAAGGACTTTCGCCATGTCATTTTTTTTCCAGGGGCAGCCCGGCCTGGCGCCATGCGCCCAGCCCGCCCGAAAGGCTCACCGCCTTGCCGAAGCCCTGGCCCCTGAGCGCGGCGGCCGCCTTGCCGGAGCGATTGCCGTCGTCGCAGTAGACGATCACCGGCTTGTCCTTGCGCTTGGGAGCAATTTCCGAGCCGACGGCGGCGATGCGCGAGAGCGGCACGTTCTTGGCGCCGAGGATATGCCCGCTGCCGTACTCGCCCGGCTCGCGCACGTCGACGACGAGCGCATCCTCTCGGTTGATGAGCTGCGTGGCCTGCGCGGCGCTGATGGCGGGGCCGCCGCCGAAGCGGCGCACGTACGGCCACAGCAGCATCGCGCCCGACACCGCCGCGACCGCGGCGAGCAGGCCGTTGCTGTCCTTCTTCAGGAATTCCAGCAGGGAAGGTTCCACGAACGGATCATTATAATTGAGCGATGTCACGTTCCGCGCACCAGCTCATCCTGCTGCGGCACGGCGAGTCGCAGTGGAACCGCGAGAACCGCTTCACCGGCTGGGTCGACGTGGACCTCTCGCCCAAGGGTATCGAAGAGGCGCGCGACGCCGGACGCCTCCTCAGGACCGAGGGCTACCGCTTCGATCTCGCCTACACCTCGGTGCTCAAGCGCGCCATCCGCACGCTTTGGATCGCGCTCGACGAGCTCGACCAGATGTGGCTTCCCGAGGAGAAGCACTGGCGCCTGAACGAGCGCCACTACGGCGCGCTGCAGGGCCTGAACAAGGCCGAGATGGCCGCCAAGCATGGCGAGAAGCAGGTGCTCGTCTGGCGCCGGAGCTACGACATCCCGCCGCCCCCGCTGTCCGAAGACGATGATCGCTACGAAGGCAAGGACCCGCGCTACGCCGGCATCGAGGTGCCGCGCAGCGAGTCGCTGAAGGACACGGTGGCCCGCGTGCTGCCGTACTGGAGCAACGCGATCGCGCCCTCGATTCGCGCCGGAAAACGCGTGCTGATCGCCGCGCACGGCAACTCGCTGCGCGCGCTGATCAAGCATCTGGACAACGTCGGCGAAGCCGAGCTCGTGGGGCTGAACGTGCCGACGGGGATCCCGCTGGTCTACGAGCTCGACGAGGGCCTCAAGCCGGTCCGCCACTACTACCTCGGCGACCAGGCCGAGGTGGCGAAGCGCATCGCCGCCGTGTCGGCGCAGGGGAAGGCCAAGGCCTGAGGCGCATCCTTCTTCTTTCGCTTGCGCTATGGGCCGGCGCCGCATCGCCGGCCGCGAAAGAGGAAGACCTGAAAGCGCTTCGCAGCCGCATCGACGCGCTGTCCCGGGAGCTCGACAAGAAGGAGGAGGTCCGCAAGGAGGCGCGCGATGCGCTGCGCGCCTCCGAACGCGCGATCTCGTCGGCAAATCGCGCGCTCACCGAGCTTCGGGCGGAAGCAGAGAAAGTGCGGGGCGAGGCGGCCGCGATCGCCGCGCGGCGCGCAGTCCTGGAACGCTCGCTCGCCGAGCGCGAGCAGGCGGTAGTCCGCATGGTGGCCGCGCAGCAGGCGAACCGTGCGCCCGACGCGCTGCGCGTCGCGCTCTCCGGCGAAGACCCCGCCGCGGTGGCGCGCAGCCTCCACTATGTCGGCTACCTCGCGCGCGCCTCGGCCGCGCTGCTGGCCGACTACCGCGCGACGCTCGCGGAGGCTGGGCGCCTTGCGGGCGAGGCGCAGGCGAAGCGCGCGCGCCTCGATGCGCTGCAGACGGCGAGCCGCGCCGATCGTGAAAAACTCCTCGCCGAGCGCCGAGAACGGCGCAGGGTGCTCGACCAGGTGGCCGGCGAGGTTCGCAAGAGTCGCAAGGAAATCAAGGTACTGCGAGCGGACGCGGCGCGCCTGGCCCGCCTCGTCGAAGAGCTTGCGGCGCTGCTGCCGGCGCAAGCGAGAAAAGAGCCCTTCTCCAAACTGCGCGGCCGCCTTAGCTTGCCGGTACGCGGGGAACTGTCCGGTCGGTTCGGGGCTCCAAGAGGGGCGGCGGGGACGGAAGCGAAGGGACTCTTCATTCGCGCACCCCAAGGGCAGCCAGTTCGAGCTATTGCCGGGGGCCAGGTGGTGTATGCAGAATGGATGAGGGGCTTCGGCAATCTGCTGATTCTGGACCACGGTGAAGCCTATCTGTCGATCTACGCCAACAACGAGTCGCTGCTCAAGCAAGTGGGCGATGCGGTGACGGCAGGAGAGGCTGTCGCGACCACGGGGGCGAGCGGGGGCAATGAGGAAACAGGGCTATACTTTGAAATGCGGCATCTTGGCCGCGCCTTCGACCCGCTGCGGTGGGTCAAGCTGAACAAGTGAAACCACCCGAATCTTATGAAATCTAGGCTTCGCAACCTCGGACTCATCGCCGTCGGCGTCGTCGCAGGCGTGCTCATCAGCCTGAACTTCCAGGCGGTCGCCGACCGCGCCGGGCGCACTACCCTGCCGATCGAGGAGCTGCGCTCGTTCACCGAGGTGTTCGGCGCCATCAAGACGAACTACGTCGAGCCGGTCGAGGACAAGCGGCTCATCACCGAGGCCATCAACGGCATGCTGACCGGCCTCGACCCGCATTCGGCCTACCTCGACCAGGAAGCCTTCAAGGAGCTGCAGGTCGGCACGCAGGGCCAGTTCGGCGGCCTGGGCATCGAGGTCGGCATGGAAGACGGCTTCGTCAAGGTGATCTCGCCGATCGAGGACACCCCTGCGTTCAAGGCCGGCATCAAGCCGAACGACCTCATCATCAAGCTCGACGACACTCCGGTGAAGGGCATGTCGCTCAACGACGCGGTCAAGCGCATGCGCGGCAAGCCGAACACCAGCATCACGCTCACCATCTCCCGCAAGGGCGAGAGCGCGCCGATCGTGGTGACGCTGACCCGCGCGGTCATCCGGGTGCAGAGCGTGAAGTCCAAGATCATCGAGCCGGGCTACGGCTGGGTGCGCGTATCGCAGTTCCAGGAGGCCACGACCGAGAACATGGTGAGGCAGCTCACCCAGATGTTCAAGGAGAACCCCAACCTCAAGGGCCTAGTGCTCGACCTGCGCAACGATCCGGGTGGCCTGCTGCACGGCGCGGTCGCCATCTCGGCGGCCTTCCTGCCCGCGAAGACGCTGATCGTGTCCACCGACGGCCGCGCCGAGGACGCCAAGAAGAAGTTCTACGCGAGCCCCGACGACTACGCGCGCGGCAGCCGCGGCGAGGACGTGCTGAAGTCATTGCCGCAGGCGGTGAAGAACATCCCGATGGTGGTACTGGTGAACGGCGGCTCGGCCTCGGCCTCCGAGATCGTCGCCGGCGCGCTCCAGGACCACAAGCGCGCCACGGTCATCGGGACGCAGACTTTCGGCAAGGGCTCGGTGCAGACCATCATGCCGCTGGGCAACAACACCGCGATCAAGCTGACCACCGCGCGCTACTACACGCCGGGCGGCCGCTCGATCCAGGCCCTCGGCATCAAGCCCGACATCGTGGTCGAGGACCCGACCGACACCCTGACGCGGGTGCGCGAAGCCGACCTGACGCGCCACCTGAACAACGGCCAGCTGAAGCCTGAAGAGCCGAAGGCCGACGCCAAGAAGCCCGACGAGAAAAAGGACGCCTCGCCGGCCGCGAAGATCAAGCCGCAGCAGCCGATTTCCCCGGCCGAGATGAAGCCGGTCGAGCTCGGCTCCAAGGACGACTTCCAGCTGCAGCAGGCGATCGCGCACCTCAAGGGCGAGCCGGTCAAGGCGGTCTCGCCGACGGTCGCCCAGACCAAGACGAACTGAACGACCAGCAGCTCCTTCGCTACAGCCGCCACATCCTCCTCCCCGAGATCGGGATCGAGGGGCAAGAGCGGCTGCGTGCGGGCGCCGCGCTGGTCGTCGGGGCGGGCGGGCTCGGGTGCCCCGCGGCGCTCTACCTCGCCGCCGCAGGCATCGGCCGCCTGGTGCTCGCGGATTCCGACCGGGTGGACCTCACCAACCTTCAGCGGCAGATTCTGTACCGCACCGACTCGGTGGGCGACGCGAAGGTAGACGCAGCCCGTTCTTCCCTGCAGGGACTCAATCCCGAAGTGAATGTGGTGGGGCTGCAAAAACGGGTCGACGCCGATGACCTCGACGCCCTGGTGGCGCGGGCCGACGTGGTGCTCGACTGCTCCGACAACTTCCCCACCCGGCACGCGCTCAACCGCGCCTGCGTGGGGCATGCGAAACCCCTGGTCTCCGGCGCCGCGATCCGCTTCGAGGCCCAGCTGATGGTGTTCGACCTGAGGCGCGACGACGCGCCCTGCTACGCCTGCCTTTTCCCCGAGGACGGAGAAGTCGAGGAGGTGCAGTGCTCGGTCATGGGCGTGTTCGCGCCCCTCACCGGCGTCGTCGGCGCAATGCAGGCCGCGGAAGCGATCAAGCTCGTCGCCGGCGCCGGCGAGTCGCTGAGCGGGCGCCTGGTGATGTTCGACGCGAAGACGGCGGACTGGCGCGCGATTCGCGTCAAGCGCGACCCATCCTGCAAGATCTGCGGCGAATAAATCAGGCGAGCAGGTAGCGCCGCTGGGCGGTGAAGCTCTCGATCGGCTTCCTGGCGAAGCCGCTTTTCGCGTACTGGTGCAGGCAGCCGATCGAATAGCGCAGCAGCGTCGCCGCCCGGCCCGCGGCGTCGCCGTCGGAAGCGACGCGCAGCGCCTGCTTCAGGGTAGCCTCGAAGCGGTCGAAGAACTGGTTCATGCGCACCTGCAGGCGCTCGTGCTCGCCTACCAGTGCGTCGCCGGTCATGACGCGCACCATGCCTGGATTCTTCTCCGCGAACGCGAGCAGCATCTCGACCAGCTCGGCCGCCTGGCGCAGGCCGTCGGACTCGCTCTGGGTGATGCGGTTCGCCAGCGTGAACACCGAGCTCTCGATGAATTCGATCAGCCCCTCGTACATCTGCGCCTTGGAGGCAAAGTGGCGATAGAGCGCGGCCTCGGAGACCTCGAGGCGGCCGGCGAGCGCCGCGGTGGTGATGCGCTCCCACTTCGGCGCCTCGAGCATCTGCGCGAGAGCCTTCAGGATTTCGAGCCTGCGTTCGCCTTTGGCGCGGGGCATGGGCGGTCGCAGCGGATTCTATGCTCAGCCGTAACGGAAGACTAGGCGCGGCAGCTCGAGCACCGAAGCGACGCGCAGGTCGACGAAGGGCGTTCGGCGGTTCTCGCGGCTGACCCAGACCGTGGACATCCCCAGCCGGTGGGCGGTGCGCAGGTTCTCGAGCATGTCGTCGATGAACGCGCAGCGATGGGGATCGAGATTGTGCTTGCGCAGCAGCATCCGAAAGCCGTGCAGCGCGGGCTTGCCGCGATAGCGCGCATCCTCGATCGAATAGACCGCGTCGAAGTAGCGCGCGAGCCCCATGGCGCGCAGCACCCCCCCGACGTAGTGCCGCGGCGCGTTCGAAAACACGAGCTTCATCCCTCCGAGGCGTGCGAGCGCGTGCTTGAGCGCGTTCTCGTGCACCACCAGGTCGCCGAGTTCCGGGAAGACGTGCGTCTCCGCGAGAAAGCGCCGCGGGTGGATGCCGTGATGGCGCATGAGGCCGTTCAGCGTGGTGCCGTAGCGCCGCCAGAACTCCTCGCGCATGCGGTTCGCGCCCGCCTCGTCGACGCCGAACTCCCGCCGCAGGAAGGCGTTGATCTGGTCGTGCATCGCGGGGAAGATGCGCGCGGTCGCGTCGTGCAGCGTGTTGTCCAGGTCGAAGATCCACACGCGCCGCGACGGCGCCAGTCGGGCGATGCGCACTACTTGCTTTTGATGAGGGTCCCGACGCCCTGGTCGGTGAGCACTTCCAGGAGCAGCGCGTTGGGCACGCGCCCATCGATGATGTGCACGCTCTTTACGCCATTGCGCGCGGCGTCGAGCGCCGAGCCGATCTTGGGCAGCATGCCGCCCGAGATGACGCCCTTCGCCACGAGGTCGTCGATGCGCCGCGGCGTAAGCCCGGTGAGGAGCTTGCCGTCCTTGTCGAGGACCCCCGGCGTATTGGTGAGCACCACCAGCTTTTCGGCGCGCAGCACCTCGGCGAGCTTCCCGGCCACGAGGTCGGCGTTGATGTTGTAGGTGGTGCCGTCGGCCCCGGTGGCGATCGGCGCCACCACCGGGATGAAGCCGCCCTGCTCCAGCGTGCCGATGATCGCGGCGTCGATCGACTCGATCTCGCCCACCTGGCCAATGTCGACCTTGCCGTTCTCCTTCGACGGCAGGAGCATCTTGCGCGCACGGATCAGCGCCCCGTCCTGCCCGGTGAGGCCGACCGCCTTGCCGCCGGCCTGGTTGATAAGCTCGACCACTTCCTTGTTCACCTGCCCGCCGAGCACCATCTCGACCACGTCCATGGTCTCGCGGTCGGTCACGCGCATGCCCTGGACGAATTCGCCCTTCTTGCCCAGGCGCGTGAGCATGTCCTCGATCTGCGGCCCGCCGCCGTGCACCACAACCGGGTTCATTCCCACCAGCCTGAGCAGCACCACGTCGCGCGCAAAGCCGGCCTTGAGCGCCTCGTCGGTCATGGCATTGCCGCCGAGCTTCACGACGATGGTCTTGCCGTGGAAGCGCTGGATGTAGGGCAGCGCCTCGTGGAGAATGCGCGCCTTTTCGGCGGCCTGCGGGCTGTGGTTGAACGGCGCGTTCATCGGCGTCCGCGGCATTCTACAAACAAAAGGGCCGGCGCACTGCGCGCCAGCCCTTCAAACTGCTAACGACCGAGCCGGACTTACTGGATCGTGACCTGCTTGCGCTGCGCGGCCGCCTTCTTGGGCAGCGTCAGCTCCAGCACGCCGTCCTTGAACTTGGCTTCCGCCTTGGACTCGTCGACTTCCTGCGGGAGCGTAAAGCTGCGCACCACCTTGCCGTAGACGCGCTCGCTGTGCAGGGTGCGCTCGTCCTTGGACGCTTCCTTCTCGCGCTTGACCTCGGCCTCGAGGGTGACCTGAGCGCCGTCGATCGCTACGTGGATGTCTTCCTTTTTCACCCCGGGAAGCTCGGCGGTAACGAGGTAGGCGCCGTTCTTCTCGGCGACGTCGACCTTCGCCCGCGGAAGCTGTCCGAGGCCCGCGTCGCCGCGTGCTTCGAAGCTGTACGGACGGACCAGAAAGCCCTTGAACAGATCGTCGACCAGCTCACCGAAGTAATCACCGCGCGGGTCGAACCGGGTGATGTTTGCCATTTGCGTCTCCTTTTCCTGAGTCTGTGCCCAGGAGATAGGGACGCCGGGCGCGGTTTCAAGACCCCGGCGTAAACTTCCTGTAAGGGAACTCGAACCGCGGCCGACGCACCCTCTGGAAATGATCCTTACTTGCAGGGAGGCCACGCGCCTCGTGTCCCAGGGCCTCGAGCGCCGCCTCGGCCTCGCCGAGCGCCTGGCGCTGCGCCTGCATCTTCTTATTTGCGACGGCTGCACCAACTTCAGCAAGCAGGTGGCTTTCCTCCGCAGGGCCCTTTCGCGCCTTGCCGATCGATAAGAACTGCGCGCGCTGCGGCGCGGCCTTCAGCTGCGGCGCCGACGCGCCCGGCTGCTGGTGCGAGGACCTTCCGGTGCTGACCCCGGTGGCCGGGTTGGGCTGCCTCTGCAGGCGCTGCCTGGAGGAAGCCCTCAAAGAACAAAGCGCGCCAGATCCTCGTTCCTAGACAGCTCAGCCAGCCGGGCGTCGACGTACGCCGCGTCGATCGCGATCGTGCCGGGCCCGCGCTTGCCCGCCTCGAACGAGATCTCCTCGAGCAGCTTCTCGAGCACCGTGTAGAGGCGCCTGGCGCCGATGTTCTCCGTGGACTCGTTCACCTGGAAGGCGATTTCGGCGAGGCGCCGGATGGCTTCCGGGCGGAACTCGAGCGTGACCCCTTCCGTGCCGAGGAGCGCCTGGTACTGCTTGACCTGGCTCGCGTCGGTGGAGACCAGGATGCGCTCGAAGTCGTCGATCGAGAGCGAGTCGAGCTCCACGCGGATCGGAAAGCGTCCCTGCAGCTCGGGGATCAGGTCCGAGGGCTTGGCAAGATGGAACGCACCCGATGCGATGAACAGGACGTGGTCGGTCTTCACCATGCCGTAGCGCGTCGATACGGTCGTGCCCTCCACGAGCGGCAGCAGATCGCGCTGCACGCCCTGGCGCGACACGTCCGCGCCGTGGACTTCGGAGCGGCTCGTGATCTTGTCGATCTCGTCCAGGAACACGATGCCGTTCTGCTCCGCATTGGCCACTGCCCGGGTCTTGAGCTCGTCGTCGTTCACCAGGCGCCCCGCCTCTTCCTCGACGATGAGCTGCATCGCCTCGCGGATCTTCATGCGCCGCAGCCGCTTGCGGCCGCCGCCGAGGTTGGAGAGCATTCCCTGGATCTGCGAGGTGAGCTCCTCCATGCCGGGCGGCGCGAGGATCTCCATCTGCGGCTGCGCCGCGGACACCTCGATGTCGATTTCCTTGTCGTCGAGCTCGCCTTCGCGCAGCCTCTTCCTGAACTTCTGGCGCGTCGCGCTTTCCTCCTCGGTGCCCTTGAAGCCCACCAGCACGTCGAGGATGCGGTCCTCGGCAGCGTCCTCGGCGCGCGCGCGCACGCGCTTGACCGCCTGCTCGCGCGTCTGCTTGACGCTGATCTCGACCAGGTCCCTGACGATCGTGTCGACGTCGCGCCCGACGTAGCCGACCTCGGTGAACTTGGTCGCCTCGACCTTGATGAACGGCGCGTCGGCAAGCCGGGCGAGGCGCCGCGCGATCTCGGTCTTGCCCACGCCCGTGGGCCCGATCATCAGGATGTTCTTGGGCGTGATCTCCTGGCGCAACGGCTCGGCGACCTGCTGACGGCGCCAGCGGTTGCGCAGCGCGATCGCCACCGCGCGCTTCGCCTTGGCCTGCCCGACGATGTACTTGTCGAGCTCATGCACGATCTCCTGGGGCGTCATGCCGCTCATTGCACGATCCTCATGCAACAAATCAGGGACAGACCACGTTTTTCCGGCCGGAGGAAATCGTGGTCTGTCCCTGTTTTTCGAGGAATCGAAGCAGAAGGACTCATTCCAGAACCTCGATGGTTCTCTGGTGATTGGTGTAGATGCACAAATCGGCCGCAATCGCCAATGACTTGTCGACGATCTCGCGCGGACCGAGATCGGTATTGTCGAGCAGCGCCTTCGCCGCGCTCTGCGCATAGGGGCCGCCCGAGCCGATCGCGAGCACGCCCTGCTCGGGCTCGAGCACGTCACCCATCCCGGTGATGATGAGCGAGTGCTCGCGGTCGGCGACCGCGAGCATCGCCTCGAGGCGGCGCAGGATGCGGTCGGTGCGCCAATCCTTGGCGAGCTCCACCGCGGAGCGCATCAGGTTGCCCTGGTGCTTGTCGAGCTTCGCCTCGAAGCGCTCGAACAGCGTGAACGCGTCCGCGGTGCCGCCGGCGAACCCGGCGAGGATGCGGTCCTGGTAGAGGCGGCGCACCTTCTTCGCGCCGCCCTTGACGACGACGTTGCCCAGCGTCACCTGCCCGTCGCCGCCGAGCGCGACCTTGCCGTCGCGGCGCACGGAAAGAATGGTAGTGCCATGGAATTCTTGCATGCGGTCGGAGCGCAATGATCTGGAACCGGTATCTGGAGCCGGTATCGAAGATATCAAGGCTACACCTGTTCGCTGCCATGAACCGCCGAGCGCGAGGTCCCGGCCAGCAGGACGACGCCGAGGAGCGCCATGACGCAAACGACCAGAGGCCCCGCGGGCAGATCGGTGATTGCGGAAGCGAGCAGCCCGGCCGCGTATCCCGCGGCGCCGATGCCGTAGCAGGCCGCGAGCCGTCCCCGCGAAAGCCTGCGCGTAGCGAGCGCGGGAACGATCAGCGTGGCGAAAACGAGATACAGGCCGACGAGCTGCACCGAAAGCGTCACCGCGCAGGCGAACACGAGGTAGAAGCCGCTGCGGCCCATCCTGCCGCGCAGGCCGAACCAGACCGCGAGGATCGCCGCCGAGAGCAGGCCGATGATCGGGAGCTGCGCCGAACGGACCCACAGGATCTGGCCGATGAGGAGATCCTTGAGATGCTCTGCGCCCCGCGGATTCGCGGCGAGGAGCAGGATCGCCGCGTTGGCCGCAACGATGAACGTGACTCCGATGACCGCTTCCTGTACGTCGGGCCACAGCTTTTCGGTCCAGTTGAGGAGAAGCGCGCCGGCGAGCGCGGCGGTCAGGGCCGCGGCTTGCACCGCGACGCCCTGCGGCTCGAAGCCGAGCCAGTCGGCAAAGATCACGCCCAGCCCGGCGATCTGCGCGACCGCGAGGTCGATGAACACGATGCCGCGATTCAGCACCTGCATGCCAAGCGGCGCGTGCGTCGCCGTCACGAGGAGTCCCGCAACGAGCGGTGCCCACAGAATGCCGGGATCGAAGCTCATTTCGCGATCGCGAGCAGGCGCGCGAGCGTATCGTCGTACAGGCTGAAGAGGTCCTTCGCCGCATCGGTGCCGCCCACCGTGTAGGGCAGCGTGATGGGCAGGATCTTCGTGCGCTCCGCCAGCCACTCGGCCGCGCGCGGCTCGTTGTAGGCCGCGCGGACCACCGCTTTCGCGGGAGTCCGCTTCAGCTGCTCGAGAAGCTCGTTGAGGTGCGCCGTGCTCGGCGGCAGTCCCGGCTTGGGTTCGAGCGCGCCCACCTCCTGCATGCCCAGCCAGCTCAGGAGATAGCTCAGGTTCTTGTGGTAGACCACCACGCCGACGCCCTTGAGCGGCGCCCCTTCCCTCTGCCAGCGCGCCGCGGCCTCCTTCCAGCGCTCGAGAAAGCTCTTGGTGCGGCTGCGGTAGAGCGCCGCCTCGCCGGCATCGAGACGCGCCATGCGCTCGCCGAGTGCAGCTGCGACGAGCGCGACGTTGCGCGGGTCGAGGTGAACATGCGGGTTGCCCTCGGGATGCACGTCGCCCTGCGATCGGTCCACGTTCGCCGGCTTCTCGATGAGCGCCACCGCGGCTGCCGCCTCGAAGTAGCCCGGCTGTCCGGGCTGGATCTTCGTGTTGCCCGACTGCTGCTGCACGAGCGGCAGCCAGCCGATCTCGAGCTGGGCGCCGTTGCATACCATGAGATCGGCGCTGCGCGCCCGGGCGATCAGGCTGGGCCGCGCCTCGATGCGGTGCGGGTCCTGCAGCGCGGTGGATGCGACATAGACGTTCACCTTGCCGGCGCCCAGCTCTTTCGCGAGCGCGCCCCATTCCGGCGTGCACGCGAAGATGTTCAGCGCGGCGAGCGCGCCCGGCGAAGCCGACAGCATGAGAAAGATCGCGGCGATGCTTTTCATGGCGTTCCTAGAATTTGTGCGCGCCGTGCGCGCCCAGGCTGAGGATGTACTGGAGAAGGAGCTGGTTGTCGGTCATGTCGGCGCGCGACTTGTCAAGCGCGTACTGCAGGCGGAAGCGGCTGAACTCGGTGAGGCTCCAGTCCACCATGGCGGTATTGCGCGTCGGGTTATGGTCGGTGAAGAGAAGCGGCGCACCCTGCGCCGCGAGGCCGAGGCCGTTGGTCACCGTGCCGTGGTCGAGGCGATCGTAGCGGTAACCCACGCGCCAGCGCGGCATGAACTGGTACGCCGCCTGCAGGTACCAGCCCGATTGGCGGCTCGAGTAATCGCCGCTCGAGGCGTCGACGGTGAGCGCGCCGGATTCCTCGCGACGGAAGTACTCACCTTGCAGCTTCAGGTTGGTGACCGAGGCATTGCCGTTCGGCGCCCACTTGAGGACGAAGTCGGCGATCCACGTGCGGCTGTCGCCGGTGAAGGATTGGGTTGAATTGAGATCGGTGAAAGCACGGTCCTGCGGCGAGGCGCCCAGGTACGAAAGGCCGGCGCGCCACGCGGTGCTTTCGCCGATGTCACCGCCCACGTGCCCGAACACGGTCCACGCATTGGCGCCGTTCCGGTTGTTGTCGGCCGCCGGGAAGCTGCGCCCGCGCGCGAGCTCGGCGCCGAGCTCGACGAAAAGCTCGGTCGGCGCGAGCCAGCGCAACTGCACGCCGTCGTCGTTCAGCCGGCCGCCGAGGAATGCCTTGTAGGCGAGCGGCGCGTCCTGGAAGTCCCAGGCGTGCTGGTGGATCTCGTTCTGGTAGCCGATGCCGGAGAGAAAGCGCCCGCCCTTCAGCGTGAAGCCGCGGCCGAGCGCGAGCGTCTGGAAGAACGCCTCCTCGACCTCGACCTCGTTCTCCGGCGTGAGCGACGCGACGAGCTGACCCCGGAAGTACGGATCGACGTTGCTCGTGATGATGAGCTCGGATTCGCCGAGGCTGAATCCACGCGGCGCCGGGTTGACCTCGCCGCCCGAAGGCGCAAACCCGGTGATCTGATAGGTGTTCGGGTCGAGCGAGCTGCGCGCCGCGGTGCCTTGGAGGATCACCGAGATGTCGGGGTTGAACGCGTTCGATCCGCCGGCGCGTCCGGGCTGAGCCGGCGGCGGCGGTGGTGGCGCTGGCACAGCGGCTTCCTGTGGCTTGGTGCTTTTCGCCTCGGCCTCCTGCACGCGCTTTTCCAGCTCCTGCACCTGCTGCTGAAGCTGGCGCAGCGCCTCCCGGAGTTTGGAGAGCTCCGCGTCCTGCGCCGACGCGGGAACGGCTGCCGTGGCAAGCGCCACTGCGCAACACACACTGCGGAACATGCTTGCACTCCCTATCTGAGTGATGGCCAAGCGCACCGTGCGATCACGGTGCGCGCCTGGAAGCGACTCAGAGAAGTGCTGGCGGACCCTGGGCGAGGAACGGCGGCGCTTCGGCTGCGCGCGGCCGGGATTCGGAGAACCGGAAGGCGTGCCGGTCGGCCGCCGGTGGCTCGAACGCGTACGGCGACTGCGCCGCACACGCAGTCAGCGCGGCGAGCGCGTCGCAGGCTGCGGTTTTTTCGGAAGACTTGCCGCCGAGGTGAACCAGACCCGCGCCGTCGGCGTGCTGCAGCGGGTGGACGAGCGCCGCCTGCCAGCCGGCGAGCAGCGCCGCGGCGAGCAGCAGCCGCGCGATCAAAGCCCGAAGGTTAGTTGGCGTGGACAGCGTCCGTGATGCGGTAGAAGACGCCAGTCGGATCGTCCCTGAGCACGGACATCCTGCCGCGCACGACGATCGGGTCGAAGCTGTACTTCACCGGCTGCTTCGTCTTGACCTCGACCAAGGCCTCGGGACCGCCGGGCAGGCAGAACGCGCACGTGACCGGGAGCGCCGACAGCACGAAGTGGGTCTGCTTGTCGCCCATCTCGAGCGGCATCATGAAGCCCTCGAGCTTCACTTCCTTCTGGTCGAGCGCCGCGACGCCCTGCGAGAACTGCGGCACGTAGCGGTCCTTCTGCTTCACCAGCTCCACCTCGGCGAGGAGCTTCCACGAGACGACGTCCTTGCGCTCGGCGAGGGGCTTGAACGGCGGGTTGGGGTCGACTCCCGGCAGGGCCTGATGCTGCTGTGCCGCGGCCGGAAAGGCGAATGCCAGTGCGAACAGAAACGCCTGGGTTTTCATGTTTCGGGCTCTGGGCTGGGCCGGGGCGACAGTATTTGCCGAATCCGGCGCCTTTGCAATCCCGCCTAGCCCTGGGCGAGCGTGCGCGACACGTCGGTCCGGTAGGCGCGCCACGCCGGAAGCAGGGCGGCAAGGGCGCCCACGCCCAGGGCCGCTGCGGCCAGCCACGGCTCCTCCGGGCGCCAGGCAAGGCCCGTTACTGCGTACTGCTGGTGGCCCTGCAGCCAGAGTCCGAGCAGCGCGGCGAAAAGGTGGCCCAGGGCGAGGCCGATGAGCGCGCCCAGGAGAGCGAGGACCAGCCCTTCGAGCAAGAGCAGCCCGAAAAGCCGGCGCGGCGAGGCGCCGAGGGTGCGCATCACCGCGAGGTCGTAGCGGCGCTCCTCGAGCGCGGTGTAGAGGGCGATGAAGACCGACAGGCCCGCCGCGACCATGAGGACGATCGCGAACGCCCGCAGCGCCTCCGCTCCCACGCCGACGATGCGGAGAAGGCGCGCGGTTTCCACCGCGGGCGAAGCGGCCTGAAGCTCGCTCCTCGAGTTGATCTGGCGCGGCAGCGTCGCCGCCGCGAGCGGCGAGGCGTATTGCAGTAGCACGACGGTCACCTCGCGGTCGGGCTCGGCGGCCTTGTCCTTCTTGTCGGCCGTGTCCTGCGAACCCTGGTGCGGCTCGTGCACGTGCCACACGCTTTCAATGCTCGTGAGGACCAGGCGATCGAGCACGCTTCCCGTTGGGCCGAGCACGCCGACCACCGTGTAGGCCGCCTCGTGCGCTTCGCCCTCGCCGCTGATGCCGTGCGCACCGGCGAATTTCGCGTCGACGCCGGCCCCCGTGCGTTGCGCCACCTCGGCGCCGAGCACGACTTCCATCGGCTTTTCCCACAGCCGCCCGGCCGCGAGCGCCGCGCCGTAGTGGTTTGGATAATCGTGTCCCGCGCCGACGATGCGGTGACCCTTCCAGCTGTCGCCGAGCGCGAGGGGCATTGCCTTCCTCACGAAGCGCTCTTTCGCCAGCGCCTGCGCGGCGGCGAGCGGGACATTGCCGGTCGGTGCATCCAGGTGATAGATGCCCGAGAGGATGAGCTGCATCGGGCTGCCCTTGGCGCCGACGACGAGGTCGATCCCGCGCGCGTCGCGCTGCATGCGCTCCTCGAGCTGCCCGACCACCAGGAGAAGCAGAACGATCGTCGCCACGCCGAGCGAGAGCAGGATCAGGCTGAGCGCGGTGTGCAGCGGCCGCGCGCGCAGGTAGCTTGCCGACAGCGACGCGAGGTTCACGCGAGCTCCAGCCGTTCGCGGAACTTGGTCTTCACGCGCGCGTCGTGCGTCGCCACCACCAGTGTCGCGCCGTACCGCGCCGCCTGCTCGGTCAGGAGATCCACCGCGAGCGCCGCCGCCGCGTCGTCGAGGTTCGCGGTTGGCTCGTCGGCGAGCAGCAGCTTCGGCCGGTTGACTACGGCGCGCGCGATCGCCACGCGCTGGCGTTCTCCCTGCGAGAGCTCGGGTGGGCGGCGCGCCGCCTTCGCCGCGACCCCGAGCGCAGTGAGGGTGTCCTGGATGCGCAGGTCGTCTTGCGGCAGATGCGCGAGGTACTGCGCGAGGCGCAGGTTGTCGCGCACCGAAAGATGGCGTACCAGGTGAAGGGCCTGCAGCACGATCCCCACCGTCGCGCCACGCCAGCGATCGAGCCTCGCGTCGTCGAGCTTGCGCAGCTTCTCGCCCGAAACCTCGACCTCGCCTTCGCTAGGCCGGACCAGGCCGGCGATTACGTGCAGGAGGGTGGTTTTGCCGCTGCCCGAAGCGCCCAGCACCGCCCAGCGCTCGCCCTGCGCCACGATCCACTGTGGAAGCCGCAGCGCTTCGGCGCTGCCGTAGCGGTGCGCAAGTCCGCGAACGGAAATCATCGAGGCGGTCTACGAGGCGGTTTACTTACCGGCGAGGCACTCCTCCATGCCGGCGATGAAGATGTCCTTCGGCAGTTTCTTGCCGATGAACACCATGATCGACTGCTTCTTCTCGCCCTTGCCCCAGGGCTTGCCCATGTCGCCGCCCATCATCATGTGCACCCCCTGGAACACCACGCGCCGCGGGTTGCCTTTCATCCACAGCACGCCCTTGTAGCGCAGGAGGTCCGGGCCGTAGACCTGGATCATGCCGGAGAGAAACTGCTCGAGCTTCTGGCCGTCGAAGGGCTTGGCCGACTTGAACACGAACGACTCGACCTCATCGTGGTGCTCGTGGTGGCTGTCGACGAGGAACTCGGGGTCGAGCTGCAGGATCGCGTTCAGGTTGAAGCCGCGGATGTCGAGGACGTCCCCGATCGGCGCGTCGCCGAAGTGCACCTTCTTGATGGGCGCACGGGGATTCATTCTTTTCAGCCTCTGCGAGAGCGTTTCGGCCTCAGCCTGCGAAACCAGATCCGTTTTTGACAGAAGGATTCGATCGGCGAAGCCGACCTGTTCCTGCGCCTCGTGGAACTCGTCGAGCTGCTTCGGCGCGTGCTTGGCGTCGACCAGCGTGATGATCGAATCGAGGAGATAGTAGTTGCCGATCTCCTCGTCGGTGAAAAAAGTCTGCGCCACCGGGCCGGGGTCGGCCATGCCGGTGGTCTCGATCACCACGCGATCGAACTTGAGCTTGCCCCCGTCGCGCTTCTCCTTGAGCGTGCCGAGGATGCGGATCAGATCGCCGCGCACCGTGCAGCAGATGCAGCCGTTGTTCATCTCGACGATCTGCTCGTCGCCGGTCTCGATGATCTCGTTGTCGACGCCGATCTCGCCGAACTCGTTCTCGATCACCGCGATGCGGTGGCCGTGGTCCTCCTTCAGGATCCGGTTGAGCAGCGTGGTCTTCCCGCTGCCGAGGAACCCGGTGAGGATCGTCACCGGCACCATGTTGCTCTCTTCCATGAGTGCTCCTGGCGAAGGGCGGGATTATAAATGCCGCCAAAAGCGTCAACCAAACCAAATCAGGGACAGACCACGTTTATTTTCCGCTCAACAAGTCGAGTTGCCCCTCCACTAGGCCGCTCGCCGATGGCCGTCCTGCTTGCCCCTTCTCCATGCGCCGACCAAGCCTGCGCGCCATCATCGCCCGGAACGAGGGATCTCCCAGCACGTACCCCGCGTTCGTCGCCACGCGAATGCGCTCCAGCTCGGCGCCCCGAACCATGCGAAAGAGGTCCCGATAGCCAGCCTGCCGCTCTTCGCGAGTACTACCCAATCTCAAGTACTCATGGTGCGGCGTCAGAAGCTCCGAGTGCTCACCAGTCGCATTGGCGCGGTAGCTGGACCATTGATATTGGTCCGCCCGTGCCGCCAGCCCCGCGCGCACCGGGTTCAGTTCTACATAGCGATAACAGGCGAGCACGTACTGTTCGGACTGCACGAGGCATGACTTGAAGCGGCCCTCCCAAAGATGCCCACTCAACGGACAGCTCGCCTGTCGCGTTGACGCAAAAAAACGTGGTCTGTCCCTGATTTTGGGGTTCTGGCTTAGGACTTCATCACCAGCAGCCCCTTCAGGTATTCCCCTTCCGGGAATTCGAGCGCTACGGGATGGTCGGCGGCGGCGCCGAAGCGCTCGACGATCTTGGCGTCGGCACCCGCGTCGAGCGCGGCGCCGGCGACGATCGACTGGAACAGCTCCGCCGAGACCCCGCCCGAGCACGAGAAGGTCGCGAGCAGCCCGCCCGGCGCGAGCAGCTTGAGCGCGAGCAGGTTGATGTCCTTGTAGGCGCGCGCGGCGTTCTTCACCTGCGCGGCGCTCGGCGCGAACTTCGGCGGATCGAGGATCACCATCTGGAATTGCGCCGCCCGGTCGCGCAGGGTGCGCAGCTGGGCGAACACGTCGCCGTGGACGAATTGCACCTTCGCGGCGTCGAACGGGTTCGCGGCCAGGTTCTCGCGCGCCACCTCGAGCGCGGGCGCCGAGCTCTCGATCGCGGTGATCCTTCGCGCGCCGCCGGCGAGCGCCGCGATCGAGAAACCGCCGGTGTAGCTGAAGCCGTCGAGCACCTCGCGGCCGGCGGCGAGCTCGCGCACGCGCTGCCGGTTCTCGCGCTGATCGAGGAAGAAGCCGGTCTTCTGGCCCTGCTCGACGTCGACGCGGAAATTGAGCCCGTATTCGACGATCGGGCAGCGCGAGGCGTTGCGGTTGCCGCGCGCGAAGCCGACCCGCGCGGGCAGCGCCTCGAGCTTGCGCACCTCGGCGTCGGAGCGCTCGAAGATCGCTTCGGCCGCGGTCAGCTCCGAGAGGGTGTCGAGGATGGGATCGCGCCAGCGCTCGACGCCCGCGGCGAGGAACTGCGCCACCAGCACGTCCGCATACCGGTCGACGATCAGGCCGGGCAGGCCGTCGGATTCCCCGTGCACCAGGCGCAGGGCGTTGGTGTGGCGGCGCGCCGGCAGCGCTTCGCGCAGGGCGAGCGCGCGCTCGATGCGCCGGCGCAAGAAGGCGGCGTCCACTTCCTCGTTCGCGTCGAAGGTCCACATGCGCGCACGGATCTGCGACTTCGGACTGTACGCCGCGCGTCCCTGCGGCTTGCCCGAGGCGTCCCTGATTTCGACCGTGTCGCCCGCGCCGGGCTTGCCCGACAGCTTTTCGATCGCGCCCGAGAACAGCCACGGATGGCGCCGCTTGAGCGACTTTTCGCGCCCCCGCTTGAGGATGAGCGTGCTCATTTCGGCGCGGTCTTCTTGCGCGCGCGCGGATGCGCGGCGTCGTACACCTTCGCCAGCGCCTGGAAATCGAGGTGCGTATAGACCTGGGTGGTGGCGATGCTGGCGTGCCCGAGGAGCTCCTGCACCGCGCGCAGGTCCTGCGAGGACTGCAGCATGTGGGTGGCGAACGAATGCCGCAGCATGTGCGGGTGCACGCGTTGCCCGAGCCCGCGCCGCCTGGCCCAGGCCCGCAGCCGCGAATTGACCACCGTCGGCGCTATGCGGCGGCCGCGCCCGCCGACGAAGAGCGCCCGCTCGCCAGGCGCGGCGAGCTGCGCGCGGCTCGCGATCCAGGCCTTGAGCGCCTCGCGCGCCTTGGCGCCGACCGGCACCGTGCGCGTCTTCGATCCCTTGCCGGTGACGGTGACTTCGCCCTGGCCGAGATCGAGGCGGCCATCGTCCACGTTGAGCGCGATCAGTTCCCCCAGGCGCAGCCCGGACGAATACATGAGCTCGAACATCGCGGCGTCGCGCTCGAGCTGCGGGCTGCCGGGCTTCTCGTCGAGCAGGCGCTGCGCCGCCTCGACCGACAGCGCCTTGGGAAGCGGCCGCGGCGCCTTGGGCGCGCGCACTCCGACCGCCGGGTTGGCGGCGAAGCCGTGGTGCCGCACCAGCCAGTGGTAGAAGCCGCGCCAGGCCGAGAGCATCAGCGCCAGGGAGCGCGGTCCGAGGCCGCGCGAGTGCATCACGGCGACGTAGCGGCGCACCTGGGCCGGCTCCAGCTCTGGAAGAGAATGGTTGGGAAGAAGTTGGAAAAGAGCCTTCAGCGCATGAGCGTAATTGGTCAGCGTCGCCGGGGAAAGGCGGCGCTGATGCTGCAGGGCATCGAGGTATTCCCGGGCTAGAGCCGGGCCGTCACTCCGGCCGCGCATAGCTCGCCGATGCGACGAAGGTAAAGCGTCCCCATCTCGGGGAAGAAGCGCTGCGGGTCCTCGCTGCCGAGCGCGAGCAGCCCGAACACCGCGCTCTGGCTGAGCGGCACGAGCGCGAGCGAGCGCACGTGCTCGGCTGCCTCTCGGAACCAGGGCGCGAAAACGCTGCCCGAGGCGGGGCCGCAGTGCGGCGCCGGCATGCTCTCGGCCTGCTGGCGCTGGGCCTCGCTCAGCGCGTCGGCCTCCTGGAAGTCCGCGGGAACGGATTTGCCCCACACGCGCAGCGCCACGTGCGGCACTGCGAAGTCCTCGCGCAGATGGAAGTAGAGCGAATGCACCAGCGCGGGGAAGTCGCGCGCGCCGGCGAGCGCCACCGACAGGCGGTGCACCTTCTCGCCGATGGCGTCGTTCTCCTCGGCGAACTTGATGATCTCGGCGAGCTTGCCTTCGAGCAGCTTCACCTTCTCGCGCAGCGCCACCGTCTGGCGCTCCGAGAGCGCGATCGCGCGCCCGCCGTACGGATGCGGAACGTAGATGGTCTCGAGAAGCTCGGGGTGCTGGTCGAAGAACTTCGGATGCGTGCGCAGGAAGCGGGCGATTTCGTCGTTCGTCATCGGGTTGTTGTAGTTATGGATTCAGACGTCCAGGGTACCTTCGTACACCGTCTCGGCGGGGCCTTTCATCCACACCGCATTGTTACCGCCGGCCCAAGAGATGGTCAACGTTCCGCCGCGGGTTTCGACCTGCACCGGCGAGTCGAGCAGCCCGCGCGCGATTCCGGCGACCACCGCGGCGCACGCGCCGGTTCCGCAAGAGAGCGTCTCGCCCGCACCGCGCTCCCACACGCGCAGCGCGATCCGGTGCCGGTCTTGCACCTGCATGTAGCCGGCGTTCACGCGGCTGGGAAAGCGCGCATGGCGCTCGAGCCTCGGACCCTGGGTGCCGACCGGCGCGGAGTCGACGTCTGCCACGACCTGGACGGCGTGCGGATTTCCGATCGAGAGAATGGCGAGCTCCACCGTGTCGCGGTCGACGCTCAGTTTTTCCCATTGTGGCGGGGTAGGAGGGCCCATGTTCACGCTCACCTCGCCGTCGGCTTCCAGGCGCGGAACGATGGTCCCGCCGAGCGTGCGCACGCGCAGCTCGCGCTTGGCGGTGAGGCCCTTGCCGTGGACGAACTTCACGAAGCAGCGAGCGCCGTTGCCGCACTGCTCGACCTCGCCGCCGTCGGCGTTGAAGATGCGGTAGCGGAAGTCGCTGTCGCCGCCGCCCGGCTCGACCACCAGGACCTGGTCGCAGCCGACGCCAAGATGCCGGTCCGCGAGGCGCTGGAGCTGCGCGCGCGACAGGGCGAACGGCTCCTTCGTCGCATCGATGACCACGAAATCGTTCCCCGCGCCGTGCATCTTGGTGAACGCGAGCTTCATGCGAGCGCCGCCTCCACCCGGGCGCAGATCCGGTCGACCGAGGCATCGGCGAGCAGCGGATGGATCGGAAGCGAGAGCACCGTCTTCGCCGCGGCCTCGGACGCGGGAAGCGACGTGCCGCGGTTCGCCGCCTCGTAGGCGGGCTGCCGGTGCAGCGGCATCGGGTAGAAAACCGAGGCGGCGATGCCGTCGCGCGCGAGCGCCTCCCGCACGGCGTCGCGCCGGGCGCTGCGCACGGTGAACTGGTGATAGACGTGCGTGCCGCGCGCGTCCTCGACCGGCGGCTGCACGCCCTTCAGCTTCTGCCGGTAACGTTGCGCCACGCGCCGGCGCGCGGCATTGAACTCGTCCAGGCGGCCGAGCTTGACCCGCAGCACCGCGGCCTGGATCTCGTCGAGGCGGCTGTTCCAGCCCACGCGCTCGTGCAGGTACGTCTGCCGGCTGCCGTGATGGCGCAGCATCCTCAGCGTCTCATCGTGGTCGGAGTTGGTGGTGGTGATCATGCCGGCGTCGCCCACCGCCGCCAGGTTCTTGGTCGGGTAGAACGAGAAGCAGCCGAAATCGCCCCAGGCGCCCGCGCGCTTCCCTTCATATTCGGCGCCGAGCGCCTGCGCGCAGTCCTCGATCAGCAGGAGGCTGCGGGCGCGGCAAAGCTCGGCGATGCGGGCGAGATCGGCGCACTGCCCGAAGAGGTGGACTGCGATCACGGCCCTTGTTTTCGAGGTCATTCTCTCGCTCAGGGACTCGGCGGAGAGATTGAAAGTCTCCGGGTCGACGTCGGCGAATACCGGCTTGGCTCCGGTATGGGAAACGGCTTCGGCGGTGGCGAAGAACGTGAACGCCGGGACGATCACCTCGTCCCCGGGCCCGACGCCCGCGGCGACCAGCGCCAGATGCAGCGCGTCGGTGCCCGAATTGCAGCCCACCGCGTGCCGCGCGCCCACATAGGCGGCGAGCTCGCGCTCGAGCGCTTCGCCCTCGGGACCGAGAACGTAGCGGCCCGACGCCAGCACGCGGCTCACCGCGGCGTCGATCTCGCCCTTGAGCAGGCGGTACTCGCCTGCGGGATCCGCCATGGGGATGGAAATCGGCCGGCTCACCCGAACCTCCGCAGGCGCTCGCGCACCAGCCTGCCCACTTCCAGCGCCAGCCCCAGCGCCCTGCGGCCGCCCTCGCCGTCCACGCCGCAGGCCGAGGCTCCCTGGATCGCCTTCACGAAGGCCTCCGCCTGGGAGGCAAGCGCGTCGCCGCCTGCATGGCTTTCCTCCTGCTCCTCGATCGCACCCTGGACCTGGCCGACGTAGCGGAGGCTGCCCGCCTGAAGGTCGGCCGACACGTAGAGGCCCGGCTGGAACACCCGGAGCTTGCGCACCGGCACCTGGCTCACCCGGCTCGCCGAAAGGTTCGCCACGCAGCCATCGGCGAACTCGATGCGCGCGGTCGCGATGTCGATCTCCTGCGTCAGGACGCGAAAGCCGCAAGCGCTGAGGTCGGCCACCTCGGAGCGTGCGAGCGCGAGGCACAGATCGATGTCGTGGATCATGAGGTCGAGCATCACGTCGACGTCCGCGCCGCGCCGCTTGAACCCGGAAAGGCGTTCGGCATCGATCAAGAGCGGCCGTTGCATGCGCGCGGCGAGCGCGCGGAACGCCGCGTTGTAGCGCTCCACGTGCCCGACCTGCAGCACCCGGTTGTTCTTTTTTGCCCGGGAAATCAATTCATCCGATTGCGCAAGATCGGCCGCGATCGGCTTCTCGACCAGCACGTGCAGTCCCGCCTCGAGGCAGGCGGCGGCGACTTCGTGGTGGCGCTCCGTCGGCACGGCCACCACCGCCGCGTCGGCGAGTTTCAGCAGCTCGTCCGGGCCGGAGAAGGCGGGGCATCCGAGCTTCGAAGCGAGCGCCTGCGCGCGCGCGAGCTCCAGGTCGGCCACGCCGACCAGCCGGCAATCGCTGCGCGCGGCGAATTTCTCCGCGTGGTAGCGGCCCATGTGGCCCGCGCCCAGGACCCCGACTCTCAATAGAATTTTGCTTCCCCCTGCGGGCGGGTCTTGAACCGCTTGTGCATCCACAGGTACTGCTCGGGCATCTCCAGCACGCGTTCCTCGATGAAGGCCAGCATGCGCCGCGCGTCGGCCGTGTCGTCGCCGGTCGGAAAGCCTTCCAGCGGCGGGTAGAGCCGTGCGACATAGCGGCCGTCGGCCAGCATGCGCGTAACGCAGGGCACGACGCGGGCGCCCGTGATGCGGGCAATATACGACAGTCCGACGGTCGTCGCGGCCGGCACGCCGAAGAACGGCACGAACACTGACGCCTTCGGGCCGAAATCCATGTCGGGAAGGTAATAGAAGGCTTCGCCGGCCTGCACCGCGCGCAGGATCTTGCGGATGCCCGCCTGCCGCGGATAGATCGCGCCGCCGAAGCGCAGCCGCCCCGCGTGGAGCAGCCGGTCGAGCAGCGGATCCTTCTGGCGCGAGTACATGCTCGCCATGCGCGGCCACTGCTTCGCGAGCCGGATTCCGCCCGCATCCAGGCCGAGAAAGTGGGGGGCGAAGAGCACGATGCGCTGGCCCGCGAGGGCCTGAAGATGCTCGAAGCCCTCGAGCCGAACCAGCGCCTCGACGCGCTCGGGCGCCGACCACCACAGGATGCCCCGGTCGATGAAGCTTCGCAGGAAGGCGCGAAAGTGGGCGCGCGCGATCGCCTCGCGCCGCTCCTCGCTCCAGTGGGGAAAACATTTGGCGAGGTTGACGCGCGTGACCTTGCGCCGCTCCGGGATGAGCCAGAACACGACCGATCCCATCGCCTCGCCGATCGCCGCGACGGCGCGGAACGGGAGGAAGCGCACCAGCCACATGAATCCGACGAAAACGCGGCCAAGCAGTCGGCTAAGCAGGTCGCGCTCCTCTCGGCACCTTGTAGCGGTTGTAGCTCCAGAGGTACTGGCCGGGGCATTCGCGCACCAGGTCCTCGAGCGCGCGGTTGAGCCGCCGGGTCGCGGTTTCACCCGCGAGCCTTTCCGGAAAGGGCTTCAGCCGCATCTCGTAGCCGCGCCCCCACGGGAGCCTGCGCCCGAAGACGAGAAAGCAGCGCACGCCTTCGCGCTCCGCGAGCCGGGCGGCGAGGGTCATGGTGTACGCCGGGCGGCCGAAGAAATCGGCCCAGTCGCCTTCGCCTTCGCCGGGCACCTGGTCGGGCAGCAAGCCGACCGCCTCGCCGTCGCGCAGCGCCTTGAAGATCGCGCGCACGCCGCTCAAGTCGGCCGGCACGAGGCGCACGTTCGGCCGGGCGCGCCCTTCGCGCATGAGCGGCTCGAGCCAGCGGATCTTGGGCGGCCGGTAGACCACGGTGAGCGGCATGTGCAGCGCGGCGTATTGCGCGGTGACCTCGAAGCAGCCTATGTGCGGCGTGAGGAAGAGCACCGGCTTCCCGTCCTCGCGTGCGGCGAGCGCCAGCTCCATGCCGTGCACCTCGCGCACCATCGCCGCGGCCTCGGCGTGCGGTCGGAACCACAGCGCCGGCAGCTCGGTGAGCATCTTGCCCGCCGCGCCGATCGCCGCGCGGCGGGTGCGCGCGTCGGTATAGCCGGCCTGCCGCAGATTGGCGCGCAGGTTCCTCCGATAGGTGGGCGAGATCCCATAGATCAGCCAGCCGAGGACGCTTCCCAACGCGTGCAACAGCGGCAGCGGCAGCTTCCCGGCGAGACGCAGGAGAACGCTGGGGAAAGACAAGATTTTGGTATCCTTGCGCCCTCCCACAAGAAGGCGCACGCAATGAGCGAATTTCTGTTTACTTCCGAATCGGTGTCCGAAGGGCATCCGGACAAGGTCGCCGACCAGATCTCCGACGCGGTGCTCGACGCGATTTTAGCCCAGGACCCCCGCTCGCGCGTCGCCGCGGAGACCCTGGTGAAGAACAACCTCGTGGTGCTCGCGGGCGAGATCACCACCAATGCCCGGGTGAACTTCGACGCGGTCGCGCGCAAGACCATCCAGCGCATCGGCTATACCGATCCGAAGATCGGTTTCGACACCCACACCTGCACGGTGATCGTCGCTTACGGCGAGCAGTCGCGCGACATCGCCCAGGGCGTGGATCGGCCTGTCGACCTCGACCAGGGCGCGGGCGACCAGGGCCTCATGTTCGGCTATGCCTGCGACGAGACGCCGAATCTCATGCCGATGGCGATCTACCTCTCGCACCGCCTGGTCGAGCGCCAGGCCGAGGTGCGTCGCGACGGCCGGCTGCCGTGGCTGCGCCCGGACGCCAAGTCGCAGGTCACCCTGCGCTACGTCAACGGCAAGCCCGAATCGATCGAGACCGTGGTGCTCTCGACGCAGCATGCGCCGGGCATCACCCACAAGCAGATTGAGGAAGCGGTGATCGAGAACGTGATCAAGCCGGTGCTGCCCAAGCACATGGTGAAAGGCAAGATCAAGTACCTGGTGAACCCGACCGGCTCGTTCGAGATCGGCGGGCCCACCGGCGACTGCGGCCTCACCGGCCGCAAGATCATCGTCGACACCTACGGCGGCTCGGCGCCGCACGGCGGCGGAGCGTTTTCGGGCAAGGACCCGTCGAAGGTCGATCGTTCAGCCGCGTATGCGGCTCGTTATGTCGCGAAGAACATCGTCGCCGCCGGCCTTGCGTCGAAATGCCTGGTGCAGGTCTCCTACGCCATTGGCGTCGCCCAGCCGACGAGCGTCATGGTCACCACGCACGGCACCGGCAAGCTCTCCGACGACAAGCTCTCGCAGCTCGTGCTCGAGAACTTCGACCTGCGGCCGAGAGGCATCATCCAGATGCTCGATCTTCTGCGCCCGATCTACGAGAAGACCGCGGCCTACGGGCACTTCGGGCGCGAGGAACCCGAGTTCACCTGGGAAGCGACCGACAAGGCGCTTGCGCTGAAACAAGCAGCGTAAGGCTACGTAGCCCGGTTGGCCCGGCGTTGAACGTGGGGCCGCGTCCGCGGCGCCGACGGTTACGGGATTGCGGAGCTACCGTGGGTGCTCGCCCGCGCCGTAGCTGCATCCAGAAGTCCGGCGATGTCCACGTCCATGAACCGCGTCCCTTCGATGAATCGCGTTCCTTCCGCAATTTGGATACGACCACTCGAAAGGTCAATCTCGCAAGGCTTGATGCAAACCCAATGTCCAGCAGACTCGCGCCGAAAGTAGCGAATGAAGTTCCTCACGGGCGTTAATTTAATCGCGTTACAGACGATTTCATGCCAGGGCCGCTCCGCAATTTCCGGTAGGGGCGGCCCTGTCAAGTGCAAACTACGTCGTCTTTCTTGATGCCGCAGGGCGTGGCCAGAAGCGAGTCGCGTAGCCGGCCGAGGAAGCGAATTCTGTCCTGTCGCGAGCTTGACTAAGCCTGCCGCTTCGTCGCTCGTCGCTCGAGCTGTTGAAGAAGCTTCTCAGGTTCCACCGGCTTCACCAGATGGAGTTGAAATCCGGCCGCGCGGGATTTCTGTTTGTCCTCCTCAGCGCCATACGCCGTCACGGCGATCAACCGCGCGCGGGCAGTTGCCGGGTTGCTTCGAAGAGCAGAAGCAAGCGAATAGCCATCGCTGTCGGGCAGCCCGATATCGCAGAGCACGATATCCGGCCGCGTCACCTGTGCCGCCTCCAATCCTTCTTGGCTGCTGTAGGCAACAGTCACCGAGTATCCGCAGACCTCGAGCAGCTTCCGCAGGCTCTCTGCCGAGTCTTTGTTGTCTTCCACAATCAGGATGCGGAGGTTCTTGTTTGCGGACAGCGCTGGCAATTCGGGCGCGGAAGGCTTTCTGCGTTGAAGCTCCTGGATACGACCGCGCAGGTTACTTAGAGCGTTGTACAGCTGGAACTTTAGAGCGTCGACACCACGCATAGGGCCTGCTGCAATACCCTCATGCCCATCCGTCGAAAAGAGCAGCCTCGCCAGGCTCTCAATGCCGCGAATCGTAACCCGCGCATCCAGATCATTGACGATTTCAACCGCGGCCTGGCAAAGACTGGATACCCGGCTCATCGCGACAGGGTCGTCGCGCCCACCAGGCTGAGTTAAGACTGCCTGCATCAGAGCTGCATGCAGGGTAAGGGCGTGGTCTAGGTCGCGTTTGGGCATGTTCTTTCAATCTGGCTGCGTTACCCCACCCGTTGATGCTACGCCTATGGTTAGACGACAACACTTATTAATACCTGCTCTCAGATCCACTATGCGTTGTCTCAAAGGAGACGTTGAGGTTGCCTACTACGACTGAAGGGATTTTCCCGACTCCACTTCCCCGAGCATCCCGACGTGATTTTTGACGGCTTCGTTCTTAAACTCCGTGGCTGCTAAAACAAGATGGCAATTCAAAGCCCTCGTTACCCGTTGGAGCAATCCACATTCGGGTCTGCCCCAAGTCAAATCGGGGTGTACTGGCTCTGGCAAGGCGACGAGCTAATCTTCATCGGCCATGCAACAGGTAAGGCGACCATTCGGTCGTGCCTAAAGGATCACCACGCGGGAGACCACGGCACCTGTACGCAGAAGGCTACCCACTACGGGTGGGAATTGGATCGCTTCCCGGTCGCGCGCCAAGCGGAACTCTTGGACGACTTTGTTTCGGAGCATGGGCGCAGACCGCGATGTATGCGCAGCTGATCTGCTTTGCTATAACGAGTAGTCGCTTCTTTACGCCAATTACAGGCAGCCTTGGCTACCCAAGAACCGGGCCTTGACTCATCATGAAGCGTTGCCAAGAACTCTACAAAGCCGAGTCGTAGCTCGCGCCTGTCATCTACTCGGCGGTCGCGCTGTCACCTCCGAAGGGCTACTTCTTCCGCGTAATCGAGATCCTCGACGAAGCCGAGCCGGCCTGCCCTACGTTGCAGGACAGGCAGAAAGACGAATCGCCCCGGAAGTCGCCAAGGGCTCACCGCTAGGCGGCCAAAGAGCCAACCAGGTATCGGCGAGCCGCCTCTGGCTCAGTGCAAAGAACCGCTTGATGGACCCCTTCTCGAAGCAGATTGTTGTCGACGGAGCGCCGTCACACCCCCTCCCAGCCACCGCCACGGCCGGTTCGACATCCAACCCGAGGAACTCTCCTCCATCGGGCAGTCAGGGTCCGCTGGCTTCAGTTCATCGGCACAAGGCCGCCTCGGATTTTCTCGGCTATGAACGCAAGCAGTCTGTCAGCTCGCGTCGGCTTATGAAGGTAGCCGGCCGCGCCCAACGATTTGCAGCGGTGCTCCACATCCGTTGCGGTGGTCAAGAAGATAACCGGAATGTCTCGTACACCAGGATCCCCGCGCAACGCCCCAACAAACTCAAAGCCGTCAAGGTGCGGCATTTGAATATCGCAGATGATCAAATCCGGTTTCTTACGGAGCACTTGGTAACCAGCAGCGATGCCATCTTCCGCGGTCTGAACTTCGTATCCTGCGTTTCCGAGATGAAGCGCCAAGAGTTCCCGCATGTTGGGGTCGTCGTCAACTATCAAGATCGTTGACACCATTTGAAACTTCACTCTGAGCGCGGGCGGACAACTTACCGCCTTGCGGCAGGCAGGAGTAGCCAACTATTTCAAAAGCACGCGTAAGAAAGATTCAGATACCGATCCATCGTTCGCCGTTGTAGTTTTTTCAGATAGCGTTCGGCTGCGTTAGTACGGTAGTAAAGGCAAGTAACAAGGTTTGCAAACCAAAACGTGGCAGTGATGGTCGAGCCCTGCTTCGCCGGAACGAACAGCGACCGGGCTAAGTGGTGGCTGGCAATCCCCTTCATGCGCCGTTCACTTGCCTTTTTACGGGCTGATCGAGTTCCTTTAGAAGGGTCTCCGGCCTTACCGGCTTGACCAAGTGCAAGTGGAAGCCCGCTTCGTGCGACCGCTTCTTGTCCTGCTCGCTACCATAAGCGGTCACGGCTATCAGTCTCGTGCCCGCAGTCCCCGGCCTGCTCCGCAGCGCAGTTGCGAATGCGTATCCGTCACTGTCGGGCAGCCCGATGTCGCAAAGGACGATGTCGGGCGGTGCCTTCTCTGCCGCCTCCAGCCCCTCATCGCAGGTGTAGGCGATGGTCACCGAATATCCGCAAAGCTCGAGCAGCTTCTTCAGACTCAACGCTGAATCGTGGTCGTCTTCTACGACCAGGACCCGGACGTTCTTCTTCGCTTCGAGCGCCGGCTGCTCAGGTGTCAACGGCCGCGCGGACTGGAGCACTTGCAAGCGTCCGCGCAGGTTGCTAAGGGCATTCAAAAGATGGAACTTAAGCGCGTCGACCCCGCGCAGCGTTCCCGCCACCGCGTCCACATGGCCCCCGGCCGAGAACAGAAGTCTCGCCAGGATTTCGATTTGGCGAACTATTACGCGGGCATCGTCGTCATTGATCGTATCGAGCGCCCGCGCGCAAAGCTGTGCCACATAACTGATGGCGGCGGCATCGTCGCGATCTGCCGGACACGCAACGATGGCGCGCATCAGGGCGGTGTAGAGGTTGTTCGCCTCGTCTAGGTCGCGTTTTGGCACTTGTCTTTGAACGGCGTAGCGCAATGTCCCGACTACTATTTACGGCTCGCCCAGTATTTCTTCCAGCTTCGTGGGATCAATCGGCTTCCGATAGAACTCTCGGCATCCGGCTTCTCGTGCGCGCTCTTCCAGGTTCGCTTGCGGCAAACCGGATATGGCAATGATCCGGGTCCGCTCCAGGCCGGGCTCGTACTTGATTTGGATGGCTAGGTGTTCGCCCCTGAAGTCGGGCAGGCCTAGATCGAGGATGACAATGTCTGGTCGGTACTTCCGAGCGACATCAAGGGCGGCGAATCCATTGATCGCGAATTCCACTTCGTGGCCCATCATGCGTATCAACGCCGTCATGGAATGAACCGAGTCGAGGTTGTCCTCGACCACGAGCACTCGACGTTTAACGCTTGGAACGGGCCTAAGATTCGCAACGGTCGCCATGGATGGGCCTCTTTATTGTGGGACATCTCCCCCAGCGCAATGATAGTCGCCGCCTAGCAAACACCCAGGCACTTGTCCGTCACTGCTTCGCCGAAAATCGCGTAGCGAAACGACTAAAGGCGGTGTCCGCTGAGAGGGCGCTTTACTGGCGTCTGAGGTTTGCAATGAGGGGTTGGCCGAAATGTTTACAACAGCCCGGGGTAACAGCATTAAACCCGGGCGGGACCTCCCTACGGAGTGCTGGATGGAAATTTCCTGGCGGCCCTGTCGAGCTCGAGAAGAAGATTTTCGGGCCGTACCGGCTTGACGAGATGCAATTGAAAGCCTGCCTCGCGGGAGCGCTGCTTGTCCTCTTCCCGGTTTCTAGCCGTTACAGCAATCAATCGAGCGTTGGCCGTCCGTGGGTTCTCGCGTAACGCCTGAGCGAGGATGTAGCCGTCCCCGTCCGGCAGTCCGATGTCGCAAAGCACGACATCGGGGGGAGCCTTTCTTGCCGCCTCCAAGCCCTCGCCGCTGCTGTAGGCGACGGTAACGGTATAGCCGGAGAGCCGCAGAAATTGCGCCAGCATAGTAGCGGCGTCACGGTTATCTTCCACGATCAGGATGCGCACCGTCCTCTGGGCCGCAAGTGCCGGAAGCTCGGTACTTGTCGACGAATGAGGCTGCGCGGAAGCCGCGTAGTAGCGCATTAGCATCGTGGGAGTTTTGTAACCAACGACTCGCATCGTCTCTTCCATCGACATCCGTGCGGATAGGCGACAGATCGCCTCATGCCGCAGATCCTGAAATTTGAGATCACGTATGCCAGCGTCGTTGCAAGCCCTGCGAAACACCCGAATCAACTGGTCTCGTGATACCGCAAAGAGCGGCGCCATCAAAGAGAAGGGCCTGGGGAGCGCCGATATGATTTCCATAGCCCGAGGCGACAGCGGTATCGTTCGCGCCGTCGTGTCGTCGGAGTCTCGGAGATGCACCAGGCGACGCTCGAAGTCTACGTTCGCCAGAGTCAGAGAGAGCAGCTCCGCCTGACGCATGGCCGTCTCGAGCGCCAACTCGGCGAGCGGCGCAAAGTAAGTGCCGGAGGCCTTCAGGTTTGCTAGGAGCCGCTGTTCTTCATCGCCAGCAAGCCTGCGATCCCGCAGGAGCGTGCGCTCTGAACTACTAGGCCCATCGGTTGCCGGCATCCGCGCGATTCTTGTTGTGGTTCTGGTAACCGATGATACGCGTCGCGCTTTATCTCTTGGTCCTGACTCGGGATCCCGCGAGTCGGAGCCGTGCGGCCGCAATGTCGCGCTTATTCCTGCAGATAGCCCGTAGCGATGCTCCGCGCAGCAATCGCGCTTCCGTAAACCGCCTTTGGGCCTTCACCGATGGAGCTTAGGCGCTTTGATCTGTTCGGTGACACTAAGGCCCGCGCCCCCCTCCTCGCGGGCCTTTTTATTTGTCCGTGGACCTCGGTATACGCAGCGCGAGGCTGGAGGCGCAGCAGGAGCGTCCAAGGAAGGCACCGCTCCTCAGACGTCGCTTAGACGGTCAATAATCGATCAACGACGGTCCATCAACCGGCTTCCGAATGAACGCATCGCATCCGGCCGTCATGGCCTGCCTTTGCACCTCGTCACCGCCTACTCCCGTACCAGCAACTACGAAAAGCTTCTCCGGTCTGGCTAGGACTCGGAGCTGGCACGCGAGATCGCTGCCGTCCACATCGGGCAAAAGCATGTCGACATCTGGCGGCCCATCTCACGAAGCATGATTGCAAACGTTTGTGCCGTATCGAGATCGTCCTCAACAACAAGGATTGCGCTGCACGTTTACCGAGCCTTTGCTGGATAAGAATCAGGTGACGCGGCCGAATCAGGTGGCCGTGGTTTCCTCGAGTTCTATGCCAAGCGAAAGTAGCTTGGTAACGCGCTGATGCAGGCTTTCCTTGATTTCCCTCGCTTCCGTGACGTCTTGGATCAGGATCACTGCGCCTACGATCTGGCCTTGTAGCCCGCGCAACGGTGAAGCCGACGCAACGATGGTCTTCGCCTTGCCGTTGAAGCGCCGTATTTCCAGTCGCTCGCTCTGCGAGGATTCTCCCCTCTGAACTGCCCGCGCCAGGGGACCGTCGGTCTTCAGCTTCTTTCCTGCGGTGTCCCACCAGCCGA
>JBIOYV010000101.1:0-62400 GCA_044870335.1 Burkholderiales bacterium | reverse complement strand
GCGGCGCACGGCTGGAGCGCGGGCAAGCACGCGCGCTGATCGCAACGGTGCGCGCCAAGCAGGCGCTAACTCCCTCGCGGTGCGTTCTCGAGCAATGGGTTCAGGGCTTCGAGCTTGACAGGTTTCGCGAGGAAATAATCGAAGCCGGCCTTCAGGGCCGCCTGTTGCTCGGCCTCTGCGCTGATGGCGCCCACTGCGACGAAGGTGGGACGCGCGCCGGCAGGCAGCCCGCCGAACGTGCGAGCGGCGTCGTGCCCGCTAATGCTTGGCGTGCCCACGTCGAGGATGACGAATTCCGGCGAGAACGCCGCGGCCGCCTCGGCGAGCTCGCGGCTGTCGTAGGCCTTGCGCACGCTATGACCTTCCCGCAGCAGCAGGTCGGCCAGCGAATCGGTCGAAGCCCGGTTGGCATCCGCGATCAGGATACGTCGCCGCGGAGGCTCATTCCTGCCCAGCTTCGCGAGCAGCTCCAGGATTGCCGCGGGTTCCACCGGCTTGGTGAAGTGGTAATCGAAGCCGGCGAACTGGGCGCGCAGCTTGTCCGACTCCCGGCCCCACGCCGTGACGGCGACGAGCGCCGGGCGCGTGGCGTCCGGATGGCGGTGAAAGATGCGCGCGACCTCATAGCCCGTGAGCTTCGGCATGCCGATGTCGAGAAGCACGACGTCCGGCAACGCCGTCGAGGCGGCCTCGATCGCCTCGCGGCCGTCGTAGGCGGTGTGTACCGCATAGCCCTCTGCGCGCAGGATTGCCGCGAGGGTGTCGGTCCAGTCGCGGTTATCGTCCGCGATGAGAATCGAGCGCGAGGCCGCCATGGAATCACCCTTCGGAAGTCATTGGCTGCGCAGGGACCGCAGGATCTCGAGAAGCTCGTCGAGCGCGAACGGCTTGCGCAGGGTCGCTTCGACGCCCATGAGCCGCGCGTCTGCGAGGTAATCGCGGCGCGCAAGCTTCGAGTCGCCCGACATCACCACGATCTTCGTTGCCGGGAAGGCGGAACGAAAGCGCCCGATCGTTTCGAAGCCCTCGGCTTCGGGCATGAAGAGGTCGGTGAGCAGGACGTCCGCCGGGGCTTCGCGCTGGGCCGCCAGCGCCTCGCCGCCGTTCGCGGCCAGCCGCACGCTGTGCCCATGCGCCTCAAGCAGCGGCTTGAGCATGTTGCACAGGTCCGCGTTATCGTCGGCGATGAGGATGTCCAGTTTCATGCGCCGAGGTTTCGCTCCAGCTGCTCGAGCGATACCGGTTTGGTGAGGTGCGCGTCGAAGCCGGCGTCGAGTGCACGGCGCACGTGGGCCTCCTGCCCGTACCCGGTGAGCGCGATCAGGCGCACGGGCTGGCTCGCGGCGTGCGCCCGCAACCGCCTGGCCACCTCGTAGCCGTCCATGTCCGGCAGGCCGACGTCGACCAGCGCGACTTCGGGAGAGAACTCCTGCGCCAGCGCGATTCCCGCCGCGCCGTCGCGGGCCTCGCGCACTTCGTGGCCGGCGAGCGAAAGCCACGCGCACAGCATGCTGCGCGCGTCGTCGTTGTCCTCGACCACGAGAACGCGCCGCGGCACGAGCCTGGTGGCCGCGCTCGGCGCTGCCGCCAGCGCCGAGGGCGTCTCGACGGCGGGCAGACGTACACCGAACCGGGCGCCTTTACCCGTACCCGCGCTCTCGGCAGACACGGTGCCTCCGTGGAGCCGGACGAGCTCGCGCACCACCGCAAGGCCGATTCCCAGCCCGCCCTTGCCGCGCTGCAAGCCCCTGTCGCTCTGCATGAAGAGATCGAAGATGCGCTCGAGCGCCTGCGGCTCGATTCCGTCGCCTTCGTCCTCGACCTCGAGGAGCGCGTCAGGGCCCTCCGGGCGTACGGCAATGCGGATCGGTCTGCCGGGCGGCGTGAACTTGAGCGCGTTGTCCAAGAGGTTCGTCACGATCTGTTCGAGCCGGCCCCGATCGGCGTGGACCCAGACGGGGGAGCATTCGACCGACACCGGGTGCCGGCCGATGCGCCCGCTCGAGCGCCAGGCGGCGATCACCGCCGAGACCAGCCTGCCGAGCTCGAGATCTGCGCGCTCGAGCGCTACCTTGCCCATGGTTACGCGGCTCGCATCGAGCAGCTCATCCACCAGCCGCGCCATGTGGCGGGTCTGCCGCTCGATCACCTCCTGAGCCCCGCGCGCGGTGTCGCCGGCGGCGCCGGAGAGTCGCAGCACGTGGGCAGCGCTGGTGAGGGCAGCGAGCGGGTTGCGCAACTCGTGGCTGAGCATCGCGAGAAACTCGTCCTTGGCGCGGTCGGCCGCAGCAAGCGCGTCGCGCTCGCGCTGCATGAGCCGGTGGCGCTCGCGGATCGCTTCCGCGGCTTCGCTCACGACCTCGGCAAGCCTCCTCAGTTCGGCGATCCGCGGTGTGTCAACGGGCGCAGGCCGGTGCCCGCGGCCTATGGCATCGATGCCCGAGGCGAGGGCCGCGATCGGCCGCGTCACTTTTCGACCGATGAAGATCGCGAGTCCGGCCGCAAGTGCCACGGCGCCGAGTAAGCCCGAAACCAGGAGCACCGCAGCGCGATGCGCGCTCGCATCAACTGCATCCACGGGAATGCCCATGGCGAAAGTCCACCCGGTTTCCGCCGAACGAAAATAGGGCGTGTACACCGCGGTGCCTTCCACGGTGCTCCCGCGGAACCAGCCCGACGGCGCGCGCGACAACGCCTCGCGCAAGGATTCCGCGGCCTGCTGGCCGAGGGTCTTTGCTGGGCTCACTGTCCTCGCCACGATGCGACTGTTGCGGTCGAGTACAACGCCCACCCAACCCGCAGGCAACTTCTGGGCATCGAGCAGCTTTTGGATGATCGTCGTATCGAGGACCGCGGTGACTACGTAGGCGGTTTCGGCCCGTTGGGCGACGGGTACGCGGATTCCGATGTCCCACTTGCCGGTTACCGGTCCGATGACCAGATCGCCGACGGCGGGAAGGCGCGTTTCCAGCGCGCGGGCGAAACTGCTATCGACCTCCATGACGTTCGGCAACGGCGCGCCCGGGGGACGCAGCAGGTTGAGCACTTGCTGCCCTGAAGCCAGCGCGAGGTTCACATTGGTCCAGTGCGGCTGCTGCGACTTCAGGATGCGCTCCGCCACACGCCTGAAACGTACGAGGTCGTGATCGTCCAGGGTTGGCGACGACGCCATGGCCTGTGCCGTCGTCACCGAATTGCGCAACGTGGCGTCGACGGCCGTAATAATCGCGAGCGCGCGATCCTGCGCCCCGCGCCGGAAAGTCTCGCGCTGCTCCAGGGCGAGCAGATAACCGACAACGCCGCCGAAAGCGGCAACCGGCACCACCGCAGCTGCGATCACGGCGAGCAGATACCATCGAAGGCTCATCCCTGAGGTCAGTGTAGTGGATTGCGCAGCCGTGTGTCGCCGAAAAACGGACGGCGCTGATCGGGTACTGCAGGGGTATTACTAGTATCGGTCGCCCGCGGCGGCAGACACGCGCGTGCTGACCAAGGCTACGACGCCTCAGTGGCGCGCATCAGGTCGCTGTTTTCACCTGCAGCCTGGGGGCGAAGCGATGCCAGAGGAAATGATCGACCGAGAAGAAGCCGGCGCCGCGGCAGAGCAGCACCAGGTTCATTGCGGTCCACTGCAGGTGGGTCGGCCAGGCATCGGGATAAACAAAGCTCTGAATCACTGTCGTCATTGCGAGCAGGACGAGGACCGCGGCGCGTGTAAAGAGTCCGAGGATGAGCAGGACGGGCACCGTCAATTCGATCGACAGCGCAATGTTGGCCGCCAGCTCGGGTGGCAGGATCGGCACCTGGTACTCGTCGCGGAACAGCTCGATGGTGCGCTGCCAGTTGATCAGCTTGACCTGGCCGGCGTTCCAGAAGATCCACGCCACGCTGAAGCGCAGCGGGAGTGCCAGCACTGAGTAAGGGACGCTTTCGAGCCATCCCCGAAAGCGAAGAAGGGGCTGCATCATTGGGCTGTCTCGTAGGCGGCTAGCCGGCCCTTGGCGAGGTGCTCGGCGAGCAGGCCCGCAGCGTCGTTTGCTGCAAACTGGAGGAGCGCGCTTAGCGGCTCGCCGCCGCAGAGACGCAGTGCGAACGCATAAGCGCGCGGGTCCAGCCTCTGCGCTTCGAGCCCTTCGCGGCCGCGATGCACGACCAGGTGCACCGGAGCGCTCGAAAGGTCCACCTCCGCCATCGCGGCTTCGTTGCCGCTCAGCACGGCATCGGCGATGTGGTCCGCCGGATAGCGAAGCGCGAGAAGCCTCACGGAGGGATGCGCCACGAAGCAGAGGCTGCCGTGGCTTTCCGGCGGAACTGAAAGCAGGGCGCCAGCGTCGAGCATGGGCGCATCCTGCGCATTCGCGGCAACGCTGAGCGCCGACTCGAACCGGGCCACGTCGGCGAGGTACGGAACGCTGCTCGCGGACGGCAACCCGGCGATCACCTGCGCGAAATCGTGGCCGTATTCGTTCAGGTAAGCGGTCCCGGCGGGACAGTGCTCGATGTATTGGCCCGCCACGGCCTCGAAGAACGCGTCACCGACGAGGCGCTCTACCGCCGGATAGGTCATGCGCAGGCTCGCCAGGAGCGTCGAGCGGCAGGTGTTCCGGTAGATGCGCAGGCACTCGGCGGCGCTGAAGCCGTCTTCCAGGATGTGGCGTCCCACATCGAGCGCGCTCTCCGAGAGCAGCGCCGCCGAAAAGGAGCGCTGCAGCTCAAGCAGCCCGGGCATGCTGGCGCTCCCTATCCATGATCTGCTGCGCTTTGGCCGCCTCTTCCATCAGCACCGAAAGCGGCGGCACGTCGGTGTCCCACTCGATCAGCGTCGGCACTGGCCCAAACAGGTCGACGGCGTAGGCATAGAGCTGCCACACCTCGTCGCAAACGCGGGATCCGTGGTCGTCGATGCGGATCGAGCGCCCGTCCTCGAACGAGCGCAGGCGGTGGCCGGCGAGATGGATCTCGCCGACGCGCGCCGCAGGCAGGCTACGAAGGTAATGGCGCGCATCGAAACCATGGTTGCACGCGCTTACGAACACATTGTTGACGTCGCACAGGATGCCGCAGTCGGTGCGCGCGGCGATCTCGGCAATGAATTGCCATTCCGGGAGGGTGGAATGGCGGTAACGCAAATACGACGATGGATTCTCGATCAGGATCCGGCGCCCCAGAAAATCCTGCGTTACCTCGACGTTGCGGCAGACGACGTCGAGCGCCTCCTCGGTGAGAGGTAACGGCAGCAGATCGGCGAAGTGAATCCCGTCGACCGCGTTCCACGCGAGATGCTCCGAGACGAGGCCGGGCTCGATGCGCTCCACGAGCCGTCTGAGCCGCTCGAGGTGCTGCTCGTCGAGCCCTGCCGCGCTTCCGAGCGAAAGCCCGACGCCATGCAGTGAAACCGGGTAGTCTCGCCGTATCGCGTCGAGATACCGCAGCGGCGTTCCGCCGCCGAAATAGTTTTCGGGATGAACCTCGAGCCACGCGATGCGGGGCCTGTCTGCGCTGACCGGCGCGTGATGCGGGAAGCGCAGCCCGATTCCCGCCCGCGCGGGGATCGGGCTGACAGAGTGCCCGTGCACCGAGGCAATCACGGACAAGAACGGCTGCCTCAGGAGGCCTGGGTCTTGCCGCCGGCGAACTTCTGGCAGTCGCCCTTCGGGACGAGCACGAACGAGGCCGGGTCGCGGTCGCGCGTCGACTGGCCGACGCAAGAGTGCGCGCCTTCACCGCAGTCGTTCTTGCCGCGCGCGGCGACGCCATAGCACTTCTCGAGGTTGTTCTTGACCATGCGCTCCATGGTCATCTTCTGCTCCTTGGTCATCGGCTTGTCGCCCATCTGCTGCGCTTGCACGGGTGCGGCCAGAGCGAGGCCGATTGCGGCGGCCAAGGTCGCGCTTGCGAACGAACGGTTCATCTGCGGTTCTCCTTCCTGGGTGATGCCCCGAAGCAGGGCAGTTACCGTATTTGACCGGGCTGGCCCCTGAATCCTTACAGACGCCCTGCTGTAAGGTTTGGGCCAGCGTCGTGGTCTTATGGTGGCGGCACCCACAAAAGGAGGTTCGATCAGCCTTCGACGCGGAGAATTCGAGCAGGCGGTGCGCGCCTACAGCGCGGACCTATACCGCTTCGCCTATTGGCTTTGCCGCGACCGCCATGCGGCGGAGGACCTGGTGCAGGAGGCGTGTCTGCGCGGCTGGAAATCGTGGGGCCATCTGAGGGAGCCCGCGCAGGCGAAGGCTTGGCTGATGACGATCGTGAGAAATGAGTATGCGCGCAACCTTTCGCGCAAGCGCAGCGACACGAGTCTTGACGACGTCGACGAGAGCCAGCTTCCCTCCATGCCCTCGTTCGAAGGCGGCCTCGAAGCCGCGCAGGTCGTGGCGATGCTGCCGCTGACCTACCGCGAGCCGCTGCTCCTCCAGGTGCTTGGCGGTTTCAGTTGCGCGGAGATCGCCGGCATGCTCGGCACAAGCGAGGGCGCGGTGATGACCCGCCTCACGCGCGCTCGCCAGGCGCTGCGCCAGCAGTACACTGAAGCGGTGAAGCACAGGACCGCCAGATGAACTGCCTCGAATTCCGCCGCGATAAGCTCGCCGATCCGCGCCGCCTTTCGAGCGAGGCGCGCTCGCACGCGGACGGCTGCCCCACGTGCGCGGCATTCGCGCGCGAAGTCGACGAGTCCGAGCAGGCGCTCGACCGCGCGCTCCAGACGCCGGTGCCCGAGGGCCTCGCGGAGCGCATTATTTTCCAGTCGAGAAGGCCGCGGCCCGCCTGGCGCGCCTGGGCGCTCGCCGCGAGCCTGCTGGTTGCTCTAGCCGTCGGTTTCGTCCTGGGTACGTCAAGGCAGCCGGCCACTGCCGATGTTTACGCCAGGCTCGCCATTGAGCACGTCGCGATGGAGCCGGAGTCGCTGACGAGCCTCGCCGGAGCCGATGCGCAGGCGTTTCAAGCCGCGGTCCAGACCTTCGGCGGCAATGTGAAAGAGCTGCCGGGCAAGATCCGCTACATCCGGCTCTGCCCGGTGGAGGACGGCTATGGGTGGCACGTCGTGTTCGAGACGCCACAAGGGCTCGCGACTCTGATCCTCGTGCCAGGCAAACGGTTGCCGGGTCTCGAGACGGCGTCGGCTGGCGGCTGGGACGCGCTTGCTCGCCCGGTGCGCGGCGGCTACTACGCCATCATCACGACATCGCGCGACGCTACTTCCGAGTTCGAAAGGATGCTGCGCGACTGCATCGTCTGGAACGCCTAGGGCGCGCGCGGGATAACTTCTACTTGACGAGCTCTTCCAGCGCCTCGTAGGGCTGGGCGCCCACCACGCCGCGGTCGCCGAAGACGTAGGTCGGCACGCCGGTGACGCCGTACTCGCGCGACTTCTCCCAGTCGGCATCGACCGCGGCCTTGTGGGTTCGCTTCTCGATTACTTCCCGTGCCTTGGATTCGTCGAGCCCGAGCTGCTTTGCAATTTGAAGAAGGACCTCGGGATCACCGATGTTCTTGCCGTCGACGAAGTACCCGCGGAAGAGGGCGTCGTGGATCGCCTCGCCGCCGGGCTGAGACACCGCCCAGCAGGCGAGCTCCTGCGCGAGCCGGCTGTTGAAGGTCATCTTGCGATCGCCGTAGGGCAGGCCCTCTGCCGCCATGCGCGCGCGCATCTGCGCCTGCATCTTGGGGATGTCGTAGCCACGCCCGGCGAAGAGCGCCTCGAGGCTCTTGCCTTCCTGCGGAGTGTCAGGGTGCAGCGGGAAGTGCACGAACTTCACCTGCACGCCGTGCTCCTTCTGCAGCCGCGCGACGCGCGCGGAACCGAGATAGCACCAGGGACAGACGTAGTCCGAGAAAACCTCGATTACACGGGGTTCGGTCATGTTGGCATGGGCCTATGGGAAGCGAGCGCGAGCCAGCCGCGGATGATGCGGTAGAGCACCCAGATGCCGGTGATCACCCAGATCGCCCAGGCGAAGGGAATCCCGACGAGGGTGACGAACAGGATCGCGGCGACGACCACCCACAGCACCGCGAACCAGAAGGTGCGGATCTGCCAGGAGAAGTGCGAATCGAGCCAGGTCCCGCGCACCTCCGAGCGCTTCACGTAATTGATGATCACCGCGATGATCGACGGCCAGCCGGTCAGGAAGGCGGTGACCACGAAGGCAGCGCTGACGAGCCCGGTCAATGCGCTGAACGCATGCAGCGCGTAGATGACGTGGGCGAGGGTGACGAGGCCTTCGCGCGGAACGAGGCCGGACGGAGCGGACGACATGCGTATATCTTAGCGGCTGCAGTGAAGCTTAAAGATCTTCTCTCGCTCGAAGATTTCGAGGGCGCCGCGCGGCGGGTGCTGCCGCGTCCCATTTTCGGCTACGGCGCGGGCAGCGTGGAGACCGGCGCATCGCTCCGGGCGAACCTCGCGGCCTGGGACGAGCTCGCCTTCGTGCCGCGCATGCTGGTCGACACCTCGGCCCGCTCGCAGAAGGCGGTGCTCTTCGGGCGGACCTACGACGCGCCGTTCGGCATCGCGCCCATGGGCGGTACCTCGATGGCCGCCTACGAGGGCGACCTCGTGCTCGCGCGTGCCGCGGGCGAGGCGAATATTCCGATGGTGATGAGCGGCGCCGCGCTGACGCCGCTCGAGCAGGTGCGAAGCGCGGGGGCCACCGCCTGGTTCCAGGCGTACATTCCGGGCGACGACGAAACGATCGGCCGCCTGCTCGACCGGGTGGAGCGCGCCGCGTACGACACGCTCGTGGTCACGTGCGACGTGCAGGTGGCCTCCAACCGCGAGCACTACATCCGCACCGGCTTCCACACCCCGCTGCGTCCGACGCTGCGCCTCGCCTGGGACAGCGCGGTGCGGCCGCGCTGGCTCTTCGGCATGCTCCTGCGCACGCTCCTCACCCACGGCATGCCGCATTTCGAGAACATGGGGCCGCGCGTGCCGCTCATCTCGCGCACCGGCAAGCGCGACCCCGGGCGGCGCGACCGCCTGTCGTGGCAGCACATCGAAAGCATCCGGCGGCGCTGGCGGGGAAGGCTGGTGCTGAAGGGCATCCTCGATGCGGCCGACGCGCGGCGCGCCCGCGAGCTCGGCATCGACGGGGTCATCGTGTCGAACCACGGCGGCCGCCAGCTCGACGGCGCGATTGCGCCGTTGCGGGTGCTGCCGGGCATCGTCGCCGAAGCCGGCGCCATGACGGTGATGCTGGACGGCGGCGTGCGCCGCGGCACCCACGTCCTCAAGGCGCTCGCACTGGGCGCGAGGTTCGTCTTCGTCGGCCGGCCGTTCTTTTACGCCGCTGCGGTCGGCGGTCAGCCCGGCGTCGCGCACGCGATCCGGCTGCTGCGCGACGAGATCGACCGCGACATGGCCCTCCTCGGCGTTCCTACTCTAGCGGAGGTGACCCGTGAACGCATCCGACCGGGCAATTCGGTTGTATAGCCTGATCTAGCCGCCGATTTCACCGCCGTCGTCGCGCGTGATCGCGAGGACCGAGGAGCGCGGCGGCATGTCGTCCTTGAAGTCGGGCCAGCGCGTGGAGGGCTTTTCGAAGGTCGAGCCTTTTTCGTCGCCCGGGTGCTGCACGCCGAGGAACAGCGTTTTGCCGTCGGGCGTGAACGCCGGGCCGCAGATCTCGGAGCCGCGCGGGCTGGTGAAGAAGGCGCGCGTGACGCCGCGGCCGGGCCCGCTCACGTCCGCGCCATAGAGGCTGTCGTTGAATCCCGCCCAGTCGTCCTGGCCGTCGGTCGCGATCCAGATGCGTCCCTTCGGATCGAACGCGACATTGTCCGGCGCGGCGAGCCAGCCGTTTTGGCTCACCGGGCCGCCGTAGCGCGCGCCGTGCGAGGGGTCGGCCGGGTTGCCGCCGAGGAGAAAGAAGCCCCAGTCGCAGACCGTGGCGCCGTGGTCGGGCTTGCCGTTCACGAGCGGCGGCACGATCTCGACGATGTGGCCGAAGCGGTTGGCCGGGCGCGGGTTGGCCGGGTTGAGCTGGTCGGGCTTGCGCTGCTCGTTGTAGGTGAGCACGACGTAGACCCGCCCGGTGAGCGGATGCGCCTCGACGTCCTCGGGGCGGTCCATGGGCGTGGCCCCGAGGAGATCGCCGGCGCGGCGCGCCTCGATCACCACGTCGGCCTGGCTCGCGAAGCCGTTTGCCGCGGTGAGGGGGCCTTCGCCGTGCACGAGCGGCAGCCAGCGCATCTTGCCGTCGGCCTCGAAGCGCGCCACGTAGAGCGTGCCGCGGTCGAGGAGGTCGCGGTTCGCCTCGGGGCGCGAGGCGTCGTAGCGGTCCTGCGTGACGAACTTGTAGACGTACTCCATGCGCGCGTCGTCGCCGGAATAGAACGCGACGCGGCCGTCGTGGCTCAGCGCGCTGGTGGCGCATTCGTGCGCCGCGCGCCCGAGCGCGGTGCGCTTCACCGGCGTCGATTTCGAGTCGTAGGGATCGATCTCGACGATCCAGCCGAAGCGGTTGGGCTCGTTCGGCGCCTTGTCCAAGTTGAAGCGGTCGAAGTGGCGGCTCCAGGCCTCGTAGCGCAGGTTGCGGCCGGTGATGTTGTAGCGCCGCCGCGCCGCCGCCTCGGGACCCTGCGCGGCGTTGCCGGCGAAGTAGAACTGCGTGTTCTCCTCGGCGGTCAGGATCGTTCCCCACGGCGTGGTGCCGCCGGCGCAGTTGTTGAACGTGCCGAGGACGCGCGTCCCCGAGGGATCGGACGGCGTGCGCATGCGCGGGTGGCCGGCGGCGGGGCCGGCGATGCGGATCTCGGTGTTCGCCGAAATGCGGCGGTTGCTCGGACTGTCCTCGACCACGCGCCAGGCGTTGCCGCGCTTTTCGATCTCGAGGATGGAATGGCCCTGCGCCGCCATCTGCACCTCGCACTGCTCGCGCGTGAGCTCGGCCAGGTTCTTCACCCCGGGAAAGCACAGCAGCGGGCGGTGGTTCTCGTGATTGACGCCGAGCAGCCCGCGCGTCGAGGAGCTCGAGCCGCGCGGCAGCGGCATGTACGCGATGAAGTCGTTGTCGGTGCCGAACTGCTGTTCCTGCTCGGCGCCGGTCTGCCGGCCCGGCCGGTATTGCGGTCCGCCGCGGCGGATCGGGTCGCCCTGGCGGATGAGCACCTGCGCGGTGTAGCCCGCGGCGACGTGGTGGGTTCCGTCGCTGCTGCGGCCGACTTCCGCGAACTCCAGCGGCGCGGAACCGTCACCGCTGCCCGGCGCCGTCCCGGCCGTGCTGCAGCCGAACAGGCCGAACACGCTGCCCGCGCCGATGCCTTTCAGCGCCGCGCGGCGCGAGAGCCTCGCTTCGATGATCTCGGCAATCGCCGGAGCCTTGCCCATGTCGCCTCCTGCCGTCGGGAGGCCAAATGATAAACGGGGCCAGAGCGTGCAGCCTGACCCCGTTCGTAAGGTGACTGGAGCGGGAAACGAGTCTCGAACTCATCCCTCAACCCTGGAGAGGTTGCGCTCTACCAGCTAAGCTATTCCCGCGTCCTCGCTACTATAGAGCTAGCCGGGCCCGGCCGCCATCCCCCGAACGGCGCCGCGGGCATGGTTCTTTCAGACTAATCGCGCTCCCTCGTCGCCGCGCTCGCGCCGGTCGAAGCGCCCTCGACCGTGAGGTCGTTGACTACATTGCGCACGCCGCCCACCGCGCCGGCGATGCGTCCGGCTTTCTCGCGCTGCTCTTCGGATTCCACCGAGCCGTGGAGCGCGACGTTGCCATGGGTATTCTCGACATCGATCTTGCGCGCGTCCAGGCTCGACTCCGACTCGAGAGCCGAACGGACGATCTGCGTGAGCGAGTCGTCGCTGAGCGGCTTGCCCGCATCGGCCGCCTTTTCGACCGCGCGGGTCTGGTCGATCCTCGTCTGCGACGCGGGCTGGCCGATCGCCGGCTCCTCGCGGCTGCAGGCGTAGAGGCCGAGCGCGACGGCCAGGCCCAGCAGGGGAAGTCTCATGCCCGCGGTGAAGCCAATTTCATGCCTAGTGGAAAAGTTCCGCGATGGCGCGCGCGTCGAAGCGGTACTCGTGGTTGCACATCTCGTTGCGGATCACGACTTCGCCCTGCTCGGCGAGAATCGACTCGACCTCGCGCCGGCCGAGCCCGCGCAGGAGGTCCTTCACTTTGCCTTCGTCGTAGGGACAGTGGTATTCGACGGCATAGAGCCGGAACACGCGCATCAGCTCCTCCGGAAACACGCGGGTGAGGAGATCGTAGGGCTGGGCGTCGCGCGTCTCGTCGAGCTCGAGGGTCGAGGCGAGCTGGGTGATGCGGTTCCATCCGTCGGGGTCGCGGCTGTCGGCGAGCGGCAGCTTCTCGAGCAGCAGCCCGCACAAGGCGCCGCGGTCGGCGTAGAGGCGCAGGAAGGCCGGCATCTGCTCCGACTGCGCGAGGTAGTGGACGAAGATCTGCTCGAGGCTCTCGCCTTCGAGCGGGACCAGGCTCTGGTAGAGGCGCCCGCTTTTCACGTCCTCGAGCGTGACCGAGAGGCGGCCGTCGCCGAGGAGGCCGCGCTCGCTCAGCGCGGCGCCGAGATCCTTGTCGTAGGTCGCCATGCCCCGGATCCTCAATTCGGAGGTACAGTCGGCCACGAGCAGCTTCACCGGGCCCGAACCTTGCACCTGCAGGGTGACCCGCCCCGCGCCCTTCTGGTTGGCGCCGAGCAGGACGTTGAGGGCGGTGGTGTGGCCAAGAAGCGACGCAACGTCCTGCGGATAGTCCCGCCCGTCGAGCATCCGCTGCCAGGCGCCCGTGAGGCAGGTGAGGCGCCCGCGGATGTCGAGCTCCTCGAAGAGGAAGCGCTGAACGTAGTCGGTCTGCATGGTCAAAAGTATAGCCACTGCGGTAGATCGCCCAATCGCGTAGTGATAAAGGACACCTCATGAGCGCTGTCGCCGCTCCCCGTCTCGCGCTGTCCGGTCACGACCTCTACCTTTTCCGCGAAGGTACGCATTCGCGCCTCTACCAGAAGCTCGGCGCGCACCTCGTGGAAGGCGCGACCGAGTTCGCGGTGTGGGCGCCCAACGCGGCCTCGGTCGCGGTGGTGGGCGACTTCAACGGCTGGGACCCGCGCCGGCATCCGATGCGGCAGGCGAGCGATGCCTCGGGCATCTGGTACGCCCGCGCGCCCGAAGCGCGCGAGGGGAGCATCTACAAGTACCACATCGTGTCCAAGCACGCGGGCTACAAGGTCGACAAGGCCGACCCGTACGCGTTTCGCTGCGAGACGCCGCCGAAGACCGGATCGATGGTCTGGGACCTCGACTACGAATGGCACGACGCCGAGTGGATGCGCACGCGCAGCCGGCGCAACGCGCTCGACGCGCCGCACGCGGTTTACGAAGTGCACCTGGGCTCGTGGATGCGCTCGCCCGATTCACCGGAACGGTTCCTCGGCTACCGCGATCTCGCGCCGAAGCTCGCCGACTACGCGAGGCGCATGGGCTTCACCCACGTCGAGCTGATGCCGATCATGGAGCACCCGTTCTACGGCTCGTGGGGCTACCAGTGCACCGGCTACTTCGCCGCGAGCTCGCGCTACGGCACGCCGCAGGACCTGATGTGGCTCGTCGACCACCTGCACCAGGCGGGGATCGGCGTGATCCTCGACTGGGTGCCTTCGCATTTCCCGTGGGACCCGCACGGCCTCGGGTTCTTCGACGGCACGCATCTTTACGAGCACTCGGACCCGCGGCAGGGCCACCATCCCGAGTGGGCCAGCGCGATTTTCAATTATGGAAGAAACGAAGTCAGGGCCTTCCTGAGCTCGAGCGCGCACTTCTGGCTCGAGGTGTTCCACGCCGACGGCCTGCGCGTGGACGCAGTCGCTTCGATGCTGTACCTCGACTACGGGCGCAAGCAAGGCGAGTGGATCCCGAATCGCCACGGCGGACGCGAGAACCTGGACGCGATCGAGTTCCTGCGCTTCCTGAACGAGACCTTGTACCGCGATTTCCCGGTCATCCAGACCATTGCGGAGGAGTCGACCGCGTGGCCGCAGGTGTCGCGGCCGAACTACCTCGGCGGCCTCGGCTTCGGCATGAAGTGGAACATGGGCTGGATGCACGACACGCTGAACTACATGAAGCGCGACCCGGTGTACCGCAAGCACCACCACGATTCGCTCACCTTCAGCCTGTGGTACGCCTTCCACGAGAACTTCGTGCTGCCGCTCTCGCACGACGAAGTGGTGCACGGCAAGGGCTCGCTCATCGGCCGCATGCCGGGCGACGACTGGCAGCAGTTCGCCAACCTGCGGCTGCTCTTCGCCTATATGTGGGCGCATCCGGGGAAGAAGCTCCTCTTCATGGGCGGCGAGTTCGGCCAGCGGCGCGAGTGGACGCACGAGGCGAGCCTCGAGTGGCACGTGCTGCAGTACCCGCTGCACGAGGGCGCGCAGCGCTGGGTTGCGGATCTCAACCGGACGTACCGTGAAAACCGGGCGCTGCACGAAAAAGACTTCAGCGCCGACGGCTTCCGCTGGGTGCAGCGCGGCGACTGGGAGCAGAGCGCGCTCTCGTTCCTGCGCCTCGCCGGCGACGAGGCGCCTCCGGTGCTCGCGGTGTTCAACTTCACTCCGGTGCCGCGCTTCAACTACCGGGTGGGCGTGCCGCGCGGCGACTACTGGCGCGAGCTCCTGAACAGCGACGCCGAGATCTACGGCGGCGGCGGCCTGGGCAATTGCGGCGGCACCGATGCGCTGCCCATGCCTTACGAGGAGTACAGTCACTCGCTTACCCTGACGCTGCCGCCGCTCGCGGCGGTGTTCCTCAAGCCTGATTAAGAACAACCCCAGCACGGTGCCCGCGCCCGCGCGGGTGGTGATCGAGTCGCTGCGCCCGCAGGTCGACGGCGGGCGCTATCCGGTGAAGCGGGTGCTCGGCGAGGAGGTGCTCGTCGAGGCCGACGCGTTCGCGGACGGGCACGACCAAGTTGCCGCGGAACTCTTATACAAATTCGAATCGGACCGGGACTGGAAGAACATCGCCATGGAGTTCCGGCACAACGACCACTGGGCCGCCGCCTTCACCGTCGAGCAGCTCGGCCGCTACCAGTACAAGGTGCGCGCCTGGGTCGACCCGTTCCTCACCTGGCGGCGCGACCTCGTCAAGCGCAAGGATGCCGGGCAGGATCTTGCGGTGGATTTCCTGATCGGCGCGCGTCTGGTCAAGAACGAAATTCTCGAGGATCAAGGACGAAGCGCCGAAGAACGCTATCAGGCGGCGATGAGCGCGGAGGCGCCTTCGCCGGCGCCGGAGGCGGTGGTCGAGAGCGACGCGCTCGAGGTGGTGGTCGATCCGGTGAAGGCGCGCTTTTCGGCGTGGTACGAGATGTTCCCGCGTTCCGCGCGAGGCGACGGACGCCATGCGACCTTCAACGACGTGGTCGAGCAGCTGCCCTACGTGCAGGAGATGGGCTTCGACGTGCTCTACTTTCCGCCGATCCATCCGATCGGCGCCACCGCGCGCAAAGGCAAGAACAACGCCGTCGCGGCGCAGCCGGGCGAGGTCGGCAGCCCCTGGGCGATCGGCGCCAAGGAGGGCGGCCACAAGGCCGTTCTTCCCGAGCTCGGAAGCCTCGAGGATTTCAGATCCCTTGTGAAAGAGGCGAAAAAGCGCGGCATCGATATCGCGCTCGATATCGCCTTCCAGTGCTCGCCCGACCATCCGTACGTAAGAGAGCATCCCGAGTGGTTCCGCGCCCGGCCCGACGGCACGGTGCAGTACGCGGAAAACCCGCCCAAGAAGTACCAGGACATCTACCCGTTCGACTTCGAAACCGCGGCGTGGCGCAGCCTGTGGGAGGAGCTCAAGAGCGTGTTCGAGTTCTGGGTGGGGCAGGGCGTCACGATCTTCCGTGTCGACAACCCGCACACCAAGGCGTTCGCCTTCTGGGAGTGGTGCATCCGCGAGCTGAAGGCGAAGCACCCCGAGCTCATCTTCCTCTCCGAGGCCTTCACGCGGCCGCGGATCATGCACAAGCTCGCGAAGATCGGCTTCACGCAGTCGTATACGTACTTCACCTGGCGAAACTCAAAGCAGGAGCTGGTCGAATACTTTACCGAATTGACTCAAACGGAGAGCCGCGAGTACTTCCGTCCCAACGTCTGGCCCAACACGCCCGACATCCTGCACGCGACGCTGCAGACCGGCGGCCGGCCGGCGTTCATCGTGCGGGTGGTGCTCGCCGCGACCTTCGCCGCGAGCTACGGCATCTACGGGCCGGCGTACGAGCTTCTCGAGCACGCGCCGCGCGAGCCCGGCAGCGAGGAGTACCTCGACTCCGAGAAGTACGAGATCAAGCGCTGGGACCTCGGGCGCGCCGACAGCCTGCGCGAGCTGATCGCGCGGCTGAATCGAGTGCGCCACGACCATCCCGCGCTGCAGCGCGATTGGAGCCTGCAGTTCCACGACATCGCCAATCCGCAAATGCTCGTCTACTCGAAGAGAGACCGGGACGACGTCGTCATCGTGGCGGTCAGCCTCGATTTCCAGCATCCGCAGTCGGGCTTCGTCGAGCTCGACCTCGAGGGCCTCGGGCTCGCGCCGCACGAGACCTTCGAGGTGCACGACCTCCTTTCGGGCGGGCGCTACGCCTGGAGCGGCTCGAGAAACTACGTCGAGCTCAACCCGCACCAGCTGCCGGCGCATCTTTTCAGGGTCGTGCGGCGCGTATGACCCCGATGGACCCAACCACAAAATCGGGGACAGACCACGTTTTTCACGGGAAAACGTGGTCTGTGCCTGATTCGGGGTCTGAGCAATGACTTCGCAGAACGCGGCGGAAATCACCGCGGTTGCGCAGCAGGCGCTCTGGTACAAGGACGCCGTCCTCTACCAGGTCCACGTCAAGGCGTTCTTCGACTCGAACAACGACGGCATGGGGGACTTCCGGGGGCTCACCTCGAAGCTCGATTACATCCAGGATCTCGGCGTCTCGGCGCTCTGGCTGCTGCCGTTCTACCCCTCGCCGCTCAAGGACGACGGCTACGACGTCTCCGCCTACCACAACGTGCATCCGCAGTACGGCACGGTGGCCGACTTCAAGCAGTTCGTGCGCGAAGCGCAGCGTCGCGGGCTCAGGGTGATCACGGAGCTGGTGGTGAACCACACCTCCGACCAGCATCCGTGGTTCCAGGCGGCGCGGCGCGCGCCCAAGGGCTCGCACAAGCGCGACTACTACGTGTGGAGCGATACCGATCAGAAGTACCGGGGCACGCGCATCATCTTCACGGACACCGAGACCTCGAACTGGGCCTGGGACGACGTGGCGAAGCAGTATTACTGGCACCGCTTCTTCAGCCACCAGCCCGACCTCAACTTCGACAACCCGCACGTCCTGAAGGCGGTGTTCCGCACCATGAAGTTCTGGCTCGACATGGGCGTCGACGGGTTCCGGCTCGACGCGGTGCCCTACCTGATCGAGCGCGAAGGCACCTCCAACGAGAACGTTCCCGAGACGCACCTGGTGCTGAAGGAGTTCCGCAAGCTCATCGACCAGGCTTATCCGAACAAGATGCTGCTCGCCGAGGCGAACATGTGGCCGGAAGACGTGCGGCCCTACTTCGGCGAGGGCGACGAGTGCCACATGGCGTTCCACTTCCCGCTGATGCCGCGCATGTACATGGCGATCGCGCAGGAGGACCGCCATCCGCTGGTCGAGATCATGGCGCAGACGCCCGACATCCCGGACATCTGCCAGTGGGCGATCTTCCTGCGCAACCACGACGAGCTCACGCTCGAGATGGTGACGAGCCGGGAGCGCGACTACATGTACCGCATGTACGCCGCCGACCTGCAGGCGCGCATCAACCTCGGCATCCGCCGCCGCCTCGCGCCGCTGATGGAGAACGACCCCGAGCGCATCAAGCTGATGAACAGCCTGCTGTTCACGATGCCGGGCTCGCCGATCGTGTACTACGGCGACGAGATCGGCATGGGGGACAACATCTATCTTGGCGACCGCAACGGGGTGAGGACGCCGATGCAGTGGAGCCCCGACCGCAACGCCGGGTTCTCGCGCGCCGACCCGCAGCGGCTCTACCTGCCGCCGATCATGGATCCGGTCTACGGCTACCAGGCGGTGAACGTCGAGGCGCAGGAGCGCGACCCCGGGTCGCTCCTCAACTGGACCAAGCGCATGCTGAGGATCCGGCGCGAGAGCCGCGCGTTCGGCCGCGGGCGGCTCTCGTTCCTGAAGCCGGGCAACCGCAAGGTCCTCGCGTACCTGCGCGAGTACGCCGACGAGGCGGTCCTGTGCGTCGCCAACCTCGCGCGCTCGGCGCAGCCGGTCGAGCTCGACCTGCGGCGCTTCAAGGGCCGCGTCCCGGTGGAGCTCCTCGGCCGCACCCCGTTTCCGCCGATCGGCGACCTGCCGTACCTCCTCACGCTGCCGGCGCACGCGTTCTACTGGTTCCGCCTCGCCTCCGACGCCGAGGCGCCGTCGTGGCACACGCAGATGATCGTGTCCGACGAGGTGCCGATCCTGGTGCTCTTCGACGGCTGGGTCTCGTTCTTCAGCGACCGGGTGGTGCCGTGGCGCATCCGCATGGCGGAGCAGCTGCGCAAGCGCCTCGAGGAGGAGGTGCTGCCGCGGTACATCGAGTCGCAGCGCTGGTACGCGTCCAAGGGCGAGCCGGTGCGCGAGGTGCGGCTGCAGGACCACGCCATCTGGGAAGTCGGGAACATGAGGGGAAACATCAGCGGGGAGATGCCGGGCGGCGGCATCAGCTGGCTGCTGACTCTGCCCGAGGTGGGGAAGGCGACCTATTTCCTGCCGATGGCGCTGGCGTGGGAAGAGGACGAGGAGCACGTGCGCCAGCTCGCGCAGTCGACCATCGTGCGCGTGCGGCAGCAGGCGAACGTCGGCGTCATCGGCGACGCGATCGCCGACGAAGGCTTCTGCCGCAACGTGGTCAAGGCGATCGGCGAAAGCCGCAGCCTCCCGACCGGCCGGGGCTCGATCCGCTTCACGCCGACCGAGGCCTTCCGCCGCATCGCCGGCGAGGACCTCGCCGCGCTGACGGTCGGGCCGCTGCAGGCGCAGTCGACCAACACCTCGGTCACGCTCTCCGAGCGCCTGTTCCTCAAGTGCTATCGGAGGCTGCGCCCCGGCGTGAACCCCGAGCTCGAGGTCGGCCGGTTCCTCACCGAGGTGGCGGAGTTCAGGAACTGTGTGCCGGTGGCGGGCGCGGTGGAATACGTGGCGGAAAACAAGGAGCCCGTGACGCTCGCGCTCCTGCAGTCCTACGTGCCCAACCAGGGCGACGGCTGGAGCTATACGCTCGAATACCTGCGGCGCTGGCTCGAGACGCAGCGCGGCACGCCCGAGTCGAGCCACGCCGCCTACCACCTCCTCATCCAGACCCTCGCGACCCGCACCGCCGAGCTGCATCGCTCGCTCGCCACGCCGTCGCGCAATCCGGCGTTCACGCCCGAGCCCCTGACGAGCGCCGATGTCGAGGCCTGGAAATCCCGGGTGAAGGAGGAGGCCGAGCAGACCCTCGCCATGGTCAAGAATTCCGAGCTTCAGCAACGAAAAGCGGAAATTGTGGCGCTCATCGATTCCTGCGCCCCGCCGCGCGGCAGGGCCCTCAAGGTGCGCCATCACGGCGACTACCACCTCGGCCAGGTCCTGCTCGCCAACAACGACTGGTACATCATCGACTTCGAGGGCGAGCCGTCGCGGCCGCTCGCCGAAAGCCGGCTGAAAGCTTCGCCGCTGCGCGACGTCGCCGGGATGCTGCGCTCTTTCAGCTACGCGAAGCGGAGCGCCACCAAGGGGAACGACCTCGACGAGTGGGAGCGCGAGGCGCGCCGCACATTCCTCGCCGCCTACGCGGCGGCGACGCGCGGTAGCGGGCTGTTCGAATCCTTCGACCACGTCGCCGGGCTCGTGAAGCTCTTCGAGCTCGAGAAGGTGCTCTACGAGCTGCGCTACGAGCTCGGCAACCGGCCCGACTGGGTCCAGGTGCCCCTGTCGGGCCTTCTCGCCATGCTGGAGGAAAAGGGATGAGCCAGCTCGAATTCGACTTCGATCTCCTGCTTGCGCCGGTGCGCGCGTTCCTCGTCCAGGCGGCCGATTTCGTGCCGCGCCTCATTCTCGCGCTCGTCGTCATCCTGCTCGGATGGCTGCTCGCCAAGGCGGCGCGCTTCGCCATCGTGAAGGGCCTGCGGGCGGTGAACTTCCACATCGTGACGCAACGCGCGGGCCTGGACGGATTCCTGCGCGACGGCGGCATCGCCGTCGACACCACCGAGATCATCGGGCTGGTGATCTACTGGCTGGTCATTCTCGGCGCGCTCGTGGTGGGCTTCAACAGCCTGGGCCTCACCTACGTCACGGACGTCCTCGGACGCGTGATCCTGTTCGTGCCGAAGGTCCTGGTCGCGCTGCTGGTGCTCGCCTTCGGCGCGTATTTCGCGCGCTTCATCGCCAACGCCATCACCGCCTACTGCCGCAACGTCCACATCCAGGACGCCGAGCTCCTCGGGCGGCTCGCGCAGTACGCCATCGTCACGTTCGTGGTGCTGATCGCGCTCGACCAGGTCAACATCGGCGGCGACATCGTGCGCCAGAGCTTCCTCATCATCCTCGCCGGGCTGGTGTTCGCCCTGGCGCTCGCATTCGGTCTCGGAGGAAAGGAATGGGCGGCGGAGCTCCTGGAACGCTGGTGGCCGCGCAAGCGGCGCTGAGAAGACACGCCATGCCGTTCGGCGCCGAGGTGCTCGGCGACGGCGGCGTGCGCTTTCGGCTGTGGGCGCCGGGCGCCAAGCAGGTTTCTCTTCTACTTGAGGATCGGGAGCTTGCGATGCGCCCGGGGGAACCCGGTTGGTACGAAACCACTGAAAAGGCAAGGCCGGGCGCCCTCTACCGATACCGCATCGACGCAAGACACGCGGTGCCCGACCCGGCCTCGCGCTTTCAGCCGCGCGACGTGGACGGCCCGAGCGAGGTGGTCGACCCGCTGGCGTTCGAGTGGCACGACGAGGCCTGGCGCGGGCGGCCTTGGCAGGAAGCGGTGATCTACGAGCTGCACGTCGGCACCTTCACCTCGCAGGGCACCTACGGCGGCGTGATGTCGAAGCTCGACTACCTCAGGGACCTCGGGGTCACGGCGATCGAGCTCATGCCGCTCTCGGACTTCGCGGGCCGGCGCAACTGGGGCTACGACGGGGTGCTGCCTTACGCGCCGGATTCGGTCTACGGCCGGCCCGATGAGCTGAAGGCGCTGGTGCAGGCGGCGCACCAGGCGGGCCTGATGGTGTTCCTCGACGTGGTCTACAACCACTTCGGACCGAAGGGCAACTTCCTCGGGCTGTACGCGCGGCAGTTCTTCACCGCGAAGCACCAGACGCCCTGGGGCGCGGCGATCGACTTCTCCGTCGGCACGGTGCGCGAGTACTTCATCCACAACGCGCTCTACTGGCTCGAGGAATACCGATTCGACGGCCTGCGCTTCGACGCGGTGCACGCGATCGTCGACGAGTCGCCGCGCCACGTGCTCGAGGACATCGCCCTGGCGGTGCACGCGCGCGATCCGGACCGCCACATTCACCTGGTGCTCGAGAACGACGCCAACCAGGCGCGCTTCCTCGGTCCCGGCCGCTTCGACGCGCAGTGGAACGACGATTCGCACCACGCCTACCACGTGCTCGCCACGGGCGAGTCGGACGGCTACTACAGCGCGTACGCCGAAGCGCCCGCGCGGCACCTCGCGCGCGCCCTCGCCGAGGGCTTCGCCTACCAGGGCGAGGTCTCGCCCTTCAGCAGCGCGCCGCGCGGCGAGCCGAGCGCGCATCTGCCGCCGCGCTGCTTCGTCGACTTTCTCCAGAACCACGACCAGGTCGGCAACCGCGCGCACGGCGAGCGCCTCGCCTCGCTCGCCGACGAGGGCAAGCTGAAGCTGCTGTCGGCCATCCTCCTGCTCGCGCCTTCGCCGCCGCTCATCTTCATGGGCGAGGAATGGGCCTGCCACCAGCCGTTCCTCTTCTTCTGCGATTTCGACGGCGAGCTCGGCGAAGCGGTGCGCAACGGCCGGCGCGAGGAGTTCGCCCGCTTCGCCGCGTTCGCCGACGCCAAGGCGCGCGCGCGCATTCCCGATCCGCTGTCCGAGCAGACCTTCAAGCGCTGCGTGCTGCGCTGGAAGGACGCGCGCGGCACGCAGGGCCGCGGCTGGCTCACGCACTACAGGCAGCTGCTCGAGCTGAGGCGAGCCGAGATCGCCCCGCGCAAGTTCGGCCCCGGCCGCTACCGCATGCTCGGCGAGCGCGCCTTCGAGGTCGTCTGGGACGGCCTCGTTCTGAGGGCGAATTTCTCGGAGGGGTCGATCGCGACCGATTCAGCGCCGCGCGGCCGCCCGCTCTGGGGGAGCGGCAACGGCCGCCGGCTCGACCCCTGGACCGCCGCCTGGTGGCTTGGTTGAGCGAGATCGCGCCGAGCTACCTCGACGTCTGGCAGCGCGAACACCGACTCGATCCCGAGACCCGGCGCGCGCTGGAGAGCGCGCTCGGCCCCCGTCGTTCCAAAAAGAAGGTCATTGTGGAGAAGGGCGCGAGCTACCAGCCGGAGCTGCTCGCGAAGGGCGGCCGCATCTGGGGATTCATGGTCCAGCTCTACGGCGTGCGCTCGCAGCGCAACTGGGGCATCGGCGACTTCGCCGACCTGCGCTCGCTGGTCGAGCTCGCGGCGAGCCTCGGCGCCGGCGTGGTCGGAGTGAACCCGCTGCATGCGGCCTACGTCAGCCCCTACAGCCCGTCGAGCCGGCACGCTCTCAACCCGGCCTACCTCGACATCGAGTCGATTCCCGAGTTCGCGCAATGCGCCGAGGCGCAACGCCTCACGCAGTCGCGCGCGTTCCTCGCGCGGCTCCTCCAGCTGAGAAAGGCCGAGCTCGTCGACTACGACGGCGTGCGCGCCGCGAAGGACGAGGTGCTCGAGCTGATGTACGCCTGCTTCCGCAAGGACCGCGCGCGGCGCCGAAGCTTCGCCAAGTGGCATGCCGAGAGCTCGAAGGCGCTGCGCGACTATGCGCTGTACGAGGCGTTGCGCGAGGAGCTCGGCAGCGCAGGCTGGCAGAGCTGGCCCGCGCAGTACCAGGATCCGTCCTCGCCCGCGGTCGGGAAGTTCTCCGAAAAGAAGAAACACCGCGTGGAGTTCCACGGCTACCTGCAATGGAACGCCCGCCAGCAGCTCGACTTCGTGCAGCGGCGCGCGCAGGAGCTCGGCATGCCGGTGGGCCTGTATTTCGACCTCGCCCTCGGCGCCGACCGCGGCGGCGCCGAGGTGTGGTCGGACCGTGCCGCGTACGCCACCGGAGCGTCGATCGGCGCGCCGCCCGACGAATTCAACCCGCGCGGCCAGGACTGGGGGTTGCCGCCGTATTCGCCCCGGGCGCTGCGCGCCGCGGGCTATCGTCCCTTCGTCGAGCTGCTGCGCGCCAACATGCCGCAGGGCGGGGCGCTGCGCCTCGATCACGTGATGGCGCTCGCGCGCCTGTACTGGATCCCGGCCGGCAACAAGGCAGACCAGGGCGGCTACGTTCACTATCCGCTCGAGGCCCTGCTCGGGCTCCTGGCGCAGGAGAGCCGCCGCAATCGCTGCATGGTGATCGGCGAGGACCTGGGGACCGTCACCGCGGAGCTGCGCAAAGCGCTGAACGACGCAGGGGTGCTTTCGTATCGCCCGCTCTTCTTCGAGAAGGACGCAGGCGGCGCGTTTTCACCGCCCGCGGCGTATCCGCGCGAAGCGCTGACCTGCGTCAGCACGCACGATCTGCCGACCTGGCGCGGGTTCTGGGCGGGGCACGACCTCAAGCTGCGCGAGCAATTTGGCCTCACCGTCGATGCGGGAAAGGAGCGCGAGCAGCGCGAAGTTGAGAAGGAAAAACTCAAAGCCGCGCTCGAGCGCCAAGGCTTCGACACCTCCGCGGCCAGCGCGCACGCTTTTCTCGCACGCACGCCGTCCAAGCTGCTGATGGTGCAGCCCGAGGACGTGTTCGAGCTCGTCGAGCAGGCGAATCTTCCGGGCACCGTCGAGCAGCATCCGAACTGGCGCCGCAAGCTCCCCGTGGGGCTCGAGCGCTGGAAATCCGATCCCCGGATGCAGCAGCTCGCCGCCAGCATGGCGCAACGTTCGGTGGCGAAAGACGGCTCTCCCTGCGGCCCCAAGCGAGTTCCCGTCGCCACGTACCGCCTGCAGCTCCACAAGGGCTTTCGCTTTGCGGATGCGACCGCGCTCGTGCCCTACCTCGCGCAGCTCGGCGTGAGCCACCTGTACGCGTCGCCGTTCCTCAAGGCGCGTCCGGGCAGCATGCACGGCTACGACATCGTCGACCACGGCAAGATCAATCCGGAGATCGGCACCGAGGCCGACCTGCGCAGGCTGCTCGACGCGCTGCGCCGCCACGGCATGGGCCTCGTGATGGACATCGTGCCGAACCATCTGGGCGTGCTGCACGGCGACAACCCCTGGTGGCAGGACGTGCTCGCGAAGGGCCGCGCGTCGCCGTACGCCAAGTTCTTCGACATCGACTGGCAGCGCGGCGGCGGGCGGCTTCTGCTGCCGGTCCTCGGCAGGCACTACGGCGAGGCGCTCGACGAAGGCGAGATCAAGCTCGTGCGCGAGGGAAAGAGGGGGCCGTGGCGCGTGGCCTACTACGATCAGAGGTTTCCTCTCAATTCCAAGTCACAAAATAATCTGAAGCCGCTGAAAGACCCGCTCGCGCTGCATCGCCTGCTCGAGAAGCAGCACTACCGGCTCGCGTTCTGGCGCGTCGCGTCGGACGAGATCAACTACCGGCGCTTCTTCGAGATCACCGACCTCGCCGCCCTGCGCCAGGAGGACAAGGCCGTGTTCGAGGCCACGCACTCGCTCATCCGCGATCTCGCGGCCGAGCCCGGCGTCGACGGCCTGCGCATCGATCATCCGGACGGGCTTTCGGACCCCGAGCAGTACTTCGAGCGCCTGCAGACGCTCGCCGAGCGGCCCTGGATCGTGGTCGAGAAGATCCTCGCCGACCACGAGGCGCTGCCGGCCCACTGGAAGGTGCACGGCACGACCGGCTACCGCTACGCCAATCTGCTGACCGGTGTCTTCGTCGACCCGGCGGCGGGCGAGCGCTTCGAGCGCATCTATCAGCGCTTCACCGGCGAGCGCGCGTCCTTCGACGAGCTCTCGCGCTACAGCCGCCTGCTCATCATGAGCACCACGCTCGCCGCGGAGCTCGCCGGCCTGGCGCAGCGGCTCGCGCGCATCGCCTCGGGCAATCGGCGCACGCGCGACTACACCGAGAGCGGGCTGCGCAGGGCGCTGGCCGAAATCGCGGCGCTCTTCCCGGTGTACCGCACCTACGTCAGCGCGCGCGGCGTCTCCGACACCGACCGGCGCTACATCGACTGGGCGGTGAAGGCGGCGCGGCGCGCGAGCCGCGTTGCCGACCCGAGCGTGTTCGACTTCGTGAAGGATGTGCTCACGCTCGACGCCGCGCCCGCCGGCGGGGCGCGGCGGCGGGCGATGCTCGAGTTCGCGCTGCGCTTCCAGCAGCTCACCGCGCCGGTGGTGGCCAAGGGAGTCGAGGACACCGCGTTCTACCGCTACCACCGCCTGATCGCGCTGAACGAAGTGGGCAACGATCCGCGCAACTTCGGCTTCTCGCTGAAGGCGTTCCACGCCGCGAGCGAGGACCGCGCGAAGCACTGGTCCGGCACCATGCTCGCGAGCTCGACCCACGACACCAAGCGCTCCGAGGATGTGCGCGCGCGCCTGGGCGTGCTCTCCGAGCTGAGCTCGGCCTGGCTGCTGCTCTTGCGGCGCTGGCACCTCGCGAACCGCAGCCGCCGCACCGACGCCGGCGGCGAGAGTCTTCCGTCGCGCGCCGACGAGTATCACTTCTATCAAGCCCTGATCGGCATCTGGCCTTTCGTCCCTCCAAACGACACGCAACTCGGTGTTTTGAGGGAAAGACTCAAGGCCTACATGCTGAAAGCGGTGCGCGAGGCGAAGCTGCGCACGAGCTGGATCAACCCCGATGCCGAGTACGAAGCGGCGCTCGAGCGCTTCGTGGTCCAGTCGCTCGAAAGCCCGGCGTTCGTGAAGGAGGTGAACGACGCGGTATCGCGCATCGCGCGCCTGGGCATGCTCGTGTCGCTCTCGCAGGCGCTGCTCAAGGTCGCTTCCCCGGGCGTGCCGGATTACTACCAGGGAACCGAGCTCTTCGACTTCAGCCTGGTCGACCCCGACAACCGCCGTCCCGTCGATTACGACGTACGCAAGAAATACCTCGGGGAAGAAATATCGGATCCCAGTGCCCTGCTTGGCTCATTGCCGGACGGACGTGCGAAGCTGCACATCATCCGCAAGGGACTCGCGGTGCGCCGAGCGCATTCGGAGCTCTTCCACGGCGGCCGCTACGTACCCCTGTACGCCGACGCCAGCCGCGAGGACAACATCGTCGCCTTCGCGCTCAGGCGCAACGGCAGCGCCGTGATCGCGGTCGCGCCGCGGCTCTTCGCGCGGTTGCTGCACGCCGAGCTTGATGCGCCGGTCGGCGTACCCGTTTGGGGCGAAGCGGCCATTTCGCTGCCCGAGGATCTCGGCGGCGAGTTTGTCGACGCGATGACCGGAGAGAAGCACCGCCCCGAGGGAAGGTTGCAGGTCGCTGCGCTGCTCGCGCGCTTCCCGGTGGCGCTCCTCGTCAAGGCGTAGCGGCCTGGATCGAGGTGATGAGCGACTGTAGCGTGCCGAGGTCGGCGGGCTTGACGAGGTGGTGGTCGAAGCCCGCCTCGCGCACGCGCTTCTTGTCCTCGTCCTGGCCCCAGCCGGTGAGCGCGACGAGCGAAGCGTGCAGCGCGTAGGGCGAGGCGCGCATGCGGCGCGCCACCTCGTAGCCGTCCATTCCGGGCATGCCGATGTCGAGCAGCACCATGCGCGGCCGGCAGGCGTCGAAGGCGGCGAGCGCCTGCGGGCCGTCGTGCGCCACGCGCACGTCGGCGCCGACCTGCCGCAGGAGCAGGCGCATGCTCTCGGCGGCGTCCTGGTTGTCGTCGACCACCAGGATGGTCATCGGCGCGAGCGCGGTCCGCTCGAGCCTGATCGCCGTCGCTGCGGGCTGCAGCGCCGGGTTGAGCGGCAGGCGCACCGTGAACCGGCTGCCCTTGCCGGGACCTTCGCTTTCGGCCTCGACGCGGCCGCCGTGCATCTCCACCAGGCGGCGCACGAGCGGCAGGCCGATGCCGAGCCCGCTCGGGTTGCGCTGTGCGCTCTGGCTGCCACGGAAGAACATGTTGAAGAGCAGCGGCAGGGACTCGGGCGCGATGCCGTCGCCCGTGTCGCTCACGCTCACCACCGCCTCGAGCCCCTCGGCGCGCGCCTCGACGCCGATGGTTCCCCGGTGGTCCGAGTACTTCGCGGCGTTGTTGAGAAGGTTGCCGAACACCTGCGCGAGGCGCACCGGGTCGGCGTCGAGCACGATCGGATCGGGCGGCAGAGAGAGGTGGAGGCGGTGGCCGCCGGCCCGGATCAGCGGCTCGCACGCCTCGATCGCGCTGCGCAGCGCGCCGTCGAGCCGCACCGGTTCCTTCCGCAGCTCGAAGTTGCCGCGGGTGATGCGCGAGAGCTCCATCAGGTCGTCGACCAGGCGCACGAGATGCGAGAGCTGCCGCTCCATGATTTCGAGCGCCGGCCCCGGCGAGGCGCCTTGCCCGCTGGCCATGCTCAGCACGTCGAGCGAGCTGCGCAGCGGCGCGAGGGGGTTGCGCAGCTCGTGCGCGAGCGTGGCGAGAAACTCGTCCTTGCGGCTGTCGGCCTCGCGCAGCGCCTCGCGCGTCGTCACGGCCTTCGAGATGTCGCGGAAGTAGCACACCACGCCGCGCCGGTTCCCGGGCAGCGGAATGCGGCTCACCCGCCACTCGTAGTACTCGGTGACTCCGCGGTCGAGGCGCTGCTCGATGTGCTCGGGCTCGATGTGCGGCTCGCCGGTTTCGAGCGTGCGGCGGAAGATGCGCACGATCTCGTCGGCATACGCTTTCGGCCAGAGAATGTGGATCACCTCGTCGAAATCGCGCCCGATCAGGCCGGCAATGGCGCCGAATGCCGGCGCCGCCACCGGATTGACCGCGGCGATGCGGAAATCCTGGTCGACGAGGTAGACGCCGAGCGGCGCCTCGTTGAGCAGGGTCTCGAACTGCGCGCGCGCCTCGATCGCCCTGCGGTGCAGCTCGGCCGATCTCACCAGCGAACCGACGCGCACCAGCAGCTCGCGCGGGCTGAAGGGCTTCACCAGGTAGTCGTCAGCGCCCTTGCCCAGGCCCTCGAGGCGCGCTTCTTCGCCGGCGCGCGCCGACAGCAGGATCACCGGGATCGCGGCGAGCTCCGGGTCGGCGCGCAGCTCGCGGATCAGGCCGAAGCCGTCGAGCCGCGGCATCATCACGTCGGAGATGATGAGCTCGGGCCTGCGCGCCCGCGCCGCCGCCAGCGCGGCGCGGCCGTCGCCGACCACCTCGACTTCGTATTGATCGATGAGCAGGCGCCGCACGTACTCGCGCATGTCGGCGTTGTCGTCCGCCACCAGAACGCGCTGCGTGTCCTGATGCCGGGTCGGCGAGGTCGTGCCGCCGCCCGGCAGCCAGCCGAGCGCCTCGGCGACATAGGCGCCGGCGCGCGGGGCGCTCGAAGACGCTTCGCGCGGCGCCTTGACGCGCTCGGCCGGAAGATGCGCGCTGCCCATCGGCAGAGTGACCGTGAAGCGCGAGCCCTGGTCCAGCTTGCTTTCCACGGCAATCGACCCGCCATGGAGCTTCACCAGCTCGTTCACCAGCGCGAGGCCGATGCCGCTGCCCTCGTGGCTGCGGCCGCGCGCAGCGTGCACGCGGTGGAATCGCTCGAACATGCGCGGCAGCTCTTCGGCGGGAATGCCGCTTCCGGTGTCGCTCACCGTGAGCTGGAGGTGCCCGCCGGCTTCCTTCACGGCGACATCGATCGCTCCGGCGAGCGTGAACTTGAACGCGTTCGAGACCAGGTTGAGGACGATCTTCTCCCACATCTCACGGTCGACGTAGGCGGGCTGCGCGAGCGGCGGGCAATCGACCGTGAGCTGCAGCCCGGCACGCTCGCAGGCGGAGCGGAAGTTGCTCGCGAGATCGGCGCTGAGCGCGGCGAGATCGGTCGGCTCGTACGACGCCTGCACGCGCCCGGCCTCGATGCGGGCGAAGTCGAGCAGCGTGTTGACGAGCTTGAGCAGGCGCTGCCCGTTTCGCTGCGCCGCCTCGACCAGCGCGCGGCTCGGCTCGGGCAAGGCGGTGCCCTGCAGATCCTCCAGCGGTCCGAGCATCAGCGTGAGGGGAGTACGGAACTCGTGGCTCACGTTGCTGAAGAAAGCGGTCTTCGCGCGGTCGAGCTCGGCCAGGGCCGCGGCGCGCCGGCGTTCCTCTTCGTACGCGCGAGCGTTGGCGATCCCGGTCGCGACCTGATCTGCGACCAGCGCAAGGAATCCCCGGTACTCGTCGTCGAGCGTGCGCCGCGAGCCGATTCCGGCGGCGAGATACCCGTAAGGGGCTGCGCCAGGCCGCGCGACCGACAGCACGAGCGCGCCTTCGAAGCTCTCGCACGGCAGGGCGATGCTCAACGGGGCACCTTCGAACCCATGAGCTGCGGCGAGCCGAGCGACCGACCCTTCGGCGTCGGTCCGGTACAGCAGCGCGAACGACAGGTCGGCGGGATTATCGACAGCGGCGGCAGCCGCGGCGCGCCACGCGTCGCCCTCGCCTTTGGCGAGCGCCGCGCGCGCGCCAAGATCGCGCAGGGTGCGCAGTCGCCGCTCGCCCACCACGCGGCGGGTGGTCTCGATCACCGCGGTAAAAACGCCTTCGACTTGCCCGCTACCGCCCCGGACCGGGCTGAACGAGAAGGAGAAGTAGCACTCCTCCGGGTAACCGCGCCGTTCGAGGAGAAGCAGCTGATCGTCCGACCAGGTCGCTTCCCCGCTCGCCACTACGCCGTCGAGCATCGGCGCGATCACGTCCCAGATCTCGGACCACACTTCGCGGCACGCTCGGCCGAGCGCCCACGGATGCTTCTTCCCGAGGATTTCGGCGTACGCATCGTTGTAGAGGACGGTCCGCTCCGTGCCCCAATAGAGCACGATAGGAAAGCGCGACCCGAGGCAGATGCTGAGGGCGCTGCGCAGGCTCTGGGGCCAGGCTTCGATCGGACCGAGCGGAGTGCGCGACCAGTCGTGGGCGCGGATGCGCGCGCCCATCTCGCCGCCGCCTACGAGCCAGTCCGCTGCCAGCGGCCGCGGGGTATCCATTAAGGTTCAGTGGTGGTTTTGAGCGACGCCTACAAGGGCAAACCCTAGCGGTCGATCTGCGCCAGCGCTTCGCGAATCGCGCCCGCGCCGTTGGGCCGTACCAGCCTAGCAGCTTCCTTGCCGTCGCGCAGGAATACTAGCGTCGGCCACAGTTTTACGCCGAACGAGCGGCCGAGGCGCCGGCCGCTGGCGTCGGCGATCTTGATATGGCGCACGCCGGGATGCGCGGCGAGAGCGTCGGCGATGAGCGGCTGGGCGCGCCGGCACCAGCCGCACCAGGGGCTGCCGAACTCGAGCAGCGCCGGCCCGCGGAGGGCGTCGATATCCTCGCGCGCGGGCTCGCTTGCCGCGTACTCTCGATCCAACCTACTCGCCGCGGCGCGGAGCGCCTTGCAGAACCTCCGCCAGCTCCTTCTTCCAGAACTTTGCCTGCCCGGTGGTGCCGTGGCCGAAGGTCTCGCTGCTCGCGGGAATCACGAAGGCGCGGCCGTTCTTCACGCGCTTGATCTCGCGCTCGAGCACCCCGAGCTCGGGCGGGTTGCGCTCGTCGTCGGCGGAATTGATGGCGAGGAGCACGGCCCGGACGCGTTCCAGGCCGGGCGAGGGGTTGTAGTCGCGCGAGGATTCCCACTGGAGCAGGTGATCGTTGGCGTCGCCGCGGAACGGCGCGCTCAGCCGCTGGTTGAGGAGCTGGTCGGCCTTCTCGCGCGTGGGCGCCGCCTTGTACAGGCCCTGGTTGCCGCCGTTGGTGCCGACGGCGAAGAACACCGACGCAAGCTGGAAGCCGCGCGGTTGCTTCGTGTAGTTGCCGTTCATCCATTCCGGGTCGTTGCGGATCGACTCCACGAGCAGGCGCCGCATCATCCAGTTGCGCCCGGACATCTCGGTCGGCAGCGAGGCCATCGGCACCGCCACGTCCATGAAGTCCGGATACTTCTGCGCCCAGATCCAGGTCTGCATGCCGCCCATCGAGTTGCCGAGCACGAGGCGCAGGTGCTTCACCCCGAGGTGCTCGCGCACCAGGCGATGCTGGGCGTCGACCATGTCGTCGTAGTTGTATTTCGGGAAGCTCATGCGCATGCCGTCGGAGGGCTTGGTCGACTTCCCGGTGCCGATCGCGTCGGGCAGGATGATGAAGTAGCGGCTCGCGTCGAGCGGCTGTCCCGGTCCGAACAGCTCGCCCGCGAACGCCGGCGTCAGGAAGCCCGCGCCCGACCCGGTGGTGCCGTGCAGGATCAGCACCGGTTCGCCGCCGCGAGCGCCCACGGTCGTGTAGTGCAGCCGCAGCTCCGGCAGCGTCTCCCCCGTATGGAAGCGGAAGTCGCGCACGACCCAGCTCCCTTCCTGGGGCGCGGGATAGTCGGCGGCAAAGGCGCCGAGCGCCAAGAGCAACGCGGCGACGGCGAACAAAAGGCGGGATCTTTCCATGTCGTCTCCGTTCATCATGTAGCAGTGCGCAAGCATCTCATGCGCTGATGCTACCGGCGCCGGGAGCGTGCCGCTAGCCCTTGAGCAGATAGGGTCCTTCAGCGGCGACCAGGCAGATGCAGCCCTCATCCCGATCGCCGAGCGGCTGATGCTCGATCTGGTCGATGTCCTGCATGTCGCCGCGGCGGAATTCGCCGCTCGCGTCGGTGAAAGCGCCGGTGAGCACGACCGTGAGCTCCGCGCCGGTGTGCGCGTGCAACGGCAGCCGGCAGCCGGGCGCAAGCTTGATGAAATAGAGCTCGCCCTGCGCGCCAGGCGAAAGCGCGAGGTGATGCTGCCACACGCCCGGTGCGAGCCGCTTCCACGGAATCTGGTCGAGGGCGAGGCCGTACTTCCGGGCGAGGGGCGCCGGCAGCTCGCTCGCGATCCCGCTGCTAAGGCTCCCCCGGTCTGCGCGGGATGGCGCCTCGTGAGGCCTGACAGGCGTCCCGACCCGGCCGCCGCTCGCATCGGCGGTACCGAGCAGAGTGGCGCCGACGAGCTCCATGTCGCGCAGCTCGCCGCGGCACGCGGCGCACATCGAAGCGTGCACGGAGCAGGCCGCCGCGAGCGGCTCGGCCAGCGCGCCGGCGGCGAAGCTCATGAGCGTGGCGCTGTCCGGGTGGTGACGGATGGTGGTCATTTGAGATCCTCCAGTGCGGCGCGCACTTTCTGATAGGCGAGGCGCAGGCGCGATTTGACGGTGCCGAGCGGCAGCGACAGCCGCGCCGCGATGGCGCCGTGGGAAAGTCCTTCGATGAAGGCAAGCGTAACGGCTTCGCGCTGGTCTTCCGGCAGCGCGGTCAGCACCGCCTGCACCCGCGCCTGGCGCTGGCGCTCGGACGCGGTGGCGTCGGGGGGAGCGTCCTCGGAAGCCGTGCCTTCCGCCAGGTCGTCGGAGAGCTCCTGCCAGCAGGCTTCCCTGCGCAGGCGGTCGATGCGGAGGTTGCGCGCGATCGAGAACATCCAGGTCGCGGGCGTGCCCTTGGCCGCGGAATACTGGGCGGCCTTGCGCCAGACCGCGAGCAGGGTCTCCTGCGCCAGCTCCTCGGCGGTCGCCGCGTCGGCGCCGTGACGCATCATGTAGTGGCGGATCCGAGGGCCGAATTCCTCGAACAGGCGCCGGAATGCGCCGTCGCTGCGCTCGGTGGCGATCCTCGACAGGAGATCAGGCATCCGGCCCCACGCGCTCACGCTCCGCGGCGCGTAGGCCGTCGGTGAGTCGATCGAGGGTCGCAACATAGCCGTTCTCCGGGGTTTTGTAACGTAGTACGGAGCCGGGCGCTCGTTGGATCACCTGCGCCGGCGGGTGATCCGCGCAGTGATCCGGATGGCGGCTGGACACGTAAGGGTCAGCGGCAATTTCGCAAAGGAGGCGCCGTGCCCTGGCAGCCGGAACTACAGCAGCTCGTTGCATTGCTTCACACGGGAGACCTGCCGAGATGGCTGACGGTCTCGGCCATCATCCTGCTCGCCGCGACGGTCTCGAGCACGGTCGGGTTCGCGTTCTCCGCCATCGCCGGCGCGATGATCCTGCACTACGTGCCCAACGGCGTGGAGGCGGTGCAGACCATGATGAGCGCCTCGATCGGCATCCAGGCCTACAGCGTCGCCGGCCTCTGGCGCTCGATCCGGTGGGCGCGGTGCGCGCCGTTCATCCTCGGCGGCCTCGCGGCGCTGCCGGTGGGCATCGTCCTGCTGCTGCACCTCGAGCCGCGCGCCTACGCGCTCGCGATCGGCGCGGTGCTCGTCGCGTATGGAATCTACATGCTGCTGCGCCGTCCCATCGTCCTGAAGGGCGGCGAGCGCCGCGCGGCCGACGTGCTGGTCGGCGCCCTGGGCGGAATCACCGGGCCGCTCGCCGCGCTGCCCGGCACCTGGCTCACGATCTGGTGCGGCCTGCGCGGCTGGGACAAGGTCACGCAGCGCGCGGTGTACCAGCCCTACATCCTCGTGATGCAGCTCGCCGGTCTCGGCGCGCTGGTCCTCGTCAAGCCGCAGCAGGGCGCCCTCTATGGCGCCCATCTCGCCTACGCGCTGCCGGGGCTCGCCGGCGCGGTGATCGGACTGCGCTTCTTCAGGTGGATGACCGACACACAGTTCCAGCGCGCGATCTACCTCGCGCTGATCGCTTCCGGCGTCGCGCTGGGCGTCAAATGAAGAGCGTGCCGATCCATTCGCCGAGCTCGCTCAACCCGAGGAGGATCGCGAAAATGGCCAACGCCAGCAGCGTCGCGACGGCGCCGCGCTTCCAGCCGCGCGTGCGCACGAAATAGATCGGCAGCGCCACGACGGCGACCGCGGCGATCCCGCCGTTCATGAGCGGCCCCGCCTGGTAGTCGTGCTCGCGCTTGTCGACGTGGTACCACCAGAAGATGAGCGGGATGGAGACGAGGGTGGTCGCGAGGTCGAACTTGCTCAGGGCCTCGACCCGGCCCGTCGCCACCATTTCGGCGAACGGGCCGACCAGCGAGACCACGCCCAGGAGGATCAGGGCGATCGTCTTCGGCGCCTTCGGATCAATCACGGACATCGGCCGGCTGGAGGAACCTCAGATACGGCTCGGCGTCCTTGGGAACTCGTGCCCACGACCACGATGCGTTGCGCCGCCGGAAGCGTTGTCATGCGCTTCAGGCCCCAGGCGCTCGCGCGCTCTTCCAGGGCAGCGAGCAGCGCCTTGCTCACGCCGCGAAACCGCGCGCTCGGCGCGACGTAGAGGAGGCCGATCTCGCCGGTCGATTTCAGCATGCCGAATCCGCAGACCGTGCCCGCCTCGGTGGCGACGACCGCGTAGCGGTCATCGGCATTGATCCAGCGCGGGGCGTTCTCGACCGTCTTGCATTCCAGCCACGCGCCGAGCGTCGCGGGATCATGGCGGTGCTCAAGCGTCAGCAGCTCCGTGATCGAGGCGCGCAGCACCGCGCAGATCTCCGCCGCATCCGCCGGCTCCGCTCGGCGCACGCTGAGGGTCATTCTTGTGCGTTCGGCGACTTCAGCCACTTCGCGAACCACGTGCGCGAGTGGCCCGGCGGCATTCCCTTCAGCTCGCCGAACGGCTCGTAGCCCAGGCGCCGGTAGTACTCGGGCGCTTGAAAGGTGAAGGTGCTCAGAAAGCACACTTGCCAGCCGCGCTTGCGCGCCTGCGATTCCGCAGCCTGCATGAGCGCCGTTCCGATTCCTCGCCTGCGCGACGACTCCTCGACCCAGAGGAGGTCGATGAAGAGGCCATTCCAGAAGCCCAGGCCGACCAGTCCGCCGAGCAGTTCGCCCGCCGCGCCTCGCGCGGTGAGGACCAGGCGCACATCGCGGAAGGGCCCCGCGCGCTCCTGGTTGAATTGGAGGAGCCGGTCGCGGATCTCGTTCGCGACCTCGTCAAGCCTTTGCGTCTCGAGTCTAACCTGCGCCTCCATGCTCAACCCGCTCGGTGCTTCCGAAGCACGCGTCGGCGGTTCATGCCCGGTTTGGCGCGGGTGGCGATCACGGATTGCCGGCAGGAGCCTAGCCCACGCCGAATGCGTAGACAATAAGGGGACAATAAGGGGCATGCCGCCGCCATTCCGCGCCGAGCACATCGGAAGCCTGCTGCGCCCGGCAGACCTGGTCGAGGGCGGCGAAGACGCGGCGATCGCTCGAATCATCCGCTGGCAAGAAGCCCTCGGACTGAAGGTGGTCACGGACGGCGAGTTCCGGCGTGAATCGTGGCGCCTCGGGTTCGTCTCGAAGGTCGAAGGCTTCGCCCGCGCGGACGCCGTCGGCGAGGTCGACGTGCACCGCGACGGCGCCGGCAACGCCGCCCGCGTGGGCTCGGCGCCCGTGGCGCTCGGCAAGCTGCGGCGCGCCGGCCCGATCGTCGCGGACGAGGTGGCCTTCGCCTTGCGCCATGCCAGGGCAACGGTGAAAGCGACGCTTCCGGCGCCCTCCTATCTCCACTATCCGCGCGGGCGCGCCTGCGTCGATCCGCGCGTCTACCCGGATCTGGGGGCGTTCTTCGACGACGTCGTCAAGGTCTACGCCGAGGAGTTGCACGCGCTCGCGGAGGCAGGCGGAAAATACCTGCAGCTCGACGAAGTGGCGTTGCCGCTTCTCTGCGACGACAACCTGCGCGCTGCCGTTAGCGCGAGGGGCGACGATCCGGACGCGTTGGTCGGCCTGTATATCGACCTCGTCAATCGCGTGGTACGCGAGCGGCCCGCGGGCTTGGCGATCGGCGTCCACATGTGCCGGGGCAACGCGCTCGGGCGCTGGATCGGCTCGGGCAGCTACGAGGCCATCGCCGAGCGCGCCTTCGGCGCGCTCGAGGTCGACGCCTACTTCCTCGAATAAGACACCGCGCGCGCCGGCGGCTTCGAGCCGCTTCGGTGCATGCCGAAAGGAAAGAACGTCGTCCTGGGACTCGTCTCCACCAAAACCCCGGCTCTGGAAGAAAAGAAGCTCTTGCACAAGCGAATCGAAGAGGCGGCGCGCTACGTGCCGCTGGAACACCTGTCACTCTCGCCGCAATGCGGGTTTGCCAGCCACCGCAAAGGCACGGCTCTGACGTTCGCCGACCAGGAGGCCAAGCTCAAGCTCGTTGTGGAGACCGCGACCGAGGTGTGGGGCGAAGCATGATGGACGCGGTCAGGGCCTAAAACCTCACCTGGGTTTAGGCGGGCCTGCGCTTGAGCAGGTCGCGGATCTCGGCGAGCAGCTCCTGATCCTTCGTCGGCGGCGGGGGCGCGGCGACCTCTTCCTTCTTCGTGCGCATCACCCAGCCGAGAAACTTGACGATGAAGAGGAAGAGCACCAGGGCGAGGATCAGGAAGTTCACGATCTCGCCGAGGAACAGGCCGTAGGGCACCTCCTTGCCGTCGATCACCCACTTCCACTCGAGGTAGCTCCCTTTGCCGGGTACGGCCACGCTGACGAGCGGCATGATGATGTGCTTGACCAGCGACTCGACGATCTTGCCGAAGGCGGCGCCGATGATCACGCCGATCGCAAGATCGATCACGTTGCCCTTCAGGGCGAATTGCTTGAACTCATCCAGCAGCGAGAACGCCCGGTTTCTCGCTCCCACCACCGCGGACTGCTTTTCCATGGCTATTTCCTCCCGTCGAACCGAAATAAAGCTGAGCTGACCCCTTTTATTTCACCAGGCCCGCCTGGCGGGCGAGCTCGGACACGCGCTGGTGCTCCTCGTGCATCTCGGCGACGAGCTTCGCCGGCGGAGCATACTCCGGTACGATGCCGAGCGGCTTCAGGCGCGCCGCGACGCTGGGGGCAGTGATCGCGCGCTCGAGCGCGGGCACCAGCGTGTTGACGACCTCGGGCGGCACGCCCGCCGGCGCGAAGAACGCGGTCCAGATGCCGAACAGCGGCTCGGAGTAGCCGAGCTCGGCGAGCGTCGGGATCTCGGGGAAGTCGCTCACCTTGCTGGAGATGACGATGCCGCGGACCGCCTCGCTTTTCAGGTGCCCGGTCATGGTGCCCAGCGCGAGGATCACCGCGCCGACGTGGTTGCCGCGCACCGCGGTGACCGCAGGGGTCGCCCCGGTGTAGGGCACCATGGTGAGCTCGGTCTTGGCCAGCGCCGAAATGATCCTGATGCAGAAGTGGCCCACCGAGCCGACGCCCGCGGTGCCGATGCTGAGCGGCGCCTTTTTCCCGTACTCGATCATTTCCTTGAAGTTGCGGTACGGCTGCTCGGCGTTGGCGACGAGGACGCTGGGGCTGCGCATCGCAAGGGCGAGCGGGGTCAGGTCGTGGAACGGATCGTAGGTCGCGGTCTTCGGATCGAGCACCGTGCGGAACACCAGCGCGGCGTTGTTCGTGAGCAGGATGGTGTGGCCGTCCTTCGGCGCCTTGGCCACGAGGTCGGTGCCGAGCGCGCCCGCCGCACCGGGGCGGTTCACAGGGACGATCGCGACCTTGAGCTCGCGCGAAAGCTCTTCGATGATCGCGCGCGCGGAAGTGTCGGTCGCGTCGCCCGCCGCGAGCGGGATCACGAGGTTGATCGGCCCGGAGGGATAGGGTTGCGCGTGCGCCGCGGTTGCTGCGGCGAGGGCCGCTGCGGCAACGACCACGGCGGCCGCGAGATTCCGTATCATGCTTGCTTCTCCTCAACCGCCGATCCTACAGCAGCCATGGCCACCGGACATCCCGTCGTCAACGTCTCCCCGAACAACCCGGTCTTCGACCTGCCGATCTACGTCGCGCGCGACGAGGGCCTGTTCGAGCGCGCCGGCATCGAGGTGCGCTTCCAGGCGAAGTATTCGCAGCGCAACGCTTCCGACAAGGAGGCGTTCTCGCGCCTGAAGGAGTCGCTCTTCGAGCAGGGCAAGGCCGACGTCTACAACCTGTGCGAATGGGCCGGCATAGACCGCAGCGAGCGCTCGAGCCGCGGCGCCCAGGTGCTCGCGCTGCGTCCGGCGGTCGGGGCGCAGGCGATCCTCAGCTTCGACGCCGCGATCCAGGAGCCGCGCGACCTCGCCGGCGTCGCGGTGGGAATCAACGACCGGACCGGCTCGCACTACACCACGCTGCAAAGCCTCGAGGGCGTGCTCGCGCGCGAGCACATCGTGGTCGAGCACCTCGGCATCCCGGAGAACCGCTACCAGGCGCTGAAGGAGGGCAGGAGCCGCGCCGTGGCGGTGATGGAGCCTTTCATCAGCCTCGGCCTGAAGGAAGGCGCGCACCTCGTCGACGTCACGTTCTATCGCGGCGCCGAGGTGATCGCGCCCGGCCTTTCGAGCGAGCAGAGGAGCGCCTACCTCGGCGCGATCGACGAGGCGGCCGACCGCATCATGGCCGACTTCGGCAGATACAAGCACTACGTGACCGAGCAGACCCGCGGCCGGCTCGCGCCGCACGAGATGAGCGACCATTTCGTTCGCTACACGCACTACGTCGTCTACGACCAGAAGCGCTTCGAGCAGGTCTACGAGTGGATGCGCTCCTGGGGCCTCGCCTCGGGCAAGGCCGACCACGCCTCGGTGGTCGCGACTTTCTGAAATCGGGGTCTGACCCCGATTCCTAGTCGGCCTTCAGGTTCGCCCTGCGCACGACGTCGCCCCACTTCGCGATTTCCTGCCTGAGGTAGGCGGCGAACTCCTCGGGCGTGCTGGTGAGCGGGTCGGTGGCCATGCCGGCGAGGCGCTCCTTCACGTCCGGCGCGTGCATGATCTTCACCAGCTCGGCGTTGAGCCGCGTGACGATCGGGCGCGGCGTGCCGGCGGGCGTCATCACCCCGTACCAAGTCGTGACCTCGAAGTCCTTGAGCCCCGCTTCCGCGGCGGTCGGCAGCTCGGGCAGCGCGGGCGAGCGCTGCGGCGCCACCAGCGCCAGCGCGCGCAGGCGTCCGGCCTTGATGTGCGGCAGGGCGGCGGGAATGCCGATGAACACGAGATGGATCTCCCCGGCGAGAACGCCCTGCATCGCGAGGTTCACGCCCTTGTAGGGGACGTGCACCAGCTTTGCGCCGGTGACGATGTTGAAGAGCTCGCCGGCCAGGTGATTGGAGGTGCCGGCTCCGCCCGAGCCGTAGTTCATGGCGCCAGGCCGCGCGCGCGCAAGCGCGATGAATTCCTGCAGGTTCTTCGCCTCGACCGACGGATTGGTGAGCATGACGTTCGGCACCGTGGCGACGAGGCTCACCGGCGCGAGGTCCTTGACCGGATCGTAGTTGAGCTTGGAGTACAGGCTCGGGCTGATCGCGAGCGAGGGCGCGACGAGCACGATGGTGTAGCCGTCGGGCGCCGAGTGCGCCGCGGCCTCGGCGCCGACGTTGCCGCCCGCGCCGCCGCGGTTCTCGGTCACGACCGGCTGGCCGAGGCCGGCGGATAGCCGCTCGGCGATGAGGCGCCCCAGGATGTCGGTGCCGCCGCCCGGCGGGAAGGGCAGGATGAAGCGCACCGGGCGTGACGGGTAGGCCTCCTGCGCGCCCGCGGCGGCCACGAAGATGCTGCACAGCACGAGTGCGATCAACCGGACCATCGACCATCCTCCGCGTAGTTTTGGTAGAGCAATCTTCAAGCCACAGGATAGCGCTTGCCGAGCGCCATCGGGCTCAAGGCGTGGCGGATCCCGGCCTGGCGCAGCACCCACGCGGCGAAAGTGTTGCTGTTCGGTCCGGGCCAGTACCCGTACTTGTGGCAGAAGGGATAGCTTTCCGCCTTCTCCAGCACTTCCTTCAACTTCAAGGCGGCATCGCCGGTCCAAACAGCCGCCACGCGGGTCGGTCCGCCGCCGACGTTCGCTTGCGGCGGCTTGAGGTCGCAGTGCAGGTGGCCGACGCTGCGGCCGCCGGCATTCTTGGTCTGCCAGATCTCCCAGCGGTGGCAGCCGGTTTCGTCGGTCACCACGAACCAGTAGTGCACCGCGACGAACCTGAGCAGGCTGGGCAGCGATGCGTAGCGCAGCTCTACCGTGACGGCCATTGCCAGCGCGGTCGATCGAGCCGGTCGGCGCCGGCGATGCCGGTCTCGCCCATGCTCTTCTCCAGCATGATCGAATTGCAGCTCGGATTCTCCTCGAGCGCGGCGATGAGGCGCGCCGCGTGCGAGACCACGAGGATCTGCGAATGCTCCGCGGCGCGTCCGATCAGCCGGCCGAGCGCCGGCAGGAGCTCGGGATGCAGGCTCGTTTCCGGCTCGTTCAGGACCAGGAGCCGCGGCGGGCGCGGCGTGAGCAGCGCCGCAATCCACAGAAGGTAGCGCAGCGTGCCGTCGGAGAGCTCGGCCGCCTTGAGCGGCCGCAGCAGGCCGTGCTGGCGCATCTCGACCTCGAAGCGCCCTTCGCGGTGCGAGACCGAGACCGACCCGCCGGGAAAGGCGTCCCCGACCGACTCGGCGAGCGCCTGGGGGTCGCCGATTTCGATGATCGTCTGCAGCGCGGCCGCGAGGTCGGCGCCGTCGTTCGCAAGCACCGGGGTGTGGGTGCCGATCTGAGGCTGACGCGCCGGCGCCTCCAGGTCGGCGCGGAACTGGTCGTAGAAGCGCCAGCCGCGCATCTGCTCGCGCAGCGTGAGCATCTCGGGCGAGCTCCTCGGATCGGCGCAGTGCGTCATCATGCTGTCAAAGCCCGCGAGCCCCTGCGTGAGCTGGATCCACTCCCTGTCGGCGCGGCTGCGCACCAGCGGACCGCGCCGCTCGACGAGCAGCGCCGCCGGGCGCAGCTGCTCTCCCGCCCAGATGCACTCGCGCTTGATCTCCGGGTCCAGGCTGAAGGACGGGCTCGACGTCGTTGGAAGCCCCAGATCCATCGCGTAGCCGAACTCGTCGCCGGAGAAGCCCAGGCGCAGGCTCACGGGCTCCTTGCGCAGCGTTCCCTGCACCGGGTGCTCGCCGCTCTTCACCGAGCGCGCGAAGCCCTCGGGGCCGGCCCACAGCGTGGACTGCAGCCCGCCCTCGCGGGCGAGCGAGGGAATGATCCGGCCCTGCGCGATGTCGGCGAGCAGGCGCAGCGCCCGGTAAACGTTCGACTTGCCGCTGCCGTTCGCGCCGGTGATCACGTTCAGCGCCGAAAGCGGCATGACGAAATCGCGGAGCGAGCGGTAGTTGTAGATCGCGAGCGTCGTGATCATCGATAGATCCTAACGACCCGGCGCCCGTCGGCGTGGATGCAGGCGCGCAGCATTCCTCCGCTGTTGAACGGCATGGCGATGTTGCCCCGGCGATCGAGCGCGATCAGCCCGCCGTCGCCTTTTATGCGAACCAACGACTTCAGCGCAGCCTTCGATGCCTGCACGACGTCTTCACCCCGATGGCGCATCCGCGCCGAAACCTCGTGCGCCAGGGCGATCCGGATGAAGGCCTCGCCCCAGCCGGTGCCCGATACCGCGCAGCTCGAGTTGTCGGCGTAGGTGCCGGCGCCGATGAGCGGCGAGTCTCCGACGCGGCCGGGGAGCTTGCCGGTGTAGCCCCCGGTCGAGGTGGCGGCCGCCAGATCGCCGCGCCGGTCGAGCGCCACGGCCCCGACGGTGCCGTGGTGGCGCCGCAACCCCTTTCTCAGGGCTTCCAGTCGCGGCCGGGTGTGAAAGTATTTCCCTGAAGCGAGCTGCAATCCCTGCCTTCGCGCAAACTGCTCGGCGCCCTTGCCGACGAGGAGCACGTGCGGGCTCTTCTCCATGACCGCGCGCGCAGCGAGCACGGGATTCCTGATCCGGCTCACCGCCGCGACCGCTCCGGCGCGAAGCGTCGCACCGTCCATGATCGCCGCGTCGAGCTCGTGCTTTCCCGCCGCGGTGTACACCGCGCCGCGGCCAGCGTTGAAGAGCGGGTCGTCCTCGAGCGCGACGACCACGGCGCTGACCGCGTCGAGGCTCGTTCCGCCACCCGTCAAGATTCGATGGCCGGCGTCGAGCGCTGACTCGAGCGCTCTGCAATACATTTTCTGTTGCAGCAACGTCATATTGCGCATGACGCCTGCGCCGCCGTGCACGGCGATTGCGATTGGCCTCGCCACTACTTCTTGCGCGCCTGGCCTTCCGCGGAGCAGGGATTCTCGGTCGAGCAGCGGTCGCCGATCACGCCGACCGCCTGGATCTCGATCTCGATCCCGGGGCGCGCAAAGTTGCTGACCGTGATGAGTGCGCTGCCCGGGTAGTTGCCGTTCTGGAACATGTCCTTGCGCATTTCGACGAAGCGGTCGCCGTAGCGCGACTCCTTGATGAACACCGTCATGGTGACGACGTTCGCGAGGCTGCCGCCGGCGCGCTTCAGGATCTGGTCGATCTGGGAGAACACCTGGCGCACCTGCGCCTCGAAGTTGTTGGAGATGTCGGCGCCCTGGTTGTCGCGCGTGGCGGTCTGGCCCGCGACCCATACAGTGCGCCCGCCGTCGGTGATGACGCCCGGGGAGAAGGCGCGCGAGAGCTGGAACGGGGTCTTTTCCATGTACTCGGCGGCCAGGGTGGCGAGCGGCAGGGCGGCGAGCGGCAGAGCGGCGAGTAGCGCGAGCAGGCTGCGGATCAAGGGAGTCTCCTTCGGGGCTAGTGTTGAGCGGCGATCAGCTTCTCGAAGCGCTGATCGGGACAGAGCCAGATCGCCGCCACGACGGCATAGAGGCCGCACGAGGCGAGCGGATAGAGGAAGGCGAGCGGAATCGCGACGATATAGATTGCGAGCGAGAGCCAGCCCTTGAAGTCGCGCCCGAGCGCCTTGGCGAGGACTGAATCGTGACCATGCAGGCGCAGCAGCACGCGGGTGAGGATGGTGTACGCGACCGCGGCGCCGATGAGCACCGCCCCGTAGGCCGCGACGGTCAGGGGCGCGAAGTGGTTCTCGTCCATCCAGCCGGTGACGAACGGCACGAGCGAGAGCCAGAAGAGCAGGTGCAGGTTTGCCCACAGCGCGGCGCCGCTGATGCGGTGCACGGCGTGGAACATGTGGTGGTGGTTGTTCCAGTAGATGCCGAGCATGACGAAGCTCAGCACGTAGCTCAGGAAGACGGGCAAGAGCGGCAGGAGCGCCTGCGGATCGGCGTCGTGCGGCACCTTCATCTCGAGCACCAGGATGGTGATGATCACGGCGAGCACGCCGTCGGTGAAGGCCTCCATTCTTCCCTTGCCCATGTTCCTCCCTAGATGCTCGCCAGGAATCGCTCGATGCGTGGGTTGACCTCGCCCGGATGGGTCACCGGCGCCATGTGGCCCAGGCCCTCCATCTCCTCGACCTGCACGCGCGGCAGCACGCCGCCGACGAGGCGCGCCACGGCCCGCGCCGCGGCGGTCGAGGCGGTTCCGGTCATGAGCAGCGCCGGCAGGTCGAGCGCCGCGAAAGCTTCGAGCGGCGTCGGCTCGTTGCACGCGGAATGCCACTCCGGCGCCTGCGCCTGCACTGCATCGACCAGCGCGGCGCGGCGCGAATCCGGCGTCGCCGTCCAGGTGCCCTTGCCCATCCAGTAGTCGATGAAGCGCTCGGCCGCGGCGGCGGGCGCCCCGGCCAGCACGTCGTCGCGCACCGCAGCGATTTCGCGGGTCGGTTCGCTTTGCGGCGCCGCACGCAGCAGCACGGCGAACAGCACCGGCTCGTAGAGCACGAGCGACGCGAGGCGCTGCCGCAGGCCGAGCGCCGCCTTGAGCGCGATCGCGCCGCCGTAGGAATGCCCGATCAGGTGAAAGCGCTCGCCGGCTCGGGCGAACGCGCTCGCGAGGAGCTCGATCTGGTCGTCGATCCACATCGGCCGCTCGCCCGGCCACGCCGGGCTCCTGCCGCAGCCGTAGAGGTCGGGCGCGATGACGCGGTAGCCGCCGGCGAGCCGCTCCATGAGCGGCCGCCATTGCCCCGAGCTGCTCGCGCTGCAATGCAGGCAGACGACTGCCGGACCCGAACCTGATTCGCGGAAATACGCTGTGGCCAAATCGAAGACAGTGTAGCCGTTTCGGTCAGAGGCCCAGATAGGCCTGGCGCACGCGGTCGTCGTGCAGCAGGGAGGCGCCGGGACCGGACATGACGATGCGGCCGTTCTCGAGCACGTAGGCGCGGTTCGAGATCTTGAGCGACACGGCGACGTTCTGCTCGACGAGGAGGATCGTCATGCCGCGTGCGTTCAGCAGGCGGATGCAATGCAGCACGTCGTGCACGACGAGCGGAGCGAGGCCGAGGGAGGGCTCGTCGAACATGATGAGATCGGGCTGGCCGGCGAGGCAGCGCCCGATGGCGAGCATCTGCTGCTCGCCGCCCGAAAGGGTGCCGGCGGGCTGGTCGCGGCGCTCGGCGAGGCGCGGGAACATGGCGAACACGTCTTCGAGCGAGCGCCGGGCGGCGGCGCGGGCGCGGGGCAGCAGCGCGCCCATCTGCAGGTTCTCGAGCACCGAGAGCGAAGGGAACACCTGCCGCCCCTCGGCGACCTGGCCGATCCCGAGGTTGCAGATCTCGTGCGGCTCGAGGCCGTCGATGCGCCGGTCCCTGAAGTGGATCGTCCCCGCGCGCGGCCGCTCGATTCCGGCGATGGTGCGGATCAGCGACGACTTGCCGGCGCCGTTGGCGCCGACGATCGCGACGATCTCGCCCTGCGGCACGTCCAGCGACACGCCGTCGAGCGCCTGGGCGTCGCCATAGAACAGATCGAGGCTTTCGACTGAGAGCATGTCAATAACGGGGACGGACCACGTTTTTCCCCTCGAAACCCTCCGCTCGTAAACTTGCTCCCCCCTTCACAGGGGGGCAGGGGAAAAACGTGGTCTGTCCCTGATTCAGGGTCATACCTCGGTTTCCTCGCCGAGGTAGCACTCGAGCACGGCGGGGTTGCGCACCACCTCGGCCGGCGTGCCGCGCGCGATGACCTCGCCGTGGTGCAGCACGCCGATGTGCTTGGCGAGCGCCATGACCGCGCGCATCACGTGCTCGATGAGGAGGATGGTGAGACCTTCGCTGCGGTTGAGGCTGCGGAACACCTCGACCATCTCGTCGCACTCGGTCGGCCTGAGCCCCGCCATGACCTCGTCGAGGAGAAGCAGCCGTGGTCGCGTGGCGAGCGCGCGCGCCACCTCGAGGCGCTTGCGGTCCGGGAGGGTGAGCGAGGACGCGGGCAGGTCGCGCCTGGAGGCGAGGCTGAGCTTCTCCAGGATGGAAACCGCAAGGGCGCGGGCCGAGGCGACGCCGCGCTCCCTGTGCAAGGCGCCGACGATGACGTTGTCGAGCACTGAAAGCCCGGCGAACGGCTTCACGATCTGGAACGTGCGGCCGATGCCCGCGGCGCAGATCTGATCCGGACGAAGCCCATGGACAGGGTTTCCATTGAAGTAAATTTCGCCGGAATCGGGCGCGTACACGCCGGCGATGATGTTGAAGATCGTGGTCTTGCCGGCGCCGTTCGGGCCGATCAGGCCGTTGATGTCGCCTTCGGGCACCGTAAACGACGCTTCGCGCACGGCGCGCAGGCCGCGGAACGACTTCGAGACGTTTTTCACCTCAAGCATCAAGTTTCAACCTTCGCGCGAGCGCGGGCCAAATGCCGTGGGGGAGGAACATGACCACGACGAGCAGCACCACGCCGTAGAACACCTGCTTCACGCCAGGGATCTCCCAGCCGAGCGCGGCGAGGAGCTCCGTGATGCCGTCGGAGAGCAGCGTCAGCACCGCCGCGCCGAGGATCGGGCCGAAGAGCGTGCCGAGGCCGCCGATGATCGGCCCGAGGATGATCTCGATCGAGCGGCTGATGTTGAAGATCTGCTCGGGGAAGAGGTTGTTGTAATAGAAGGCGAAGAACACGCCCGCCACCGCGGTCATCGCCGCGCTGAGCGCGACCGCGTACACCTTCCAGCGGAAGGTGTTGATGCCCAGGGCCTGCGCCGCCTCCTCGTTCTCGCGGATCGCCTGCCAGTAATACCCTGCCTTGGATTTCAACAGGAAATAGCAAAGGAGGAACGCGGAAGAGGCGAGGGCGAGAATCACGTAGTAGTACATGAGCGGCGGCCCGCGGAAGTTGGCGATGTCCCAGGTGTCGCGCTGCGCCACGCGCAGGAACATGCCGCCCGGGCCGCCGACCCAGTCGAGATGGTCGAAGCCGATGCGGGTGAACTCGGCGAAGGCGATGGTGAGGAGCGCGAAATACACCCCCGAGATGCCGAAGCGGAAGGCGAGAAAGCCGATCACCACGCCGAGCGCCACGCAGAGCAGGATCGCCGCCCACAGCCCGGCCCATGGGCCGATGCCGTAATGGAAAAAGATCGCGCCTGCGGTGTACGCGCCGACGCCGACGTAGAGGGAATGGCCGAGGGAGAGCTGCCCGGCGAATCCCATCATCACGTTCCAGGCCTGGCCGGTGTAGGCGAAGTAGAGGACCAGCGTCGCCACCGAGAGCGCGTACGGCCCCGCGAAGGCGGGAAGCGCCGCAAGGGCGGCGAGAAGCAGCGCGAGCGCGACGCGGCTGCGGCTCAAGCCCGCTTCCCGAGCAGGCCCTGCGGGCGCAGCAGCAGCACGAGGATCAGCAGGCCGAAGCTGAACATGCTCTTCGCCGAGGGCGCGATGAGGAGCCCCGCGACCGCCTCCGAGACGCCGATCAGCACGCCGCCGAGGAGCGCTCCCCCCATCGATCCGAGCCCGCCGACGATCACGATGACGAAGGCGAGGAGCGTGTAATAGGGGCCCAGCCCCGGCGTCACGTCGACCAGCAGCACGAGCGCGCAGCCCGCCACCGCGACGCAGGCCGATCCCACGCCGAAGGTCAGCGCGTACAGGTGCTTCACGTTGAGGCCGACCACCCTCGCGCCCAGATAGTTGTCTGCGCAGGCGCGAATGGCCTTGCCCATCAACGTGAAACGAAAGAAGGAAAATAGAAGTAAAGCTGCAACAACGGCGAGGCCCGCGGCGAAGACGCGCGCCTTGTCGACGAGCAGCTTGCCGAGCTCATAGGACTCGAGCTGGTAGTCGACCTGCACGTTCCTCGCGTCGGGACCGAAGAGGATGAGCAGCGCGTTTACCAGGATGATCGCCACCGCCACGAGCAGCATGAACTGCGAATGCTCGGGCCGCGTGATGAACGGGTTGATGATTCCGGCCTGCAGCGCGTAGCCGAGAAGGAAGAACACCGCCGCCACCGGCAGCACCGCGAGGAACGGGTCGAGCCTGAACGCGGCGAAGAGCGCGGTGGCGGCGTACATCGCGACCGTCATCATCTCGCCGTGGGCGAAGTTCACCACCCGCACCACGCCGAAGATCACCGACAGGCCGAGCGCCATCAGCCCGTAGACGAGGCCGGTCAGCACGCCGGCCACCACCACGTTCAGGACGAGCTCGGGCGCCAGATTAGGTTTTCTTGTATTCCGGAACGGGGAAGACCGGCTTCGCCGTCGCCGCGTTCGCCGGCAGCACGACGGTTGGCACCAGGTTGCGGTTCTGCACGCAGGCCGAGCCGATGCCCTCGACCTGGCCCTTCTCGTTGAACCTGATCGGCCCGCCGAGCGTCATCTTGTCGGTGATGTTGGTCTGGCGGATCGCGTCGGCGAGCGCCTTGGGATCGGTGGTCCTGGCGCGCTTGAACGCGTCGGCCGCGATGAGCAGCGCCTCGAAGGTGAAGCCGGCATTGAGCCCGTGGAACACCAGCTTGTCCTTCGGGTTGTGCTTCAGGAACGCCTTCTCCACCACCTTGGTGAGGTGGGCGTTCGGGTTGTACCAGGGCACGTTGGAGATCGCGTGCTCCGAGAGCTTGCCGAGCGCCTTGAAGTACTGCTCCTCGTACATCCCGGGCGAGCCGGGGCTCACGATGCCCATCGGGCTCCAGCGCTGCTTCACCATCTCGCGGCGCAGGAGGATCGCGTCGTTCAGGCGGCACACCAGCAGCACGAAGTCGGCGTTCGAAGCCTTGGCCTTCGAAACCTCCACCGTCAGGTCCTTCGCGGCGGGATCGTAGGAGATGGTGTCGACGATCTTGAAAGGCAGCTGAGTCATCTTCGGCATGAACGCGCCGATGCCCTTGGCCATGGCCTGGCCGAAGGTGTCGTTGACGTGCATGAAGACCGCGGTGCGCGGCACGGTGTTGGTCGCCTGGAAGAGATCGCCGATCAGCGCGAGCCCGTTTCGCACGATGTCGCCCGCGGTCTGGAAATTCCGGAACACGAACTTGTAGCCCTGCTCGGTGATCTGCGGCGCCGCGGCGATGTTGATGACGAAGGGCACGCCGCGCTGCTCGGCGACCTGGGCGATGGCGGCGGCGGCGCCCGAGTCGAACGGGCCCACGAGCACGTTCGCGCCCTCCTGGATCAGGCGCTCGGCGCGAGTCCTCGCCGTGTCGACGTTGGACTCGAAATCGGCGTTCATGAGCTCGAGGTCGACGCCGAGCATCTCCTTCAGCACCCCGGGGGCGAGGTCCGCGCCTTTCTGGCACGACTGGCCGATGAAGCTGAGATAGCCCGAGCGCGGCAGGATCACGCCGACGCGCAGCTTCTGCGCCTGGGCGCGGACAATTCCGGAAGGTGAAACTGCAGAAAGGGCGCCCGCTGCGGCGAGTGCCTGAGTGAAGCGGCGACGTTGCATCTCTTTCCTCCCTGGGGTCCGGTATTCTAAGCGACTCCGTCATGACCCGATCGACCCGCAAGGTGCGCCTCGGCCCGCGCGACATCGTCGTCGAACGGCGCGCCGACGGCTGCGCGCTGCTGCGCTCGCCCCACGCGCTCGGTCCTTATCCGCGCAAGCTCACCGAGCGCCTGGAGTTCTGGGCCGCGGAAGCGCCCGGGCGGCTGTTTCTCGCGCAGCGCGACGGCGACGGATGGCGCACGCTGAGCTACGGACAGGCGCGCGAGCGCGCACGCAGGGTGGGGCAGTACCTCCTCGAGCAGGGGCTTTCGGCGCAGCGGCCGCTCGTGGTGCTCTCGGGCAACGACCTCGAGCACGCCTTGCTCGAGCTCGGCGCGCTTTACGCCGGCGTGCCCTACACGCCGGTCGCGCCCGCGTACTCGCTCGCGTCGCGCGACTTCGGCAAGCTGCGCTCGATCTTCGAGCTGATGACGCCAGGACTCGTGTTCGCCTCGGACCGCGCGGCGTTTGGCAGGGCGATCGACGCGGTCGTGCCGCGCGACGTCGAGGTGATTTTCGAAGCGAAGGAGCGGGCGGTCTCGGCGGCGCTGGACGCTGCGCATGCCATGGTCGGACCGGATACGATCGCGAAGTTCCTGTTCACCTCCGGGTCCACCGGAACGCCGAAGGCGGTGATCAACACCCAGCGCATGTGGTGCTCGAACCAGAAGCTCGCGGCCACGATGTTCGCCTACTTCCAGGACGAGCCGCCGGTGCTGGTCGAGTGGGCGCCCTGGCATCACACGGCGGCCGGCAACAAGGGCTTCGGCATGGCGCTCTACAACGGCGGCTCCTACTACATCGACGACGGAAAGCCCCTGCCCGGCGCGATCGAGACCACGGTGAGGAACCTGCGCGAGATCGCGCCGACCTGGTACTTCAACGTGCCAAGGGGGTTTGAAGCCCTGCTCCCCTACCTCAAGGAAGATGCTCGATTGAGGCAGAATTTTTTCAGCCGCCTGAAGGTGCTGTGGTTCGCGGCCGCCCCCTTGCCACAGCGCGTGTTCGACGAGTACAACGAGCTCGCCTACAACACCTGCGGAGAGACGATTGCGTTCCTCACCGGGTTCGGCGCCACCGAGACCGCGCCGCACGCGATGGGGCGCATGTGGCCGACCGACGACGTGAGCAACATGGGCCTGCCGCCGCCCGGCGTGGAGGCGAAGCTCGTGCCGATGGAGGGAAAGCTCGAGATGCGCGTGAAGGGGCCGGGCATCACGCCGGGTTACTGGCGCCAGCCCGAGCTGACCGCCAGGGCTTTCGACGAGGAGGGCTACTACCGCCTCGGAGATTCGTTTGTATTTGCAGACGACAGGAAACCGGAGGCGGGCTTGCTCTTCCGAGGCCGCATCGCCGAGGACTTCAAGCTGACGAGCGGCACTTTCGTCCACGTCGGGCCGCTGCGCGCGCGGTTTCTGGAGCATTTCGCGCCGCTCGTGCGCGACGTGGTGATCACCGGCGAAGGGCGCGCGGAGGTCGGGGCCTTGATTTTTCTTTCGCAGGAGACCACAGGGCAGGAGCTCGAGCGCCGTCTCGCCGCCCTTGCCGGCCTGAGCACGGGAAGCTCGAACCGGATCGCCCGCGCGATGGTGCTCGAGGAGCCGCCCTCGCTCGACGCGGGCGAGATGACCGACAAGGGCTCGCTCAACCAACGCGCCGTGCTCGCTCGGCGCGCCGCGCTGGTGGAGGAGCTCTACCGCGATCCGCCGAGCGCAAGGACGATCTGCGCATGAACCTGCCCACGCTCGCCGAGATCGAAACCGCGGCGCAAACCGTCTACCGCGCCATGCCGCCGACGCCGCAGTACCGCTGGCCGCTCCTGTGCGAGCACGCCGGCGCCGAGGTGTGGCTGAAGCACGAGAACCACACGCCGGTGGGGGCGTTCAAGCTCCGCGGGGGCCTGGTTTACTTCTCGCAACTGCAAGAACAAGATGGCGTAATAGCGGCAACGCGAGGGAACCACGGCCAATCCGTCGCGCTGTGCGCGCGCCAGTACGGGATGGCCGCGACCATCGTCGTGCCCTACGGCAACAGCGTCGAAAAGAACGCCGCGATGCGCGCGCTCGGCGCCAGGCTGATCGAGCACGGGCACGATTTCCAGGCCTCGCTCGAGCACGCTCGGTCGCTTGCAGGAGATGAGCGGCTCCACATGGTGCCCTCTTTCCATCCCTTGCTGGTGGCCGGGGTCGCCACCGCGAGCCTCGAGCTTTTCCGCGCCGTACCCGGCATCGACACGCTCTACGTGCCGATCGGCCTCGGGTCGGGCATCTGCGCCGCGATCGCGGCGAGGAATGCGCTCGGGTTGTCGACCGAGATCGTCGGCGTTGTTTCCTCCCAAGCCCCTGCCTACTCGAAGTCGTTCAAGGAACGAAAAGCAGTGGATGCCGAAGTCACCACGCGTCTCGCCGACGGCATGGCGTGCCGCACGCCGGAGCCGGAGGCGCTCGAGCTGCTGTGGCGGCACGTCGAGCGGATCGTCGAAGTGAGCGACGACGAGGTCGCCCAGGCGATCGCGATCGTCTTCCAGTGCACGCATAATTGCGCCGAGGGCGCCGGCGCGGCGCCCTTCGCCGCCATCCGCAAGGAGCGCGCGAGGCTTAAGGGCCGCAAGGTGGCCGCGGTGCTCTCCGGCGGAAATATCGATCGCGAGGTGTTTGCCAGCGTCCTTGCCCGCCATGAATCTCGATAAGCTGGTCGCGATCGACGTTCACACCCACGCCTGGAAGTCGGCGCTGCAGGTCGACGACGCGCCGAACGAGGCGCAGGCGGCCATGGGACGCTACTTCCGCTACGCGCCGCAGCACCAGAGCGTTCCCGAGATGGCCGAAATGTACCGCCGACTCAAGATGGCCTTCGTCGTGTTCAGCGTGGACGGCGAGAAAAGCTCGAGCCGCAAGATCACCAACGAGGAGATCGCCGAGCTCGCGCATCAGCACGCCGACGTCGCGATCCCGTTCGCGAGCATCAACCCGCATCGCGGCGCCGAGGCGGTTCGCCTTGCAAAGAAATTAATAAAAGACTATGGCGTGAGGGGATTCAAATTCCACCCTTCGGTGCAGGACTTCTATCCGAACGACCGGATCGCGTATCCGCTCTACGAGGTGATCGCCGAGGCGAAGCTGCCGGCGCTCTTCCACACCGGGCAAACCGGCGTCGGCGCCGGCACGCGGGGCGGCGGCGCAATCCGCCTGAAGTACTCGAACCCGATGCTGCTCGACGACGTGGCAGTCGATTTCCCCGACATGCCGATCGTGCTCGCGCATCCGTCGTTCCCCTGGCAGGAGGAGGCGCTCTCGGTGGCGACGCACAAGCCGCAGGTCTACATCGACCTTTCGGGCTGGTCGCCGAAGTACTTTCCGCCGATCCTGGTCCAGTACGCGAACACGCTCCTCAAGGACAAGATCCTGTTCGGCTCGGACTACCCGGTGATGAGCCCCGAGCGCTGGATGGCGGACTTCGACAAGCTCAACATCAAGCCCGAGGTGCGGCCGCTCATCCTCAAGGAGAACGCGGCGAAGCTCCTCGGGCTGCGGTAATCAGTAGGGCGCGCGCTCGTCGAGGAAGAGCTGCACCTCGCGGAAGAGCTGCATGCGGTTCTTCTCCATCAGCACGCTGTGCGTGCCCTCGCCGATGATGACCAGCCGCTTCGGATCGGCATTGACCAGCTTCGGAAAGAGCGCCTGCGCCATGTAGGTCGGCGTGTCGGCGTCCCACTCGGCGAGGACGAGCATCGTCGGCACGCGGATGTTCGCCGGATCGTAGAGCGCCTTGCCGGCCGACCAGTATTCGCGCGAGTCGAGCACGACGCCGTTCGGCGCGCGCACGAAGCGCGGATTGCCCTTGGCGCCGACCGGGTCGCTCGCGAACGTGGCGCGCACCCATTCGTCGGACCAGGCGTCGGGCATCGGCTTCTTTCCCTCCGGAATGCCGGTGGCCTTGCGCTTGAGCGCGGCTTCGACCGTGACCTGGCGGTAGGCGCCGAGCGGCGCGCCGGTATCGGTGAGCGATTTCGTCTCGCGCAGCCAGACCGGTGCGTACAGCACCAGGCGGTTCACCTTGGCGTTGTTCTGCGAGGTGTAGAGCGCGGTGATCGCCGTGCCCCACGACCAGCCGAGCACGTTGAGCTTCGCCACGCCGCGGCGCTTGAGGATGAAGTCGACCGCCGTGCCGTAATCGCGCGCCGCGGCGTCGGTGCGCACGATCGGCGCGTTGCGCTCGGCCGGCTGGTCCATCTCGGGCGGGCGCGAAGACTTGCCGTAGCCGCGCACGTCGACGAGATAGACGTCGTAGCCGCGGCTCGCGATGTAGTCCATCCAGGACAGGCCGTCGAGCTGCAGGTCGAACGAGGTCTCGGCCGGATAGGTCGCGCCGTGGACGAAGAGCACGATGTTGTCCGCGCTGAACCGGCTCGCGCCGCGCGGGTGCTTGTTGCGCACGTAGAGCTGCACGCCCGGGTCCGCGCCGGGGATCGTGAACTCCTCGGTGGCGAGCGCCTGACCGGCGGGCTGCGAGGCGGCTTGCGAGGCGGCTTGCTGAATGGACATGGAGGAAAGCAAGAGGAACGCGGCGATCGCGGCGGTTTTCATCGGACGACCCCTTTAGAATCGGGCCACTATGAGACAAATCGGGGCCGCTGTCATCCGCGCTGTCGTCCTTTCGGTCAGCCTTGCGCCTGCCGGTCTTACCCTGGTTGCGTATGGCCAGACCTACCCGGCGCGGCCGGTGAAGATGGTGGTGCCGTTCTCGCCGGGGGGCCCGAACGACATCATCGCGCGGCTCATCGGTCACCGGCTCGCCGAGGCGCTGGGCCAGCAGGTCGTGATCGACAACCGGCCCGGCGGGGGCGGCAACATCGGCACCGATGCGGTGGCCAAGGCGCCGGCCGACGGCTATACGCTGCTTTCCGCCGGTCCCGGCAGCCTGATCATGAATCCGGTGCTGATGAAGGTGCCTTACCAGACCGCGCGCGATTTCGCGCCCATCAGCCTGATGGCGCACGCCCCGAACGTCCTGGTGGTGCATCCGTCGGTGCCGGCGAAGACGGTCAAGGAGCTGCTCGCGCTGGCGCGCGCCCAGCCCGGCCGGCTCAACTATGCCTCGAGCGGTCCCGGCAGCAGTGCGCATGTCGCGGTCGCCTTGTTCGCTTCGATGGCGCAGATCGACATCACGCACGTGCCTTACCGGGGAACCGGCCCGGGCGTGAACGACCTCGTCGCAGGGCAGGTGCAGCTCGCGATCTTCGGCATCCCGCCGGTGCTGCCGCATATCAAGCAGGGGAGGCTCCGCGCGCTCGGCGTGACCGGCAAGACGCGCTCTCCCGAGCTGCCCGAGGTTCCGACCGTGGACGAGGCCGGCGTGCCGGGCTACGTGGTGAACCTCTGGTACGGGCTGCTCGCGCCCGCCGGCACGCCGGCGCCCATCCTGACGCGGCTCGCGTCCGAGGTGACCCGGATCGTGCACACCCCCGAGATGCGCGAGAAGCTCGCCGCGGCCGGCGCCGAGCCCGGCGGTGGCACGCCCGAGGACTACGCCGCGGTGATCCGCGCCGACACCGTGCTGTGGACCCGGGTCATCCGCGAGGCCGGAATCAAGGGCGAGTGATGCCGATTCGCCACGAAATCGACGAAGGCAGGGTGCCGGTGAAGGTCTATACCGAAGAGATCGAGCCCGCCGCGCGAGCGCAGCTCGTCAACGTCTCGAAGCTGCCGATCGTGCACCACCACGTGGCGGCGATGCCGGACGTGCACCTCGGTATCGGCGCGACCGTCGGCTCGGTGATTCCGACGCTGCGCGCCATCATTCCGGCAGCGGTGGGCGTCGACATCGGCTGCGGCATGATGGCGACTCGGCTTTCCCTGACTTCAAGCGAGCTGGATGAGAAAGCGCTGGGAAAGCTCTTCAATCAGATCAGCCGCGACGTGCCGGTGGGCTTCGCCCAGCACAAGGATCGCGACGTGCGCGATCACGCGGCGAAGCGATTCAAGAAAAATCTTTCCGTGATGCTGCAGAAGCATCCTGGGATCGAAAAACGTAGAGGAAAAAGCACGAGCTGGGCGCACCAGCTCGGCACGCTCGGCGGCGGCAATCACTTCATCGAGGTCTGCCTCGACGAAGCCGGCCGCGTGTGGGTGATGCTGCACTCCGGGAGCCGCGGTATCGGCAACGCCATCGGCAAGTACTTCATCGAGCTCGCCAGGAAGGACGCCGAGAGAAGCGAGCTGCGGCTGCCCGATCGGGATCTCGCCTACTTCCCGGAAGGCGCGCGGCACTTCGACGACTATGTCGAGGCGGTGGGCTGGGCGCAGGACTACGCGCGCGCGAACCGGGAGGAGATGATGGACCTCGTGCTCGAAGCCATGCGCCGGCACCTGCCCGCGTTCGAGGTCACGGGCGCGGCGGTGAACTGCCATCACAACTATGTCGAGCGCGAGCGGCACTACGGCGAAGACGTCTGGCTCACGCGCAAGGGCGCGATCCGGGCGCGCGCCGGCGACCTCGGCATCATTCCCGGCAGCATGGGTGCGCGCAGCTACATCGTGCGCGGCAGGGGCTCGCCGGAGAGCTTCCACTCGTGCGCCCACGGCGCCGGCCGTCGCATGAGCCGAAACGCGGCGCAGAAAGCCTTTTCTCTGGACGACCTCGCGTCGCAGACGAGCGGAGTGATCTGCAGAAAAGACAAGGGCGTGCTCGACGAGATTCCGGGTGCCTACAAGAACATCGACGAGGTGATGGCGAACCAGTCCGACCTCGTCGAGGTAGTGCACACGCTCAAGCAAGTCCTGTGCGTGAAGGGGTAGCGGGCGGCAAGGTCGGCGGAGTAGGGCGGCTCACGCTCGTGCTGGGCGCGATCATGGCGCTCGGCCCGCTCGCGCTCGACATGTACCTGCCGGCGCTGCCGATGCTGGGGGCCGAGTTCGCCGCAACGCCCGGGCGCGTGCAGCACACCGTCTCGGCATACCTCTTCGGCATGGCGATCGGGCAGCTCGCGATGGGACCGCTCAGCGACCGCTTCGGCCGCAAGCCGCCGCTTCTCGGCGGCCTCTCGCTCTTCGTCCTGGCGTCGGTGGGCTGCGCGCTCGCGCAGGACATAGGCAGCTTCATCCTGCTGCGCTTCGCGCAGGCGCTCGGCGGCTCCTCGATCATGGTGATCGTGCGCGCGGTGATCCGCGACCGCTTCGACGCCATCCAGTCGGCGCAGGTGCTCTCGCTCATGATGCTGGTGATGGGCGCGGCGCCGATCCTCGCGCCGCTCGCCGGCGGCTGGCTGCTGATCGCGGCGTCGTGGCACTGGATTTTCTGGCTGCTCGCGGCCTACGCGCTTTTTTGCATCGCCATGGCGTTCTTCTTCCTCGACGAGTCGCACCCGGTGCATGCCCGCAGCGGCTCGGTCGGCCGCGCGCTCGCCGGCATGCTGCCGCTCGCGCGCAACCGCCTCTTCGTCGGACCGGCCCTCGTCTTCATGTTCTCGTTCGGCGCGTTCTTCTCGTACCTCGCCGCGGCGCCGTTCGTGTTCATCCAGCACTTCGGCATCCCGGCCGAGCGCTTCGGCATCTATTTCGGCGCGAACGCGTTCGGCTTCATCATGATCTCGCAGGTGAACCGCAGGCTCGTGAGCGGGCGCGGCCCGCGCAAGGTCCTCGGCTGGGGCGTGAGCATCCTGGCGCTCGCAGCGGCGCTGCTCATCGGCTGCGCGCTCACCGGCCTGGGCGGTTTCGCCGCGGTGTTCGCGGCGCTCTTCTTCGTAGTGGCGAGCCTCGGCCTCATCGCCTCCAACGTGTCGGCGGTGGCGATGGCGCCCTTCGGCGAGCGCGCCGGCGGCGCGGCTTCGCTCCTCGGCTTCAGCCAGGCGCTCACCGGCGTCGTGGCGAGCGCGGCGGTCGGCTGGATCCACGCCGAAGGCGCGATAGCCATGGCGAGCGTGGTCGCGGTGTGCGCAGCGGTGTCCTTGGTTTCCTACCTGACGCTCGTCAGAAGCGATAGAACACGGCCGGCGTCTGCACCATGATCCTGCGCCGCATCGCCTCGTCGGCCACCCAGTCGCCGAAGGCGTCGACGAGGTCGCCGTCGTTCGGGTTGACGAGATACTTGTTCGGGTGCGGCCAATCCGTGCCCCAGACGATCCGCTCCGGCGCGGCCTCGATCAGCGCGCGGGCCATCGGCCTCACGTCGTCGTACGGCGGGAGGTCGGTCGCGCTCACGCGGTTGGCGCCCGAGATCTTGATCCAGGTGTTGCCGCGCCGCGCGAGCTCGAGCAGCGCCTTGAACCCTGGAGCCTCGACGCCTGCGGCGGCCGGCTGATAGGCGAAGTGCGCGATCGACATCGGCACCGAGAGCGCGGTGAAGACCGGCATCAGCTCGAGGATGTCGTTCCCCGGAAACAGGAACTCGATGTGCCAGCCGAAAGGCCGGATGCGCGCGGCGAGCTCCGGAATGTCCGCGAGCCGGATCGGCATGCCGCCCTTGTTGTCGGTATTGAGCCGCACGCCGCGCACGCCCGCGGCGTCGAGCGCGGCGAGCTCGTCTTCGCCCACGTTCATGTCGAGCGCGACCACGGCGCGCGCCTGGTCCGGCGTTTCGCGATTGAGCGCTGCCATGGCGTCGAGGATCGCCGAATTGTCGGTGCCGTAGACCGAGGGCTGCGTGAACACCACGCGCTCGATTCCAAGCATGGCGTGCAGGTACTGGAGCTCCGCGAGGGTCGAGTAGGGCGGGGTATAGCCTCGCGCCGGCGACAGCCGGTACCCCGGTGCAAACACATGCACGTGCGTGTCGACCGACCCCTTCGGCAGGGCCACCCGCGGCCGGCGCGGATGACGATCCGGCGCCAGGCACTCCCTGATCTCACTCATGCCAGTGACCCTCCCCCCGTCCAGCGGCAGTTTAGCGCTTTGTCAGCCGTGAGAAACTTGTGAAGCACGACCCCGGTCAAAGGGAAGCCATGATCATTACTCGCCGTCGCATGCTGGGTGCTGCGCTGCTCGTGCCCCTGGATGGTCTCGCCCAGGCCTGCGGCGTGGCGACGCCGCGCCAGACCGAGGGGCCATTCTTCACGCCCAACTCGCCCCTGCGGGCCTCGCTCGTCGAAGCCGGAAGCAAGGCGCAGCGCTTCGTGGTCGCGGGAAGGGTGCTCACGGCGCAGTGCAAGCCGCTCGCCAACGCGCTGGTGGATGTCTGGCACGCCGACGAAGACGGCGATTACGACAACGCGGGGTATCGCTACCGCGGGCACCAGTTCACCGACCCGGAAGGCCGCTACCGCTTCGAGACCATCGTGCCTGCCCTCTATCCCGGGCGCACGCGCCACTACCACGTGAAGATCCAGCCGAAGGGCGGCCGGCTCGTCACCACCCAGCTCTATTTCCCGGGCGAGGCCATGAACCGCCGCGACGGCCTCTATCGCCCCGAGCTCGAGCTCAAGACCGCAAAATCCGGCGAAGGCGCTTTCGACTTCGTCGTCGAAGCCTAGAACGCAAAATCGGGGTCAGAGCCCGATTTCCTCAACGTCTTCCGTCGTACCACAGCGAGCAGGCGTCGCGGCTGCGCAGCGTGCTGCGGCCTGCGGTCAGCATCTTCCAGATGAAGGCAAAGTGCTCGCGCCAGCTATAGAGCTGCAACTTGCGCCCGCTCGTCAAGAGCGGATGGCGATGGAGGATGACGAAGCGGCCCCGGCGCTTCAGTCGGCGCGACAGGTCGATTTCTTCGGACGCGAAGAGCTCTTCGCTGAAGCCGCCTATGGCGCGAAACGCCCTGGCCTCGCAGAAAAGAAACGCGCCTGCAGCCCAACGCGCCATCCGGCTTAGCGCGTTCCAGCCGCTTGCCCAGACGCTGACTACGGCCGGCGCGCCTGCCATCGCAACCGTGCAGCCACCGCCCACGTATCGGCCTGACTCGATCACGGCAAGGACGTCCTCGAAAAGCTCGGAAGTGGGAGAGGAGTCCGCGTCGACGAAGAGCAACCAGTCGCCCGAGGCGGCGCTTGCACCAGCGTTGCGCGCTCTCGCAATCTGGTTCACCGGCTCGAATACCACCGTGGCGCCGGCTGCGCGCGCCAACTCGGCCGTGCGGTCGGTCGAATTGTTGTCGCAGAGGATGAGCTCGCCGGACCAGCCGCGCCGCCGGAACACCTCGATTCCGTCTTTGAGGCGCTCCAAGGTTCCGGCGACGAGGCGCTCTTCGTTGAATGCGGGAACGACGATCGAAAGTTTCACATCACCAACCAGCCGAGAAATCGGGCTCTGACCCCGATTTTCGGTCCAATTCTCTACTGCGCCGGCGGCGCGACGATCACTCCTTTGACGCCGTGCTTCTCGACCAGCTTCGCGATCAGACCGGAGCTTTTCGTGTCCTCGACGAACGCGCGCAGGTATTTCGCCGCGCCGGCGCTTTTCTTAGGCACTCCGATGGACTGCTGGACCGCGGTGAAGTGCCCGTCGAGCACCTTCGAGCCCGGCAGCTTCTGCGCCTCGGCGAGGAGCCCCGGCTTCAGGCCGGCGAGCGCGTCGAGCTTCTGCTCGTTAAACAGCTTCACCGAGGCCGGAATGCCCTCGGCGCGCACGAGCTGCGCGCTCTTCAGCGTGCGCGAGAGGTAGAGGTCGTAGGCGCTGCGCCCGCTCACGGCGATGCGCACGCCGGGGCGGTCGACGTCGGCGAGCGAGCGCAGCGGCGAGCCGGCCGGCACGAGATAGGTGGCCGGGAGCTCGAGGTAGGCGCTGCTGAACTCGATCACGTTGGCGCGCTCGGGCTCGTTGGCGATGAACCCGGCGTCGACCTTGGCGTCGCGGATCGCGTCGGCGGTTTTGCCGGCGCTCTCGAAGCTCACGTATTCCACCGGCACGCCCAGGCGCTTGGCGAGCTCGGCCGCGAGGTCGGGCGCGATCCCCTTCGGCGTGCCGTGCGGCGAGCCCGGGTTCACGAGCAGGAAGTTGCTGTGGTTGATGCCGACGCGAAGCTTGCCGCTGGGCGCAAGCTCGGCGCGCGCTGCCGGGGTGGCTGGCTGGCTCATGGCGGAGGCTACCGATAGGAGGAAGAGGGTCGTGCATGCTAGCGCGCTGCGGATCATCTATGTATCCATCCCTTTCGAAACAGCGTGGTGTTCATTCGAGCTCCTCCGTAGGCATCGTAGCTGAAGGTAGACCTCCTCCCGGGTCATGCCAGAAGCGCCATGAGCCAGCTGTCGATGAACTGGCCGTCTAGGCACAGGTGCCGCTTGCACAGCCCCTCGGTGACGAAGCCGAAGCTCTCGTAGAGGCGCTTGGCAGGCTCGTTATCGACCCGCACCGTGAGCTCGATGCGGCGGATGCCACGCGTTCTCGCCGCGGCGAGCGCGGCCTGCATCAGGGCGCGTCCGATGCCTTTGCCGCGATATTCGCTGATTACGCCCATCCCGAGGATCCCGCTGTGCTGTTGCGTGGGGCGCGCCCGCAGGGCGACGTCGCACCAGCCCACCACCTTGCCGTCGGCCACCGCGACGAAGTGCGGCGCGCCGCCCGCGATGTTGTCTCGCACGTATTTTCTGGCGTCGGCCTCGGGCGGCGACTCGAGCAGCGCGAGGTACCTGCGCTCGCGCGCCACGCTGTCGACCGCGGCCCGGAAGCCCTCGATGTGCTGCTCGGAAATGGGAACAATGACTGGAACGATATGCGCCACGCCACTGGCGCGGCTATTCATCGAATCGCCCCTGAGTGGCGCCGTAGGTGTTCTCCCAGTTTTTTCCGTCCTTGCGCACCACGGTCATGTCCTCGACCGTCCCCTCGTCCAGGCAGCGCGCATTCACGCTGTAGCCGTCGGGGTGCGAGCGCGAAACGTAGAACGATTTCACGCCGCACACCGAGCAGAAAAGGTGTCGCGCGGTGCCGGTGTTGAACTGGTACGTGGTGAGCGCGTCGGCGCCCGACACGAGCTTGAATCGCTCCTTCGGCACGATGAGGTGAAGGTAGCCCGTTCTTGCGCACATCGAGCAGTTGCACTCGGTGACCTGGACGCTCGCGGGCGCGACCACCTCGAATCGCACGCGTGCGCAATGGCAGCCGCCCCGATGCGTGACCATCGGGGCAACGTTACCCTAAAACCCGGGACTAAGCGGCGCGGCGCGCGCGCAGGACCGGCTCGATCTCGCCGGCCGGGCCGGGCGAGGCAAAGAGGTCGCCCTGGAACACGCGGCAGCCGGCCTCGGCGAGGAAGTCGCGCTGGGCGTGGGTCTCGACGCCCTTTGCCACGACGTCGAAGTTGAGGCCGCGCGCGAGGGTGATCAGCGCCTTGGCGAGCCCCGCGCGCTCGGCGTCGACCGGCAGCCCCGCGACCAGCTTGCGGTCGATGCACACGGCGCTCGCGCGCATGTGCTGCAGCATGGGCAGCGACGCGTAGCCGGTGCCGAAGTCGTCCACCCCCAGGCGCGCGCCGGTCGCCGCCACCCCGGCGAAGTTCTCCTCGAGCTGCTCGGGCATCTGGCGCAGCAGCGTCTCGGGCACCTCGATCAGCAGCGACTCGGGCGGCAGCGCGCTCTCCGCGAGCGCCGCGCGCACCTCTTCCGCGAGCGAGGCGTGGCGCAGCTGCCGCGCGGTGATGTTCACGACCACGGTGAGCGGCTTGATGCCGGCGTCGAGCCAGCGCCGGCCCTGCATGCAGGCCTCGCGCAGCACCCAGGCGCCGATCGGCACCAGCAGCCCGGTGTCGTCGGCGAGGGGCAGGAACGCCTCGGGGGCGAGCACGCCGTAGCGCGGGTGGCGCCAGCGCAGCAGCGCCTCGGCCCCGACCACCTGGCGCGTGGCGATGTCGATGCGCGGCTGGTACACGAGGAAGAGCTCCCCGCGCCCGATGCCGCTCTTCAGCTCCTCGGCGAGCGCCGCCGCGGCGGCGGCGTCCTGGTTGAGCACCACCGAGAAGAACTGGTAGCCGTTGCGGCCCGCCTCCTTGGCGCGGTACATCGCCACGTCGGCAAGCCGCAGCAGTGTCGCGACGTCGTGGCCGTCCTGCGGCACGCAGGCGATGCCGACGCTCGCGCCGCAGGAAATCGAATGCTCGCCGATGCGGTAGCCCTTGGAGAGCTCGTAGACCAGCTTCTGCGCCACCGCGGCGGCCTCGCGCGGCTCGGCGATCTCCTGCAGCAGCACGCAAAACTCGTCGCCGCCGATACGCGCGATGAAGTCGTCGCCGCGCACGCAGGCGCGCAGCCGGGAGGCGATCACCTTCAGCAGGCCGTCGCCCACGTCGTGGCCCAGGCCGTCGTTCACCTGCTTGAAGTTGTCCATGTCGAGGAACAGGAACGCCGCCGTCTTGTCGTGCCGGCGGGCGTGCGCGACGGCCTCGCGCGCGCGGTCGGCGAACATCGCGCGGTTGGGAAGGCCCGTGAGCGTGTCGTGGTGCGCGAGGAACTCGAGGCGGCGCGCGTCGTGCTGGAGCTGGACTGCGGCGAAGCGCAGGTCCTCCTGCGCGCGCTTCAGCGCGGTCACGTCGTTTCCGAGCATGTAGAAGCCGAGCACCTCGCCCTCGCGCCCCAGGTGCGGCACGCACGCGACCTGGAGCGTGCGCCGCTTGCCGCCCTCGGCAGTGGTGAACTCGAACTCCACGCTTTCGCCCGCGATGCAGCGTTCGATGTCGTGCCGCATGCGCTCGTAGGCTTCAGCGCCGAAGACGTCGGCGACGG
>JBIOYV010000100.1:0-3172 GCA_044870335.1 Burkholderiales bacterium | reverse complement strand
AGGTGAGCGTCCCCTTATCCGGAGGCTGGCGCTACGTCGTTAAGGTATAAAAAAAAGCCGGGGATGTCCCCGGCTTCTCCATGGCGACCGCGGGCCCCAAGCCCGCAGATTGGAAACCCTCAGCCGGCGGCCTTCTTGCGGCGCTTCGGCTTCTCCTCGCCCTTGTCGGCCTTGGCGGCCTTCTTCGCGGGAGCCTTCTCCTTCTTCGGCGCGGCCTCCTTTTTCTTCTTCTTGCCGGCCTTGTCGCCGGCAGGCTGCGCCGGGGCGGCGTCCGCCTCGACGAGCTGCATCAGCGCCATCGGCGCCGCATCGCCCGGCCGCGGGCCCATCTTGAGGATCCGCGTGTAGCCCCCCGCGCGGGACTTGAAGCGCGGCCCGATGTCCTCGAACAGCTTCACGACCAGCGCGTCGTCGCGCAGCGTCACGAAGGCGCGGCGACGGCCCGGCAGCGAGTCCGACTTGCCGAGCGTGATGAGCGGCTCGACGACGCGGCGCAGCTCCTTCGCCTTCGGGAGCGTCGTCTGGATCGTCTCGGCGCGGATGAGCGCCGCGCACATGTTGCGCATCAGGGCCCGGCGATGGGCGCTATTGCGCGAGAGCTGGCGTCCCGAAAGCTGGTGTCGCATGTCGTCTTATCCCGTTCGCGTGCTCAGGCCGTGCGCAGCTCGTCTTCGCGGCGCAGCGACGCCGGCGGCCAGCCCTCGATGCGCATGCCGAGCGTCAGCCCGTGGCTCTCGAGGACTTCCTTGATCTCGGTGAGTGACTTCTTGCCGAGGTTCGGCGTGCGCAGCAGCTCGACCTCGGTGCGCTGCACCAGGTCACCGATGTAGTGGATGTTCTCCGCCTTCAGGCAGTTCGCGCTGCGGACAGTGAGCTCCAGCTCGTCGACGGGGCGCAGGAGGATCGGGTCCGGCAGCGGGCCGGCCTCGCGCGACGGCGACTCGCCCTGGCCCTCGAGGTCCACGAACACGGTCAGCTGGTCCTTGAGGATGCTGCCCGCGCGGCGGATCGCCTCGTCCGGGTTGATCGTGCCGTTCGTTTCGATGTCGATGATCAGCTTGTCGAGGTCGGTGCGCTGCTCGACGCGCGCGGACTCGATGCCGTAGGTCACGCGGCGGACCGGCGAGAACGAGGCGTCGAGCTGCAGGCGGCCGATCGGGCGGCTCTGCTCCTCGAACTCCAGGCGCTGCACCGCCGGGCGGTAGCCGCGGCCGCGCTCGATCTTGAGGTTCATTGCGAGCTCGACGGGCTTGTTGAGGTTCGCAATCACGAGCTCGGGATTCACGATCACGACGTCGTGGTCGAGCTGGATGTCACCCGCGGTAACTGGCCCCGGGCCCTTCTTCGAGAGCCGGAGCTCGACGGAGTCGCGCGTGTGCATTTCGAGCGCGATCGCCTTGAGGTTCAGCAGGATGTCGACGACGTCCTCCTGGACGCCCTCGATGCTGGTGTACTCGTGGAGCACGCCCTCGATCTCGACCTCGGTCACGGCGCAGCCGGGCATCGAGGAGAGCAGCACGCGCCTGAGCGCATTGCCGAGCGTGTGGCCGAAGCCGCGCTCGAAAGGCTCGATCACGATGCGCGCGGCGCGCGCGCCCGTGTCGCTGACCTTGACGGAGCGGGGCTTGAGGAATTCCGTGGCGGTACCTTGCATGGGCATCACCTCACTTCGAATAGAGCTCGACGACCAGGTTCTCGTTGATGTCCGGGAGGATCTGGTCACGGTCCGGCAGCGCCTTGAGGGTGCCGCTGAGTTTCTTGTCGTCCACCTCGACCCAGTCGGGCCAGCCGACCTGGGTTGCGATCGCGAGCGCGGCCGCGATGCGGGCCTGGCCCTTCGCCTTCTCGCGCACCGCGATGACATCTCCGGCGGCGCACTGGTACGAGGCCACGTTGACGGCCTCGCCGTTCACCTCGATCGCCTTGTGCGACACGAGCTGGCGCGCCTCGGCGCGGGTCGCCGCGAAGCCCATCCGGTAGACGACGTTGTCGAGGCGCCCCTCGAGGAAGCGCAGCAGGTTCTCGCCGGTCGAGCCGGGGCGGCCCGCGGCCTTCGCGTAGTAGTTGCGGAACTGGCGCTCGAGGATGCCGTACATGCGGCGCAGCTTCTGCTTTTCGCGCAGCTGTACGCCGTAGCCGGACAGGCGCGTGCGACGTTCGCTCTTGATGCCGCCCGGCGGCACCTCGAGCTTGCACTTGCTCTCGAGCGGCTTGATGCCGCTCTTCAGGAAAAGATCGGTGCCCTCGCGGCGCGAGAGCTTGCACTTTGGACCGAGGTATCTGGCCATTGTCCTCTTCGCCTCAGACGCGCCGCTTCTTGGGCGGGCGGCAACCGTTGTGCGGGATCGGCGTCACGTCCGCGATGCTCGTGACCTTGAGACCGCATGCGTTCAGCGCGCGGACCGCTGACTCGCGTCCCGGGCCCGGGCCGCGCACGCGGACCTCGACGGTGCGCAGGCCGTGCTCCTGCGCCGTAACGCCCGCTTTCTCGGCCGCGACCTGCGCGGCGAACGGCGTGCTCTTGCGCGAGCCGCGGAAGCCCGAGCCGCCCGACGTCGCCCAGGCGAGCGTGTTGCCCTGGCGGTCGGTGATCGTGACGATCGTGTTGTTGAAGGACGCGTGGATGTGCGCCACGCCGTCGGAGACCTGGCGCTTCACCTTCTTGCGCGCCTTCGCGGCGGCCGGCGCCGCGCCCTTGTCGGCCGCGCCCTTGGCGTCCGCCTTGGCGTCGCCCTTCGCTTCCGGCTTCGCCTCGGCCTTCTGTTTGGTGTCAGCTTCAGCCATCGTCAGACCTTGCCCGGTTGAACGTTCGTCTTGACCGCCGCGCGACGCGGGCCCTTGCGCGTGCGCGCGTTCGTGCGCGTACGCTGGCCCCTAGCCGGCAGGCCCTTGCGGTGGCGGATGCCGCGGTACGCGCCGAGGTCCATGAGACGCTTGAGGCTCATCGCGTTCTCCCGGCGCAGGTCGCCCTCGACCATGTAGCGCGAGACCTGCGCGCGCAGCGCATTGACCTCGGGCTCGGTGAGGTCGCGCACGCGCGTCGACGGGTCGATGTTCGCAGCCTTGCAGGCGGCGAGCGCGCGCGAGCGGCCGATGCCATAGACGTGCGTCAGCCCCACCCAGATGTGCTTGTTGACGGGAATGTTGATGCCGGCGATACGCGCCATGGCTA
>JBIOYV010000099.1:0-25538 GCA_044870335.1 Burkholderiales bacterium | reverse complement strand
GTGCCGATGTCCATGCCGCGGTAGACCTGCGCCGAATCGACCGAGACGATCTCGATCGGATGCTTTTCGGCGAGGCGCAGGGCCAGGGCGCTTTTGCCGCTCGCGGTCGGCCCGAGCAGGGCGAACGCCGTCGGCAAGGCGCTAGCGGCCGCCGGTCACATCGAGGACCGCGCCGGTCGTGTAGGACGCCTCGTCCGAGGCAAGGAAGAGGATGGCGCGCGCGACCTCCTCGGGCTCGCCCGGGCGCCCGAGCGGCGCGGCGCCGCCGATGCGCTCGACGCGCGAGGGGTCGCCGCTCACCAGGTGGATGTCGGTGCGGATCACACCCGGCCGCACGCAGTTCACGCGGATGCCCTCGCCGCCCACTTCCTTGGCGAGCCCGACGGTGAAGGTCTCGATCGCCGCCTTCGACGCGGCGTAGTCGACGTAGTCGCCCGGGCTGCCGAGCTTCGCCGCCGCCGAGGAGACGTTGACGATCGCGCCGCCCTTGCCGCCGTGCTTCGTCGACATGCGCTTCACCGCCTCGCGCGCGCACAGGAAGCTGCCCGTGACGTTGATTGCGAACATGCGCGCCAGGCGCGCCGCGGTAATCGTCTCCACGCGCTGCGAGCGGTCGACGATACCGGCGTTGTTGACGAGCGCCGTGACGCGGCCGAGCGCCTTGTCGGTCTCCGCAAAGATCTTCAGCACGTCTTCTTCCCTGGAGACATCGCCGGCAACGGCAATTGCTTTCTTTCCAAGAGAAAGTTCCTTTAAGAGGCTTTCAGCTGCCTTTGCGTCCTTCAGATAGTTTACGCATACCGCGTAGCCCCGCTTGGCGGCGAGCTTGGCAGTCTCGGCGCCAATGCCGCGGCCGCCTCCCGTGATGATCATCACCTTGTCCATCAACGTCCCCGCAGGAAGAGCTTGTCCAGGTCGGCGAGGGTGAGCTGATACCACGTCGGACGGCCGTGGTTGCAGCTGCCGGAGCGCTCGGTCTCCTCCATTTCGCGGAGCAGGGCGTTCATCTCGGCGACGCCCAGCGTGCGGTTCGCGCGCACCGCGGCATGGCAGGCCATCGTGGCGAGGAGCTCGTTCTGGCGCGCGCTCAGCGCTTCGCTGCCGCCGAACTCGCGGATTTCGCGCAGCACGTCGCGCGTGAGCGCCGGGATGTCTCCCGCCGCGAGCGCAGCCGGCGCCGCGCGCACCGACAGCTCGTTTGGCCCGGACACCGCCAGCTCGAGGCCGAGGCGCTCGAGCGCCTCGCGGTTCTCCTCGGCCGTGGCAACGTCGAGCGCCTCGGCCGAGAGCACTGCCGGCACGAGCAGCGCCTGGCGCTGGACCGCTCCGGTATCGAGGTTGCGCTTGAGCTTCTCCATTACGATGCGTTCGTGCGCCGCGTGCATGTCCACGAGCACGAGGCCGGCCTCGTTCTGCGCCAGGATATAGACCCCGTGAAGCTGGGCGAGCGCGTAGCCGAGCGGCGGCGCCTTTTCGGCCTGCGGCAACGCAGCCGGAAGCGCCGAGCCCATGAACGCCTGGTACGCGGCCACGGGCTGCGCGAGTCCAAACGAGGATTGAATTGCATTTCCATGATTTACGGACGCATACGCCACCGGTGCCTCGGCCGCGCTCGGCGAGAGCGCCCGCTCGAGCGCGTGCTTCACGAACTGGTGCATTGTGCGCGAATCGCGGAAGCGCACTTCGGTCTTGGCCGGATGAACGTTCACGTCCACCGCGCGCGGATCGAGCTCGAGGAAGAGCACGTAGGCAGGCTGTCGCTCGCCGTGCAGGAGCTGGGAGTACGCCTCGCGTACCGCGTGCGCGAGCACCCGGTCGCGTACGAACCGGCCGTTGACGAAGAAGTACTGGGCCTCGGCGCGCGGCTTTGCCGCCTGCGGCAGGCCCGCGAGGCCGGTCAGCGCAAGGCTGCCGCTGCGCGCCTCGATCGGCACGCTCGCGGTCACGAGCTCCTCGCCAAGGAACAGCGCCGCGCGCTCGGCGAGCGGCTGCGCGCGAAGATGGCGGCTGACCCTTCCGTTGTGCTTCAGCGTAAAGGCGACTTGGCAACGGGCGAGCGCGACGCGCCGGAGCGCCTCGTCGCAATGCCCGAGCTCGGTCGCCTCGGTGCGCAGGAACTTGCGGCGAGCCGGCGTGTTGAAATAAAGATCCTCGACCGACACGGTGGTCCCCTGCGCGCGCGCTGCCGGGGTGACCTCGCCGAGGTGCGCGCCTTCCGCGGTGATCGAGGCGCCATGTGGGGCATGGCGGGTCCGGCTCGCGATCGACACGCGCGAGACCGACGCGATCGAAGCGAGCGCCTCGCCCCGAAAGCCCATCGTGGCGACGCCTTCCAGGTCGCCAAGGCTGCGGATCTTGCTCGTCGCGTGCCGTGCCAGCGCGAGCGGCAGGTCCTCGCGCGCGATGCCCTCGCCGTCATCCTCCACCTGCACGCGACGCATGCCGCCTTCATCGAGCGTCACGCTGATCGCGCGGGCGCCGGCATCGATGCTGTTCTCGATCAGCTCCTTCAGGACCGAGGCCGGACGCTCCACCACCTCGCCCGCCGCGATCTGGCTCACGAGGAGATCCGGTAGGACCTGGATGGAAGGCATTGGAATGCGCGGCAGCGAGGGGCGGGCAGATTATACAATCGGCCGATGGAGCTTCTCGCCTTCCTGTGGGACCTCGTGGTTCACCTCGACGTGCATTTGGGCGAGTTCGTGAAGCAGCACGGCGTGTGGGTGTACGCACTGCTCTTCGTCATCGTGTTCTGCGAGACCGGGCTCGTGGTCACGCCGTTCCTGCCGGGCGATTCGCTGCTCTTCGTCGCCGGGACCCTTGCCGCGCTGGGGGAAATGGACCTTCTCGCGGTCATCGCGACGCTCATCGTCGCGGCGCTCTGCGGCGACAACTCGAACTACTGGATCGGGCGCTGGGCCGGCATGCGCCTCTTCGGCAGGTGGGTGAACCCGGTGTACCTGCAGCGCACGCACGAGTTCTACGAGCGCCACGGCGGCAAGACCATCATCCTCGCGCGCTTCGTTCCGATCGTGCGCACCTACGTGCCGTTCGTGGCCGGGGTGGGCAGCATGCCCTACCTGCGCTACCTCGCGTTCTGCGTCGCAGGCGCGGTCATCTGGGTCGGCTCGCTTTGCACCGCGGGCTACTTCTTCGGCAACATCCCGCTCATCCGGAACAACCTGACCGTCGTGATCCTCGCGATCGTGGCGCTCTCCATCTCTCCTGGAATCATTGCGTGGCTGAATTCCAGGCGCATGAGGAGCACGTCTAGTTAAGCGCCAGAGGCGAGGCAGGGCGGGGCGGGTGCTTGGCGAAGTAGTCGCGGATCCCGTCGAGCACTGCCCGCGCGAGCTTGTCCTGGTAGTCCTCGTCGTTCAGCCGCTTTTCCTCCTCGGGATTGGAGATGAACGCGGTCTCCACCAGGATCGACGGGATGTTCGGCGCCGTCAGCACCGCGAAGCTCGCCTGTTCCACGCGCGGCTTGTGCAGGGTGTTCACCGTGCCCAGGCGCTTCAGCACCGAGCCGCCCAGGCGCAGGCTGTGGTCGATGGTCCCGGTCTGCCAGAGGTCGATGATCGTCCTCTTCACGTAGTCGTCCTTCTCCTGCAGGTTCACGCCGCCGACCAGGTCGGACTCGTTCTGCGCTCTAGCGAGCTCGCGGGCGAGCTGGGAGGTGGCGCGGCGGTCCGACAGCGCGAACACCGATGAGCCGCGCGCATCGGGCCGGACGAATGCGTCGGCGTGGATCGAAACGAAGAGGTCGGCCTTGACCTTGCGCGCTTTCTCGACCCTCGCATTGAGCTGCAGGAAGTAGTCACCATCGCGGGTGAGCAACGCTCGCATGTTCGGCTCGGCGTCCACCAGGGTCTTGAGGCGCCGCGCGATGCTGAGCGTCACGTCCTTCTCGCGGGAGCCGTGGCGGCCGAGCGCCCCCGGGTCTTCGCCGCCATGCCCGGCGTCGATCACGATCGTGGCGAGGCGCGCCACCTTGTTCGGCGGCTTTTCGTCCTGCGTCTTGCTGCTTTCCTCGAGCAGGGCCGCCAGCGGATCCAGCGGCACCTCGGGATAGATGTCGAGCACCAGGCGATGGCCGTACTCGGCAACCGGCGGCAAGTTGAAGAGCTGCGGCTTGACATCGGTCTTGAGATCGAGGACGAGGCGGATGATGCCCGGCCGGTTGCGCGCGACCCTCAGACCCTTGATGTAGGGATCGTCCGGCGCGACCTTGCCCTGCAGCTCGGTCAGCGCCGGGGCAAGCTCGTCGGTCTCGAGATCGAGCACCAGCCGCTCGGGCTCCTTGACGGTGAACATGCTGTGCTTGACTGCGGACTTCGATTCGAGCGTGAGCCGGGTGTAATCGCGCGCAGGCCAGATGCGGCTCGACACGATCTGAGCCTGCGCATTGCTCAGGACGAGGAGCGCAATGACGAAACCCAGTCCTCGCCAGGCGCTCCGTGCGCGCTGAGCCGGGCACGCCTGCCCTCGCCCTCGAAGCGCAGCTCGATGTCGAGGTCCGGCGGCGCGAGCAGGCCATGCGCCCGCTCCGGCCACTCGACCGCGCACAGCGCCTGCGCGCTGAAGTATTCGCGAAATCCCGCTTGCTCCCATTCTTCTTGGTTTTTCAACCGATAGAAATCAAAGTGATAGAAGTGTAAGCTCGAAAGCTCATAAGGTTCAACCAAGGTGTAGGTGGGACTCTTGACCCGTCCGGCGTGTCCAAGGGCTCGCAGGAGCCCGCGCACCAGGGTGGTTTTCCCGGCCCCGAGGTCGCCGCGCAGGTGAATCACGCGGCCGGCCCGCGCGCCCGGGGCGAGCGCCGCGCCGAGCGCTTCGGTCGCGGCGCGGTCGGGCAACTTAAGATCGAGAGACATGGAAGGCCGAGCCTTCGCGCAGCGGATCAAGGACTGGGGCCGCGACCTGGGATTCCAGGCGGTGGGCATCGCGCATGCGGATTTGTCCGCGGCCGAGCCGCGGCTCATCGAGTGGCTCGATCGGGGCTGGCATGGCGAGATGGAGTATATGGCGCGCCACGGCGCGCTCAGGGCGCGTCCCGCCGAGCTGAAGCCGGGCACGCTGCGCGTGATCTCGTGCCGGATGGACTATCTCAGCGACGTCCCGGGGAGCGTGGAGGACGAGTTACAACCCGGACATGCTTACATCGCGCGCTATGCCCGCGGGCGCGACTATCACAAGGTGCTGCGCGGCCGGCTGCAGAAGCTTTGCGAGCACATCGAAGCCGAAGCGGGGCCCTTCGGCTACCGGGTGTTCACCGATTCGGCGCCGGTGCTCGAGGTCGAGCTCGCCGCGCACGCGGGAATCGGCTGGCGGGGGAAGCACACGCTGCTCCTCGACCGCGACGGGGGCTCGTGGTTCTTCATCGGCGAGATCTACTGCGATCTGGATTTGCCCATCGATTCTCCACAGGAAAACCGCTGTGGCAGTTGCGCGCGCTGCATCGACGTGTGCCCGACGCAGGCCATCCGCGGCCCCTACCAGCTCGACGCGCGCCGCTGCATCTCGTACCTCACGATCGAGCACAAGAGCGCGATCCCTGAAGAGCTGCGCCCCCTCATCGGCAACCGCGTGTACGGCTGCGACGACTGCCAGCTCGTCTGTCCGTGGAACCGCTTCGCCCGGCCGAGCGCCGAGGAGGACTTCAAGCCGCGCCACGGCCTCGACCGCGCCACGCTCGTGGAGCTGTTCGCGTGGACCGAGTGCGAGTTCGACCGGCGCCTGCAGGGCTCGCCCATCCGGCGCATCGGCTACGAGCGGTGGCTGCGCAACCTCGCCGTCGGCCTGGGCAATGCGCCGACTTCGGGCGATGTGATCGAGGCGCTGCGTGCACGCGCGAACCATCCCTCGGCCCTCGTCCGTGAACACGTGCGCTGGGCGCTGCGAAGGCATGAGGACGGGCATTCGCACCTGGCAGCCTGACCCGCTGCTGCCGGGCTTCGAGGCGCTCGAGCTGCGCTTTCCCGACGACTACGACGGCGCGGTCGCGGCGACGCTCGTGCGCCTGCCCGGCGGCGAGGCGCCCCGCGGCGCGGCGCTCTACGTGCATGGTTTCGCCGACTACTTTTTTCAGCGGCACATGGCAGAGCGCTTCGCCGCGGAGGGCTATGCCTTCTACGCCCTCGACCTGCGCAAGCACGGCCGGTCGCTGCGGCCGCACCAGCACCCGAATTTTTGCCGCAGCGTTACCGAGTACTACGCCGAGCTCACCGCTGCGATCGCCGAGATCGGCGAGCCCGTGCTGCTCGCCGGCCACTCGACGGGCGCGCTGATCTGCGCGCTGTACGCGCACGAGGGCGAAGCACGCGCTTCGCTGCGCGCGCTGTGGCTGAACAGCGCCTTCTTCGACTGGCGCCTGCCGGCCTGGAAGGTCACGCAGCTGCACCTTGCAGCCGCGCTCGGGCGGTTCTATCCGTTCCTCAAGGACGAGAAAGTGCTGCGCGAGGATTACGTGAGGAGCCTGCTCGACGAGGGATGGGAGTTCGACCTCGCGCTCAAGCCGCCGCTCGGCTTCGGAGTGTATTACGGCTGGCTCGGCGCGATGACCGACGCCCATGCACGCGTGCACCGCGGCCTCGCGATCGGCTGCCCGGTGCTCTCGATGCACTCGGACGCGGCCGATATCGTGCTCGACTGGCGCCACATCGCCAGGTGGTCGCGCACCCTCGGCGAGGACGTCACGGTGATGACCTTTCCGGGGGCGGTGCACGATCTCGTGCTCTCGCGGCCGCACATCCGCGAGGAAGTCTTCAGGCAGCTCTTCGCCTGGGCGGAACGAGCCATAGCGTTAGAAGCGTAGCCGCCGTCCAGACGACATAGCCGGCCGTGAACACCCACTCGGGCGCCTGGTAATAGAGCAGGCGCTGCACCCAGCGCCCCACGAACGATTCGGCGCGCACGCCGCCGCGCAGCAGGTCTTCCCACACCGTGAGCGGGCAGGCGATCCCGGCAAGCGCTTCGGCCGCGACGAACGCGATGGCGCCAAGGTGCAGATAGCGAAACCAGGGATTCCTGATCCATTGCCAGCCGAGCGCGGCGCCGGCCCACACCAGGGCGAGGCCGCCGACGATGAATGTCGCGACTAGGAAGTGAACGGCTAGAAGCGCGTCAGCGAGCAATAGGGCGCTTGGGGTCGGCGATCCACTCGCTCCACGACCCGGCGTAAAGCCTTCCACCCGGCAGGCCCGCCACTTCCATCGCGAGCAGGTTGTGGCACGCCGCGACGCCGGAGCCGCAGTAGTGCACCACTTCGGAGGGCGTGCGATTTCCGAGCACGGCCTGGAACGCCTGCTTCAACTCGCCGGCGCTCTTGAACGTTCCCTGCGGCGAGACGTTGTCCATGTTGAAGCGGTTCCTCGCGCCCGGGATGCGGCCGGCCACCGGGTCGATCGGTTCCTGCTCGCCGCGGTAGCGCGCCGGCGCGCGCGCATCGAGCAATAACATGTCGCCACCGTGCTGCGCCACGTCGTTCACGTCCACCGCCACTTGTGTTCCCAACTGATAGGGATAGTGGGAAGGTTCGAAGCGAGGCACCTCAGCCGTGACGGGTCGCTTTTCGGCGAGCCATTTCGCCAGGCCGCCGTCGAGCACCGCGACGGCCTCGTGGCCGATCCAGCGTAGCATCCACCACAGGCGCGCCGCCATCGCGCCGTTCCCGGCGTCGTAGCAGACGACCTGATCAGAGGGGCTCAGCCCGCCCTTTGCCAGCCAAGAAGCAAAGACTTCGGGTTGCGGCAGCGGATGGCGGCCGTTGCGGCCGGTTTTGGGCGCCGAGAGGTCGCGGTCGAGATGCGCGAAGAGCGCGCCGGGAATGTGCGCCTCGCGGTACTGCTGCTCGCCGAGCGCTGGCTTGGCGAGATCGTGGCGGCAATCGAAGATGCGCCAGCGCGGATGGCCGGCAAGCTCGGCGGTGCTGACGAGTGTGGTCGGCATCAGACCATTCTCAAATAAAGGGGGTCAGATCAACATTTCCCTCGGGTGAACCGGCGGACCGCCAGCTCCGGAAATGTTGATCTGACCCCCTTTATTTTCCCAGCTTCCGGTGCAGCCACTCGTGGAAGTGCACCTCGGCGTCTTCCATCGGCGACTGGTAGGGGCCGGCGTCGTCCAGGCCTTGCTCGTAGACCGCGCGGCGGCCGGCGTCGAGGCGCTCGCAGATCTCGTTGTCCTCGATCGCGGTTTCGACGTATGCAGCCTGCTGCGCCTCGATGAACTCGCGCTCGAACAGGACGACCTCCTCCGGATAGTAGAACTCGACCACGTTGGTGGTGCGGTTCGGCGCTCGCGGGATGAGGTGCGAGACCACCAGCACGTTCGGATACCACTCGAAGGTGAGTCCCGGAAAGTACGAGGCCCAGAGCGCGCCGTGCTTCGGCTCCTGGCCGTCGAGCTGCTTCAGGCACATCTCCTGCCAGCGCTTGTAGACCGGCGTGCCCGGGCGCTGCAGCCCGGCCTTCGCCGCGACGATCTGCACCGAGTACTCCTCGCCGTAATCGACCGTGAAGTTGGTGCAGTCGGTGAAGTTGCCGAGCCCGGGGTGGAAGAAGTCGACGTGATAGACCTCGAGGTAGGTCTCGATGAAAGTCTTCCAGTTGATGTCGTACTCGTCGACCCGCACCGAGTCGAGGACGTAGCCGCTGAAGTCCCAGTCGGCCAGGGTGGTAATTCTCGCCAGGTCGCGGCGCGGGTCGCGCGGGCCGGTGAAGAGCAGCCCGTTCCAGCGCGTCAGCGGCTTCGAGCGCAGCTTGACGCAGGGGCTCTCGGGGAAATGCGGGGCGCCGAGGAGCTCCCCCTTCAGGTCGTAGGTCCAGCGGTGCAGCGGGCAGACGATGTTCTGGGCATTCCCCCGGCCGCGCAGCATGATCGACTGGCGGTGGCGGCAGACATTGGACAGAAGCTCGATGCTTGTGGCGTCTCCCTCGCGGTTCCGTACGAGCATCCAGGCGTCGTCGAACCAGGCGAGGGTGTGGAAGTCGCCGACCTCGGGCACCATGAGCTCATGGCCTACATAGTTCGCGCCGGCGTCGAACAGGAGCTTCTTTTCGAGGGCGAAGATCTCGGGGTCGAAATACCACGACACCGGGAGCTGAGGGCTCGCGGGACGTATCTGCCGCCATCGCGCCAGGTCCGACATTCGTTGTAAAGCTCCTAAAAAAACAGTATTTTACTAAAAGATGAGCAAGCCTTCAGGCGAGCCTTCCTTCGAGGGAGCGCTCGCCGAGCTGGAAAAAATCGTGGCGCGAATGGAGGGCGGAGAGCTTTCTCTGGAGGAAGCGCTCGCCGTCCACAGGCGCGGCCTGGAGCTGGCGCGCTTCTGCCAGCAGAAGCTTGAGGCGGCGCAGCAGCAGGTCAAGGTGCTGGAGGGCGAGGTGCTGAAGCCGCTCGCCGAAGCCGCCCAGCAGGCGGGACCCGATGAAGATCATCGAGAGTGACTTCCAGGCCTGGATGGGCGACATCCAGGCGCGCACCGAAGCGGTGCTCGCGCGCCTGCTGCCGTCGGCCCACATGGCGCCGGCGCGCCTGCACGGGGCGATGCGCTATGCCACCCTCGAGGGCGGCAAGCGGGTGCGGCCGCTCCTGGTTTTCGCGGCGGGCGAAGTGGCCGCCGCGCCGCCCGAGCGCCTCGAGATCGCGGCCTGCGCGGTCGAGCTGATCCACGCCTACTCGCTGGTGCACGACGACCTGCCGTGCATGGATAACGACGTCCTTCGCCGCGGCAAGCCGACGGTGCACGTGGAATACGACCAGGCGACGGCGCTGCTGGTTGGGGACGCCCTGCAGTCGCTGGCGTTCCAGCTGCTCGCCGATCAGCGCCTCGCCGACGATGCGCGCGTCCAGCTCGACATGGTGAAGACCCTCGCCGTCGCCGCGGGCTCGCGCGGCATGGCGGGGGGCCAGCAGATCGACCTCGAGTCGACCGGGAAGGCGCTGACGCTGCCCGAGCTCGAAGTGATGCACATTCACAAGACCGGGGCATTGATCCGCGGCGCAGTGACGTTGGGCGCGGCGTGCGGACGGGTCGATCCAGGACAGAAGAATTCCCTGGATAAGTATGGAAAAGCCATAGGGCTTGCGTTCCAGGTCGTCGATGATGTGCTGGACTACGACGCGAGCACCAGCACGCTCGGCAAGACCGCGGGCAAGGACTCCAGGCAGGGCAAGCCTACCTACGTCTCGACGCTCGGCCTCGCGCGGGCTCGCGAGCTGGCGGGCGAGCTGCGCGGCGAGGCGCTCGCGGCGCTCGAGCCCCTCGGCGGCCGCGCCGGGCGCCTCGGGCAGCTCGCCGACTTCATCGTATTGCGAAAGTTCTAGCCATGAGCGCGATCACCGGCGGGCTTCCCCGCGATGCCTACAATGCGTCGATGTACGCGCTGCTGAAGACCATCGACGATCCGGCGCAGCTGCGCGCGCTGGACAGGAAGCAGCTGCGCCAGTTCGCCGACGAGCTGCGCGCCTACGTTCTCGAGTCGGTGTCGAAGACCGGCGGCCACCTGTCCTCGAACCTCGGCACGGTGGAGCTCACCATCGCGCTGCACTACATCTTCGAGACCCCGGAAGACCGCATCGTCTGGGACGTCGGCCACCAGACCTATCCGCACAAGATCCTCACCGGGCGGCGCGAGGCGATGGCGCGGCTGCGCATGCTCGACGGCATCTCGGGGTTTCCGCGCCGCACCGAATCGAAGTACGACACCTTCGGCACCGCGCATTCGTCGACCTCGATTTCCGCCGCCCTGGGGATGGCGGTCGCCGCGAAGCTCAAGAACGAGAAGCGCCACTGCATCGCCGTGATCGGCGACGGCGCGATGTCGGCCGGCATGGCCTACGAGGCCATGAACAACGCCGGCGCGATGGACGTCGATCTCCTCGTGATCCTCAACGACAACGAGATGTCGATCTCGCCGCCGGTGGGCGCGCTGACGAACTACCTCGCGCGCCTGCTTTCGGGCCGCATCTATTCGACCGCCCGGCGCGCGAGCGAGCACCTGCTCAAGCGCGTGCCGGGAGTGTGGGAGCTCGCGCGGCGCGCCGAGGAGCACATGAAGGGCATGGTGACGCCCTCGACGCTGTTCGAAGAGTTCGGCTTCAACTACATCGGTCCGATCGACGGCCACGACCTCGATGCGCTGATTCCCACGCTGCAGAACATCAGGAAGCTGAAGGGCCCGCAGTTCCTTCACGTGATCACCCGCAAGGGGCAGGGCTACAAGCTCGCCGAGGACGATCCGATCGCCTACCACGGCCCGGGCAAGTTCAATCCGGCGGAAGGCCTTAAGAGCGTCAGCGGCGCAAAGCCCACGTATTCGCAGATCTTCGGCGACTGGCTGTGCGACATGGCGGCGCGCGACCCGCGCGTCGTGGGCATTACCCCGGCCATGCGCGAAGGCTCCGGCATGGTCCGCTACTCCGAGCTCCATCCCGAGCGCTACTTCGACGTCGGCATCGCCGAGCAGCACGCGGTGACTTTCGCCGCCGGTGTCGCCGCCGAAGGCATGCGGCCGGTGCTCGCGATCTATTCGACGTTCCTGCAGCGCGGCTACGACCAGCTGATCCACGACGTCGCGATCCAGAACCTGCCGGTGCTGTTCGCGCTCGACCGCGGCGGGCTCGTCGGCGGAGACGGGGCGACGCACAACGGCGCCTTCGATTTCGCCTACCTGCGCACCGTGCCCAACCTCACCGTGATGGCGCCTTCCGACGCGAACGAGTGCCGGCAGATGCTCTATACCGGATGCGAGCTCGGCACGCCGGCCGCGGTGCGCTATCCGCGCGGCGCCGCTCTCGGCGAGGCGAACCCGAGCATGAACCTCCTTCCTGTCGGCAAGGGAGAAGTCAGGAGAGAGGGCAAGCGCGTCGCCATCCTCGCGTTCGGCGCGATGCTCAAGCCCGCGCTCGAGGCGGCCGAGGCGCTCGACGCCACGGTCGCCAACATGCGCTTCGTGAAGCCGCTCGACGCCGAGCTGGTGCGCGAGCTGGCGCAGCGCCACGAGCTGCTGGTGACCGTCGAGGAGCACCAGGTCATGGGCGGGGCCGGTTCCGCGGTCTGCGAATCCCTCAGCCAGCAGGGAATCGATCGCCGGGTCGTGCTGCTCGGCCTGCCCGACCGCTTCATCGACCACGGCGATCCGGCGCGGCTGCTCGCTTCCGTGGGGCTGGACGGCGCGGGCATCGCGAAGTCCATTCGCTCCGCGCTGGGGCAGGCCTGAAGCGCCTCGCCCTCGCGCTCGCGCTCGCGGGCCCGGGCGTGGCGCTCGCCACGAGCGTGCTGGTGATGTCGATTACGGGCACCGGCGTCGAAGTCCTCGTGAACAACAGCGCGGTGCGCACGCTGCGCCCGGGAGAGACCTCGCCCGAAGGCGTGAAGCTGATCGACCTCGGCTCGGGCGCGGCGCTCGTCGAAGTCGACGGCCGGCGCTGGCTCATGCCGCTCGGCTCGTCGACCGCCTCGAGCCTCGTGCTGCAGGCCGACGAGCGCGGCCACTTCATCGTGACGGCGGCGATCAACGGGGTTGCGGTGAGAGCCCTGGTCGATACCGGGGCGAGCGCGGTGGCGATGAACCTGAGCGAGGCGCGCCGCGCAGGGGTCAGCCTTTCGGGCGCCCGACGCGTGCGGGTCCTCACCGCGAGCGGCGCCCGCGAGGCGCTGCTCGTGCAGCTCGCCACGGTGCAGGTCGGGGAGATCGTGGTCTACGACGTCGAGGCCACGCTGAGCGAGCGTGACGAGCTGCCGATAACCCTGCTGGGCATGAGCTTTCTCAGGCACCTGGACATGTACCGCAGCGGCGCAAGCCTCACCCTGACCCGGCGGCATTGATTAAAATAGCCCGATGAAGTCGAGAGATCTGTACAACATCCCGGACGTCCAGAGCGATCCCGATTCGCGCAAGCTCGCCATCGACAAGGTCGGGATCAAGGCCATCCGCCACCCCGTGCGAATCCAGGAGCGTCGCGGCGAAGCGCAGCACACGATCGCCGTGTTCAACATGTACGTCGGCCTGCCGCACCATTTCAAGGGCACGCACATGTCGCGCTTCGTGGAGATCCTCGAGGCGCACGAGCGCGAGATCACCGTCGAGACCTTCCAGCTGATGCTGCGCGAGATGGTGGACAAGCTCGAGGCCGAGGAAGGCCACATCGAGATGTCGTTTCCCTACTTCATCGAGAAGAAGGCGCCGGTGTCCGGGGTGAAGAGCCTGATGGACTACGACGTCACCTTCTCGGGCGAGGTGCGCAAGGGGCGGCAGAGCTTCACCATGAAGGTGGTGGTGCCCGTGACGAGCCTGTGCCCCTGCTCGAAGAAGATCTCCGAGCGCGGCGCGCACAACCAGCGCTCGCACGTGACGGTGACGGCGCGAACCAACGACTTCGTCTGGATCGAGGAGATCGTCGACATCGTCGAACGGCAGGGCTCGAGCGAGCTCTACGGACTGCTCAAGCGGCCCGACGAGAAGTTCGTCACCGAACGCGCCTACGACAATCCGAAGTTCGTCGAGGACCTGGTCCGCGACGTGGCGTCGGTCCTGAACCTCGACGAGCGCATCGACGCCTACGTGGTCGAGTCGGAGAATTTCGAGTCGATCCACAACCACAGCGCCTACGCGCTCATCGAGAGGAACAAACGGGCGCGCTAGCCCGGCTGATCCTGGGGTTTCTCGTGCTCGGTGAAACCCAAGCTCAGGACTACGCCGCGCAGCGGCAGCGCCTGGTGGCCGAAGTGGACGCGATGTACGGCGAGACCCGCGGCGAGACCGGCCTCGACGCGATGTCGCCCGCGGTGCGCGCGGCGCTCGGCAAGGTCGAGCGCCACCGGCTGGTCCCCCCGGCCCAGGTTTCCTACGCCTACCGTAACCATCCGCTCCCGATCGGCGCTGGACAGACGATCTCGCAGCCCTACATCGTCGCGCTTTCCGCCGATCTCCTGGCGCCGAAGCCCGGAGATGTCGTCCTCGAGGTCGGCACCGGCTCGGGGTATCAGGCAGCCGTGCTCGCGGAGATTGCAAGACAGGTCTACAGCATCGAGCTGATCGAGAGCCTGGGCAGGCCTGCCGCGGCGCGGCTCGCCGAGCTGGGTTACCGCAACGTCGAGGTGCGCATCGGCGACGGCTACGCCGGCTGGCCGGAACAAGCGCCCTTCGACGGCATCGTGGTCACCGCGGCGGCGCCGCAGGTGCCGCCGGCGCTGATTGCGCAGTTGAAGCCCGGGGCCCGAATGGTGATCCCGGTCGGTGGCAGCGACGAAGTGCAGTACCTGAAAGTGCTGGTCAAGCGCGCCGACGGCGGCTACGACGAGAGGCGGGTGCTGCCGGTGCGGTTTGTACCCCTCGTTCCCGGGAAGAAATAAAGGGGTCAGAGCAATTTTCCTGTAACACGTTGCCCCGCATACGCGGCGCCAGAAGTGTTGCCGGAAAATTGCTCTGACCCCTTTATTTTCAGAAGCGCCGCGTGAGGGTCATCGTGTCGCCCTCGCGCCGCATGTCCAGGCGGTTGAGGAAGCTCATGCCGAGGAGCGCGGTGTCGAGCCCCGCCTCGAACACCACTGCGTCGACCGATTGGAGCTCGATGGCGCCGAGGCGCACCGTGTCGAGATTCACGCGGTAGACCGGCACCAGGCCGTTCGCCGTGTTGGACAGGCCCGGCTCGCCCTTGCGGAAGTCGATCCCCGCGCGCTGCGCGAAGCTCGCCGGCAACGCGATCGACGTCGCGCCCGTGTCGACCAGGAAGCGGATCGCCTGACCGTTCACCGCGCCCTCGCCGACGAAGTGGCCGCCCGGGCCGGCGGCGAGCGTGACCTGGGCGCGATCCGAAGCGGGCGCCGCGCGGCGATAGTGCTGGCCCTGCTGCAGCACGCGCCGCGTGCCCTCGATCTCCATGAGGGCGCTGTCCTTGTCCACCGACAGCACCGTGATGCCGTTCCACGTCTGGCCTACCTTCACCGTCTTCGGCTCGCCGCCGTCGAGCACCACCACGGCGGCCTTGCCGCCGATGACGCCGACCAGCGAAACGTCGGCCGCGGCGGCGAGGCCGCAGGCAAACCACAGAAGCAGCGCAGTAATATTGGGCATGGACCCCGTCGTTGTTGTTCGAACCGCGCGCAGCGAAGGACCCGCCTATTTTGCCAGTTACCTGGAGCGCCGTTCAATTGCATGGGACCTGCTTGCGATCGACGAAGGGGCGGCGGTGCCGCGCGATCCGAGACATTTTTCCGGAATCGCCATCATGGGAGGCGCGATGAGCGTGAACGATGACCTCCCGTGGATCCCGCAGGTCCTCGAGCTGATCCGCGAGGCAGTGCGGAAGGACGTGCCGGTGCTCGGGCACTGCCTCGGCGGCCAGCTCATGTCCAAGGCGTTCGGCGGCAGCGTGCGCGCCAATCCCTGCAAGGAGCTCGGCTGGGGCGAGGTGCGCGTGTGCGACAACGGCGTGGCGCGCGCGTGGCTCGGCGAGCTGCAGTCGTTCGAGACCTTCCAGTGGCACGGCGAGACCTTCAGCATCCCGCCCGGCGCCACGCGGGTGCTCGAGAACGCGCACTGCGCCAACCAGGCGTTCGCCATCGGCAAGCACTTCGGCATGCAATGCCACGTCGAGATGACCGGGGAGCTGATCCGGGTGTGGGCGCGCGGCGGCGCGGAGGAGATCGCGGCCGCGGCGGCGAGCCCGGCGGTGCAGAAACCCGACGAGATGGAGCGCGATATGGAGGCGCGGCTGCAGCGCCTGCATGAAGTGGCGGACCGGATTTACGACAAGTGGACCGAAAATCTCAGTCGCGGAAGTTGATGAACTGGAGCGGAACGTCGGTCACCGATTTCCTGACCAGCGCCATCGCGTCCTGCAGGTCGTCCTTCTTCGCGCCCGAGACGCGCACCGCGTCGCCCTGGATCGACCCCTGCACCTTGAGCTTGGAGTCCTTGATCAGCTTCTGGATCTCCTTGCCCTTTTCCACCGGAATGCCGACCTTCACCTTCACCGGCCGCTTCACCTTGTCGCCCGAGATCTTCTCGACGCCGCCGAGCTCGAGGCAGCGGACATCGACGCTCCTCTTGGCGAGGCGCTGGCGCAGCACGTCCATGACCTGGCCCAGCTTGAACTCGTCGTCGGCGAACACGGTGAGGTCGGGCTTCGTCATCTCGACGCGCGCGTCGGAGCCCTTGAAGTCGTAGCGGTTCCCGATCTCCTTGTTGGTCTGCTCGACCGCGTTCTTCACTTCCTGCTCGTTCACCTGCGAGACGATGTCGAAGGAGGGCATGGCGCAACTCTACTCCACCAGCTCCCGCAACTGGAGTGAAATGGCGCCGATCTCGCGCAGCAGGAATTCCGGCGGCGGCTGGCGATCCGACTCCGTGCGTTCCGAGGGCGGCTTGAGCCGGGCTTCGATGTAGGCGCCGAGTGCGCGGCCGCGCGCGACGAGCCACGAGCCGAAGCGCCTGCGGCTGCGATCGTAGGCGTCGAGCGCAGCTTCGGCGTCGGCGCGCGCGGCCAGCTCGCGCGCGAGGGCTTCGCCATCGAGCGCCGCCTTGGTCACGCCGACTCCCACGTGAGGGCGCGCGACAAACGCGGCGTCGCCGACCAGCGCGACGCGCCCGAGCGCCATGCGCGGCGATTCCAGGTCGAAGATCGCCTGGAAGAAGAGCTGCTCGATGAGCTCCGTGAGCGCGGCGATCTGCGGCGCGAGCAGCGCATGCGCGTCGGCCCTGACTTTCGCGCTCACCTCCGGCCGCAGGAGCGGCGGCGGAATCGAGCTGCCGTGGCAGCGGCCGGCTGCGTCGGTGCACAGCGCGGCCAGCGTCCGCTGATAGTCGGTCGGCCGGTACCACATCAGGTTGTAGCAGCGGCGTCCTGGCCGCGTGTCGTTGTCGCGTCCCGGAACCGGGTAGGTGAGCATCATCTCGCCGTCGGGCAGGCACATCGCGTAGCTCTCGAAGAGCTCGCGGTGGATTTCCGGCGGGAACGCGCGCTCCTCCACGAGGCCGCGCCATGCGACGTATCCCGCGTAGCGGGGCTGAACCTCCGGCCAGAGGAGCTCCCGCACGGTGGAGCGGATGCCGTCCGCGCCGACCAGGAGATCGCCGCGCTCGCGCGTGCCGTCCGTGAACATCGCGGTGACGCCCGAGCCATCCTGCTCGAAGCGCTCGAGCGCCATCCCAAGGCGGTAGCTCGGCGCCGGAAGCGCGTCCTTGAGGAGGCTGTAGATCCGGCCCCACGAGCTCTGCAGCTGCGGCACGCGGAGGCGGTGAATCAGGCGGCCGCTGCGATCCAGACAGATCCGCGTGGGCACTCGCACGCCGATGGTGTCGTCCACCGGCAGTCCCAGTCGGCGCAGCGCAGCGATCAATTCGCCGTGCGTGCCGATGCCGGCGCCCCGGCCGGCCAGGGGCTCGCCCACGCGCTCGAAGACCGTGGCGTCCCATCCGGTCCTGCGCAGCGCATTCGCGGCGAAGAGGCCCGCGATCGAGCCGCCGATCACCAGCGCGCGCCGCGCCATCGCGTCAGCTCGGCTTGATTCCCGCCGCCTTGACCAGCGCGGCGCTGCCCGGCGCCGCGAGCAAGAGCTTCATCCGGGGGTCTCCTCTGGCAATATCATGCCATGGCGCTCATCGAGGGAGTGGACGTCGAGCACCGCGGCAGCGGGCCCGACCTGGTCATCCTGCATTCGCTGCTTGCCGAGCGCTCCGCGTTCGACCGCGTCGCGCCCGCGCTTTCGAAGAAGCGCCGGGTGTGGCTCGTCAACCTGCCCGGCTACGGCGGCTCGCGCCCGACGGGCAGTTCGATCGAGGACTATGCTGACCGCATCGCGGCGCTGCTGAAGGCCTTGCCCCTAGAGGGCGAAGCAGACGTGCTCGGCAACGGCTTCGGCGGCTTCATCGCGGTAGCGCTCGCTGCCCGGCACGGCGCTCTGGTGCGGCGCCTGATCGCCGCGCCGGCCCTCGCCGCGTTCCCGGAGCCGGCCAAGCAGCCGCTGCGCGGGCTCGCCGAGCGCGTGGCGAAGGAAGGGATGTCGGGCGCGCTCGACGTGGCGATCCGCCGCATGTTTCCGGAGCGGTTCATCGCCGCCAACCCCTCGGTCGTGGAGGAACGCAAGCAGGCGCTGATGAAAGCCGATCCGGCGTGCTTCCGCACGGCCTGCCTCGCGCTCGCTGCCTTGGATTTGTCTCCAGTGCTAAGCGACATCAAGAGTGAAACCCTCGTCATGGCCGGAAGCGACGACGCCACCACGCCGCCGGCGCTCGCGCGCGAGCTCGCGGCGAAGATCCCGGGGGCGAAGTTCCGCGAGCTGCAGGGCTGCGGGCATTGCCCGCAGATCGAGAACCCTGAGCTTTTCGTGCGAACGGTCGAGGACTTCCTCTAATCCGCCTTGATATGGGCCGAGCGCACCACCTCGGCCCATTTGACCAGCTCGCGCTTGACGACCCCGCCGAGCTCTTCGGGCGAGCTCGCAACCGGGTCACCGGTCTGCTCGATCAGCCTGGCCCGGACGTCGGGCAGCTGCACGACGCGGGCGATCTCCTTTTGCATTCTCGCGATCACGGCTGGCGCCGTCCTGGCGGGCGCGAACATCGCAATCCAGGAATCGACCTCATAGTCGGGCAGCCCAAGCGCCTCCGCGACCGTCGGGATCTCCGGCGCTCCCGGCGAGCGCCTGAGCGTGGTGACCGCCAGCGGCCTCAGCCTGCCAGATCGCGCGTGACCCATTACCGCCGCTGCGGTCAGGAAGAGCATCGGCACCTGGCCGGCGAGTGTGTCGGTCACGGCCGGGCCGCCGCCCTTATACGGCACGTGCACGAGGTCGATGCCGGTCCTCAGCTTGAGCAGCTCGCCGGCGATGTGCGAAGGCGTGCCGTTGCCCGCCGAGGCGAAGGCGAGCTTGCCGGGCTGCGCCTTTGCCGCGGCCACCACGTCCCGGATCGATTTGAACGGCGTTGCCGGATGGACGGCCAGAAGCTGCGGCATGCTCACGATGAGCGACACGGGGGCGAAGTCGCGCTCGACATCGTAGTTCAGCTTGTAGAGATACGGGTTGATGGTGTGCGAGGAAAGCGTGAAGAGGAACGTATAGCCATCGGGCGCGGAGCGCGCAACTTCCGCGGTGCCCACTGCGCCGCCGGCCCCGCCGCGCGTCTCGATGACGATCGGCTGTCCGAGGCCTTCGGAAATGCGGTTCTGCACGATGCGCGAGATGATGTCGACGCTGCCGCCGGGTGGATACGGCACCACCCAGCGGATGGGCTTGCTCGGCCATTCCTGGGCGGTTGCCGCGGTGGCTGCGAACAGCAGTCCGAAAAGAGCGTCTCTCATAAGCGCTTCCTAATGTTCGTAGGAGCTCTGCAGCGCCTTCAGCTTCGCGCGCAGGCGCACAGGTGGATGAAGTCTTCGGCGCTCGCGACGCGCTCGCCGGCCGCAATGAGGTGCTCGATCTTGCGCGCTTCCACCGGGGAGGGCGCCGCTGCCGCTGTCCCGATGAAAAGTGCGAGCGCAAGGATCGACAGGGTCGAACGCACCGGTTCAGGGCCGCATGTATCCGTTGAGCTCGGGCGTCGTGAGCGAGCGCTCGAGGTAGCCGAAGCTTCCCTGTCCCTGCACCTCGCGCGCTGCGTCGACGAGCCCGCTCATCGCGGCGCGGTAGAGCGACGTGGCGAGGCTCACGCGCCGCACGCCCGCGGCCTCGAGCTCGCGCACCGGGAAGGACTTGCCCTTGATGCCGGCCATGAAGTTCACCGGTTTTTTCAGCGCGGCGCACACGGAGCGTACCGCCGCGAGATCCGGCAGGCCCGGCGCCATGAGGACGTCCGCGCCTGCTTTCTCGAACGCCTGAAGGCGCCGGATGGTATCGTCGAGGTCCGGCTTGCCGCGCAGGAAGTTCTCGGTCCTCGCCGTGAGAACGAACCCGCCCGGGATGCGCCTCCCCGCTTCCGCCGCAGCCGCGACGCGCTCCACGGCGTGCTCGAAATCGAAGATCGGCTTGTCCTTGCTGCCGCTCGCGTCCTCGATCGAGCCGCCGACGAGCCCCACCTCTCCCGCGAGCCGGATGCTCTCGGCCGCGGCTTCGGGCGCGTCGGCGAAGCATTTTTCCAGATCGGCCGACACGGGGAGATCGGTTGCCATGACGATGGCGCGGGCGTGGCCGAGCGCCTCATCGCGCGTCACGGCGCCGTCGCGCCGGCCGAGCGTTCCGGCGCAGGCCCCGCTCGAGGTGGCAAGGGCCTGGAAGCCGAGACCGGCGAGGATGCGAGCCGAGCCGGCGTCCCAGGCGTTGGCGATGAGGAAAGCTCCCGGACCCTCGTGCAGCTTTCTGAACCGGAGCACCTTCTCGGCCGGAGCGGTGGGCATGGGCTGTCCTAGCGGGCGTTGAGGCGCTGGATGTCGTCGATCCAGCGCGCGGTAATGGCGCGGATCCAGGCGAGGTCCGCCTGGCTCTCGTAGGCGCTGTATACGGTCAGGCTGAGGGTCTTGCCCCGCACCAGCATGAGGCTGCTGCTGGAGAGCGCGTACTGCTGCTTCTGGGGGCGCGGCTGAGGCTGCAGGCGGGTGCCGAGGAGCAGCGACAGCACTTCGGCGTCGCGGCGCAGCTCGCCCAGCACGCTCGATTTTCCGATCGGCTGCTGGTCGAAATATTCCGCGAAGCTCTTGCCGGCGGGGACGGGCTCGCCGAGCTCGCGCCGCGCGGCGTCGGCGAGCTCGGCGAAGCGCTGCGGGCTGGCGCGATCGCGCTCCAGCTCCCGCGGCGTGACGGCGATCATGTAGCGGCGGAACTCCGGCGGATCCCCGAGCGTGAACTTGCGCAGGTCGCCGTCCGAGATGGCGAAGAGCAGGATCCGGTTCGAAGGCGAGGTGAGCGCCTCGGCGAGCTCCTGCAGCCGCGGCGAGCCGGTGAACGTGGTGTCGGCGAATCCGGGCGGCGCGTCGAGCCCCAGGCGCGCCTCGCCGACCTGCACCGCGAACGGCGCGGCGAGCGCGCCGCGGAGGAAGAGCGAAGCGACGAGGGCGATGGCGACGCGCACGCGAGTCATTCTATATATCATTCGGATTTCGGAGAAAGGCGCTTTGGCGACGATCCTCGGCACGCTTCCCAAGGGAGAGAAGGTCGGAATCGCGTTCTCCGGAGGGCTCGACACCAGCGCCGCGGTGCACTGGATGCGCGCGAAGGGCGCGATTCCGGACGCCTATACCGCGAACCTCGGCCAGCCCGACGAGACCGACTACGACGCCATTCCGCGCCGCGCGCTCGCCTACGGCGCCGAGAAGGCGCGGCTCATCGAATGCCGGCCGCAGCTCGTCGCCGAAGGCATCGCCGCGATCCAGTGCGGCGCCTTCCACATCTCCACCGCCGGCGCCACCTACTTCAATACCACGCCGCTCGGCCGCGCGGTGACCGGCACGATGCTGGTGGTCGCGATGCGCGAGGACCAGGTGGGCATCTGGAGCGACGGCAGCACCTTCAAGGGCAACGACATCGAGCGCTTCTACCGCTACGGCCTGCTCGCCAATCCGGAGCTGCGCATCTACAAGCCGTGGCTCGACCAGCGCTTCATCGACGAGCTGGGCGGCCGCAAGGAGATGTCCGCCTACATGGCAAAGGCCGGGCTCGACTACCGGATGAGCGCCGAGAAGGCCTATTCGACCGATTCCAACATCCTGGGCGCCACGCACGAGGCGAAGGACCTCGAGTTCCTCGACAAGGGCATGGCCCTGGTGCAGCCGATCATGGGGGTCGCCTTCTGGCGCGACGACGTGAAAGTGAAGCCGGAGCGGGTGACAGTGGCCTTCGAGGAAGGCGCGCCGACGGCGCTGAACGGCCAGCGCTTTGCGGACCCGGTGAAGCTGATGGAGGAAGCCAACGCCATCGGCGGCCGGCACGGGCTCGGCATGTCCGACCAGATCGAGAACCGCATCATCGAGGCGAAGAGCCGCGGCATCTACGAGGCGCCCGGCATGGCGCTGCTGCACATCGCCTACGAGCGCCTGGTGACCGGCATCCACAACGAGGACACCATCGAGCAGTACCGCGGGAACGGGCGCCGGCTCGGCCGGCTGCTCTACCAGGGGCGGTGGTTCGACCCGCAGACCATGATGCTGCGCGAGACCGCGCAGCGCTGGGTCGCCAAGGCGCTGACCGGCGAGGTGGCGCTCGAGCTGCGGCGCGGCAACGACTACTCGATCCTCGACACGAAGAGCCCGAACCTCACCTACAAGCCCGAGCGCCTGACGATGGAGAAGGGCGCGGTCTACTTCACGCCGGGCGACCGCATCGGCCAGCTCACGATGCGCAACCTCGACATCCTGGACACCCGCGACAAGCTGCGCATCTACGGCGAGGCGGGCCTGCTCGGGGATTCGACCGCGGGCGGGGTGCCGCTGCTCGGCTCGTCCGAGGACGGGAAGAAGAGTTAGGTCTTTTTTCCGAGGACGAGGAATTCCAGCAGCGCTTTCTGGGCGTGCAGGCGGTTCTCGGCCTCCTCCCAGACCACGCTCTGCGGGCCGTCGATCACCCCGGCGGCGACCTCCTCGCCGCGGTGCGCCGGCAGGCAGTGCATGAAGAGGGCATCGCGCTTCGCCGCCTTCATCATCTCGGCGTCGACCTGCCAGTCCTGGAAATCGCGCTTGCGGGCGTCGTTCTCCGACTCGAAGCCCATCGAGGTCCACACGTCGGTGGTGACGAGATCGGCGCCGCGCGCGGCCTGCATGGGGTCTGAAAATACTTCCGTATTGCGGTTGAGGCGTTCGGCTTCGACCTCATACCCGGGAGGCGTCGAGATGTGCAGCCTGAAATCGAACAGGGCCGCGGCCTGCAGCCAGGTGTTGCACACATTGTTCGAGTCGCCGATCCAGGCCACCGTTTTCCCCAGGATCGGCCCGCGCTGCTCGATGAAGGTATAGACGTCCGCGAGGATCTGGCAAGGGTGGTACTCGTTGGTGAGGCCGTTGATCACCGGCACGCGGGAGCTTCCTGCAAACCTGGAGAGGATGTCCTGCTCGAAGGTGCGCAGCATGATGACGTCGCACATCCGCGAGATCACCTGCGCGGCGTCCTCGACCGATTCGCCGCGGCCGAGCTGCGAGTCGCGCGTGAAAAGGTAGATGGCAGCGCCGCCGAGCTGGTGCATCCCGGCCTCGAACGACATGCGCGTGCGCGTCGAGGGCTTCTCGAAGATCATCGCGAGCGTGCGGTCCTCGAGCGGCCAGTAGCGCTCGTAGCGCTTGAACCGGTCCTTGATCCAGCGCGTGCGCGCGAAGAGATGCTCGTGCTCCTCGCGCGAGAAGTCGCTGAACTGCAGGAAGTGCCGCAGCCGCATCCCCTAGGCCTCAGGCCGCGGCGCGCTTGTCGAGGAAGGCCCGGGCGATCGAGACGAAGCGCTCGACCACCTCGCGGCCCTCGGCCTCGCTCATGACGAGCGGCGGCATGATCCGCACCACCTTGTCGACCGTAACGTTGATGATCAGACCCGCATCCAGCGCCGCCCTCACCAGCTCGCCGCAAGGCTCCTCGAACTCCACCCCGATCATCATCCCCATCCCGCGGATCTCGCTCACGCCCTTCGTGCCGCCGAGCGCTGCGCGCAGGCCCGCATCGATCACCTTTCCGACCCGGGTGGCATTCGCGAGCAGGCCTTCTTCCTTCATCGTATCGAGGGTGGCGACGACCGCCGTCATGGCGAGCGGGTTGCCGCCGAAGGTCGAGCCGTGGTTGCCCGGCTTGAACACGCCCTTCGCGCGCCCGCCCACCACGCAGGCGCCCACCGGCACGCCCGAGCCGAGGCCCTTGGCGAGGGGCACCACGTCGGGCAGGAAGCCGGCGTGCTGGTAGACGAACCACTTGCCGGTGCGCCCCAGTCCGCACTGCACCTCGTCGGACATGAAGAGCCACTGGTTGCGGTCGCAGATCTCCTTCAGGCCGCGCAGGTACTCCAGCCGGGAGACGTTGATGCCGCCCTCGCCCTGGATCGGCTCGACGAACACCGCCACGACGTTCTTGTTGTGCTCGGCGACCTGGCGCACCGCGTCGAGGTCGTTCAGCGGCACCCGCACGAAGCCCGACACCAGCGGCTCGAACCCGGCCTGCACCTTGCGGCTGCCGGTGGCCGAGAGCGTCGCGAGCGAGCGGCCGTGGAACGCCTTTTCCATCACGATGATCGCCGGCTCGGCGATGCCGCGCTCGTGGCCGTACTTGCGCGCCACCTTGATCGCGGCCTCGTTCGCCTCCAGGCCCGAGTTGCAGAAGAACACCTCGTCCAGCCCGGTGATCTCGACGACGCGGTCGGCGGCGGCTTCCTGCATCGGGATGCGCCACAGGTTGGAGGTGTGAAGGACTCCGCTCGCAAGCCTCTCCGAAAGAGCTTTCGTCAACTTGGGATGCGCGTACCCCAAGGTATTCACCGCGATTCCCGCCAGGGCATCGAGGTACTTCTTGCCGGCTTCGTCCCAGAGCCACACGCCTTCGCCGCGGACGAAGGCCACCGGCTGGCGGGCATAGGTGTTCATCACGTGGGACATGCTGCCTCCCGGAATGAAAAACGGCGGCCCCGGCCGCCGTTCATCCAATGCTATCAAAAGAAATCGTGGTCTGTCCCTGATTTTGCCTCTAGGGGAGGCGTTGCAAACCCTTCTCCTCTTGCGGCTTCAGGACGCGGATGCACGGCACGTAGCCTTCGTGCACGATGCCGTGCATCTCCATGCGCCGGGTCGAGCGCAGGAGGTCGGCGAGGTACTCGACCACGCCGGCGGTGACGAGCTGGCCCGGCACCAGCACCGGAATGCCGGGTGGGTAGGGCACGATCTGGTCGGCGCAGACCGCGCCCACGAGCTTGCGGTTGACCCGCTCGCGCTCGTCGAACACGGGCACCAGCTCGCCGCCGCAGTAGTAGGCGTCGCGCGGCAGGTAGCGCAGGCGGGTGAAGCCCGGGATCTCGGGGGTCTGCACCAGCCGCCGCGGATGGCGCCCCTCGCGCGCGATGCGCATCAGCGCGTCGTACAGGCGCGAGAGCTTGGAGCGGGTGGTGCCGATGGTGAAAAGCAGCGACAGCGTGTTGAAAGTCGACTTCTCGACCTGGATGTTATAGCGCTCGAACAGCTCCTTCTGCAGGTCCTCGGCGGTGTAGCCGCAGCCCGAGATGTCGATCGTCACCTTGGTGGGATCGAGGCGGATGCCGTCGCCTCGCACCTCGTCGGGCAGCAGGTCCTCGAGCTCGAGCACCCGGAACACCTTGGTCGAGTTGATGAGCCCGCGCGCCTCCTTGGCGAGCTCCAGCGTGCGCCCGAGCAGCTTGTAGCCCTCCATCACCGCTTGCTTGCGCGCCACGTCCAGGCTCGCGATCAGCCCGTACTGCGGGCTGGTCGAGGTATGCATGTTGAAGTTCTCGCGAAAGAGGTGCTCGCGGAACGTGGGGTCGTTCACATGGATCATGCTGGCCTGGGAAAAGGCCGACAGTACTTTGTGCGTGCTTTGCGTGGCGTAATCGGCGCCGGACTCCAGCGCCGTCGGGCGAAACGCCGGATGAAAGCGTGCGAAGCCGTACCAGGCTTCGTCCACCACC
>JBIOYV010000098.1:0-96351 GCA_044870335.1 Burkholderiales bacterium | reverse complement strand
TCGCGCACCTCGTCGAGCTTGAACGGCTTGATGATTGCGGTAACGAGTTTCATAGGCCTCCCATGATTAGAAGGACTTGCTTACGGAGAGGACGACCGTGCTCTTGCCGGTGTCCTTGTTGCCCTTGGAGCCGAACGTGTAATACCAGTCGTTCTTGGCGTCGGTGTCCACGTAGGCGGCGCCGAACACCCAGCCTGCGAGGTCGTAGGTGGCGCCGATCTTCCAGTCGTTGTAGTCGAGTTCGCCGTAGTTCTTGACCTTGAGCATGCCGTAGTGGCCGACGATCGAGAGCTTCTCGTTGACCGGGTAAGTTGCGGTAAGGTCGAGATAGGTCGTTCCCTTCGAGTCGCCGTGCGCGCCGAGCAGCGCGCCGGTGTTCTTGTTCACGAAGAAGCCCTCGCCCGCCTGCACGTTGTCGAGGCCGAAGTAGTTGTCGAGCGCGTAAAAGAACTTCGCCGAGATCCACTTCCAGCTGCCGCCGATATAGATCTCCCAGTTCTCGAACTTGGAGCTGCCGCCGGCACTGCCGGTATTCGTGTTGAATTCAGCGTTCGGGTAGTGGTAATAGATCGAGCCGACGTCGAGTCCGAAGTCGCCAAAGGACTTCTTCCAGCCGCCGTAGAAATCCATCTCGATGCCCGAGCCGCCGGCGAACAGAACGCTCGACACGTTCGAGTTCCAGTTGCCGAGGTACAAGCCGCTCGCGTGCGCATAATCAACGCCGCCCTGGATCGCGGGCCCGGTGTAGGTCTGCGAGATGCCGCGGAATCGGTAGTCCGACGCGATGGTCATGTTCCCGGTCACCGCAGGCGGCGCGGCCGCCGGGGTTTGGGCGGCGACGAGCGTCGGTACGGCGAGGGCGGCGGTAGCTACAGCGGCGGAAAGGACTGACTTGCGCATCGGATCTCCCTAGAGAATGTGAGTGCGTTGAACGGGGTGTAGAAATGACCTCCCACGCTTAGCATCTCCTGTGCCAAGGAATTTTCTTAGTCACAACAATGAGTTGGAATGGAACAGGGCGCGCCGCGCACCTAACTGGTGCATTGAGGATCGCGCCGCGCTCGACTTCGGTGCGGTAGCCTCTCCTCCATGATCGACAAGCGATTTTTCGACGAGCTGAACGAGCGCATCGGCGAGGCGTTCCGCAATTCGCCGGCGCAGGACATCGAGAAGAACCTGAAGGCGATGCTCGCTTCCGGGTTCGCGCGTCTCGACCTGGTGCTACGCGAGGACTTCGAGATTCAGCAGAAGCTCCTCGAGCGCGCCCAGCAGAAGCTCGCCGAGCTCGAAACGCGCATTACCGAGCTCGAAGGTAAACGCGACAAGGGCTGAAACGTTCCTCTTGCGGGGGGAACGCCATGACTGTGGCGAGCGTCGCGAGCCGAGCGCTCGCGGGAATCGAAGCGCCCGAGGTGACCGTGGAAGTGCATCTGGGGCCGGGACTGCCCGCATTCCATATCGTCGGACTGCCGGACACCGAGGTACGCGAGGCGCGCGACCGGGTGCGCGCGGCGTTGAATCACGGTCGATTCGAGTTCCCCGCGCGCCGCATCACGGTCAACCTGGCGCCCGCGGAGCTGCCAAAGGACTCCAGCCGCTTCGACCTGCCGATCGCGCTCGGCATCCTCGCGGCGAGCGGCCAGCTCGCGCCCGACGCGCTGGGCGAGCTCGAGTTCGCGGGGGAGCTTTCCCTGACCGGCGAGCTGCGCGCAGTGCGCGGTGCGCTTGCGATGGCACTCTCGGCACGCGCGAGCGGACGTGCTTTCGTTCTGCCCGAGGGTAACGCGCCTCAGGCCGCCCTCGCGGAGGGCGCGCGCATCCTGCCGGCACGCACGCTCCTCGAAGTCGTGGCTCATATCGCCGGGGAAGCGCCGCTCGCCGAGTATTCGCATTCGATTCCCGTTCAAAGGAATTCCTACGGCGATTTCAGCGACGTGAAGGGCCAGCAGCAGGTCAAGCGCGCTCTCGAAGTGGCGGCGGCAGGCGCTCACAGCGTGCTGATGCTCGGGCCGCCCGGGACCGGCAAGTCCATGCTCGCGGCGCGCTTTCCCGGCATCCTGCCGCCGCTTTCCGAAGCCGAATCGCTGGAAGTTGCCGCGATCCACTCGGTCTCGAGCGCCGGCTTCGAGGCCGCGCGCTGGGGCGAGCGGCCGTTTCGCGCTCCGCACCACAGCGCCTCCGGGCCCTCGCTCGTCGGCGGCGGGAGCCTGCCGCGCCCGGGGGAGATCTCGCTCGCGCACCACGGGGTGCTGTTCCTGGACGAGCTCCCTGAATTCGACCGCGACGTCCTCGAAGCCCTGCGCGAGCCGCTCGAGACCGGCCGGGTGTCAATCTCGCGCGCGGCGCGCCAGGCGCTCTTTCCCGCGCGCTTCCAGCTCGTCGCGGCCATGAACCCCTGCCCCTGCGGCCACTGCGGCGACCGCAGCGGCCGCTGCCGCTGCACGCCCGAGCGCATCGCGCGCTACCGCGGCCGCATCTCGGGGCCGCTTGCCGACCGCATCGACCTCAAGCTCGAGGTCCCCGCGCCGCGCGAAGCCGAGCTCGTCGCTCCCGTGGCCGGCGAATCTTCCGCGTCCATCCGCAGCCGGGTGGAAGCGGCTCGAAAACTGCAGATCGGGCGGCAGGCACAGCCGAACGCGCTTCTCGGCACCAAGGACATCGACCGTTATTGCGAGACCGACCGGGAGGGCGACCAGCTCCTGCGCCACGCGCTCGCGCGCCTGCTTCTCTCGGCACGCGGCTACCACCGGGTCCTGCGCGTGGCGCGCACCATCGCCGATCTCGCCGGGAAGAGCGCGATCGCCGCCGAACACATCGCCGAGGCGATACAGTATCGGCGTCTCGACGCCAGCTTCTAGGTTTTGCGATGTCCACTTATGCCATCGGCGATGTGCAGGGCTGCTTTGATGAATTGCAGCAGCTCCTGAATCACCTCAAGTTTCGACGGAACACGGACAAGCTCTGGTTCGTGGGCGACCTGGTCAATCGCGGACCCAAGTCGCTCGATGTCCTGCGCTATGTAAGGGATCTGGGTGAACGCGCGATTGTCGTACTGGGGAACCACGACCTGCACCTCGTTTCGGAGCACGAAGGGTTCGACACGGCGCGAAAAGGCGACACGTTCGACGACGTCCTGGGCGCCCCTGATCGAAAGGAGCTCGTAGACTGGCTGCGCACGCGGCCGATGATGCACGTCGAGGGCAACTGGGCGATGGTGCACGCGGGACTCCTCCCCCAGTGGAGCATCGCCAAGGGCGTTCTCCTGGGGAAGGAGGTGCAGGCGGCCCTTTCAGGGCTGCACCACCGGGATTTCCTGAAGAACATGTATGGCAGCAAGCCAGAGGAGTGGAACGAAGGGCTCGCCAGGTGGGATCGGCTGCGGGTGATCGTCAATGCCATGACGCGCATGAGGTTCTGCACGCCGGAAGGCAGGATGGACCTCAAGGCCAAGGGTGCGAAAGCGCCCGACGGATACCGGCCGTGGTTTACCTTGAGAAGGAGCGACAAGGAAGCGATCGTATTCGGACACTGGTCGGCGCTCGGACTCAAGCTGATGGATAAGCTCGCGGCGCTCGACAGCGGCTGCGTGTGGGGCGGGAAGCTGAGCGCGCTGCGCCTCGAAGACCGGGCCCTTTTTGAAGTACCCTGCGCCGGTTATCAGGAGGCGGGAGGCGAATGATGGCGGACTGCGTGTTCTGCAAGATCGTGGCGAAGCAGATCCCGGCGACGGTGGTGCACGAGGACGAGCACACGCTCGCGTTCATGGACATCGGACAGGTCAACCCGGGCCACGTGCTCGTGACGCTGAAGAAGCACGCCGAAAACATCTTCGCCCTGGACGAGGCGCAGGCCGCGGCAGTGTTTCGCAGCGCCGCCAAGGTGGCGCGTGCGATCCGCGGCGCGTTCGAGCCCCAGGGTTTGTCGGTATACCAGGCGAACGGAGCGGCCGCCGGGCAGACGGTGCTTCACCTGCACATCCATCTGGTGCCGCGCTATGAGGGCGACGGGATGGCGCTCACCTGGCCGGTGAAGAATCCGCCGCGCGAAAAGCTTACCGAATACGCGGAGAAGATCAGGGCGAAACTCGGGTAATTCCGTTGTGCGTGAGCAGGCGCACCTTCTGGCCGGTGAAGAACTTGTCGGTGTCGTCCTGCACGATCGCGCGCATCTCGCCGTTGTCTAGGCGCACGGTGATCTCGACGCCGTTCTTGCGCGTCACGCCCTCCTCGAGGGCTTGACCAGCGAGGCCGCCGCCCAGGGCTCCCGCAACGGCGGCGACGCTGGAGGTCTTGCCGGTCCCTACGGTGCTACCGGCGATGCCGCCGACGGCGCCGCCGGCCACTGCGCCGACTCCGCTACGCGTGCCTTCGATCTTGACCGGCCGCACCGATTCCACGGTGGCGCGGCGCACCGACTGCTCGCGCAGCGCTTCATCGCGCGTGTACACGTCTCCCGTTTTCTGCGACACGCAGCCGGCGAACAGCACCGCCGCGGCCGACAGTACAAGCATCCCCTTGCCCATAGCGCTTCACTCCTTCCACGGTGAGTATCCGAATGCGCGTTTGAATAGCGCTTCGATTTCCTCGCGCGCGGGCGCGTGGTTTTGCCCGCCGCGGTGGGCGATCTTGATCGCGCCCATGACCGAGCCGAGTCTACCTGTGGTCGGCCAATCCCAGCCGTGCACAATTCCATAGAGCAGTCCGGCCCGATACGCATCGCCGCAGCCGGTGGGATCGACCACCTTGTCCGCTTCAACGCAGGCGATCTCGTGGCGTTGACCGCCGGCGAGAATGGTGGAGCCTGCGGCGCCGCGCGTGAAAACGAGCGCCTTCACGTCGTGCGAAATGTCCTCCAGGCTGCGGCCGGTCTTCTCCTGCAGGAGCTTGCCTTCGTAGTCGTTCACCGCCACGTAGTCGGCCAGGCGGGTGAACTCGGCGAGTTCTTCGCCGGAGAACATGGGCAGCCCCTGCCCCGGGTCGAACAGGAAGGGAATGCGGTGCTGCGCGCACTGGCGCGCGTGCTCGACCATGCCGAGCTTTCCGTCGGGGCCGATGATCGCGACCTTCGCACCCAGGCCGGCCGTTATGCGATTCTCGTGCGAGAAGTTCATCGCTCCCGGATGGAAGTTCGTGATCTGGTTGTTGTCGAGGTCGGTGGTGATGAAGCCCTGCGCGGTGAACTGGCCCGGGATGCGCTTCAGATGCGCGCTGCTCAGCCCGAGCGACTTGAATCTCGAAAAATACGGATCGATGTCCTCGCCGACGGTCGCCATGACGATCGGATCCTCGCCGAGCAGCCGCAGGTTGTAGGCGATGTTGCCCGCGGTGCCGCCGTACTCGCGCCGCATCTCCGGCGTGAGGAAGCACACGTTGAGGATGTGCAGCTGATCCGCGAGCAGATGGTTGCGGAAGCGGTCCGGGAACACCATGATGGTGTCGTAGGCGATCGAGCCGGTGACGAGGATTTTCATGAGGGGTAGAACAATACAAGCTCGTACCCGGTGGCGCGAGTGCGGCTCGCGTCGAAGTGCACCGTGACCGCCGCTTCGCCGCCGGCCTCGATGCCGCGCGAGACGAGCGCCGGCTCGAGGTACTCGCGCGGCAGGATGGCGCGGCTGACGAGCTCGCGATTGGCGTCGTCGGTGAGCGTGAGCTGCAGCGCCGGGTACTCCTGGGTAAATGGAGCGCGGTTGCGGATGACCGCGCTGAGCACGATCACGCCCTCGCGCTGGGGATCGGGACGCACCTCGTAGGAGTCGATGCTGAGGAGCTTCATCTGGCGCGGCAGGCGCAGTTCGCACCCGAGCACGCGGCACGCTTCCTCGAGCGGCCCGCGCGCCGCCGGCATGCCCGCCGCCATCTCGCTGCGAAAATGAAGCAGCACCTGCGCGATCAGCGCGAGCGCAGCAAGGGTGGCGAGCAGCGGCCATGGCCCGCGGCGCGGCGGCGGCGGTTCGGCCAGGAATTCCGGCAGCGGCTCCTCGAGCGCCGGCGCCGGCTCATTGACCTTGGGTGCGTGCGAGGCGTCCACCAACGCGGCAATGCCGTCAAATACCGTGTTGCACTTGCCGCAGCGCACCTGACCGTTCCGCGCCCCCAGTTGCGCCGGTAGTACGCGGAAAGCCGTGGCGCACTTGGGACAGCGCGTGACGAGATTCATCGCCGCTGCCCCGCGAGGAGCGCCCAGCCGTCGAGCACCGAGTCGAGCTTCATGTCGAGCCACGGCGCGTACGCTGCGCCTACCTCCGCCGCCTGCGACTCCAGGATCCCGGCCAGGGCGAGCGTTCCGCCGCGCGCGGTGCGCGCGGCGAGGACCGGCGCGAGCAGGATCAGCGGCTGGGCGAGGATGTTGGACACCACGATCTCGTAGGCGCCGCCGCGCAGCCCTTCCGGCAGCGTCGGCTGCAGCTCGACGCCGTTGCCGCGGGCATTGTCGCGCGCCGTCGCGAGCGCCTGCGGGTCGACGTCGACGCCGTCGACCCGCGCCGCGCCGAGCTTTGCCGCGGCGATCGCCAATATACCCGAGCCGCAGCCGTAATCGAGGACCCCTTCCCCGCCTCTGATCCTCCTCTCGAGAAACCGCAGCACGAGCTGCGTCGTGGGATGCGTTCCGGTGCCGAAGGCGAGGCCGGGGTCCAGGCGCACCGCGATGCGATCGGCAGGCGGCTCGCGCCAGCTCGGGCCGATCCACAGGCGCTCGCCGATCTCGACCGCGGCGAATTGCGCCTGGGTGCGGCGCACCCAGTCCTCGTCGGCGATTTCGGCCGCAGTGTACGGCGGCGTGGCGGCGAGCCCGGCGGACTTGGCCGCGGCGCGCAGGCAGGCGTCCGGATCGAGCTGCAGGTCGACAAGCGCGCACAAGGTGGCGCTGGGCTGGCCGGGCTTGTCGATCGACACCGACTGCGCGCCGGCTTCAAGCAGTGCCTCGCTCATGGCTTCGGCCGCGCCGGCCTCGACCTGCAGCGTGAGGGCTCGCCACGGCATTACTTCTTCTTCTTCTGTTCCTGGGCGAGCTTCTGCTCGAGATAGTGGATCGACACGCCGCCGCGCATAAAACTCGTATCGTTGAGCAGATCGCGGTGCAGGGGGATGTTGGTCTGGATCCCTTCCACCACCATCTCGGAGAGGGCGATGCGCATGCGGCTCATCGCCTGCTCGCGGCTCGCGCCGTACGCGATCACCTTGCCGACCATCGAGTCGTAGTTCGGCGGAACCGTGTAGCCCTGATAGACGTGCGAGTCGACCCGGATGCCCGGGCCGCCGGGCGGATGGTACGAAGTGATCCTTCCCGGCGAGGGCGTGAAGCGATACGGATCCTCTGCGTTGATGCGGCATTCGAGCGCGTGGCCGCGCAGGACGATGTCCTTCTGCCGGAAGCGCAGCTTTTCGCCGGCGGCAACGTGGATCTGCTCCTGCACCAGGTCGATGCCGGTGATCATCTCGGTCACGGGGTGCTCGACCTGGATGCGGGTGTTCATTTCGATGAAGAAGAACTCGCCGCCCTCGTACAGGAACTCGAACGTGCCGGCGCCGCGGTAGCCGATCCGCCGGCACGCCTCTACGCAGCGTTCGCCGACCTTGTCGCGCAGCTTCGCCGGCAGGTCCGGCGCCGGCGCCTCCTCCATGACCTTCTGGTGGCGGCGCTGCAGCGAGCAGTCGCGCTCGCCGAGGTAGACGGCATTCTTGTGCGCGTCGGCGAGCACCTGGATTTCGATGTGGCGCGGCTGCTCGAGATAGCGCTCGAGGTAGACCACCGGGTTGGCAAAAGCCGCCTGCGCCTCGGTGCGCGTCATGTTCACCGCGTTCAGCAGCGCCGCTTCGGTGTGCACCACGCGCATGCCGCGCCCGCCGCCGCCGCCGGCCGCCTTGATGATCACCGGATAGCCGATCTTGCGCGCGATGCGCACGGTCTCCTTGGGGTCATCCGGCAGCGCGCCTTCCGACCCCGGGACGGTCGGTACGCCGGCCTTGGTCATCGCCTGCTTGGCGCTCACCTTGTCGCCCATGAGCCGGATGTTCTCGGGCCGCGGCCCGATGAAGACGAAGCCGGAGCGCTCCACTTTCTCCGCGAAATCGGCGTTCTCCGACAGGAAGCCGTAGCCTGGATGGATCGCCTCGGCGTCGGTGACCTCGGCGGCGCTGATGATTGCCGGAATGTTCAGATAGCTCGCCGCCGCGGGCGCGGGGCCGATGCAGACCGACTCGTCGGCGAGCTTGACGTACTTCGCCTCGGTATCGGCCTCGGAATGGACCACCACGGTGCGGATTCCCATCTCGCGGCAGGCGCGCTGGATGCGCAGCGCGATCTCGCCGCGGTTGGCGATGAGAATCTTTTCGAACATCTAGCCGAGGATGAAAAGGGCCTGGCCGTACTCCACCGGCTGCCCGTTCTCGACCAGGATCGCCTTCACCACGCCCGAGGCGTCGGCTTCGATCTCGTTCATCAGCTTCATCGCTTCGATGATGCAGATGGTGTCGCCCTCCTTCACGGTCTGGCCGACTTCGACAAAGGCCTTGGCATCCGGGGAGGGCGAGCGATAGAACGTCCCGACCATGGGGGCCTTCACGACATGGCCTTCCTGGCCGGCCGGCGCCTCGGCCGCCGGGGCGGACGCTGCCGCCGCGGGCACGGGAGGACGTGCCTCGGTCGGCGCGACGTGAACCGGGGCGACGGCCGAGACGCTCACGTGGCCGCCTTTAACGATCTTGACCTTCTCTTCCCCCTCGGTGATCTCGAGCTCGGCGATCCCGGACTCCTGGACGAGATCGATCAGTTTCTTCAGCTTGCGCAGGTCCATGCTGTCAGCGGTTATAGGGGTGGTTTGACGTATTTTCGCCGCAGAACGGCGCATCTTATCGCAACAACGCCGCCAACTCGGAGCGGAGCTCTTCGGCGGAGTAGGCGCCGAGTTTGCGCTGCCGCAGGCGCCCGGCCCCGTCTACCGTGACGCTGAACGGCAGGATCCCGCTAGGGTTGCCAAGCGCGCGCATCAGGCCAATGGCCGAGCCTTCGGCAATCAGGACGGTATACCCAATTTGTACGGATTTGAGGTATTTCGATACGTTGGCTGCATTATCGATGGCGATCCCAACCACTTGCAGACCGATCGCCGCGTTTTCGCGGGATGCAGCATCCAATAAGGGCAGCTCTTCGCGGCAAGGTCCACACCAGCTCGCCCAGAAGTTGCACAAAAGAGGGCGCCCTTGCCATTCGGACAGCCTGCGCCTGCGGCCCGAGAGGTCTGGAAAGCTCGCAGCGAGCAGCTCTTCCCTCCCGGACTGCCGCCGCAGTCCGAACACCCCAACGATGCCGCCCGCAGCCGCAGCCGCCACTGCCACGGCGCCAAGGATGAGGTTACGGCGCCCCGGTGCCATTCCGAAGGAGCGCACCGACTTCCGCGATGCCAGCGCGGTCCATGACACGACCAGCCTGGGAGCTCTTGAGCGCGATGCGCTCGTCGCGCGGATCGAAAATCGATAGCCGCAGCGGCACACCCTGCCACGCGAGCACCAGAACGCTCACCGCGTGCGCGCGGTCCCCGGCGTAGCGCCGGCCTTCGTGCGTGGCATAGGGGATGTTGCGGTCGAGCAAGAAGATCTCGACCTCCTTGACGCTATCGGGGAAGAGCTGCAGATCGATCTCGGCATAGGGGCCGGCGATGCCTTTCAATACGGGGCCGGTCAGGTAAGGGCTGAACCGCTCGAGCGCGCGCATGGCGTCGAGCGCGATCTCGCGCAGCTCGACCACCCGCTGGGGGTGCTCCTCGGCCTGGTAAAGCGCCAGATATGCGCGCAATTCGGCCTCGATCTCGTCATTTCCGGGCAGCGCCTGCGACTCGAGCACGCCGAGTTGCTTCGCCGCCTTGCGCTTCGCCAGGGCGAAATCGTCGATGCCGTCCTCGGCCATGAGGCGCGCAGCCGCGGCAGCGATGCGCGCGCGGGTGCTGGTCTGTTTATTTGTCCTGCGGGTCATTGCGGCTAGCCTCCGACCCGAATATAGCCCAGGGCCTCGCATAGAATCCGGCACCTGTCCCCGGACCGCCTCGAATGAGCGCACACCTCCACATCCTCGGGATCTGCGGCACCTTCATGGGCGGCATCGCCGCCATCGCCAAAGCCGCCGGTTACCGCGTGACCGGCTGCGATTCCAACGTGTATCCACCGATGAGCGATCAGCTGCGCGCGCTGGGCATCGAGCTGACCGAGGGGTTCGACGAGAGCCAACTCAAGCTTCGCCCGGATGCTTGGGTGATCGGCAACGTGGTCACGCGCGGCAATCCGCTCATGGAAGCCATCCTCGACCAGGGTGAGCGCTACGTTTCCGGGCCGCAGTGGCTGGCGGAAAACGTCCTGGCCGGAAAGCATGTGCTCGCTATCGCGGGCACGCACGGGAAGACCACCGCTTCCGCCATGCTCGCGTGGGTGCTGGAGCGCGCCGGGCGCTCGCCGGGATTCCTGATCGGGGGCGTGCCCATGGATTTCCCCGTTTCGGCGCGCCACACCCACTCGCCACTCTTCGTGATCGAAGCGGACGAATACGACACCGCGTTCTTCGACAAGCGCTCCAAGTTCGTCCATTATCGGCCGAGGACGGCGGTGCTCAACAATCTTGAGTTCGATCATGCCGACATCTTCGACGATCTTGCAGCGATCGAGCGTCAATTTCACCATTTGGTGCGTACCGTGCCGCGTTCCGGGCGTTTGGTTGTCAACGGCAACGACGAGGCGCTGAAGCGGGTACTCTCGCAAGGGGCTTGGTCGCCGGTCGAGTGGTTCGCCACCCCGGGCGCCTGGCAGGCGGGCCCGCTCGACGCCGACGGGGGATTCGAGATCGTCTGGCAGGAAAAGCCGGTCGGCCGAGTCCGATGGCAGCTTCTGGGCGCGCATAACCAGCTGAACGCGCTTGCCGTAGTAGTGGCCGCGCGCCACGTTGGCGTCGATCCTGGTGCCGCAATCGAGGCCCTGAGCGCATTTTCCGGCGTGCGGCGTCGAATGCAGGTTCGCGGCGAGGCGCGCGGAATCACCCTCTATGACGACTTCGCGCACCATCCCACCGCGATACGCACTACCGTCGAAGGCCTGCGCAAGCGTATCGGGCGCAGCCGGATCCTTGCCGTGCTCGAACCGCGCTCGAACACCATGAAGCGCGGGCTGATGAAGGACGAGTTGCCGTCGAGCCTGCGCGAAGCCGACCGCATCTACGTCTACAGCGCAGGGCTGGGTTGGGATGCGGCCGCGATTTTCGCGCCCCTGGGCGCGCGGGCGCGCTGCGAAGAAAGCCTGGAGGCGCTGGTGGCCGCCGTGGCGGCGGAGGCGAGGCCGGGCGACCATGTCCTCGTCATGTCGAACGGCGGCTTCGGTGGCATTCACGAGAAGCTGCTCGCCCGGCTGGGGAAGAGCGCGTGATCGTCTACCTGCACGGCTTCAATTCTTCGCCGCAGTCGCACAAGGCAAAGCTGCTCGGGGAATATCTGGCGCGGCGTGGACTCGCCTCGTGCTACGGCTGCCCGGCATTGCCACCGCTCGCCTCCGAGGCGGTTCGCGTGATCGAGGCGAGCCTGGCCCCGGGCGAGGTCTGCTTCGTGGGCTCCTCGCTCGGCGGGTTCTACGCCACCTACCTTGCCGAAGCGCGCGGCGCCAGGGCCGTGCTCATCAATCCGGCAATCGAGCCCTACGTCGGGCTGCGCGCGTATCTCGGCCCGCAGAGAAATCTTCACTCCGGGCAGGCGTACGAGCTCACCGAGGCCCATCTGCACGATTGGGAAAAGCTCGAGGTGCCCCGGATCACGCCGAGCCGCTACCTGCTTCTCGTGGAGACGGGTGACGAGGTGCTCGACTACCGTCAGGCCGTCCGCCGCTACGCGGGCTGCGAGCAGTTGGTCGTGGAGGGTGGTGACCACAGCCTGCAGAGCTTTCCGCGGCATCTCGCGCGCATCGTGGAGTTCGCAGGGCATGCAGCTCTTGTATGAAGAAGACGGCGACCTGAAGGTCGGCGCTGTTCTCGGCGAGACCCCGGCCTCCTTCCAGGTCGAAAGCCCGCACGGACGCCGCTCCAAGATCAAGGCGGCGAACGTGCTCCTCGCCTTCGAACGTCCGTCCGGCGCGGAGCTCCTCGCCGAGGCCGAGAAGTTCGCCGACGGCCTCGACATCGGCTTCCTCTGGGAATGCAGCGGCTCGCGGGAGTTCGGCTTCCGCGAGCTCGCCAGGGACTACGTCGGACGCGAGCCCACCGCGGTGGAAGCGGCCGGCGTGCTGATGAAGCTGCATTCGGCGCCGATGTACTTCTACCGGCGCGGCAAAGGCCGCTTCCAGGCCGCGCCGCAGGAGACCCTGAAGCTCGCGCTCGCAGCGGTGGAGAAGAAGAAGCGCGTGCAGGAGACGATCGCCGCATGGACGGAGCGGCTCTCGCGCTTCGACTGTCCGCCCGAAGTGGCCGCCCTCAGGGACGAGCTGCTCTATTCGCCCGACCGCAACAAAGCCGAGGCCAAGGCGCTCGAGCAGGCCTGCAGGCAGACCGGGCTGACTCCGGCGCGGCTCCTCGAGCGCTGCGGCCTGTTGCCCGATGCGCACGAGTACCACTTGCAGCGCTTCGTGCACGAGTTCTTCCCGCGGGGGGTTCGCTTCCCGGCCCACGAGGTGCCCGGCGCTCCGGAGGGGCTGCCGCTCGCCGATGTGCGCGCCTTCAGCCTGGACGACGTCGGAACGACCGAGATCGACGACGCGTTTTCCGTGCGGCGCATGGGCGAGAAGCTGCGCGTGGGCATCCACATCGCCGCGCCCGGGCTCGCATTCGGGCCCGGCTCGCCCCTGGATGCTGTCGCGCGCGAGCGGCTCTCCACGGCCTACATGCCGGGACGCAAGTTCACGATGCTGCCGGAGGACGTCATCCAGCGCTTTTCGCTCGACCACGGCGGCGAGCGCCTCGCGGTTTCCGTCTATTTCGACGTCGGGCCCGACCGGAGCGTGGGCGGGCGCTACACCCGGCTCGAGCGCGTGCCGGTGGCGGCGAACCTGCGCCATGCCCAATACGACAAGCTGAACGAGCTGTTCGCAAGCGGCGCCCGCGCGGGCCTGCCGTACGAAGAGGACCTGCACGCGCTCTGGCGCATCGCGCTCGCGCTGGAAGCAAAACGCGGGCGGCCGAGCGCGGGCGCGCTCGCGCTCGATTACAGCTTTCACGTCGAGGAGGGCAGGGTGCGCATCGTGCCGCGAAAGCGCGGCGCGCCGCTCGACAAGCTGGTTTCGGAGATGATGATCCTCGCCAACACCGCCTGGGGGGAACTCCTCGCCGAGCGCGACGTGGCCGGGATCTACCGCGTGCAGTCGACCGGCAAGGTGCGCCTCTCCGTCCATCCCGAACCGCACGAGGGGCTCGGCGTGTCGTGCTACGCCTGGATGAGCTCTCCCTTGCGCCGTTACGTGGACCTCGTCAACCAGTGGCAGCTCATCGCCGCCCTCACCGGACAGCGCGCGCCCTACTCGCGCAATTCGGACGCGCTGCTTGCGGCGCTGCGGGCCTTCGAGGTCACCTACGCGCGCTACGACGAGCACCAGCGCGCCATGGAGACTTACTGGGTGCTGCGCTGGCTCGAGCAGGAAGCGATCCGCTCCGTGGAGGCCGTGGTGCTGCGCGAGAACCTGGTGCGCGTGGAAGGCGCGCCGCTCTTCGCCCGCGTGCCGTCGCTGCCCGCGCTCGATCCCGGCACCCGCGTACGCCTTGAGGTGGGCCAGATGGATTTCCTCGAGCGCAGCGTTTCGCTGATTTACCGTGAGACCCTGGGGACCGCGGGCGCCGCTGTGGCGGATGACCTCCTGCCCCTGGGCTAAAAAGCCTACAATATGAAGGGCTTCTAAGCTAATGCGAGAATGCACTTAAGAATTCCCTCCCTGTTCGCCCCAAACGATCGCCTGCTCGGCACGGCGCTCGGCGTGTCGCTCGCGCTGCACGCGGTCGCGCTGGCGGTGCATTTCAAGTTTCCCGAAGCAATCCGCTGGAAAGCCGAGAACCAGCCGCTCGAGGTCGTGCTCGTCAACGCGAAGACGAAGGAGCGCCCGGCGAAGGCCGAAGTGCTGGCGCAGGCGAACCTCGACCGCGGCGGCAACGTCGACGAGCCGCGCCGCGCGAAGACGCCGCTGCCGGTGACCCACCCGCGCGCGGAAGGAAAGAACCTTGCGGACGCCCAGCGCCGCATCGAGCAGCTCGAGGCGCAGCAGCAGCGCCTGCTCGCGCAGGCGAAGGAGACCAAGCGCCGCGTCGCGGAGGAGCCGCCCAGGAGCGCGCCTGCGCCGGAAGCACCGCCGGTGCCGAGCGGACGCGATCTCGCGGATCTCTCGCTCGCCGCAATGCGCCTGCAAGCGCAGATCGACCGGCAGATCGACGACTACCAGAAGCGACCGCGCAAGAAATTCATCGGCGCCAACGCGCGCGAATATCGCTTCGCCCAGTACGAGGAAGACTGGCGCGTGAAAGTCGAGCGCGTCGGGACGCTCAACTACCCGGCGGAAGCCCGCGGCAGGTACTACGGCCACCTTCGCCTCACGGTGACCATCCGGCCCGACGGCTCGGTCGAGTCGATCGAGCTCGATCGCTCCTCGGGCCTCAAGGTGCTCGACGCGGCCGCTTTCAAGATCGTCCAGATGGCAAGCCCCTTCGCCGCCTTCCCGGCCGACATCCGCAGCGACACCGACCTCCTCGTCATCACCCGCACCTGGTTCTTCGGCCAGGGCGACAAGATCTGGACGCAAGCGCGGTACTGACGACGCGCGGCCGCTCGCGCCGTGCCGGCTAGGCGCTTTCGCGCTCTGGTGTTCGGCTACAAGCTGTTCTGCTACGGCCTGGGCACGCTCGTGCTCGTCGTCGTCGGGCTGCAACTGTGGTTTCAGGTCCAGGTCCTGTACTGGAGCCATTACCAGTCCCCCACCAGCGCCTTCATGGATCAGCGGCTGGAAGCGCTGCGTGCAAGGAATCCGAAAGCTTTCCTGAAGCATCAGTGGGTCCCCTACGAGCGTATCTCCGTGCACCTCAAGCGCGCCGTTGTCGCCGCCGAGGACGCGAAATTTCTCGACCACGAGGGTTTCGACTGGGAGGCGATCGTGCAGGCGCGGGCGAAGAACGAGCAGCGCGGCCGGGTCGTGGCCGGGGCCTCTACGATCAGCCAGCAGCTCGCGAAGAACTTGTTCCTCTCGAGCGAGCGCTCTTGGCTGCGCAAGGGCGAGGAGGCGCTCATCACCTGGATGATCGAAGCGACGATGTCCAAGCGCCGCATCCTGGAGCTGTATCTGAACTACGCCGAGTGGGGCGAGGGGGTGTTCGGCGCCGAGGCGGCGGCGCGCCACCATTTCGGCGTGGCGTCGGGCGCGCTGACGCCGGAGCAGGGCGCCTGGCTCGCGGCCATCCTTCCCAGTCCGCGCCGCTACGAGCGCGGACGCACCACGGCGTACGTCGAAGGGCGCGCCAGCACCATTCTTTTTCGCGCGGCGTCGGCGCAGATCCCTTGATACATTTCGGCCCATGGCCGAAGCGGTGCAATCGCGCCTCGAGACCGAGGAGCTGCAGCAGAACCTGAGCGAAGTGCAGGTGCTGCTGCGCGACGGCGAGCGCCCCGGAGAGCTCAGGACGAAGCTCGACGCGCTGCATCCGGCCGACATCGCCTACATCCTCGAAGCGCTCCCGCCCGAGCAGCGCCTGCGGGTGTGGGATCTCGTCAAGGCCGACCGCGACGGCGACATCCTGGTCGAGGTCTCCGACGCGGTGCGCGAGTCGCTGATCGCGAGCATGAACTCGGCCGAGCTCGTCGCCGCCGCCGAGACGCTGGAAGCCGACGAGCTCGCGGATATCGCGCCCGACCTGCCGCCGGCGGTCATCGAGGAGGTCGTGCAGTCGCTGCCGGTGGAGGAACGCGAGCGCCTGCGCGCAGCGCTCTCCTACCCGGAAGGAACGGTCGGGGCGCTCATGGACTTCGACCACGTCGCGGTGCGCGACGACGTGACGCTCGAGGCCGCGACGCGCTATCTGCGCCGCCTGGACGAGCTGCCCGACCACACCGACCAGCTCTTCGTGGTCGACCGCGAGCAGCGGTTGAAGGGCACGCTGCCGCTCGCGCGCCTCATCGTCTCGGACCTTCACCTGCAGGTGGCGGGCGTGATCGTGCCCGAAAGCGTGCAGCTTCGTCCCGAGGACAGCGCCGAGGACGCGGCCAACGCGTTCGAGCGCTACGACCTCATCTCCGCGCCGGTGGTCGACGCCGACGGACGGCTGATCGGGCGGCTGACCGTGGACGCGGTCGTCGACTATATCCGGCTGCGCAGCGCCGAGTCGCAGCTCGCCGAAGCCGGCCTGCGGCACGAGGAGGACGTGTTCGCTTCCGTGCTCGACAGCTTCAAGAACCGCTGGGCCTGGCTCGCGGTGAACCTGGTGACCGCATTCATCGCCTCCCGGGTCATCGGCGTCTTCGAGCAGTCGATCGCCCAGCTCGTGGCCCTCGCCGCGCTCATGCCGATCGTCGCCGGCATCGGCGGAAATTCCGGCAATCAGACCGTGACGATGATCGTGCGGGCGCTCGCTCTGGGGCAGATCCAGGGTTCCTACTGGACCAAGCTCCTCGCCAAGGAGCTCGGCGTCGCGCTCCTCAACGGCCTGGTCTGGGGCACGCTCCTCGGGGCGATCGCCTACCTGCTGTACGGGAGGCTGGCGCTCGCCGCCGTGATGGCGCTCGCCATGATCCTCAACCTGATGCTCGCTGCCGCCGCCGGCGTGGCGATCCCCTGGCTGCGCGCGCGCGGCGGCCGCGATCCCGCCCCCGGCTCCTCGGTGCTGATCACCGCGGTCACCGATTCCGGCGGCTTTTTCATCTTCCTGGGACTCGCTACGCTTTTCCTCGTTTAAGCGCTGAAAACGCTTCACGCGCCGCCTCGAGCGTGCGCTCGATCTCCGCCTCGCCGTGCGCGCCGGAGACGAAGCCCGCCTCGTAGGCCGAGGGCGCGAGATAGACGCCGCGCTCGAGCATGGCGTGGAAGAAACGCTTGAAGCGCTCCTTGTCGGATTCCATCACCTCGCCGAGGCTCGCCGGCGGCGAGGCGCGGAAATAGACGCCGAACATGCTGCCGATCGACTGCGCGCAGAAGGCGAGGTCGGCCTTTTTTGCCTCGGCGTTCAGTCCTTCGACCAGGCCGCGGGTGGTGGCTTCGAGCCGTTCGCAAAAGCCCGGCTGCTGGACGAGTTTCAGGGTCGCGAGTCCCGCCGCCACCGCCACCGGATTGCCCGACAGCGTGCCGGCCTGGTACACCGGGCCGAGCGGGGCGATCTTCTCCATGATCTCGCGCCGGCCGCCGACCGCGCCCACCGGCAGGCCGCCGCCGATCACCTTGCCGAGGGTGGTGAGGTCGGGGCGGATGCCGAAGCGCGCCTGCGCGCCACCGAGGGCGACGCGAAAACCGGTCATGACTTCGTCGAGGATCAGCACCGCGCCGTGGCGCGTGCATCGCTCGCGCAGCTTCTCGAGAAAGCCCTTTGCGGGCAGCACCAGGTTCATGTTTCCCGCGACCGGCTCGACGATCACGCCGGCGATGTTCGCGCCCTGCGTGTCGAACAGGCCGTCGACCTGCGAGAGGTTGTTGTACTCGAGGACCGCCGTGTGCGCGGCGGTCTCGGCCGGGACGCCGGCAGAGCTCGGGTTGCCGAAAGTGAGCGCCCCGGACCCCGCCTTGACCAGCAGCGAATCCGCGTGGCCGTGATAGCAGCCCTCGAACTTGACGATCAGGCTGCGTCCGGTGAAGCCGCGCGCGAGGCGCACCGCGGTCATGGTCGCCTCGGTGCCCGACGACACGAGGCGCACCAGCTCCACAGAGGGAACCAGCCGGCAAAGAAGCTCCGCCAGCTCGATCTCGGCCTCGGTCGGCGCGCCGAAGGAGAGCGCCCGGGAGGCGGCCTCCTGCACCGCCTCCACCACCGCGGGGTGGGTGTGTCCCGCGACCATGGGTCCCCAAGACCCGAGGTAGTCGATGTAGCGGCGCCCTTCCGCGTCCCAGAGATAGGCGCCCGCGGCGCGCTCGAAGAACGGCGGCGTGCCGCCGACGGCGCGGAAGGCGCGCACCGGCGAATTCACGCCCGCCGGGATGCGCCGCTGCGCGCGCTCGAAAAGTTCCTGGTTTTTCATGCGAAGAGCCCCTGGTATTGCGCGGCCCGAGCACGGATGTCGGGCGCGTCGAAGAGGTCGGACACCACCGCGAGCAGATCGGCTCCCGCCCCGAGCACGCGCGGCGCGTTCTCAAGGGTGATGCCGCCGATCGCGCAGAGCGGTACGCCGAGCCTCGTCGCGAAGAGGGCGAGGGGCGCGCGCACCGCGGCCGGCTTGGTGGTCGAAGCGAACACGCTGCCGAAGGCAACGTAGTCGGCGCCCGCTTCGATCGCCCGGCGCGCGAGCTCCGGGTCGTCGTAGCACGAGGCGCCGAGGATCCTGCCCTCGAGCCGCCTGCGCGCCGCGGGCAGATCGCCGTCGTCGCGGCCCAGGTGCACGCCGTCCGCGTCGAGTTCGAGCGCGAGCTCCACGTCGTCGTTGACGATGAGCGGCACCCCGTGGCGGCGCGCCAGCGCGGCCACCGCGCGCGCCTCCGCGAGGTCGCGCTGCTTGCGCCGGTACTGCAGCAGCGCCACGCCGCCTTCGAGCGCGAGACGCACCTTCTCCACGGCGTCCGACGCCTCGGGCGTGACCGCGTACAGTCCGCGCAGCCTCACTTGCCGGCCAGGGTCTCGCGCGCCCAGAAGAACCGGTCCGGAATCAGCTGGCCGGTGCCGGCGCGGAATGCGCTCGACAGCGTCTGCCAGGTGAACTCCTGCGCGTCGCGCACCGCCTCGGGCACGCCGAGGCCGTTCGCGAGCGCGGCCGCGATCGCCGAAGCGAGCGTGCAGCCCGAGCCGTGATAGCTCCCGGCGAGCCGCGGCCAGCGGTCTTCGCGCACTACGCCGCCGCGGTCGTACAGCGTGTTGACCACCTCGCTGCCGGGCTCGTGCGTCCCCGTGACGAGCACGTACTCGGCGCCGCGCTCCACCAGGCGCTGCGCCGACTGCGCGAGCGACGACGCGTTCGCCAGGCGCCGCGCTTCGATGCTATTTGGGGTCACCACCGTCGACTGCGGAACGATGAGCTCGCGCAGTGCCGCGATCGTCTCCTCGGTCGCGAGCACGTCGCCGCGCCCCGAGGCGAGCACCGGGTCGAGCACCACCGGAATCTCGGCGTGCTCGGCGAGGATCGCGGCGACCGCCTGCACGTTGGCGGGAGAGCCGAGCAGGCCCAGCTTGATGGCGGCGACGCGCGTGTCGGCGAGCACGCGCTCGGCCTGCATGCGCACCCGCGCCGCGTCCACCGCGTCGAGCCACGCGACTCCGTGCGTGTCCTGCGCCGTCAGTGCGGTCACCACCGACAAAGGGTGGCAGCCCATGCTCGCGAGCGTCAGCAGGTCGGCCTGCAGTCCCGCGCCGCCCGTCGGATCGCTGCCGGCGAAGGTGAGCACGATCGGGGGAGGCGCGGACATGGGGTAATATTCCGCTGCCCATTCTACTGCCGCATTTTTCCCGCATTTCCAGAACCCAGCATGACCACCGAGAACCAGGTGCAGTTCAAGACGTGGATGTGCCTCATCTGCGGATGGGTGTACGACGAGGCCGCGGGCCTGCCCGACGAAGGCATCGCCCCGGGCACGCGCTGGGAAGACGTGCCGATGAACTGGACCTGCCCGGAATGCGGCGCGCGCAAGGACGATTTCGAGATGGTCGAAATCTAAACTTTCCGGGTGCGCGGGGCTCTAAAGGCCTCCATACAGTAAGATTCAGGGTGGCCCGCGCATGTCCTCGATCAACCTGACGCATCACTTTCTGATCGCCATGCCCAACATGGCGGACCCGTACTTCGCGAAGACCCTGACGTACATCTGCGAGCACAACGACCAGGGTGCGCTCGGCCTGGTGGTGAATCGCCCGATCGACATGACCTTGCAGGCGCTGTTCGAGCGGCTCAGCCTCACGCTGCGCGACGGCGAGCGCGCCGACGCGCCGGTCTATTTCGGCGGCCCGGTGCAGACCGACCGCGGCTTCGTGCTGCACGCGCCCGCCGGCCGCTGGCAGTCGACGCTGCGGGTCGGAGCCCACATCGGTCTCACCACCTCGAAGGACATCCTGGAAGCGGTGGGCCGCGGCGAGGGCCCCCAACAGCTCCTCGTCACGCTGGGCTACGCGGGCTGGTCCGCGGGCCAGCTCGAGCACGAGCTGTCGCAGAACGCCTGGCTCACGGTCGAGGCGCTCGACGGCATACTCTTCGACACGCCGGCCGAGGAGCGGCTGCCGGCGGCGATGGAGCTCCTCGGCCTCGACTTCGCGCGGCTGCAGGATGAAGCGGGACATGCCTGAGCGGCGCGGCCGCACCGTCCTGGCATTCGATTTCGGCTTAAAGCGCATCGGCATTGCCGTCGGCGAGCCCGAGCTGGGCACGGCGCATCCGCTGCCGGCGGTGTCGCGCTTCGATCAGATCCAGCCGCTCATCCGGGAGTGGCAGCCCGCCGCGCTGGTCGTGGGCCTGCCGACCTCGCCGCAGGGCGAGGCGCACGCGATGACGCGCCAGGCCGAGGACTTTGCGCGGCGGCTGGAGCGGCGCTTCAAGCTGCCCGTGGCGCGCGTGGACGAGCGCTATACCTCTGCCGAAGCGCAATCCAGGCTGCGAGGCACGAGGACCGGCAGGGCAGGCAAAGGCAAGATCGACTCGGTGGCGGCGCAGCTTCTCCTGGAGCAGTACTTCGATGAAGCTGCCTGACGCGGAAGCGCTCTGCGAGCGGCTCGCCGCGGAGCTGCGTCCGCACATCGGGCCGAAGAGCGCGATGGTCGGCCTCTATACCGGCGGCGCGTGGCTCGCCGAGCGGCTGCACTCGATGCTCGGCCTCAAGACGCCGCTGGCGTTGATGGACATCGCCTTCTACCGCGACGACTACGCGGCGCGCGGCCTCAAGCACGACCCCAAGCGCACCAAGATTCCGTTCGACGTGAACGGCGCCGAGCTGCTGCTGGTCGACGACGTGCTCTACAGCGGCCGCACGGTGCGCGCTGCGATGAACGAGCTGTTCGACTACGGCCGGCCGGCAAGCATCTCGCTCGTGGTGCTCGCCGACCGCAGCGGGCGCCAGCTGCCGATTTGCGCGCAGTACGTCGGCGCCAAGGTGGAAGTGCCTGCGGGGATGCGCCTAGCGCTGCAGCGCGCCGACAGCGGCAAGCTCGTGCTCGCCCTGGAGTCCGAGCGTGCAACGTAATCCCCAGCTCAACGCCAACGGCGAGCTGCAGCACCTGCTCTCGACCGAGGGCCTGCCGCGCGAGGTCCTGCTCCAGATCCTGGACACCGCCGAGTCGTTCGCGGGGGTTACCGAGCGCGAGGTGAAGAAGGTGCCGCTCCTGCGCGGCAAGAGCGTGTTCAACCTCTTCTTCGAGCCCTCCACGCGCACGCGCACCACCTTCGAGATCGCAGCCAAGCGCCTGTCGGCCGACGTGATCAACCTGAACATCGCCGTGTCCTCGGCCACTAAGGGCGAGTCTCTGCTCGACACCGTGGCGAACCTCTCCGCCATGCACGCCGACATCTTCGTCGTGCGCCACGCCTCGTCGGGCGCGCCCTTTCTCATCGCGCGCCACGTCAAGCCCCACGAGCACGTGGTGAACGCGGGCGACGGCCGCCACGCCCACCCGACGCAGGGTCTGCTCGACCTCTATACCATCCGCCACTACAAGAAGGACTTCACCCGGCTGGTGGTCGCGATCGTCGGCGACGTGCTGCACTCGCGCGTGGCGCGCTCGCTGATCCACGGCCTTACCACGCTCGGCGTGCCGGAGGTGCGGGTGATCGGACCGCAGACGCTGCTGCCGCTCGGCGTCGAGGGCCTGGGCGTGCGCGTGTTCAACGACATGCGCGCCGGCCTCAAGGACTGCGACGTGGTGGTGATGCTGCGGCTGCAGAACGAGCGCATGCGCGGGGCGCTTCTGCCTTCGGCGCAGGAGTTCTTCAAGCATTACGGCCTGACCGAGGACAAGCTCGCGGTTGCGCGCGACGACGCCATCGTCATGCATCCCGGACCCATGAACCGCGGCGTGGAGATCGATTCCACGGTCGCCGACGGCCCGCACTCGGTAATCCTGCCCCAGGTCACCTTCGGCATCGCGGTGAGGATGGCTGTGATGAGCATCGTGGCGGGGAACTGATGCGCATCCAGATCCGCAACGCGCGCGTGGTCGACCCGGCGAGCGGCAGGGACGGGGTGGGCGACGTCTACGTGGCCGACGGCAGGATCGCCGAGGAATTCGGCAAGCCCGAGCGCGTCATCGACGCGAAAGGCCTGGTCCTCGCCCCGGGTTTTGTCGATCTCGCGGCGCGGCTGCGCGAGCCGGGCTTCGAGTACAAGGCCACGCTCGAATCCGAGCTCGACGCGGCGCTCGCTGGGGGCGTGACGAGCCTCGCCTGTCCGCCCGATACCGATCCGCCGCTCGACGAGCCCGGCCTCGTCGACATGCTGCGCCGGCGCGCGAGGGCGCTGTCGCGCGCGCGAGTGCATCCGATCGGCGCGCTCACCCTCAAGCTGGAGGGCCAGGCGCTCACGGAGATGGGGCAGCTCACCGACGCGGGCTGCGTGGCGTTCTCGCAGGGCAACGCCGCCATGCCCGACAGCCAGGTGCTGTGGCGCGCGCTCCAGTACGCCGCGACGTTCGGCTACAAGGTGTGGCTGCGCGCCGAAGATGCGGCGCTCGCCAGGGGCGGAGTGGCGCACGACGGCGAGATGGCGACGCGGCTGGGCCTGCCCGGAATTCCTTCCTTTGCGGAGACCATCGCCCTCGGTACGCTGATCGAGCTGACGCGCGCAACGGGCGCACGGGTTCACGTGTGCCGGCTCTCCACCGCGGGCGCCGTGGAGCTCGTGCGCAAGGCCAAGGCGGAGAAGCTACCCCTCACCTGCGACGTGGCGATTCATCACCTGCACCTCTCGGAAATGGACCTCGGCTACTTCGATTCGCAATGCCGGCTGGATCCGCCGCTGCGGAGCCAGCGCGATCGCGATGCGCTGGCGCGTGCGGCCGCCGAGGGGGTGGTCGACTGCCTGGTGTCCGACCACACGCCGGTCGACGAGGACGGGAAGCACCTGCCCTTCGCCGAGGCCGAGGCCGGCGCCACCGGGCTCGAGCTGCTGCTGCCGCTCGCGCTGAAATGGGGCGAGGCGCACAAGCTGCCGCTCGCCGCCACGCTTGCGCGGATCACCACCGAGCCGGCGAAGATCCTCGGCTCCGACGCGGGCCGGGTCGCGCCCGGGGCGCCGGCCGACCTCGCGATCTTCGATCCGCGGGCGGCATTCCGCGTCGCGCCGCAGACGCTGAAGAGCCAGGGCAAGAACACGCCCTTTCTCGGCTACGAGCTTTTCGGCCGCGTGCGCTACACGCTGGTGGCGGGGAACGTCGTCTACGAGGCATGAAGCGCGCGCTCGCGCTGCTCGCGCTCCTCGCCGCGGCCTGCAGCACCGCGCCACCCGTCGCGAACCGGTCGGTGCCGGGCGAGCCGCAGGACAAGGGCGGCTACTCGCCTCAGGGGAAGGGCGGCTACTACAAGGACGACGGACCGGGCAGCGCGCCGCCGCCGAACCTCGCGCAGATTCCCGATGCAGAGCCGAAGCCCGAGCCGCGGCACCGTTACGCCAACCGGCCCTACAAGGTGTTCGGCAACGAGTACGTGCCGATCGCCGACGCGCAGGGCTTCAAGCAGCGCGGCGTCGCGAGCTGGTACGGGCGGCGCTTTCACGGCCAGAAGACGGCGAGCGGCGAGCTCTACGACATGTACGCCATGACGGCCGCGCATCCCACGCTGCCGATTCCGAGCTACGTGCGGGTCACCAATGTCGCCAACGGCCGCAGCGTGGTGGTGCGCGTGAACGACCGCGGCCCGTTCCATTCCTCGCGCGTGATCGACCTGTCGTACGCGGCGGCGTACAAGCTCGGGTTCATCCAGGCCGGCAGCGCGCAGGTGGAGCTCGAAAGCGTCCAGCCCGCCCGCGAGCAGGCGGGCGCGGTTTACGTGCAGGTCGGCGCTTTCACCACGCGCGAAAACGCCGAGTCGCTGCAGGTGCGCGTGACCCGCGAGCTCGCGTGGCTCCAGGAAAGCGCGCAGGTGCTCCTCAGCGGAAACCTCTGGCGCCTGCACGTCGGCCCTTACCGCTCGCGCGAAGACGCGCGCTCGGTGGCCGAGCGCATCGCCGGCGAGCTCGACCTCAAGCCGCTCGTCGTGGTGCGATAATCGGCGCTTTTTTGCCGCAGGCCCAATGAAAAGAATCGGGCTGCTCTTCTTCCTCCTGCCCGTTGTCGCGCAGGCGGCGGCGCCGCAGCCGCCCGCCATCGCCGGTCGCTCGTGGGTCGTGGGCGACCTGTCGAGCGGGCAGGTGCTGCGCGCGGAAAAGCCCGACGAGCGGGTCGAGCCGGCATCGCTCACCAAGCTCATGACCGCTTACGTGGTGTTCCAGGCGTTGCGCGACAAGAAGCTCACCCTCGATCAGCAGGTGAACGCCTCGGAGCGCGCCTGGCGCGCGCCCGGCTCGCGGATGTTCATCCAGCCGCGCAAGCCGGTGAGCGTGGACGAGCTCATCCGCGGCATGGTCGTGCAATCGGGCAACGACGCGTGCATCGCGCTCGCCGAAGCCGCCGCGGGCGCCGAGGAGGTATTCGTGCAGCTGATGAACCGTGAAGCGGCGCGCATCGGCATGAAGAACACGAAGTTCACCAACGCCACCGGCCTGCCCGATCCCCAGCACTACAGCACCGCGCAGGATCTTTATCTCCTTGCGGGGACGCTGATCCGCGACTTTCCCAAGGAATACGCACAGTACTATTCGCAGCGGGAATTCCGCTACAACAACATCAGCCAGCCGAACCGCAACCGGCTGCTGTGGCTGGATCCGAGCGTCGACGGCGTCAAGACGGGGCATACCGAAGCCGCGGGATATTGCCTGGTCGCTTCCTCGAACCGCGGCGGCCGGCGGCTGCTCTCGGTGCTGCTCGGCTCCACTTCGGAGGCCGCGCGCGCACAGGAGTCGCAGAAGCTGCTCAACTGGGGCTTCCAGTTCTTCGACAGCGTGAAGCTCCATCCCGCGAACCAGCCGGTCAAGGCGATCGAGGTGTGGAAGGGCTCGGGCGGCGAGGTAAAGGCCGGATTCCTGGCCGACGTGATCGTGACCGTGCCCAAGGGCGAGGCCGACAAGCTGAAGGCGGAGCTGCTCACGCAGCAGCCGCTTCTTGCGCCCGTCGCCCAGGGCCAGCCCGTAGGTACGCTGCGCGTGACGCTCGACGGCAAGCCCCTCGGCGAGTATCCGGTGGTGGCGCTCGAGGCGGTGGGCGTGGCCGGCATCTTCGGACGCGCGTGGGATACACTGCGCCTATGGGTCAAGTAGCGGAGCCAGCATGGTTTTTCTGAACGGCAGGTTTCTCCCGCTCGAGGAGGCGAAGGTCCCGGTCCTGGATCGCGGCTTCATCTTCGGCGACGGCGTCTACGAGCTGGTGCCGGTGTACTCGCGCGTGGCCTTCCGGCTCGATGAGCACCTCGGCCGGCTGGAGCGCAGCCTCGCAGAAACCAGGATCCGCAACCCCTATGCGCGCGCGCAATGGCGCGAAGTCATCTATAGGCTGGTCGACGCCCAGCCGTTCGAGGACCAGGGCGTGTATTTCCAGGTCACGCGCGGGGTAGCGAAGCGCGACCACGCGTTCCCGAAGGACGCCGAGCCTACGGTATTCGCGATGTCCAACCCGCTGGTCACGCCGCCGAGGGAAACGGTGCAGAAGGGTGCGGCTGCCGTGAGCGCGCACGACAACCGCTGGCTGCGCTGCGACATCAAGTCGATTTCGCTCATCGGCAACTGCCTGCTGCGCCAGCTCTCCGTCGAGGCGGGCGCGGCCGAGACGATTCTCTTCCGGGACGGAAAGCTGACCGAAGCCTCGTCCTCGAACGTCTTCGTCGTGAAGCGCGGCGTGATCCTGTCGCCGCCCAAGACCAGCCTCATCCTTCCCGGAATCACCTACGACGTCGTGTTGGAGCTCGCGCGCGGCGCCAGCCTGCCGCTCGAGCTGCGCGACGTAGCCGAGGTGGAGGTGCGCGCCGCAGACGAGATCTGGGTCACCTCATCGTCGAAGGAGGTGCTGCCCATCGTGTCGCTCGACGCGGCCCCGGTCGGCGACGGGCGGCCCGGGCCGGTCTTCGCCCGCATGTACCAGCTCTACCAGGAATTCAAGCAGAAGGTGATGCGCGCGGGAAAGCGGGAGGCGGTGTCCGCCTAGCGAGGCCGCCCTTGCCCGAGTCGGTGCTCGCGTTTCCGTGCGACTTTCCGATCAAAGTGATGGGCAGGAAAGAACGCGGCTTCGCCCAGGCGGTGACCGACATCGTGCTCAAGCACGCGCGCGACTTCGACCCCGCCACGGTGCAGATGCGCCCCAGCCGGCAGGGCAAGTATCTGAGCGTCACGTGCGTGGTGCGCGCCACCTCGCGGGATCAGCTCGACGCCCTCTACCGCGAGCTTTGCGATCATCCTTCGGTGGTGATGGTGCTATGACCCTGGTCGATTCGATCAGCATCAGGCGGCTCGGCCGCGTCGCCTATCTCCCCACTCTCGAGGCGATGCGCTGTTTCACTTCACGGAGGAATGAATCGTCGGCCGACGAGCTCTGGCTGCTCGAGCATCCGCCGGTGTACACGCTTGGGCAGGGCGCCGAGCACGGGCCGGTCGGCAACGGCATTCCCCTGGTCAAGGCGGACCGCGGCGGCGATATCACCTACCACGGCCCGGGGCAGCTCGTGGTCTACACGCTCGTCGACCTCGCGCGGCGCGGCATCAAGGTGCGGCAGTTCGTGGCGCTCCTCGAGCAGGCCGTCATCGACCTGCTCGCGGGCCGCGGCGCACGCAGGGCCGGCGCACCCGGCGTCTACGTGGACGGCGCCAAGATCGCCGCGCTCGGCATTCGCGTGCGCCAGGGGCGGGCCTACCATGGGCTTTCGCTCAACGTCGACATGGACCTTTCGCCCTTCGGCTCGATCGATCCCTGCGGCTACCCCGGCCTTGCCGTCACACAGACCAGGGATATCGGGATGAAAGAGACGCTCGCTACGGTTGGCGAGCGCCTCGCCGCGCTGCTTGTGGAGAAAATCGAGCATGCGTGAGCCTGGCGTCAAGGAAAAGGGCGCTCGCAAAACCATCCGCATCGCCGCGCGCATCGTGCCCAGTACGCCGCTGCCCAAGCCGGCATGGATCCGGGTGCGCGCCGCGAGCCCCAATTCCCGCTTCTACGAGATCAAGGACGTGCTGCGCCGGCAGAACCTGCACACGGTGTGCGAGGAGGCTTCCTGCCCGAACATCGCCGAGTGCTTCGGCAAGGGCACGGCGACCTTCATGATCCTGGGCGACATCTGCACCCGCCGCTGCCCGTTCTGCGACGTGGCGCACGGCCGGCCGCTCGCTCCGGACGCGCAGGAGCCACGCCACCTTGCCGAGACCATCGCCGCGCTGAAGCTCAGCTACGTCGTCATCACGAGCGTCGACCGCGACGACCTGCGGGACGGGGGCGCGCAGCATTTCGTCGACTGCATCGCGGCGGTGAGGCGCGAGTCCCCGCACACGACGCTCGAGATCCTGGTGCCGGATTTTCGCGGCCGCGTGGAGCGCGCACTCGCGATTCTCGCCGCCGCCCCGCCCGACGTGCTGAACCACAACCTGGAGACCGTCCCGCGGCTCTACCGCAAAGCCCGTCCGGGAGGCGATTACGCGCATTCTCTGAGGCTGCTGCAAGCGTTCAAGCAGCTTCATCCGACGCTGCCCACCAAGTCGGGGCTGATGGTCGGGCTCGGCGAGACGGACGAAGAGATCCTGCAGGTGATGCGCGATCTGCGCGCGCACGACGTCGACATGCTCACGATCGGCCAGTACCTGCAGCCCTCGCCGCACCACCTTCCGGTCGAGCGCTACGTCGAGCCTCGGGTTTTTGCCGGTTTCGAGCGCGAGGCAGCGAGTTTGGGCTTCAAGCACGCCGCCGTCGGCGCCCTGGTGCGTTCTTCGTACCATGCCGACCGCCAAGCGCACGAAGCCGGCGTCGCCTGAGACCGACGCAGTTTGCAGGTAGTAGTAGGCACCGGTAACGCTCGGTGATCCGCCAGAAAGCGTGGAACCGGCTGGCAGGAGAAGTAGTTAACTGCCCCCCGGGCCGTTCTTGCATACGCTTGCCCAGTCGGAATCGGTGGCCGAGGGGAGCGCCGGTCATGAAGATGAATACGACGCTGGTGATCAATTCGAAGGGCGGGTCGGGGAAGACCACCCTCACGACCAACCTCGCCAGCTACTTCGCCGCGAACCGGATCCCGACCGCGATCATGGATTTCGACCCGCAAGGCTCGTCGCTCAACTGGCTGCGGCTTCGCGTCGACCTCGCGCCTAAGATCCACGGCGCCAATGCGGCGCCGCAAAAAACCGGCCTGCGCAGCATCGGCATGCACGTCCCCGAGGGGACGCGCCAGCTCGTGATCGACGGGCCCGCTGGCGCGTCGGGTCTCCTCCTGCAGGAGATGATCGCGCGCGCGCACTCCATCATCGTGCCGGTCCAGCCCTCGACGATCGATATCCACGCCACGGCGAACTTCGTGCGCGATCTGCTCGTAATGGGGAAACTGCGCAGCCGCAACATCCGGCTTGCCGTGGTCGCGAACCGCGTGCGCCGCTCGTCGCCGGTGTACCAGCCGCTCGAGCGCTTCCTGAGCTCGCTGGGGCTGCCGTTCCTAGCCCGGCTCTCGGACTCCGAAATCTTCCTGCACGCCGCGGAGAGCGGCCTGGGCATCTTCGAGCTCGATCCCGCGCTTTCCGCGACCGAACGCGCGCAGTTCATGCCGATCGTCGAGTGGGCCGACCCGGAGTTCAAGTCGCGCGGCGACAGCAAGGTGATCGGGCTCCCCCGGCCGGGCTGGTTCTCGAACAGCAGGACCGGATAGGCCGTAGCCTTCCCGCGATGAGAAGCGCGGTATTCGCCTGTTGCGTGTCGGCGCTCGCATGGGCGGCGGCTGCGCATGCCCAGCTCGAAGGCATCTCGAGCCGCGAGGCCGCCTCGGCCCTGAAGGCGGCGCTCGAGAAGGGCTCGACCGCCGCGGTGGCAAGCCTCGGCCGCACCGACGGCTTCTTCGGCGATCCCCGGGTGAAGATCGCGCTGCCCGAGTCGATGCAGCGCACCGAAAAGCTCGTGCGCCGCTTCGGCCTCGGGCGCTACGCGGACGAGCTGATCCTCGGCATGAATCGCGCCGCCGAGGCGGCGGTCCCGGAGGCGAAGCAGCTCTTCGTCGACTCGGTCCGCAAGATGACGCTGCAGGACGCCAAGGGCATCCTGCGGGGTGGCGAGACCGCCGGCACCGAGTATTTCCGCCGCACCACCGAAGGGCAGCTGCGCAAGCGCTTCCTGCCCATCGTGCAGCGCTCGACCGAGAAGGTCGGCCTGGTGCAGCAGTACGACGACTACGCCGAGAAGGTCGCCGCGCTTGGTCTGGTGAAGAGGGAGGACGCCAACCTGGAAGAGTACGTTACTCAGAAAGCGCTCGACGGCCTCTTCTTCATGGTGGCGGAGGAGGAAAAGGCGATCCGCAAGGACCCGCTCGGCGCCGGCACCGCCATCATCAGAAAGGTGTTCGGCGCGCTGCTCTGAGCGGGGTTGGGCCCATCTTTTGGCGGTCCGGCGAACGCAATTGATTCTGGTCGCGTCCCTTTGTGTATCCAAAGAAATACGTCTTTCCAGGCTCTGTCCTCATTTCAACCTTGAAGTAGTACAGGCCGCGCTGTTTGATTCCCTTTAGATAAACACCGTCTGGGCCAACTAAGACAACATGATGTCCCGGCGGGACCTACACGTCTAAAGAAACGTCGAATCATTCATTTACTCCCGTGCGAGCGGTCAGCGCTGCATTTTCAACCATGAGCTAGTGCGCCTTGTCCCAGTTGTCGCCGACCCCGACCTCGACCACGAGCGACACCTCGAGCTTGGCTGGCTTGCCGACTTCCTCCATCAGGCTCTTGACCTTGCCCTTGACCGCTTCGAGCTCGTCACCAGGAACCTCGAGGACCAGCTCGTCGTGCACCTGCATGATCAGCTTGGTACTTAGTCTGGCTTCGTCGAGCCAGCGCTGGACCGAGATCATCGCCAGCTTGATGAGGTCGGCGGCGGTGCCCTGCATCGGCGCGTTGATGGCCGCGCGCTCGGCGGCCTGGCGCCGCACCGGCGCGCCGCTCCTCAATTCGGGCAGCCAGAGTCTGCGGCCGAACACGGTCTCGACGTAGCCGGCCTCGCGCGCGCGCTGGCGCGTCTCGTCCATGTAGCGCTTCGCGCCTGGGAAGCGCGCGAAGTAGCGGTCGACGTAGATCTGCGCGGTGCTCCGGTCGATACTCAGGTTCTGCGCCACGCCGAAGGACGACATGCCGTAGATGAGGCCGAAGTTGATCACCTTCGCCACGCGGCGCTGGTCCGGGCCGACTTCGGATAACGGTACGCCAAAGACTTCCGCCGCCGTTGCGCGGTGGATATCCTCGCCTTCGGCGAACGCGCGCCGCAGGTTCTCGTCGCCCGAAAGGTGCGCCATGATCCTGAGCTCGATCTGCGAGTAGTCGGCCGAGACGATTTTCGAACCCGCCGGCGCGACGAAGCATTCCCGGATGCGCCGCCCCGCCGGCGTGCGGATGGGGATGTTCTGCAGGTTGGGCTCGTTCGACGAGAGCCTTCCGGTCACCGCGGTGGTCTGGGAATACGTCGTGTGCACGCGCCCGGTGGCGGGATTCACGCTCTTCGGCAGCTTGTCGGTGTAGGTCGACTTCAGCTTCGAGAGCGCGCGGTGCTCGAGGATCAGCTTCGGCAGCGGGTGGTCGAGCGCGAGCTCGGCGAGCGAGTCCTCGTCGGTCGAAGGCTGTCCCGAAGGGGTCTTCTTCTTCACCGGCAGCTTCAGGCGGTCGAACAGGATTTCCTGGATCTGTTTCGGCGAGCCGAGGTTGAACGGCTGGCCGGCCGCCTCGTAGGCGCGGCGTTCCTTGTCGAGGATTTCCTTGCCGAGCTCGTGGCTCTGGAAGCCGAGCTTGTCCTTGTCGAGCAGCACGCCGTTCCTCTCCATCCGGTAGAGCACCGGCAGCACGGGCATCTCGATCGTGCCGTACACGAAGCTCAGCTTTCCATCCGCCTCGATCTTCCTGAATAGCAGCTCGTGCAGAGCGAGCGCGCAGTCGGCCCTCTCGGCGGCATACTCGGTGGCGCGGCCGATCTCGACCGATGAGAACGGGATGCGGCCGGCGCCCTTCCCGACGACTTCCTCGTCGGCGAGCGCGGTCCAGCCGCAGTGGCGCTGCGCGAGCGCGGCGAGCTCGTGGCGCTCGTGCACTTCGAGCACGTAGGACTCGAGCAGCGTGTCGTGCACGCAGCCGGCGAGCGCGATGCCGTGGTTCGCGAAAAGGTGCGTCGCAAACTTCACGTCCTCGCCGACTTTCCTGCAGTCGGCGCGCTCGAGCCAGGGCTTGAGCAGGGAGAGGGCGACCCCGGGTGTCACCTGCTGCGGCGCGCCGGGATAGTCGTGCGCCAGAGGCAGGTAGACCGCCTCGTCGCCGAAGGCGAATGCGACGCCTGCCAGGCGTGCGCTCAGCGGCTCTTCACCGACGGCGACAGCATGCAAGCCGACCCCGTCCGAGGCTTCGATCTTGAGCACGAGATCTCGGAGCGTTTCTTCGTCGAGTACGGTGCGGCGGCTGCGCCGCCTGACCTCGGCCGGGGCCTCGGCCTCGGGCATCGGCGGCGCGGACGCGGCGTTCTCCACTTCCCTCAGCCATCCCTTGAATTCGAAGCGCCTGTAGAGCTGGCGCTGCCTGGCGAGGTCGGGCTTGCCGGCGGCGAGCGCGTGGAAGTCGAGCGGCAGCTCGACGTCGCGCTTGATGGTGAGGAGCTCCCGCGCCCTGGGCAGCCAGTCGGCCATCTTGCGCAGGTTCTCGCCGGCGAGGCCGCTGATCTCGCCGGCGTGCGCGAGCACGCCTTCGAGCGAGCCGTACTTCTCGATCCACTTGCACGCGGTCTTGGGGCCGACCTTGTCGACGCCAGGGATGTTGTCGATCGCGTCGCCGATGAGGGTGAGATAGTCCAGGAACTTCTCCGGCGGGATGCCGAACTTTCTTTTCACGCCCTCGATGTCGAGCTTCTCGTTCGACATCGTGTTGACCAGCATCACGCGGTCGTCGACCAGCTGGGCGAAGTCCTTGTCGCCGGTGGAGACGACGGTGCGCCAGCCTTCGCGCTTCGCCTGCTCGGCGAGCGTGGCGATGACGTCGTCGGCCTCGACGCCGTCGACCACCAGCACCGGCCAGCCGAGCGCCGCCACCGCCTCGCGCAGCGGCGCGACCTGCGCCGCGAGATCGTCGGGCATCGGCGCGCGGTTCGCCTTGTACTCGGAATACACCTCGTCGCGGAAAGTCTTGCCCTTGGCGTCGAACACGCAGGCGCGCGCGCCCGCCTTATAATCGGCCGCGAGCTTGCGCAGCATGTTGAGCACGCCGTAGATGGCGCCGGTCGGCTCGCCCTTCGAGCTGCGCAGCTCGGGCAGCGCGTGGAACGCGCGATACAAGTACGACGAGCCGTCGACCAGCAGCAGGGTATTTTCAGGATTTCCCGACACGATGAGAACCGACAAGCAACCGAAGCTGGCCGAGATGGCCCAAGAGGTCCCCGCACGCGAAGCCTGGCGGGTATTCGGCATTATGGCAGAGTTCGTCGAGGCGACCGAGCGCCTCGTCGGCATCCATCCCGCGGTGTCGGTGTTCGGCAGCGCGCGCGTGAAGCCCGGCACGCCGTACTGGAACCTCGCCGAGGACACCGCGCGGCTGCTCTCCGACGCCGGCTTCTCGGTGGTGAGCGGCGGCGGACCCGGGCTCATGGAGGCGACCAACAAGGGCGCGTTCGAGGGCAACGGCCTCGCCGTCGGCCTCAACATCGAGCTGCCGCGAGAGCAGTTCGGCAACCGCTATCAGAACATCAGCCTGAGCTTTCGCCACTTCTTCACCCGCAAGGTGATGTTCGCGAAAGTGGCGACCGCCTTCATCGTGCTGCCCGGCGGCTACGGCACGCTCGACGAGCTGTTCGAGGCGCTCACCCTGGTGCAGACCGGCAAGACCCGGCAGATGCCGATCATCCTGGTGCACGAGCCGTTCTGGCGCGGGCTCCTCGAGTGGATGCGCGAGCGGCTCGCGGCCGAGGGCATGATCGATCTGCTGGAGCTCGACCTGCTGCAGGTATGCAACCAGCCGCAGGAAGTGGTCGACGCGATTTTCGCTTTCTACGAGAAGCGCGGCTTCGAGCCTTCGCCCCAGGAGCGCGAGGTGCTGCTGAACCTCTAGTAAAATGGGTTGAAATGCGGGCGCAAATGCGGCGTTCCCTGGCAATCGTGCTTGTGCTCGCCGCATGCGCAGCCTACGCCCAGAAGCCACCGCCCGGCCTCGAGCCGCTTCCCGAGCCGCCGCCGATGCCCGAAGGGTCCATCGACGAGCCGCGCGTGACCATCCCGGTCCAGAAGGAAGACAAGGTCGAGCCCATCCGCCAGAACGGACGCGTCGTCGCGGTCAGGGTCACGCCGCCCGGCGGCAAGCCCTACTACCTCATCGACACCTCGGGAAACGGCAACTGGATGCGGCGTGACTCCCTCGATACGGGTCTCGCCGTACCGATGTTTCCCATTCTCGAATTCGAGTAACTTGTCGGTTTACACGCCTGTCTCCGAAGCCGAGCTTGCCGCGTGCCTCGGCGGCTATTCGGTCGGCAAGCTCGTCTCGTGCGAGCCGATCAAGGCCGGCATCGAGAACACCAACTATTTCGTCACCACGACGCAAGGCCGCTACGTCCTCACGCTGTTCGAGCGGCTGCCGGCCGAAGAGCTGCCGTTCTACCTCAACCTCATGGCGCACCTCGCGCGCCATGGCATCCCGTGCCCGGCGCCGATCGCCGATCTCGCCGACCAGTACCTGCGGATCCTGAACGGCAAGCCGGCGGCGCTCGTCACGCGCCTGCCCGGACGCTCGCTCGAGCGTCCCGGCGTGGCCGAATGCGCCGAGCTGGGCGCGCTTCTCGGACGGATGCATCTCGCGGCGCGCTCCTATTCCGCGTACCTGGAAAATCCGCGCGGCCCGCGGTGGTGGCGCTTTGCGGCGCGGGAAGTACGGCCATTCCTCAAACAGAACGAAAATCGCCTTCTGGACGACGAGCTCGATTTCCAGGCGCGCCACCGCTTTCCCGATCTGCCACGGGGCCCGGTGCACGCCGACCTCTTCCGCGACAACGCGCTGTTCGAGAAAGGGCGCATCTCGGGGGTGATCGACTTCTACTTTGCCGGCGTCGACTGCCTCCTCTACGACGTCGCGGTGTGCGCGAACGACTGGTGCCTCGACGATCCGCAGGCCGACCGCCGCCTCGACGAGGCGCGCACGAAAGCCCTGCTGGAGGCGTGCCACTCGGTGCGGCCGTTCGGCGCGCTGGAACGCGAAGCGTGGCCGGCGATGCTGCGCGCCGCGGCGCTGCGCTTCTGGCTGTCACGGCTCCATGACTTCCATTTGCCGCGCCCGGGCATGCTGGTGCACGCGCACGATCCGGAGCACTTCCGCGACATCCTGGAGCTGAGGGTGCAGGGACCGGCGACCTGGTTGGACTGAAAGTGCAAGCTCGAATCGTCGGCGCATCGCGCGGCGCCCGCTGGCTCGGCGATGGCTGGCGACTCTATCGCGCCGCGCCTCTCGGCTGGCTCGCGCTGGTATTCGCCTACTGGCTCCTCGTCACCGTCGTGTCGCTGGTCCCCTACGCCGGCCTGGCCGCGGCGGCGGTGATGGTGCCCGCGCTCTCGGTCGGTTTCATGGCCGCGGCGCGCGCCGCCGAGCGCGGCAGCCGCGTCGAGCTCGGCCTGCTCTTCGACGGCTTCCGGCAGGCTCCGGCGCCGCAGCTTGCGCTCGGCGTGGCCTACCTCCTGTGCCTCGCCGCGGTGATCGCGGCGAGCGGCTTCGTCGACGGCGGTGCGCTCGCGCGCACGCTGGTCACCGGCGGCCGTCCCGAGGACATCGAGTCAGGCGGGTTCGGCGCCGCGGCCGCCACGGCCGCGCTGCTGTATGCGCCGGTGATGATGATGTTCTGGTTTGCGCCGCCGCTAGCGGCCTGGCACGGTGCGCCTCCGGCGAAGGCGCTGTTCTTCAGCGCCGCCGCCTTCCTCATGAACTGGCGCGCGTTCGTCACCTACGGCGCGGCATGCCTGGCTGCGACCTTCGTGCTCTCGGGCGCGATGCTGCTATGCGCCGCAGCGCTGCGGGTGCCGCCGATGGCCCTGGTGACGCCCGTACTGGTCGTGCTGCTACCGCTGCTTTTCGCAAGCTTCTACGCGAGCTACCGCGACGTTTTCGGCGCCCAGCGGGGCGACGCAGTGTGAAAGTTGTCACGCCGCGCCCAGCGTCCGGGCAGAGGCTTGCGCGCTTCTCCCATGACACCGGCGCGGAAGCGGACTATATTGTGCTTCAACCCATAAGAAAAAGAGCGCGGCCGTAGCGAAGTGAAACTTCCGGAGCTCAACCCCAAGGCCGCGCCCCAATTCGTCGACGCCCAGGCGTGCAAGACGTGGCTGCAGAGCGTTCCGCTCGCCAACGTGACGGTGGCGCAGCAGGATCTCGTCGGCGAACTCGAGGCATTCAACAGCTTCCCCACCTCCGCGGCGAACCGGCTCGCCGTGCTCGAAGCGCTGCGCGAGCCGGTGAGCTTCGTGCAGGTCGAGCAGGCCAAGCGCTTCACCAGCCGCGCGCTGCCGATGGCCCAGGCCGAGTCGGCCGCGTTCCAGGACACGATCGAGCTGTGGGAGCAGATGCGCCTTGGATACCTGCGCTGCCTGCAGGCGGCCGCCGGAGGCGACTCCGCGATGCGCTCGCAGGCGGCGCTGCTGGCGCAGCGCCTCGGCGCCTACTCCGGCCTGAAGATGTTCCACTACTACCGCGCCTACCGCGAGGTGCCGGCGCAGGACTGGAGGTCGTTGCACGAGGTGTACGCCATCGCCGAGAAGCTCGGCGTGGCGGAGGAAGCGGTCAAGGACTTCCTGAACCGCGACATCCACGATTCATCGCCCCGGATCGCCTACGCGCGAGCGTTGCTGATGGGCCTCGCGAATCCGCATGAGCTCGGCCAGCGCCAGCTTACCTTCGTCGCGTTTCTGCTCGAGCGCTGGGCGTCGAAGCTCGAGATCGCCCGCAAGCCGGTGGCGGAGCCCGACGGCGTGCCGCCCCTGCTGGTCGACCTCGCCGGCGATCGCCTCCCCGAACGGGTTGCGGCCAGCACGCCGCTGCCGTCGGAGGCGCGTTACCTCGATACCCGCAAGCTGGCGAAGAGCCTGCGCAACCGCGTTGCCTTGCTGCGCAAGGGTGAGTCGCCCGGCAAGCTTGCGCTCGGCGAGGACTGCGTCCAGCCCTCCTGCGAGCAGACCCTGGTGTTCCTGTTCCGGCAATGGTGCCAGGCCAGGTCCGAGCGCGCGCCCGCAGCGCGCGCGGCGACTCTCACCGCGCAGGTCACGAACGACATGGAAGCGATCCACCACTACATGTCGGCCGGCTCGCAGCGCCGCCAGGTCGAGGCGCGGGAGCTGACCCCGCAGCAGCGCCAGGAGCTCGAAACGCTCGGACACATCCGCAGCGTCCACAACGAGCAGTACACGAGCGAGCGGGGCTATGCGCTCGAGGACTGGAAGATCCTGGACGACAGCGCCACTGAGCTCCAGATCGTGCGGGCCGCGGGTGGCGGCGCGAAGCGCTACGCGCACGGCCAGCTTGTCGCGGTGCGTCCGCCGGACGCCTCGGGATTCATCCTCGGCCAGGTCCGCTGGCTGATCGGCGCGGTGAGCGGCGACCTGCGCGCCGGGGTCAAGCTCATGCCCGGCATTGCCGCCGCGACTTCGGTGCGCGGCACCGGGTTGAACGACAAGGGCGAGCGCCCCACGTCGGCGCTTGCGCTCGGCGCGGTGCCGGCCGTCAAGTCGCCCCCGACGCTCGTGCTGCCCGCGGGCTGGTTCAAGCCGCAGCGTGTGCTCGAGGTGGTGGGCGATAAGCCCTACAAGGTGCGGCTCACCGACGTCATCGAGCGCGGCAGCGACTACGAGCGCGTCGCCTACGAAGTGGCCTGATCAGGCCGCTTCCTTTTTTTCGCCCGGCGGAAGCACCCGGCCCGGCGGGAACACCGCGCTGAAAGTCGACCCGCGGCCGGGCTCGCTGACGACGTCGAGCGCCGCCTGGTGTCGCGTCAGCGCGTGCTTCACGATGGCGAGGCCCAGGCCGGTGCCGCCGGACTCCCGCGAGCGCCCGCTGTCCACGCGGTAAAAGCGCTCGGTGAGGCGAGGGATGTGGCGCGCCTCGATGCCGATGCCCGAGTCGCTCACCGAAAACACACCGCTGCCGTCGACGATTCGCCAGGCGAGGCGGACGCTGCCGCCGTCGGGCGTGTAGCGCACGGCGTTCGATACGAGGTTCGAGAGCGCGCTGTGCAGCTCGGCGGCGCTGCCGAGGAGCCGGCCGTCGCTTTCGACCTCGCTCTCGACGCGATGCCGCCCGCCGGATAACGCGCGCGCTTCGTCCGCGAGGCGCTCGACAAAGGGAAGCAGCTCGATCGGGCGCTCCTCCGCCGGCGTTGCGCTGGACTCCAGCGCCGACAGCGTGAGCAGATCCTCCACCAGGCGCTGCATGCGCTTTGCCTGCTCCGCCATCATCGCGAGGTAGCGGCCGCGCTGCGCCGGGCTCATCGGAAACGACTCGTCGGAAAGGGTCTCGACGAAGCCCGAGAGCACCGTCACCGGGGTCTTGAGCTCATGCGAGACGTTGGCCACGAAATCGCGCCGCATGGTATCGATGCGCTCCTCGGCGGTGATGTCGCGAGAATTGAGCAGCTTCTGCTCCTCGCCGAACTCGATCACCCGCACGGAGAGCGTGGTGTCGCGCGTGCGAAGCGCGAGCGGCTGGCTGAAATCGCCGGCCCCGAGAAAGGTCACGAAATCCGGCTGGCGGATGAGGTTGACCACCGGCTGGCCCAGATCGCGCCGGGCATCGATGCCGAAGTGGTGCGCGGCGGTCGGGTTGGCCCATTCGATGCGGTGCTCGCGGTCGAGGATCACGACGCCGTCGGGAAGGGCGCGCACTGCGGCACGGAAGCGCGCAAGCGACTGGTCGAGGCTTTCCTGCTCGGCGTCGCGCCGCTTGAGGAAACGGTGCAGCTCGGCGAGCGCCTCTTCCCATACCCCGCGGCCGCGCGGCAGGGTCTCGAGCTGCGGCCGGCGCAGCCAGCCGCGCAGGGCGCTCAGGTGGAGCTGGTGATACGCGACGCGGACGACGAGCACGACCGCGATCGCGGCCAATACGACGATGGCTACGCTCACGCCGGGTTGGCGGAGAAGCGGTACCCGGAGCCGCGTACCGTCTCGATCAGCCGGTCGTGCCCCGAGGGCTCGAGCGCTTTCCTGAGGCGCCGGATATGCACGTCCACCGTGCGCTCCTCGACGAAGACGTGATCGCCCCAGACCTGGTCGAGGAGCTGGGCGCGGGAATGCACCCGCTCGGCGTGGGTCATCAGGAAGTGGAGAAGCCGGAACTCGCTCGGGCCGAGCGCGAGCGGCCGCGGGCCGCCGAACACCCGGCGCGTGCCCGGATCGAGGCGCAGCCCGGACACCTCGACCGGATCGTCCGTCATCTGCGGCGCACGCCTTCTCAGGACCGCCTTGATGCGCGCGAGGAGCTCGCGCACCGAGAACGGCTTGGTCACATAGTCGTCGGCGCCCGCCTCGAGGCCCGCGATCTTGTCGGCTTCGCCGCCGCGTGCGGTCAGCATGATGATGGGGATCTGCCGCGTGCGCTCCTCCTGGCGCAGCTGGCGCGCGAGCGACACGCCCGACATTCCAGGGAGCATCCAGTCGATCAGCAGCAGGTCGGGGAGCGCATTGCGCACGATGCCGAGAGCGCCCTCGGCGTCGCCGGCGCGCATGACGTGGTGGCCGGCATGCTGCAGGTTGACCGCGATCAGCTCCTGGATCGCCGGTTCGTCTTCCACCACAAGGATGTTCGCGGCCATTGGCAGGTGGAGGTCATTGTATGAACGGTTTATGACCGATTTGTTTCAAGTCGCACGGCGTATCATCGCGCACCCGCATGCCGCCCGAGCGCGTCCCCACCCAGATCACCCTGCACCAGAAATCCCGGGTGCTCGAGATCACGTTCTCCGATGGCCGGAGATTTAGCCTGCCTTATGAATACCTTAGGGTGTATTCACCCTCAGCCGAGGTGCGCGGTCATGGCCCCGGGCAGGAGGTGCTGCAGACCGGGAAGCGCAACGTCGAGATCCGCTCTCTTGACGCAGTCGGGTCGTACGCGGTCCAGCCAGTCTTTTCGGACGGCCACAGCACCGGCATTTATTCTTGGGACTACCTCTACGAGCTGGGCGAAAAGCAGGACCAGCGGTGGGCCGAGTATCTGCAAAAACTCGAGGCCCACGGCGGTTTGCGAGATAAGTAGACGCTCACTTTGAAAGACGAGACCGACTTCGGATACGAGCGGGTTCCCGAGGCCGACAAGGCGCGGCGGGTGGGGGCGGTTTTCGACCGTGTCGCCGAGCGCTATGACCTGATGAACGACCTGATGTCGCTCGGACTGCACCGGCTATGGAAGGCGTTCGCCATATCGATCGCGCGCCCGCGCCCCGGGGATCGCGTTCTCGACGTCGCGAGTGGCAGCGCGGACCTCGCCTGCGCGCTCGGGCGCCGCGTGATGCCGGGGGGCCAGGTTTGGCTCGCCGATATCAACCGCAGGATGCTCGAGCGCGGCCGCGACCGGGTGCTCGACGATGGCCTGCTCGCGCCGGCGGTGCAATGCGACGCCGAGCGCCTGCCCTTTCCGCCGGCACATTTCGACTGCGTAACGGTCGCGTTCGGCTTGCGCAACATGACGCACAAGGATCGGGCGCTTGCCGAAATGACCCGCGTGCTCAAGCCTGGCGGCAGGCTGGTCGTGCTCGAGTTCTCGAAGGTGTGGAAGCCGCTCGAGCGCGTCTACGACTTCTACTCGTTCCGGGTATTGCCCTGGCTCGGTCAGCAGGTGGCTGGCGACGCGGGGGCGTATCGCTATCTTGCCGAGTCGATTCGCATGCACCCGGACCAGGCCACCCTCGCGGCGATGTTCGAGAACGCGGGCCTGTCCCGCGTCGAAGTGTTTAATCTCGCCGCCGGGGTCGTCGCCGTCCATCGCGGGTATCGAATTTGATAGCATCGAAGGTCTACCGAAGCAGGAGGTCTTGATATGCGAAAAGGGTTGATCGGCCTGGCCGCTCTCGTCTTATGCGGCATGCTCGCCACGGAGGCTGCGGATGCCGCACGCCTGGGCGGCGCGCGCAGCAGCGGCGTGCAGAGAAGCGTTCCCAAGACACCTCCGGCAGCCACGCCGGCCAAGCCGGCGCAACCGCAGGCCGCGCCCAACCAGGCCGCGCCGAATCAGGCAGCCCCGGGCGCCCAGCCGCAGGCGCAACCCTCGGGACTCGCGCGCTGGATGCCGATGCTCGGCGGCCTCGCGCTCGGCGGCCTGCTGGGTTATCTCTTCGCCGGCAACGGCCTCGGGGGCATCCTGCTCCTCGTGCTGCTCGCCGTCGGCGCTGTGCTTCTATTTCGCATGTTCGCGCGCCGCGGTGCGCAATCGCCGCAGCCTGTCCAGTACGCGGGCATGAATCAGCGGACGACCGTGGCGCCGCTGCCTGCGGAAGCTCCCGGCGCGGTGATGTCCTCGGCGGCGCGGTTCCCCGGCGGCTTCGACGCGGCCTCATTCCTGCGCGGCGCGAAGATGAACTTCGTGAAGCTGCAACTCGCGAACGACCAGGGCAAGCTCGACGACATCCGCGAATTCACTACCGACGAGATGTTCGAAGCCTTGGAGCGCGATGTCATCGAGCGCCGCGGCGCCGGTCAGCACACCGACATCGACTCGCTCGACGCTCAGGTGGTGGATTTCGCCACCGAGGGTGCGCAGCACTGGGTGAGCGTGCGGTTCTCGGGGCGCGTGCGCGAGGCCGCAGAAGCGGACCCGGTGGACTTTGCCGAGGTGTGGAACCTGGTGAAGCCGGCCGACGGCTCGAGCGGCTGGCTGCTCGCCGGCATCCAGCAAATGCACTGAGCGGCGGAGTCCGCGTGCGCATTTGACCGACCAGGCCGCGCCCGGCAAGAAGGCCACCCTTGGGTGGCCTTTTTCATTCGCGCTCAACCACCTGCTCGCCGCCGAGCCGTGGGCGCGGGAGCGGCTGGCGCCGTTTGCCGGCGAAACCATCGAGCTGCGCGGCCCCCCTTTTCCCGCGCTGCGCTTCGTCATCCTTCCCGGCGGCACGCTCGAGGCGGGCGGCGCCGATCCCGCGCTCACCATCACCCTGACCCCCCAGGCGCTCCTGAGCCTCGGCCGGGGCCCGGAGCACTTCGCTCGCTCGCTCGAGGTCAGCGGGGATCCAAGGCTCGCGGCCGAGGTGAGCGCGCTCGCCCGCCACCTGCGCTGGGATGTGGAGGAAGACCTCTCCAGGCTCTTCGGCGACGCGGCTGCGCATCGTATCGCCGGCGCGGGCCGAGCCCTCGCTGAGTGGCACGTCGACGCGGCGCGGCGGCTCGTCGAGTCGCTCGCCGACTACGCCGTGGACGAGAAGCGCATCCTCATGGCGCGCCGGGAGGTGGACGAGTTCGCCGGCGCGGTCGCGCGCCTGCGCGACGCGGTCGAGCGCCTCGAGAAGCGGATCGAGCGGCTTGGGTAGGCTCGCGCGGCTGCTGCGCATCTTCTGGATCGGCCTGCGCTTCGGGCTGCACGAGTTCGTGCCGCGACATTCGAAGCGGCTGCTGCTACGTCTCTTCGCCGAACGCCGGGGCGATCCTCGGGGCCGGCGGCTGCGCGAGGCGCTCGAGACGCTCGGCCCGATCTACGTGAAGTTCGGCCAGGTGCTCTCGACGCGCCGCGACCTCGTTCCGCTGGACATCGCCGACGAGCTGGCGCGCCTGCAGGACCGGGTGCCGCCGTTCGCGCCCGAGCTCGCCATCGCCGAGATCGAGCGCGCCTTTCGCTGTCGAATCCATGATGTATTTACCAAGTTTGAAAGCGAGGCCGTGGCGAGCGCTTCGATCGCCCAGGTGCACCTCGCGACCCTGCACGACGGACGCGAGGTCGCGGTCAAGGTCCTGAGGCCCGGCGTCGAGTCCGCGGTGGCGAAGGATCTCGCTCTTCTCGAGACAGCGGCCGGCCTCGTCGAGCGGCTGTGGCCCGACGGCCGGCGGCTGCGGCCGCGCGAGGTAGTGGCCGAATTCGCGCGCCATCTCGACGAGGAGCTCGACCTCATGGTCGAGGCGGCGAACGCGAGCCAGCTGCGCCGCAACTTCGAGGGCTCGGCGCTGCTCCTGGTTCCCGAGGTGCACTGGGATCTGTGCTCGCAGCGCGTGATGGTGATGGAGCGCATGCACGGCACGCCGATCTCGCAGGTCCAGGCGATCCGGGAAAAGGGGGTCGACATCCCGGCGCTCGCCCGCGCCGGAGTCGAGATCTTCTTCACGCAGGTGTTCCGGGACGGTTTCTTCCACGCCGATATGCATCCCGGGAACATCCTCGTCGCCACCGAAGGCGAAGCGCACGGGCGCTACATCGCGCTCGATTTCGGCATCATGGGAACGCTGACGGACACCGACAAGAGCTACCTTGCACAGAACTTTCTCGCGTTCTTCAACCGCGACTACCGCCGGGTCGCGCAGGCGCACCTCGATGCGGGCTGGGTGCCCGCGGAGACACGCGTGGACGCCTTCGAAGCGGCCATCCGCGCGGTGTGCGAGCCGGTATTCTCGCGGCCATTGAAGGAAATCTATTTCGGCAAGCTGCTGCTGCGGCTGTTCCAGACTTCGCGCCGCTTCAACGTGCAGATCCAGCCGCAGCTCGTGATGCTGCAGAAGACGCTGCTCAACATCGAGGGACTCGGTCGCGAGCTCGACCCCGACCTCGACCTGTGGCGCACCGCCAAGCCCTACCTCGAGCGCTGGATGAACGAGCAGATCGGGTGGCGCGGGCTGGTGCGCAACCTGCGGCGCGAAGCGCCGTACTGGGCGAGCGCCCTGCCGCAGATCCCACGCCTCGTGCACCGCGCGCTCTCCGAGGACCACACTGCGGCGCTGCGCGCCGCGCTCGAGCGCCTCGCCGCCGAGGACCGCCGCCGCAACGATATTCTCATGGGCTTCCTGATGATCGCGGCGCTGGGCCTGGCGGCTCTCGCGTTCTCGATGCTTTGAATGGCCCAGGACAGCTCGCTGCCCGACTTCTGGGACACGCGCTACCGCGCCGGCGTGACGCCCTGGGACGCGGGCGGCGTTCCGCCCCAGCTCGCGAGATGGCTGAAGGCGCTGCCAAGTGCTCGCGTGCTGGTGCCCGGCTGCGGCGCCGGCTACGAGGTGCGCGCTTTCGCGCAAGCCGACCACGACGTGCTCGGCATCGAGTTCTCGGATGCCGCCATCGAGGCGGCGAGCCGCGCGCTTGGCTCGCTCGCCCGGCGTGTGATGAAGGCCGACTACTTCCTGTTCGAAACCGAACCGTTCGACGTCATTTACGAGCGCGCTTTCCTGTGCGCGCTTCCGCGCCGCATATGGGCGCGCTGGGCGGAGCGCACCGCCGCCCTGGTGCGCCCGCGCGGTGCGCTCGCCGGGTTCTTTTTCTTCGACGACAGCGATCGCGGCCCGCCTTTCGGCATTTCACCGAAGCAGCTGGACGAGCTGCTGCAGCCTTTCTTCGTCCTCGAGGCGAGCGTCGAGATCGCGCCGGCCGAGTCGATCGAGGTATTCAAGGGGAAGGAGCGTTGGCAGCTATGGAGGCGAAAGCTATGATGCGCTCGGCAATGAAACCGCCATGCTGATCACCTCGGTCGTCGTCTACTTCCTGGTCACCATCGGGATCGGCCTTTGGGCCGCGCAGCGCGTCAAGAACTCGCGCGACTTCCTGATCGCTGGACGCAGCCTGCCGCTGTACATGAACATGGCCACGGTGTTCGCGACCTGGTTCGGCGCCGAAACCGTGCTCTCGGTGTCGGCCACGTTCGCCAAGGACGGACTCGGCGGCATCGTGGCCGATCCCTTCGGCTCGTCGTTCTGCCTGTTTTTCGTGGCGCTGTTCTTCGCGCGCGCCTTCTACCGCATGGATCTCCTGACCATTGGAGACTTCTATCACAAGCGCTATTCCAAGCCGGTCGAGGTGGTCACCTCGCTCGCGATCACCGCATCGTATCTGGGATGGACCTCGGCCCAGCTCACCGCGCTGGGGCTCGTGATCTCGGTGCTCTCGGGCGGGGCGCTCGACCTCAGCACCGGCATCGTGCTCGGCGCGTTCATCGTGCTCGGCTACACCATCTGGGGCGGGATGTGGTCGGTTGCGCTCACGGATCTTTTCCAGACCGTGGTCATTCTGGTCGGCCTGAGCGCGGTCGCGGTGCTGGTCGGCGACATGGCGGGCGGGCCATCGAAGGTCATCTCGACGGCGCTCGAAGCGGGCAAGTTCGAGTTCTGGCCCAAGGGCGGAGCGAAGGAATGGCTTGCGTTCGCGGCGGCATGGGCGACGCTCGCCATCGGCTCGATTCCGCAGCAGGACGTGTTCCAGCGCGTAACCTCCGCCAGGGACGAGCGCACCGCGATCACCGGGTCGCTCTTCGGCGGCGTGGCGTATTTCTGCTTTGCCTTCGTGCCGATGTTCATCGCCTACGCCGCGCTCGTCATCGATCCGGGGTTCGCCAAGCTCTTCGCCAGCGAGGATGCGCGCGAGATCCAGCGCATCCTGCCGAACCTGATCCTCGAGCGCACGCCGATGTGGGCCCAGGTGCTTTTCTTCGGCGCGCTGCTCTCGGCGATCCTTTCGACCGCGAGCGGCGCTCTCCTCGCGCCGACGGCGCTGTTCACGGAGAACGTCGTCAGGCCGTTCGCGCCCCGCCTGGGCGACCAGCAGTTCCTCCTGCTCCTGCGCATGGTCCTGGTCCTGTTCACCCTCGCCGCGCTGCTCTTCGCGCTCAATTCGAAGAGCACCATGTACGAGATGGTGCAGAACGCGTACAAGGTGACGCTGGTGTCGTGCGTCGTGCCGCTCGCCGCCGGCATCTACTGGAAGCGCGCGACCAACGCGGGCGCGATGCTCTCGGTCGTGTTTGGCCTCGCTTCCTGGGGCATCGCCGAGCTGACCGCAGCGGACGCGACCGTCCCGCCGCAGTTCGTCGGCCTCGCGTTCTCGCTGCTCGGCATGGTGCTGGGATCGTTCGTTCCGCGGCCGGTCAGGGCGCACGCCCACAGATAGATGCGCGAGTCGCCGCTCGCGCGAATCCTGTTCGCCGTGTTCGCGGCGCTCACCGTCTACGCGAGCCTCTACCCGATGGAGGGCTGGCGCGGCGTGGGGGTGTCGCCGCTTGCCTACCTCACCGCGCCCTGGCCGCGCCGCATCATCTACTTCGACGTCGTGGTGAACGTGCTGGGCTATATCCCGTACGGCTTTCTCGCTGCGGCGGCGCTGCAGCCGCGGTTGCGCGGCCGGGCGGCGTTCGTCGCTGCGACTGCATCGGCGGCGGCCCTGTCGCTCATGCTCGAGGGGCTGCAGAGCTATCTGCCTGCGCGTATCGCCTCCAACCTGGACTCGATCTGCAACGTGCTAGGCGCCGCGATCGGCGCCGCGGCGGCCGTGCGCTACGGCCCGAGGCTGCTCGAGGAGGGGATGTTGGCGCGGCTGCGCGAGCGCGCGTTCCTGCGGGGCGGGGTCATCGACCTCGGGCTCGCCCTGATGGGGCTGTGGCTCTTCATCCAGCTCAACCCGACGTCGCTCCTTTTCGGCGCCGGGGACCTGCGCGAATTGCTGGGGGCGCGCGAGCCGCGCGGCGAGCGCCCGGCGTTCTTCATCACAATCGAGGCGCTGACCTCGGCGGCGAACCTCACGGCCGCGAGCCTGCTGCTGTCGTGCCTCGCCTCGTCGGCGGCCTCGGTGCGTGCCCAGATCATGGCGCTCGTCGGCGCCGCGCTGGTGGTGAGGACGGCCGCCTTCGCGATCCTGATGCGCGCCGAGAACGTGCTCGCCTGGCTGACCCACGGCGCGCAGATCGGGCTTGCCGTCGGGCTCGCGGTGGCGCTCGCCGCGGTCGCGCTGCCGCGCGGCCTGCGCATGATCTTCGCGGCGCTGCTCATCATGGCCGCGACCGTGCTCGTCAACCTCGCCCCGCCCAATCCCTATCTCGCGGCCTCGCTCAAGGTGTGGCAGCAGGGGCACTTCCTGAATTTCAACGGCCTCACGCGGCTCGTGAGCGCGCTTTGGCCCTTCGCCGCGCTCGGGTACCTGATGTACCTCGCCGGCAGCCGGCCGCGGGAGGCGCGGCAAAAGCCTTAGAATCGCGCCCTCCATGTCCTATTACGAGAAGCACGTCTTCTTCTGCTGCAACCAGCGCGACGGGGGCCGCACCTGCTGCAACGACAAGGGCGCGAGCGCGATACGCGATTACGCGAAGTCGAAGGTCAAGGCGCTCGGGCTGTCGGGCCCGGGCAAGGTGCGCATCAACCAGGCGGGCTGCCTCGACCGCTGCGAGGAGGGTCCCTGCGTGGTGGTCTATCCCGAGGGCGTCTGGTACACCTACGTCGACCAGGCCGACATCGACGAGATCATCGAAGAGCACCTGCGCCACGGACGCATCGTCGAACGCCTGAAGATGTAGATGCGCTCGAGCACGCGGCGCGAGTTCGTCGCCGGGCCTGCGGGCCGGATCGAATGCGCGGTGGACCGGCCGGAGTCGGCCCCGCGCGGCGTGGCGCTGATCGCGCACCCGCATCCCCTCTACGGCGGAACGCTGGACAACAAGGTGGTGCAGACGCTGGCCCGGTGCTTCCTCGAGCTCGGCTACGAGACCTGGCGGCCCAACTTCCGCGGCGTCGGCGCGACCGACGGCGTGCACGACGAGGGCCGGGGCGAGCTGGATGATCTGGAGTTCGTGCTCCGCCATACCGGTGCGACCCGATTTGTACTGGCGGGATTCTCTTTCGGTGCCGCGGTGCAGGCGAGGCTGGCGCAGCGGATGCCGCCCGAACGGCTGGTCCTTGTCGGGGTGGGCGTGACGCGGCTCGAGGCGCCGCCCGTGCCCGCCGACACGCTCGTCATCCACGGCGAGAACGACGACACGGTGCCGCTCGCCGCGGTGCTCGAATGGGCGCGGCCGCAGGATCTGCCGGTGATTCTGGTGCCCGGCGCGGACCATTTCTTCCACCGCAAGCTCCACGTGCTGCGCACGATCGTCACCTCGAACTGGAAATGAGCGTCCTCGACGTGCGCGCGCTGCGCAAGTCGTTCGGCGCGCTCGAGGTCGTCCGCGGCGTGGATCTCGGCGTGGCGCCCGGGGAATGCTTCGGCCTGCTGGGTCCCAACGGCGCCGGCAAGACCACCACGCTGCGCCTCTGCCTGGGGCTGATCGCCCCGGATGCCGGCGACATCAAGCTCCTCGGCGAGCCGGTGCCGCGGCGCGCGCGCGAGGCGCGGCTGCACATCGGAGTCGTGCCGCAGTCCGACAATCTCGATCCGGACTTCACCGTCGCCGAGAACCTTCTCGTGTACGGCCGCTACTTCGGCCTCTCGCCGCGCGAGGTCCGCGCGCGCACCGCGCCGCTGCTCGAGTTCGCCGGCCTGACAGGCCGCGAGGGCGCGAAGATCAACACGCTCTCGGGCGGAATGAAGCGCAGGCTCACCCTGGCGCGCGCGCTCGTGAATGATCCGCAAGTGCTCTTCCTGGACGAGCCGACCACCGGCCTCGACCCGCAGGCGCGCCACCTCATCTGGGAGCGCATGCGCCGGCTGACGGCGCAGGGCAAGACCCTCATCCTCACGACTCACCACATGGAAGAAGCAGAGCGCCTTTGCCAGCGCCTCGCGATCATGGACCACGGCCGCATCATCGCCTCCGGCTCGCCGCGCGAGCTCATCGCGCGGCACATCGAACCGCAGGTAGTCGAGGTGCACGGCCCGGGTCCCGCGGTGGAAGCATGGATGGCGCTCGCAAGAGCAGCCGCGGCAAGGGTGGAGCGCGTGGGCGATACGGTGTTTTGCTATGCCGACAAGGTCGAGGGCCTGCTCGGGACCCTCGCCGGGCACCCCGAGCTCGCCTACCTGCACCGGCCGGCGAGCCTGGAGGACGTGTTCCTCAAGCTGACCGGGCGCGACCTGAGGGATTGACGAGGGACCGAGGCAATGCGCTGGTTCGCCGTTTGGCGCCGAAACTTCCTCGTGTGGCGCAAGCTTCTCGCCGCCGCGGTGCTCACCAATCTCGCCGACCCGCTCATCATGCTGTTCGGCCTGGGCTATGGCCTGGGCGCCCTGATGCCCGCGGTCGAGGGCATGTCCTACATCTCGTTCTTCGCCGCCGGGCAGCTCTGCACCGCGACGATGTACACCGCCTCCTTCGAATCGATGTTCTCGGGCTTTTCCCGCATGCACGGCCAGAAGACCTGGGACGCGATCCTCTACGCGCCGCTGGTGATCGACGACATCGTCGCCGGCGAGATCATCTGGGCCGCGAGCAAGGCCTGGCTCACCGGCTCGACTATCCTCGGCATTGTGCTGGTCTTCGGCCTCGCGCACTCGCCCCTCGTGCTGCTCGCCGTGCCCACGGCGTTCCTCGTCGGCCTCGCGTTCTCGGCCGTCGGGCTCATCATGACCGTGCTCGCCCGCAACTGGGACTTCTTCAGCTTCTACATGACCCTCGTCATGACGCCGATGATGATGATCTCGGGGGTGTTCTTTCCCGCCGAGCAGCTTCCCGAGCCCCTCGTGTCGGTGGCGAAAGCGCTGCCGCTCTACCACGGCGTGGCCCTGGTGCGCCCGATGATGGCCGGCGAGATTCCGCAGCAGGCGGCGGCGCACGTCGCGGTCCTGCTCGGTTATGCTGCCGGCGGCTACCTGCTGGCGATCCGCTTTGCGAGAAAGAGGTTTTCGGAGTAGCGCATGCTCTGGGTGAAGTCGCTGCACATCATCTTCATGGTGACCTGGTTCGCGGGCCTGTTTTACCTGCCGCGACTTTTCGTCTACCACGCGCAGGCCGGGGACCGCCCTAGCATCGAGCGCTTCAAGGTCATGGAGCGCAAGCTCTTCTGGGGCATCATGACGCCCGGCGCGGTGCTCACCATCGTGTTCGGGGTCTGGCTGTGGCTCGGCTGGTTCCGCGGCGCCTCGAGCTGGTTCCACGCCAAGGTGGCCCTGGTGGCGCTGCTCGCCGGCTACCACCTGTGGTGCTGGCGGCTGCTCGCCGACTTCGCCGCGGACCGCAACCGCAGGACGCACGTCTGGTACCGCTGGTTCAACGAGGCGCCGACGCTCGTGCTCTTCGCCACGGTGATCCTGGTTGTCGTCAAGCCGTTCTGAGTCGTTTTTCGCGAGCTGCCCGCGCGGGCTGGAGGGGCTGCTTCTCCAGGAGCTTTCGTCGTTCGGCGCCGAGGCGCCGGCGCAAGCGCCCGGCGGGGTCGCGTTCAGCGGAACCTGGGAGGTCGGCTACCGGGCGAACCTCTGGTCGCGCATCGCTTCGCGCATCCTCTGGCGCGTGGGTGAGTTCTCCTACCGGAACGAGAAGGATCTGTACGACGCGGCGCGGACGGTCGCCTGGCCGAAATACTTCTCCGTGCAGAAGCGCATAAGGGTCAACGTCACGGCGCAGAAAAGCCCGCTGAAGAGCCTCGAGTTTGCCACGCTGAAAGTGAAGGACGCGGTGTGCGATCTCTTCCGCGACAAGCTCGGCAGCCGGCCCGACGTGGATCGTGCGGCGCCGGACGTGCGCATTCATGCCTTCCTGGAGGAAGCGAAGGGAATCCTGTACCTGGACACCTCCGGCGAGGCGCTGTTCAAGCGCGGATGGCGCATGGACATCGCGGATGCGCCGATCCGCGAGAACCTCGCAGCGGGCATCGTCATGCTTTCAGGCTGGAAGTTCGACCAGACGCTGCTCGATCCGATGTGCGGCGGCGGCACGCTGCTGTCGGAGGCGGCGGCGATGGCGCGCGGCCGCGCGCCGGGCGCGAAGCGGGCGTTTGGCTTCGAGAAGTTGAACGTGTTGGATTCCAAGCTGTGGGAGAGGATCAAGAACGAGAGGACGCTCCAGCCGGTCGAGCCGCGGATCTACGGCAGCGACACCGACCCGGAGGCCCTGCAGGCGGCCCGCCGCAACCTCGGCGCGGCGGGCGTCGAGCGCTGGGTGAAGCTCGAGCAGGCGGACGTGCTCGAGCGCCCAGCGCCGGCGGGCGCGGGCGTGCTCGTCGCCAATCCGCCCTACGGCGAGCGCATCGGCAGCGCGGATGAGCTGGCCGCGTTCTACCCTAAGCTCGGCGACGCGCTGAAGAAGCGCTTTGCCGGATGGCGCTGCTTCATTTTTACCGCCGACATGCGCCTACCCAAGCTGATCCGGCTCGAGCCCTCGCGCCGCACGCCCCTCTGGAACGGCGCGCTCGAGTGCCGGCTCTACGAATTCGCGATCGTCTCGGGAAGCCACCGCCGTTAGCGCCGGCCGAGCTTTTCCCAGGCCGGATTGCCGCCGGTGACGCGCGGGCCGTACGCGAACTTGAGCCGAGGCACTCGCACGCCCGCGGCATGCTGCGGCAGCGCCTTGTCGGCAGGCCGCCATTCAAGGCCAAGCTTGTGCATGAGGTTCAGCGCGTCGAATGGCGCCCGGACCTTTACGTCGTTGTCGAAATAGACGTAGACATCTCGCCCGTCCGCGTCCCAGTTGCGAATGCGCCGCGCCCAGCCTGCGAGCGCACGGCTCGAATAGCCGCTGGTGTAGATCTTCACGTCGCCGTGCAGGCGCACGTAGACGAAGCCGCTGGTCACGTGGAACATCTTCGGCCACCTTCCCGCGGTGTCGGCGACCACCAGGCCGATGTCGTGCTTCCTCAGCAGCGAGATGAATTCCCCGTTCATGAAGCTCCTGTGCCGGATCTCGATCGCGTGGCGCAGCGCACGCCTGGCATCGATGGCGAGGCGCGAGCGCCCAGTCATGCGCGCATCGCGCCGGCGCGCAAGCCGCAATGCTTCCTCGGTGCTCCTCGGCAGCAACTCGAAGAACCTTTCGAGGCGCTCGGGGTTATAGTGGAACATCTCCGGGAACTGCCACAGAAACGGGCCGAGCTTGTCGCGCAGGTTGAGGATGCCCGAGGCGTAGAAGTTGGCGAGCGGCTTGTCGATGTTCTTGAGTCGCAGCAGGTGCGTGATGTAGCGCGAGCCCTTGACGCTGAACAGGAAGCCGGGCGGCGTTTCCCGGTACCACGCCTCGTAGTACTCCGGGCGCTGCAGCGAATAGAACGAGCCGTTGATCTCCACGGTGGAGAAATGCTGTCCGCAGAACTCGAGCTCGCGGCGTTGCGCCAGGCGCTCGGGATAGAACACCCCGCGCCAGGGTTCGTAGCGCCAGCCTGAGATGCCGATTCGAACCAATTGGAACCTGCGGCGACCTACGCGAACTTGAGCTTCTTCCAGGCCTCCAGCTGGCGCACGCGCTCGAGTGCCTCATGGTCGGTGAGATCGAGGCGCAGCGGCGTGATCGAAACGTATCCGTGGTCGAACGCCCAGCGGTCCGACGCCTCCTCGGTCGATTCGACCGGCACCACGGTGTACCAGTAGATCTGGCGCCCCATCGGATCCTTCGCGGGAACGACCTTGCCGTCGTAATGTCGCATCGACTGGCAGGTCCAGAGCATGCCGCGCGGCGGCCCGGCGGGAAAATTGACGTTGACGAGCGGCAGTTCCCGCACGTCTAACAGCATCTCCAGCACGCTCGCCGCCCACGGCTTGAGGAGCTCGAAGCTCGGTTGCTCACGGTCGGTCGCGGGCGCGCTCAGCGCGATGCCTCGCAGACCGAGAAGCGCCGCCTGCCTCGCCCCCGCGAGGGTCCCGGAGTGCCAGGTGGCGTTGCCGAGGTTGGTGCCGATGTTGATGCCGGAGAGAACCACGTCGACCTTTTCCCAAAGGGTCGTTCCCAGCATGACGCAGTCGCCTGGCGTGCCATTTACCCGATAGGCTTCGAGGCCCGGGTCCGGCAGTAGCGTGCGCCTGTACGTAAGGGGCCGCGAAGCGGTGATGGACCCGCTCGCCGAGGACATTTCCACATCGGGCGCCACGATCCGCACCTCCCCGAATCGGGAAGCTACTTGCGCCAAAGCGGCTATGCCCGGGCTATAGACGCCATCGTCGTTCGTGATGAGGATGCGCATGATGCATACCTGCCAGCAATTAGCGTGCGCGTAACCCTCATCCACAACCCGGGGGCGGGAAGCACCGGTGAAAAAGACGCGCTCAAGCTCGAGAAGCTCCTCGGCCGCGCGGGCCACAAGGTGCGCTACCGCTCGTCGAAGGAGCGCGGCTGGAAGCGCGCGCTCAAGAAGCCGGCCGATCTGGTCGTCGTGGCGGGCGGCGATGGCACGGTGGGCAGTGTCATCCGGCGCATGGTCGGCCGCGGCGTTCCGGTGACGCTGCTCCCTTCGGGCACCGCGAACAATATCGCGCGCACGCTCGGCCTGCTCGAGCGGCCGTTCGAAGACCTAGTCCGCGGCTGGGAGAGCGCGCGTCGCGCCAAGCTCGACGTCGGCGTCGCCAAGGGGCCTTGGGGCGAGCGCTATTTCATCGAGGGCGTAGGCGCGGGCCTGTTCGCGAATCTGCTGGCTCGCCCTAAGAAGAAGGGTGCCAAGGTCGGTAAACCGGAGGACGTGGTGGACCGCGCGCTGCGCCGGCTGCAGGACATGGCGGTCCACTGCGAAGCGGTCGACGTGGCCGCGACTCTCGACGGCGAGGACATCTCGGGCCGCTACCTCCTCTTCGAGGCGATCAACCTGCGCTACGTCGGCCCGAACATGTTCCTCGCGCCCGGAGGCAAGCCCGGCGACGGCCTCCTCGACGTCGTGCTCGTCACCGAGGACGAGCGCGCCCACCTGCTCGAATACCTGAACAAGTGGCAGAAGAACCGCGAGCGCCGCGCGGTGCTGCCGACGCGGCGCGGCCGGCGGCTGAAGATCGAATGGACCGGGTACGAGCTGCACGTCGACGACAAGCTCTATCCGAGGGAAGACGACGATCCCGACGAGATGGCCGGCATCGCCGAGGCGTGGATCGAACCCGCCGCGGTCGAGCTGCTGGTGCCCGAGGCAAAAACGTAGGGTTACTTCTGGCGCACGAGCGGCCCGGGACCTGCCGCGCCCCAGACCTTGCGGTCCCACTCACGCGGAAGGAGCCGGTCGCCGGCGTACTCCAAGACGAGGCGCTCGGGCTCGGTGCTCACCGTCACCACGCTGCCCGAGCGCGTCCAGGTGCCCGCCATGAGGTAGCGACTCGCGTCGGCGGAATAGGTTCTCAGCATCGCGGTATTGCCGGCCTGGAGCAGCAGCACCACGTTGCGCGCCTCGTACACTCCGACCGGCGAGAGCTCGCAACCGGGGATCGTCATGCGCCCGCCGCGGATGGCGCAATGGCGCTCCGAAGTCGTCGCGTAGCCGCTGACGACGATGCCGTCGCGTGGGCATTGGCCCAGCAAGAGCGCCCACTCCTCGCACTGGCGGTTGCCCGCAAAGACGCAAACGGCGATTTGGCCGTCGGCGCCGCGCTCCATCGTCCGCTTTCCGCCCAGCGATTCGCAATTCTGTGCGGCCGACTCCGCATCGAGGAGCGGCTCAGCCGGCGGCGGCGACGATTTGCAGGCGGCGAGCGAAAGCGCGGCGATGAACGCAGCGCGGCGGAATTTGCCTATCGGGGTGCTTCTTCTTTTCACGCTTCAGACGATGTCCAGGTGCTCGATGCCCTTGGTGATGTCCTTGCCCTTCGATTCCTTGCCGTGCAGCTTGATGTTGAGCCGCACCTCGTTGGTGGAGTCGGCGAAGCGCAGCGCGTCCTCGTAGCTGATGCGGCCGGCCTCGTAGAGGTCGAAGATCGCCTGGTCGAAGGTCTGCATGCCGAGCTCGCGCGACTTCTTCATGATCTCCTTGATCTCGTGCACCTCGCCCTTGAAGATCAGGTCCGAGATCAGCGGCGAGTTGAGCAGAACCTCCACCGCGCAGGACCGGCCCTTGCCCTCGCGGTTGGGGATCAGGCGCTGCGAGATGACCCCCTTCAGGTTGAGCGAAAGGTCCATGAGCAGTTGCTGGCGGCGCTCCTCGGGGAAGAAGTTGATGATCCGGTCCATCGCCTGGTTGGAGTTGTTCGCGTGCAGGGTGCCGAGGCACAGGTGGCCGGTCTCCGAGAAGGCGATGGCGTGTTCCATGGTCTCGCGGTCGCGGATCTCGCCGATCAGGATCACGTCGGGCGCCTGGCGCAGGGTGTTCTTGAGCGCCGCCTCCCACGACTCGGTATCCACGCCGACCTCGCGCTGCGTGATCATGCAGTTCTTGTGCGGGTGCACGAACTCGACCGGGTCCTCGATGGTGACGATGTGGCCGTGCGAGTTCTCGTTGCGGTAGCCGATCATCGCCGCGAGCGAGGTCGACTTGCCCGAGCCGGTGGCGCCGACGAAGAGCACCAGCCCGCGCTTGGTCATGGCGACGTCCTTGAGCACCGCCGGCAGGCGCAGGTCCTCGAAGTTCGGAATGGTGGTGGTGATGACGCGAAGCACCGCGCCGACCTGGCCCTGCTGCACGAAGCAATTGACCCGGAAGCGCCCGATGCCCGCCGGAGCGATGGCGAAGTTGCATTCCTTGCTGGCCTCGAACTCGGCCGCCTGGCGGTCGTTCATGATCGAGCGGATCAGCATCGCGGTGTGGCCGCCGGTCAGCACCTGCTGCGACACCGGGGTCATCTTGCCGTCGATCTTCATCGCGGGGGGAAACCCGGACGTGAGGAAGAGGTCCGAGCCGCGCCGCGACGTGAGCGCGCGCAGCAGGTCGTAGATGAACTTGGTTGCCTGTTCGCGTTCCATGCCTGTCTCCGGCTTACCCTGCGAAGTTGTCTTTGTTCGCGGCCGCGCCACGCGCCTCGGTCGGCGACACGATGTTGCGCTGGACCAGCTCCTGCAGGTTCTGGTCGAGCGTCTGCATGCCGAGCTGGCGGCCGGTCTGGATCGACGAGTACATCTGCGCGATCTTGTTCTCGCGGATCAGGTTGCGGATCGCCGGCGTGCCGATCATGATCTCGTGCGCCGCCACCCGCCCCGAGCCGTCCTTGGTCTTGAGCAGCGTCTGCGAGATGACGGCGCGGATCGACTCCGAGAGCATCGCGCGCACCATCTCCTTCTCGGCCGCCGGGAACACGTCGACGATGCGGTCGATGGTCTTCGCCGCGGAGGAGGTGTGCAGCGTCCCGAACACCAGGTGGCCGGTCTCGGCGCCGGAGAGCGCGAGCCGGATGGTCTCGAGGTCGCGCATCTCGCCCACCAGGATCACGTCCGGGTCCTCGCGCAGCGCGCTTCTCAGCGCGTTGGCGAACGACAGCGTGTGCGGCCCGACCTCGCGCTGGTTGATGAGGCACTTCTTCGACTCGTGGACGAACTCGATCGGGTCCTCGATGGTGAGGATGTGGCCGTGCTCGTTCTCGTTGATGTGGTTGACCATCGCCGCGAGCGTGGTCGACTTGCCGGAGCCGGTCGGCCCGGTGACCAGCACGATGCCGCGCGGCTGGTCGGCGATGTCGGCGAAGCTCTTGGGCGCCTTCAGGTCCTCGAGCGACAGGATCTTCGACGGGATGGTCCGCATCACCGCCGCGGCGCCGCGCTGCTGCACGAACGCGTTGACGCGGAAGCGGGCGAGGTTCGGCACCGCGAACGAGAAGTCGCACTCGAGATTTTCCTCGTAGAACTTGCGCTGGCCGTCGTTCATGATGTCGTAGATCATCGCGTGCACTTCCTTGTGCTCCATCGGAGGCACGTTGATCCTGCGAACGTCGCCGTGCACGCGGATCATCGGCGGCAGTCCCGACGACAGGTGCAGGTCGGACGCCTTGTTCTTGACGACGAACGCGAGCAGCTCAGTCAGATCCATTACAATCTCCCGGACATGCGAAGTCTTTTTCTTCGCTTCTTCAAAGAATTATGGCAACGATTCTCGAAAACGTGCAAGGAGTGAAAGCACGCATTGCGCGCGCGGCCCGAGCCGCCGGACGCGATCCGGAATCGGTGACTTTGTTGGCAGTCTCCAAGACCCATCCGGTCGCCCGCATCGTCGAGGCGCAAGCCGCGGGCCTGCGCGCGTTCGGCGAGAACTATGTGCAGGAGGCGCTGCGGAAGATGCAGTCGCTGCCGGGCGTGGAATGGCACCTCATCGGGGCGCTCCAGAGCAATAAGTCGCGCCTTGCTGCGGAACGCTTCGACTGGGTGCAGACTGTGGACCGCGTAAGAATTGCAAACCGCCTGTCCGAACAGAGGCCCGCCCAGCTGCCGCCGCTCAACGTCCTGATCGAGGTGAACATCTCCGGCGAGGCGACCAAGAGCGGCGCCGCCGTGAAAGAAGTCACCGAGCTGGGGAAGGCGATCGCAGGTCTGCCGCGCCTGCGCCTGCGCGGACTCATGGCGATCCCGGCGCCGGGCGCCGCCGGCGATTTCGTGAAGATGAGCGAGCTTTACGAAAAGCTGCGCGCGCAGTTCGGCTTCGACACGCTTTCGATGGGCATGTCCGACGACATGGACCAGGCGATCGCCGCCGGCGCGACCATGGTGCGCATCGGCACCGCGATCTTCGGCGCGCGCAGGATCGAAGAGCGTCCGGCATGAAGATCGCCTTTCTCGGCGGCGGGAATATGGCGCGCGCGCTGATCGGCGGCCTTGTCGGGAAGGGCTACGAGCGCGCTTCAATCAGCGCCATGGAGGTTTCGGCGCCGGCACGCGAGCGGCTCGCAGCCGAGCACGGGGTCCATGTGAGCGCCGCGCCCGACGCGCGAACCAGCGCAGCGAACGTCCTGGTCCTCGCCGTCAAGCCGCAAGACATGCGCGCCGCGGTCAAGTCCCTTTCCGGTTTGGATCAGAAACTGGTCATCAGCATCGCTGCCGGCGTGCGCACCGACGCCCTGTCGCGCTGGCTCGGTGGACACCGCAAGCTCGTGCGCTGCATGCCGAACACCCCGTCGCTAATCGGCGCCGGCATCGCCGCCCTGTATGCACTTCCCGAGGTCGGCGAACCGGACCGGAAGAAAGCCGAAACCATCCTGCGGGCGGTCGGGGAGGTCGTCTGGGTCGAAGAGGAGCGCCTGCTCGATCCGGTGACCGCGCTTTCGGCGAGCGGGCCGGCCTACGTGTTCTGGTTCATCGAGCAGCTGGCCGCCTCCGGCGAGAAGCTCGGGCTGGAAAGGCAAACCTCGCTCAAGCTGGCGATGCAGATGGTGCTCGGCGCGGCGAAGCTTGCCGCGCAGTCGGCGGAAGGGCCGGGCGAGCTCAGAAGGCAGGTGACCTCGAAGGGCGGGACTACCGAGGCCGCGCTCAAGGTGTTCGAGCAGGAAAGGCTTGCGGAAAAGATCATGCAAGCCCTCGAAGCCGCAAGCCGGCGTGGAGCGGAGCTCGGCGACGAGCTGGGGAAGGACTGAAATGTTCGGGCAGATCGCCATCTTCCTGGTCGACACGGTCGTCACGTTCTTCGTGTTCGCGCTGCTGCTGCGCTTCCACTTCCAGTGGCTGCACGTGCCGTTCCGCAACCCGGTGGGCGAGTTCGTGCTGCTGACCACGAGCTGGATGGTGATGCCGGTGCGGCGCTTCGTTCCCGGCCTGGCCGGCCTGGACCTCTCGACGCTGCTCCTCGCATGGATCATCCAGGCGCTGGGGCTGTGGATCGAAGCGGCGATCCGCGGCGTGGACCCCGGGCTGGTCGGCCTCGCGCTGGTGGCATTGCTCGACCTCGTGCGCTACAGCCTCTATATCCTCGTAGCCGCGGTGATCATCGAGGTGGTGTTCTCATGGATCAATCCGGGCACTCCGGTGGCGCCGGTGCTCGCCGCCTTGACGCGGCCGTTCCTGCGGCCCCTGCGCCGCTACCTCCCGCCGGTGGGACAGTTCGACCTCACGCCGCTGGTGCTCGTAGTGCTGATCCAGGTCGTGCTGATCGTGCTCTGGAACATGCGGCCCGCGGTGGCGTCCTTGTGATTCTCGATTTGCATGTCCAGCCAGGAGCCTCGCGTTCGGAGTTCGCAGGACGCCACGGCGATCGAATCAAGGTGCGCCTCGCCGCGCGCGCGGTCGACGGCAAGGCGAACGAGGCCCTGATCGAGTTTCTCGCCTCACACTACGGGGTGGCGAGGCGCAGCGTGCGCATCCTTTCGGGACTCAAGTCCCGGCAGAAGAGGGTCGAGATCGATGGCTGACGAGAAAAGCCTCAAGACGCTGACCACGGCGGTGTATGCGCTCCAGGCCGCTGGCTTCCTGGTGGGGATCACCTGGATCGTGGCCGTCGTGATCGACTACGTGAAGCGCGACGAAGCGAAGGGCACCTGGCTCGAGTCCCACTTCAGCTGGCAGATCCGAACCTTCTGGTGGGGCCTGCTGTGGGCCGTGCTCGGCGCGATTACCTTCCTGGTGCTCATCGGCTGGTTCATCCTCGCCGCCGACACGGTCTGGATCATCTACCGGATCGTCAAAGGCTGGCTCTACCTGAACGACAACAAACCGATCACCTAGAGAAGCGTAGTTCCTCGGGGTAGGGAAAGACATCCTCCTGGATCCCGGCGCGCACGTGCGCCTGCTTCTCGCTCCAGAACCGCCAGTCCAGGAGGTCGCGGTGGTACTCGTAGAAGATCTGGCGCGCGCGCGGCTCGCCGACGAGGAAGCGCTCGAACTGCTCGGGGAAGACGTCGCTCGGCCCGATCGACCAGTACGGCTCCGCCGAGAGCTCTTCCTCGTAGCTCCGCGGCGGCGGGATGCGGCGGAAGTGCATGTCTTCCATCGGCTGGATCTCGTCGTAGTCGTAGAACACGACCCGGTCGTGGCGCGTGACGCCGAAGTTCTTGAGCAGCATGTCGCCGGGGAAGATGCCGGCCCCGGCGAGCTCCTTGATCGCGGCGCCGTACTCGCGCAGCGCGGCCCGCAGGCGCTCGGGATCGGGGTCGCGCTTGAGTTCCTCGACGTACAGATTGAGCGGCTGCATGCGCCGCTCGATGTAGACGTGTCCCAGCACCAGGGCATCGCCGTCGACCTCGACGATCGAGCCGCACTCGCGCTTGAGCTCCTCGAGCAGCGCCGGATCGAAGCGCGTGAGGGGCAGGGCGACGAGCGAGTATTCGAGCGTGTCGGCCATGCGCCCGACCCTGTCGTGCAGCTTCACCATCAGGTACTTGTCCTTCACCGTCTGGCGGTCGATGTCCTTGGGCGGGGCGAAGCGGTCGCGGATCAGCTTGAACACGTACGGGAAGGAGGGCAGCGTGAAAACCAGCATCACCATGCCCTTGATGCCCGGCGCGACCACGAACCGGTCGGTGGAATGCTTGAGGTGGTAGTGGAGGTCGCGGTAGAAGAGGGTTTTGCCCTGCTTCGCGAGGCCCACCGCCATGTAAAGCTCGGCGCGCGGCTTCCTCGGCATGAGCCAGCGCAGGAACGACACGTAGCCGGCGGGCACCTCCATGTCGACGAAGAAGTACGCGCGCGCGAACGAGAACAGCACCAGCATCCGGTCCTCGCCGGTCAGCAGCGCGTCCAGATACAGCTCGCCGCGCGCATTCTGCAGGATCGGGATCGCGAACGGGTAGTCGTGCGCGTCGTTGATCAGCCTGCCGATGATGTAGGCGCCCTTGTTGCGGAAGAAAAGCGAATTCAGCACCTGGACCTGCAGGTCGGGCCGCGTGCGCGCCGGGCGCGGGAAGAGCTGCCGTAGCGCGTGCACCACGCTGCGCAAATCGCGCTCCAGGTTCTCCCAGCCGTTCTTCAGGCCGTAACCCGCCGCAATCTCCCTTAGTGTGGACCGTAACCCGGTCTTCAAGGGATAAAAGCACCCATACGTGGGCGCCTCGCCCTCGAGGTGCTCGGTCGCCACCGCGGGGCGCCAGAAGATGAAGTCATTGTGGTAATGGCGCCGGTGCAGGACCTGGCAGGCGACCGAGTTGTAGAAGGTCTCGGCGCACTCGGGCTGCCGATGATCGTGGAGCAGACCGATGTAAGCGAGCTTGATCGCCGGCCATAGCGCCTCGTCGCGTTCGGCCTCCGGAAAGCGGCTTCGCAGCGCCTCGACCGCTTCATCCACGCGCAGGTCGTACATCTGGATGCGTTCCCGGGCGAGCCGGCGCATCTCCGCCCAGGCGGCGCGCTCGAACAGCGCCTTGGCGTCGATCGACGCCTGGCGGAAGAGGGCGTAGTGCCGGTCGAAGCCGCCGAGGATCGCGCGCGCGATCTCCTGCGGCAGGCTCGAGCGCCGCTCGTGGACCTTGACGACCTTGGGGACCGCGCTCACCTCATTAGGCAGCCGCTAGCTTTTTCTTCTTGTCGTCGAAGAATTGCTCGTCCTCGGTAGACCCGTGCAAAGCCGTCGTCGAGGCCTTGCCGCCGGTGACCACGGTAGTGATCTCGTCGAAGTAGCTCGTGCCGACCTCGCGCTGGTGCTTCACCGCGGTGAAGCCTTTCTCGGCCGCGGCGAACTCCTTCTGCTGCAGCTCGACGAACGCGCTCATGTTGCTGCGCGCATAGCCGTACGCGAGCTCGAACATCGAGTAGTTGAGCGCGTGGAAGCCGGCGAGGGTGATGAACTGGAACTTGTAGCCCATCGCGCCGAGCTCGCGCTGGAATTTCGCGATGCTGGCGTCGTCGAGGTTGCGCTTCCAGTTGAACGACGGCGAGCAGTTGTAGGCGAGCATCTTCTCGGGGTACTTCTTGCGGATGCCCTCCGCGAACCTGCGGGCGAACCCGAGGTCGGGAGTGCCGGTCTCGCACCACACCATGTCGGCGTATTCCGCGTAGGCGAGGCCGCGCGAGAGCGCCTGATCGAAGCCCTTGCGCGTGCGGTAGAAGCCTTCGGAGGTGCGCTCTCCGGTTACGAAGGGCTTGTCGTTCTCGTCGACGTCGGTGGTGACGAGGTCCGCGGCCTCGGCGTCGGTGCGCGCGAGCAGCACCGTCGGCACGCCCAGCACATCGGCCGCGAGCCGCGCGGCGATCAGCTTCTGCACCGCCTCCTGCGTCGGCACCAGCACCTTGCCGCCCATGTGGCCGCATTTCTTCACCGAGGCGAGCTGGTCCTCGTAGTGCACGCCGGCGGCGCCGGCCTCGATCATCGAGCGCATCAGCTCGTAGGCGTTCAGCACGCCGCCGAAGCCCGATTCCGCGTCGGCGACGATGGGCGCGAAATAGTCGACCTCGTTCGTGCCTTCCATCCACTGGATCTGGTCTGCGCGCGCCAGGGCGTTGTTGATGCGCCGCACGACCGTGGGCACCGAGGACACGGCGTAGAGCGACTGGTCGGGGTACATCTGCAGCGAATCGTTCGCGTCGGCCGCGACCTGCCAGCCGGAGAGATAGATCGCGGGCACGCCCGCCTTCACCTGCTGTACGGCCTGATTCCCCGTGAGCGCGCCGAGCGAGTTCACGAACGGCATTTCCTGCGTGCGCTTCCAGAGCTTCTCGGCGCCGCGCCTGGCGAGCGTGTGCTCGACGCGCAGGCTGCCGCGCAGCCGCACCACGTCTTCGGCCGAATAGCCCCGCTTGACGCCTTTCCACCGCGGGTTCTGGGACCAGTCCTGCTCCAGCGCTCGCACTTCGTTGTTCCGGCTTTCCACGTCGCCTCCGAGAAATGAACGATGAGGCGAGTGTGCGCGCCGCTTGTGGCGCGGAGCAATACACGACCATAGCCCGACCGGCCTGCAACAAAACAAGCATTTACAGGGGGTTGGGCACCCCCCGTTTCATGATGCGGGAGGGGCTTTCAGTAAATTGCTGCTTTGCGCAACGGCTAGCTCTGCACGAGCTGCCGGTGGCGCTGGATGCTCATGAGCATTCCGGCGCCGATGAAGAGGGTCAGGAGCGCAGTGCCGCCGTAAGAAAGGAACGGCAGCGGCACCCCGACCACCGGCAGGATCCCGGACACCATCCCCATGTTCACGAACGCGTACACGAAGAACTGGAGCGAGATGGCGGAGGCGAGCAGGCGGCCGAAAAGCGTCGCCGCGTTCGTGGCGATCATCAACCCCCGCGCGATGAGCAGCGTATAGAGGACAAGCAGCGTGATGTTGCCGATCAGGCCGAATTCCTCCGAGAACACCGCGAAGATGAAGTCGGTGTGGCGCTCGGGAATGAACTCGAGGTGCGACTGGGTCCCGTTCAGCCAGCCCTTGCCGGCAAGCCCGCCCGAGCCCACGGCGATCGTGGACTGGATGATGTGGTAGCCCGCGCCGAGCGGATCGCTCGTCGGATCGAGCAGGGTGAGGATGCGCCGGCGCTGGTAGTCGTGCAGGAACGGCCACAGGAGCGGCACCGCGGCGGCGCCGGCGGCGGCGATCGCGCCCATGACGCGCCAGCTCATTCCGGCGAAGAACATGATGAAGAAGCCCGCGGTGCCGACGAGCCCGGCGGTGCCGAGGTCGGGTTGGCGCAGGATCAGGCCGAGCGGCACGAGCAGCAGGATCCCGGCGACGAAGTAATCCCGCACCCGCAGGGTGGATTCGTTCTTGTGGAAGTACCAGGCGAGCATGAGCGGCAACGCGAGCTTCATCATTTCCGAGGGCTGAAAGCGGGTGACGCCGACGTGCAGCCAGCGCCGCGCGCCGTTCACCACGTCGCCCGCCAGCGCCACGGCGACGAGGAAGCCGAGGCCGACCACGTACGCCGGGACCGCGAAGCGCATCATGGTCTGCGGCGGAACTTGCGCGACGATCCACATCGCGGTGAGTGCGACGGCCAGGCTCACGAGCTGGGTGGCTATGCGACCCGGAACATCGTAGCTCGCCGAGTACAGCACGGCGACGCCGACCATCGACAGCGTGAGCAGCAGCATGAGGAGCGTCGAGTCGATCCCCTCGGCGAGGCGGCCGGCGATGCGGCGCAGCGGGAAGCGCGCGAGCTCCATCAGTCGCTCTCCCGCTCCTCTTCGTCGACCTCGACCTCGGGGGTCTGCACGACAAGGCCCTGCGGCAGCTTGCCCAGGAGGTAGTAATCGAACATGGTGCGCGCGATCGGCGCGGCGGCTCGCGCGCCGAAGCCGCCGTTCTCGACGATGATCGCGAGCGCGATCTTCGGGCTCTCGACCGGGGCGAAGGCGATGAACCAGGAGTGGTCGCGGTGGCGCTCGGCGACCTTCTTCTCGTCGTACTTTTCGTTCTGCTTCATGGCGACCACCTGCGCCGTGCCGGTCTTGCCGCCGCTCGTGTACTGCGCGCCGGTGAAGGCGCGCGCCGCGGTGCCTTCCTTGTTGACGCCGGCCATGGCGCGCTTCACGAACTCGATGTGGTCGGCGCGAGCGGGGATGCGGTGCACCACCTCTGCCTCGAAATTGCGCCGCTCGCCGGTGCGCGGATTGTCGACATAGGCGATGAGATGCGGCCGGTACAGCGTGCCGCCGTTGGCGAGCGTGGCGACGGCCTGGGCGAGCTGGATCGGCGTGTAGGAGTTGTAGCCCTGGCCGATGCCGATCGAGATCGTCTCGCCGGGGTACCACTTCTGCTGCTCGGGGCGACGGAAGCGCTTCATCTTCCACTCCGGCGAAGGCAGCACCCCGGTCAGCTCGCCCTGCAGGTCGATCCCGGTCTTCGCGCCGAAGCCGAAGTTCTTCATGTAGGCCGCGATGGCGTCGATGCCCATGTCGTTCGCGAGCATGTAGTAATACGTGTCGGAGGACACCACGATCGACTTGAAGAGATCGACGTAGCCGTGCCCGCCGGGCTTGGAGTCGCGGAAGCGCCGGTCGCCGAAGACGAAATAACCGGGATCGTTGATGGCGCTGCGCGGGGTGCGCTTGCCGGTCTCGAGGGCGGCGAGCGCCATGAACGGCTTGAAGGTCGACCCGGGGGGATAGGTCCCGGCGATGGCCCGGTTGTAGAGCGGCCGGTCGGGGGAGTTGTTGAGCTCGGCCCAGTACTGCGGGTCGATGCCGTCGACGAAGTAGTTCGGATCGAAGCCGGGCTTGGACACGAACGCGAGCACCGCGCCGCTCGAGGGCTCGAGCGCCACCACCGCGCCGCGCCGGTCGCCGAGCGCCTGCTCGGCCACCTGCTGCAGCCGCAGGTCGAGCGTCAGGGCGATGTTGTTGCCAGGCTGCGACGGCGTGCGCGACAGCGTGCGAATGCCGCGCCCGGCGGCATCGATCTCGACGTGCTCGAAGCCGGTCGTGCCGTGGAGCTCGTTCTGGTAGCTCGCCTCGACGCCGGCCTTGCCAATGACGTCGGTGCCGCGGTAGTTCGCGTCGACGCCCTCCTCCTCGAGGCGTGCCTGGTCGGCCTGGTTGATGCGGCCCATGTAGCCGAGCACGTGCGAGGCGGTGTCGTCGTACGGGTACTGGCGGAAGAGGCGCGCCTTGATCTCGACGCTGCCGTTGTAGCGATAGCGGTTGGCGGCGAACTTGGCGACTTCCTCGTCCGACAGACGGGTGCGGATGGGAAGGCTCTCGGCGTTGCGCGTCTCGGCGAGGAGCTTCCGGAAGCGGGCGCGATCGCGCGACGTGATCTCGACCAGCTCCGCGACCTCGTCGATCGTGCGCTCGATGCTCCTCGCCTTGCGCGTGAAGATCTCGAGCGTGTAGCCCGAGTAGTTGCGCGCCATCACGATGCCGTTGCGGTCGAGGATCAGGCCCCGGTTGGGCGGAATCGGCACGATCGAGATGCGGTTGTCCTCGGCCCTTGAGGCGTAGTGGTCGTGCTGGATCACCTGCAGGACGATAAAGCGCGCCGCGAGCAGGCCGAAGCCGATCAGCACCAGCACGCCGGCGACGCCGATGCGCAGGTGGAATTGCGCAAGTTCCCGCTCGTAATTTCGCAGTTCCGCCATGCGTCTAGATGGTTTGTTCGCGCTCCAGCCGTCGCTGCGGCAAGACCAAGAGCCAGCTCACCATCGGCCACAGCAGCGCGCCGGCGAGCGGGCTCACGTAGATCGCCCAGCCCGGAAACGGGTCTCCGGCGGCGATGCGAACGACCAGCACGAGCGTCTGCGCGACCGCGAGGATAAGCGCCACGTGCGCCGCCTGCAGCGTGGCGCCGAACCACAGGATGCGCCGCGACAGCCAGATCGAGATGAAGGCGAGCGCAGAATAGGCGAGCGCGTGCTGGCCGAGCAGCACGCCGTTGCCGGCGTCGACCAGCAGGCCCACGCCCCAGGCCACCCCCAGGCCCACCAGGCGCGGCTGGCGCACGCACCAGAAGGTGAGGACCAGCGCGACGAAGTCGGGCACCAGCCGCAGGTCCTTCCAAGGCAGGAAATTGAGGAGCAGCGCGATGGCGAACGAGGCCGCGACCGTGCTGACTCGAGCCGGCCGAAGGATGTGCTCGGACTTGCCTCCTAGCGCCATCACCCGTCTCTTTCTTTCGCCCGCGCGCGGCGCGCCTTCTCCGAGCGGCGCTCCTTGCCCGACTGCGCTTCCTCGGGCCGCGGCGGGCGCGCGGTTTCGTCGGACAGCACGAGGACGAAGCGTCCGCGATCGACCCCGGCCACCGGTCGGCAGATCACGCGCGCAAAGCTATGCTCCGCGTCCCGCTCGATCCGCACTACCGTGGCCACGGGTAGTCCGGCCGGGTAGATGCCGTCGATGCCGGAGGTGACCAGCCGGTCGCCGTTCTGGATCTCGGCGTTGCCGGCCGTGAACCGCAGCTCGAGCATGCCCGAGGGCCCGCCGCCGAAAGCAATCGCGCGCAAACCGTTGCGCACCACCTGGACCGGGACCACATGGTCCTGATCGGTAACCAGCGTGACTTCGGAAACGAGCGGATGGACCCTCGTCACCTGGCCGAGCACGCCGGCTTCGTCGGCCACCGGGCTGCCCGGCTTCACACCCTGCCGCTCACCGAGATTAATGAAGATCTTGTGGGAATACGGGTCGCGTCCGGCATAGAGGATTTCCGCCGGGGTCGACTTCACTTCGAGCTTTTCGGCCGCCCCGATCAGGCGCCGCAGCTGGGCAGCCTCGGCCTCGGCCGTCTCATAGCGCTGCGCGGCCTGCGAGAGCGCGAGGTTCTTCGCCCGCAGGGTGGCGTTATCCTCGAAAAGCTGCGCCTGGGTGGAGAAATAGTCGCCCACCGTGCGCAGGAAATCGATCGGTGCGGTGGCCGCGCGCTGCAGCGGGTAGGCCGCGAGCGCCAGCACGCTTCTCAGGCCCTCGGCATAGCGAAAGCGCGCATCGAGCACGAGCAGGGCGAGCGACAGGGACGCGAAGAAAAACAGCCTGACGAGCGGTGCGGGCCCTCGCTTGAAGAAAGGTGGCGGGGTGTGTTCCATCCCAGGCGAGGTACGGGGGCCCCCTTATCCCCCGTCGGGCCCTTAGTCGTTGGTGAAGATCGGGCCGAAGTGCTCCATCTTCTCGAGCGCCTTGCCCGAGCCGCGCACGACGCAGGTCAGGGGATCGTCGGCGACGATGACCGGCAAGCCCGTCTCCTCCATCAGCAGCCGGTCGAGATCGCGCAGCAGCGCGCCCCCGCCGGTAAGCACCATGCCCTTCTCGGCGATGTCGGCGCCGAGCTCGGGCGGGGTCTGCTCGAGCGCGGACTTGACCGCCGAGACGATCTGGTTGAGAGGCTCGGTGAGCGCCTCGAGGATCTCGTTCGACGAGATGGTGAAGCTGCGCGGGATGCCTTCGGCGAGGTTGCGGCCTTTCACTTCCATCTCGCGCACTTCCGAGCCCGGGAAGGCCGAGCCGATCTCCTTCTTGATGAGCTCGGCGGTGGTCTCGCCGATCAGCATGCCGTAGTTGCGGCGGATGTAGTTGATGATCGCCTCGTCGAACTTGTCGCCGCCGACGCGCACCGAGCCGGAATAGACCATGCCGCCGAGCGAGATCACGCCCACCTCGGTGGTGCCGCCGCCAATGTCCACCACCATCGAGCCGGTGGCATCGGCGACCGGCAAGTCCGCGCCGATCGCCGCCGCCATGGGTTCTTCGATCAGATAGACCTGTCCCGCACCGGCTCCGATGGCACTTTCGCGGATCGCGCGGCGCTCCACCTGCGTGGACCCGCAGGGTACGCAGATGATGATTCGTGGCGAGGGCGAGAAGAGCTTGTTGTCGTGGACCTTCTTGATGAACTGCTTGAGCATCTGCTCGGTCACGGTGAAGTCGGCGATCACGCCGTCCTTCATCGGGCGGATGGCGATGATGTTGCCCGGGGTCTTGCCGAGCATCAGCTTCGCTTCCTTGCCGACCGCCTGGATGGTTTTCTTGCCGTTCGGGCCGGCCTCCTGCCGGATCGCGACCACGGAGGGCTCGTCGAGCACGATGCCCTTGCCGCGGACGTAGATCAGCGTATTGGCGGTCCCGAGGTCGATCGCGAGATCGTTCGAGAAGTAGCTGCGAAGGAATCCGAACATGGGCAAGCGGAGACTTTCTCCTGTGTTTTTGTGCGCAGCAACAATTGCGCAGGTGCCCGATATAATACGCTAACGTAGCGCCTGAATCGAAGGGAAAAACGCCTCTCCGTGGCGGCCTTCCTCCCGTACCAGTTCATCGAAAAACATGTCGCTATCAGACGACCAGATCCGCCGCCTCGCGCATCTTGCCCGCATCGCCCTGCAGCCCGGCGAAACCGCGGAAGTGGGTAGCCGCTTGAACCGCATCCTGGATCTCGTAGGCGAGATCCAGGCGGTGAACACCGCCGGTATCGAGCCGATGTCCCACGCCCTGGACGTGGTCCAGCGGCTGCGCCCGGACGGGGTCACCGAGGCCGACCGGCGGGCGCTCTATCAGTCCGAGTCCGTTGCCCCTCCGGGTGGCGTGCAAGACGCGCTGTACCTCGTTCCCAAAGTCATTGAGTAGCCTCCTCAACTCGACGGTGACCGAGCTTTCGGCCGCGCTCGCGGCGAGGAAAATTTCCTCCGTCGAGCTCGCGCGGCTCTGCCTCGAGCGCATCCGGGCGCACCGCGATCTCAATGCCTTCATCACGCTCGACGAGTCGGGGAGCCTGGCAGCGGCGCGGCTCGCCGACGAGCGGCGGGCGAAGGGCGAGGGCGGGCCCCTCCTCGGTATCCCGATCGCCCACAAGGACATCCTGTGCACGCGGGCGCTCCGCACCACCTGCGGCTCGCGCATGCTGGAAAACTACACCAGTCCCTACGACGCGCACGTGGTGAGCGAGCTCGAGCGCGCGGGCGCCGTGATGCTGGGCAAATGCAACATGGACGAGTTCGCCATGGGCTCCTCCAGCGAGAGCTCGCATTTCGGGCCGGTGAGGAACCCGTGGGCGAAAAGCCGCGTCCCGGGCGGCTCCTCGGGCGGCTCGGCGGCCGCGGTGGCCGCCCGTATGGTCCCCGCCGCGACCGGTACCGACACCGGGGGCTCTATCCGGCAGCCTGCCGCGCTCTCCGGCATCTGCGGCCTCAAGCCGACGTACGGCACGGTCTCGCGCTATGGACTGGTGGCTTTCGCCTCGTCGCTCGACCAGGCCGGGCCGCTCGCGAAGAGCGCGGCCGACCTGGCGCTGCTCATGAACGAAATGGCCGGGTTCGATGCGCGGGACTCAACCAGCCTCGAACGGCCCAAGGAGGATTACGCGCGCTCGCTTCCCGACCTGGATGTCGCCGGGCTGCGCATCGGGGTTCCGGAGGCCTATCTCGGTGAAGGCGTGCAGCCCGGGGTCCGCAAGGCCGTCGAGGAAGCGATGCGCTGGTTCACCTCGCAGGGAGCAAAGCGGGTCCCCGTCGAGCTGCCCCACCTGGGGCTCGGGGTCGCTGTGTACTACGTCATCGCGCCGGCGGAAGCCTCGTCCAACCTCTCGCGGTTCGACGGGGTGCGCTATGGGCACCGGGCGAGCGAGTATTCCGACCTCGTCGACATGTATGCGCGCACGCGCGCCGAGGGTTTCGGCGCCGAAGTGAAGCGCCGCATCCTCGTGGGGACCTACGTCCTGTCGCACGGCTATTACGACGCCTATTACCTGCAGGCGCAGAAGGTGCGCAGGCTGATCGTGCGCGACTTCCAGTCGGCGTTCGAGCGCTGCGACCTGATCCTGGGCCCGGTCGCGCCCACGACTGCGTTCGAGATCGGCGCCCAGATCCAGGATCCGGTGAAGATGTACCTCGGCGACATCTTTACCGTGCCGGGCTCGCTCGCGGGACTACCCGGCCTCTCGATTCCGTGCGGCTTCGACGAAGCCGGTCTGCCGGTCGGGCTGCAGCTCACGGGAACCTACTTCTCCGAGGCGAAATTGCTCGCGGCGGCGCACCGCTACCAGCATGCGACCGACTGGCACCTGCGCGTGCCCACCGAGACCCCGCTATGACAGCGTGGGAAGTCGTGGTCGGGATCGAGACCCATGCCCAGCTCTTGACGCGGAGCAAGATGTTCTCCGGCGCGTCCACCGCCTTCGGCGCGGCGCCGAACACCCAGGCATCCGCGCTCGATATCGCGCTCCCCGGGACGCTGCCGGTCGCGAACCGCGCCGCCGTCGAGCACGCCATCCGTTTCGGGCTCGCCGTCAAGGGAGCGATCAACCGCCGCTCGATCTTCGCGCGCAAGAACTACTTCTATCCGGACCTTCCCAAGGGCTACCAGATCAGCCAGTACGAGACCCCGATCGTGCAGGGAGGCGAAATCCGGTTTTTCATCAAGGACGAAGAAAGGGCCGTGCAGTTGACCCGCGCCCATCTCGAGGAAGATGCCGGCAAGTCGCTGCATGAAGACTTCCACGGCATGTCCGGCATCGATCTCAACCGCGCGGGGACGCCATTGCTCGAAATCGTCTCGGAGCCCGAGTTGCGCGGCGCGAAGGAAGCGGTGGCGTACGCGCGCGCGCTGCACGCGCTCGTCATGTGGATCGGCATCTGCGACGGCAACATGCAGGAGGGCTCGTTCCGCTGCGACGCCAATGTTTCTGTCCGTCGGATTGGAGATAAGAAGCTGGGAACACGCTGCGAGATCAAGAACCTGAACTCGTTCCGGTTCATGGAGCGCGCCATCGAGTTCGAGGCGCGGCGGCAGATCGAGCTGCTGGAGGCCGGGAAGAGCGTGGTGCAGGAAACGCGGCTCTACGACCCCGACCGGGACGAGACGCGCTCGATGCGCACCAAGGAAGACGCCCAGGATTACCGCTACTTCCCCGACCCCGACCTGCTGCCGCTGGTCGTGAAGGAGGAAGACATCGACCGGCTGAGGAGCGCGCTGCCGGAACTACCCGACGCGAAACGCGAGCGCTTCATGCGCGAGTATCGCCTGCCTGCGTACGACGCCGCTTTGGTGACTGCGTCGCGCGCGGCAGCCGATTTCTTCGAGACGCTCGTCAATACATCGGGTGTAGAGGCGAAGCTGTGCGCGAACTGGCAAGCCGGTGAGCTCTCGGCGGCCCTCAATCGGGAAGGCCTGCCGATCGAAGATTCGCGCATCGGCGCGCCCGCGCTCGGCCTGCTGCTGAAGCGTGTCGCCGACGGCACCGTGTCGGGAAAGACGGCGAAAGAGGTGTTCGATGCGATGTGGGCGGGCGAGGGCGGCGCCGATGAGGTCATCGAGCGGCGCGGCCTGCGCCAGATCAGCGATTCCGGGGAGATCGAGAAGCTGGTCGACGAAGTCCTCGCGGCCAACGCGAAGCAGGTGCAGGACTACCGCGCGGGCAAGGAAAAGGCGTTCAATTCGCTGGTGGGCCAGGTGATGAAGGCGACGCGGGGCAAGGCCAACCCGGCCCAGGTGAACGACCTGCTCAAACGCAAGCTTGGCTAGCGCGTGCGGCTGAGGGCCGAGTAGCGCTTCTTGTCGTCGTCGTAGCGCGCGTTGATGGCCTCGACCTCGCGCTTTTTCACGTCGAGAAGCTGCTGCTGCGCCTGGAGGTCGGCTTCGACGACTTTCAGGTTTTCGCGCAGGATCGCGGGCGGCTCGCCCTTGCCCTTGTAGGACTCGAGATCCTTCTCGTAGCCGGCATGCTGGCTGCGCAGGGACTCGAGGCGGCTTTCGACGAGCTGCGTCGCCTTGGTGTTCTCGGCCAGCGCGCGGGCGCGCGCGTCGTCGATGTCCTTTTCGCTCGTGTAGGTGGCGAGGAGCGCCTGGTTGCGCCGCGCCGTCTCGCGCGCGGCCGATTCCTCCTGGCGCTTCCTCGCCTCGCCGGCTTCCTTTGCGAGGCGCTCCTTCTCGGCACCCTCCGGGTCAATGCGCTTGACAACCAGGCCTTGCGCGTTCAGCAGCTCGACCGGCCTGCCCTGGCACTCGGCGGGAATGATCGAGCCGTAATAGCGCTTGCCGTCCTTGGCGATGCAGCGGTAGGTCTCGGCCTCGGAAGCGAGCGGAAGAGCCGCGAGCAGGGCGGCGATGGCGATGAGTCTTGGGCCCATGGTTGTTGTTATCCCCTGGTGCCCAATTCTAAAGGTCCGGCGGGCGGCGCCCTGTTAAAATTCCACACTTTCCAACGCTTTGCACATGCTCTTCGCCGATAAATCCTTCATCGCCGACATGACGGCGAAGATGATGCTCGAGGTGAAAGCGGTGCATTTCTCGCAGGACAAGCCCTTCGTCTTCACCTCGGGGTGGGCGAGCCCGGTCTACATCGACGTGCGCAAGCTCATCTCCTACCCGAGGGTGCGCTCGGCGCTCATCGATTTCGCCGCCGCGACGATCGTGCGCGAGGTGGGCTTCGAGCAGTTCGACACGGTCGCCGGCGGCGAAACCGCCGGGATCCCGTACGCGGCCTGGATCGCCGAGCGCCTCTCGCTGCCGATGCAGTACGTGCGCAAGAAACCGAAGGGGTTCGGCCGCGGCGCGCAGATCGAAGGCCACATCGAGGAGGGCGCGCGCACGCTGCTGGTGGAGGACCTCACCACCGACGGGCGCAGCAAGGTCAACTTCTGCAAGGCGCTGCGCGACGCCGGCGCGATCGTCGACCACGTGTTCGTGGTGTTCTATTACGACATCTTCCCCGAGTCGAAGAAGATCATCGCCGACATCCAGGTGAAGCTCCTGCACCTCGCCACCTGGTGGGACGTGCTGAGGGTGGTGAAGCAGGGCGGCTATTTCGAGAACCGCGTGATCGAGGAAGTCGAGCGCTTCCTGCACGCTCCCGCCAAGTGGTCGGCCGAGCACGGCGGCGTGTCCGCCTTCCCCGAATCCTGAAGCCCGTCTAGAAGCCGATAGAATGGCGCGCCTCCATGCGCGTCATCACGCTGAACGTCAACGGCCTGCGCTCGGCCGCCGGCAAAGGATTGTTCCGCTGGCTCGCCGCCCAGCGCGCCGACGTCGTCTGCCTGCAGGAGATCAAGTGCCAGGAGCTCGATCTCGACGCGAAGCTGCACGGCTTGAAGAGCTTCTCGTCCTGCTACGCCTTCGCCGAGAAGAAGGGCTACAGCGGCGTCGCGTTGATGAGCCGCAGGCAGCCCGACGAAGTGCAGCGCGGCTTCGCCAGCCGGGAGTTCGATGCCGAAGGCCGCTACGTCGAAGCGCGCTTCGGGAAGCTTTGGGTGATCTCGCTGTACATGCCTTCGGGGTCGGCCGGTCCCCACCGGCAGGCTTCGAAGTTCCGCTTCCTCAAGGGATTCCTAAAACACTTGAAGCTGCTGCAGGAGCGAGGCCACGAGCTCGTCCTGTGCGGCGACTGGAACATCGCCCACAAGGAGATCGACCTCAAGAACTGGCGCGCCAATCAGAAGAACTCGGGTTTCCTGCCCGAGGAGCGGGCCTGGCTCAGCCAGGTCCTCGACGAGCTCGGCTATGTCGACGTGTTCCGCCGGCTGAACGCCAGGCCCGATCAGTACACCTGGTGGTCCAACCGCGGCCAGGCGTGGAAGAAGAACGTCGGCTGGCGCATCGACTACCAGATCGCCACGCCCGGCGTCGCCGCCAGGGCAGTCAAGGAGTCGATCTACAGGACGAAGCGCTTTTCCGACCATGCGCCGCTGACGATCGACTATGACTACCCCCTGGCTTAAGGGGCTGCGTCCGTACCTCGAGCCCGCGCCGCTCGCGGCGCTGTTCCTCGGCATCTCTTCGGGTTTTGCCTTCGCGATGATCGGCGCGACCCTGACCACGCGGCTTGCGCAGCACGGCTTCACGCGCAGCGCGGTCACGGCCTTCACGCTGACCTTCCTCGCCTACAACCTGAAGTTCCTCTGGGCGCCGATCATCGACCACGTGCGCCTGCCGGTTCTCGGCCGCTTCGGCCAGCGGCGCAGCTGGCTGTGGCTCACCGGCGCGCTGGTGATGGCGGCGGTCGCCGGCCTCGGCATCGCCGACCCGCGCGACTCTCTTGCCGTATTCGCCTTCACGGCAGTCGCCATGGCGTTCGCCGGCGCGACTTTCGACATCATCATCGACGCCTACCGCATCGAGCTGCTCGAGCCGCGCCAGCTCGGCGCGGGATCAGGGATGTCGCAGTACGGCTGGCGCATCGGCGCGACCGCGGCCGGCGCGCTCGCGCTCGTGCTCGCCCAGCGCCTGGGCTGGAGCGGCGCCTATGCCGCCTGCTCCGTGTTCGCGCTGCCGGCCATGCTGGCCGGCGTGTTCATGGGCGAGCCGGCCCGGCACCGCGAGCCCGCCAAGCCCCGCGGCGTCGCGCAGGCGCTCGTTGCCTATATCAGCCCGCTCCTCGAGTTCCTGGCGCGGCAGGGCGCGCTCGTCGTCCTGCTCTTCGTGCTCATTCACAAGATCGGCGACACGCTCGCGAACCTCACGCTGCGCCTGCTCTTCCAGGAGCTCGGCTTCAGCAACGACGAGGTCGCCTTCTACGACGTCGGCGTGGGATTCGTGGCCCTGCTCCTCGGCATCCTGGTCGGCGGCATCCTCTACTCCCGGCTTGGAATGAAGCGCTCGGTCATGTGGAGCCTGGTGCTGATGGCGGTGTCGAATTTCAGCTTCGCCGCGCTGGCGGCCGCCGGCCATACCAACATCGGCATGGCGGCGGCGGTGGGATTCGAGAACTTCGCCAGCGGCATCGGCGGCGTGACGGTCGTGGCGTACCTCTCGGCGCTGTGCAACCTGCGCTTCACCGCGACGCAGTACGCGCTGCTCTCGGCGCTCGCCAGCATCGTCGGCCGCGTGGTCACCGGAACCGTGGCGGGACGCATGATCGATGGCATGGGGTACGGCTACTACTACCTGCTGACCACGCTCATCGCTCTGCCGGGCGTGTTCCTCTTCTGGTACATGATCCGCTCGGGGCTCGCCGACCTCTCGATCGGGTCGGCAGGGAAGGACGACAAATGACTCATACGCTGATCCGCGGCGGGCGGCTGGTCGACGGTCAGGCCGACATCCTGATCCGCGACGATACGATCGCGGAAATCGGAACGTTCAAGGTTCCCCCCGGCACGAAAGAGCTCGACGCGCGCGGCAAGCTGCTTCACCCGGGGCTCGTCAATGCCCACATGCACGGCCACGGCAACCTGGCGAAAGGCATGGGCGATCGCTGGACGCTCGAGCTCTTGCTCACGGCCGCTCCTTGGACGAACGGCCACCGCAGCCTCGAGGACAAGTACCTCAGCACGCTGATCGGCGCGGCCGAGATGCTGATGAAGGGCTGCACCGCGTGCTACGACCTGATGGCGGAGTTTCCGACGCCGAGCGCCGAGGGCCTCGAAGCGGTCGGCCGCGCCTACGCCGACGCGGGGATGCGCGCGGTGGTCGCGCCGATGGTCGCGGATCTCAGCTTCTTCGAGGCGATCCCGGGCCTCGTGGAGGCGCTGCCGCCGCCGCTGCAGAAGGAGCTCGAGCGGCTGCGCCTGGCGCCGTACCGCACGAGCCTCGACAACATGCGCAAGGCGCTGCACGGCTGGAAATTCGACCGCGAGGCAATCCGGCCCGCGGTCGCGCCGACGATCCCGCTTCACTGCAGCGACGATTTCCTGAAGGGCTGCGGCAATCTCGCGCGCGAGTACGGCACCGGATTGCAGACCCACCTGTCGGAGTCCAAGGTTCAGGCAATCTCGGCGCTGAAGAGATATGGCAAGTCGCTCGCCGCGCACATGGACGAGCTCGGGCTGGTGGCGCCGGGCTTCACTGCGGCGCATGGCGTGTGGCTCGACGACGAGGACATGAAGCGCCTCGCCGGGCGCGGTGCGTCGGTCGCGCACAACCCCGGGAGCAACATGCGACTGGGCAGCGGCATCGCGGACATGCGCCGCATGCTCGAGTGCGGCATCAACGTCGGCATCGGCACCGACGGCGCGAGCTCCTCCGACAATCTGAACATGTACGAAGCGATGCGGATCGCCTCGCTCGCCTCCAAGGTGCGCGGCCCGGACTGGGAGCGCTGGATCACGACCAGGGAGGTGCTCGAGGCGGGGACCGCGGGCAGCGCGCGCGCGCTCGGCTTCGACAAGCTCGGTCGCCTCGCTCCCGGCTACAAGGCCGACATCGTGTTCCTCGACCTCGGCAACGTGAACTGGATTCCGCTCAACGACGCCGTGAATGCGCTGGTGCACACCGAGGACGGCTCGGCGGTGCATTCGGTCATGGTCGGCGGCCGCATGGTCCTTGAGAACAGAAAGCTCGCGAACGTGGATCTCACGAAAATTGCGCGCGACGCCGAAAATGCGCGCGAGCGCCTGGAGCGACTCAACCGGGACAACAAAGCCCTGTACGAGCGCCTCGAGCCGATCGTAGGGACCTTCTGCCCGGCGCTCGCCAAGCAACCGCTGCACGTCAACCGCTATGCCGCCTGGCGCTAAATCGGGGTCAGAGCCCGATTTTCTTCTTGCGTCTGCGCTTCGCGACCTTGGCCGCCTGCTTGCCAAGCGCCGTGCGGGTCTTTTTCGGCAGCCTGGCGATCGTGCGCTTCCTTCGCGCCGCTTTTGCCGCCTTCTCGATGTTGCGCCGTGCCGCCGCGCGCTGTTTTCTACTAGCCATGGTCAGCCTCTTCGCTTGAAGAACTGCACCGCGCGTTCGTGCTTCTCCGCTGCGGCGCGCGTGTTGAACGTCCCGAGGTTCCGCCGGCGGCCGGTCTTCGGATTGACCTTCCTCGAGTACAGGCGGTATTCGCCCGAGGCGAGCTTGCGAATCATGCGCTCGGCGCAGCAAGCGCCGTGCCGTTAGACAGGCAGCTCCATGAAGATGCGTTCCGGCGTGACTGATGTGACTCGAAAGCCCTCCCGCTCATAGAGCCGTCGCGCCGGGTTCACCGACAACACCAGCAGCCGAAGCGGCTTTCTCGACTCTTTGGCTTCGCGTGCCAGCTCGCGAATCAATGATGTCCCGATACCTCGATTCTGATGCGACGGGACGATGAAAATCTGAGTCAGTTGAATGTGGGTGGGATGCCGCTCGACGGCAAGAGCGCCGATGTCCTGACCTTCCCATTCAATGATCGAATAGATTCCGGATCCGATCGATCGCGCGATATCCTTTCTGTTGTACTCCTCGCTGAACGAACCCCAGATCTGCTCGACGTAACCGCGCATCGTCTTTTCGACGACCCGGTATATGAATTCCGCATCTCCAGCTGCTGCCCGGCGTAGCCCTATGGCTTTCAGACCGAGACCACCCGGTTGGCGAGCACGCCGATCGCGTCGTTCACCACCTCTACGAGATCGCCCGGCTTCAGGGCCGGCTCGGTCGGCCCGTCGCAGCCGAACCAGATGACGTCGTTCGGGTGCAGGGTCAAATAGCGCGACATGCGCGAGATGAAGTGCGCGACGCTGAAGATCATCCCGGAGGTGTTGTAGCTCGACACGGTGCGGCCGTTCACGCGCACCTCGATCACCTGGTTCATGGGATCGATGCCCGAGACGATGCGTGGACCCATCGGCTTGAAGGTGTCGCTGTTTTTTGCGCGCCAAAGGGTGCGATCGCTGCGCTGCCAGCTGCGCTCGCTGACGTCGTTGCCCAGCGTATAGCCGGCGACGCAGTCGAGCGCTTCTTTCTCCGAAACGTCCTTCGTGCGCCTGCCGATTACCGCGACGAGCTCGCCTTCGAAATCCACCTGCCCGCTCGAATCGCGCGGGACGACGATGTCCTCGCCGCTGCCGATCAACGCGTTGTTCGAGCGGTAGCCGATGTCGGCGCGCTCGGGCACCTTGTAGGTCGTGCCGTGCGCCCGGTTGGCCCACTCGATGTGGGCGCGGTAGTTGAGGCCCGCGGCATAGAAGTTGCCCGGGATGACCGGAAGCGGCCGCTTCTCGAGGCTCAAAGGCCGAACCTCGTCGCCATCACCTGGCAGCGCTTCACCAGGCGATGCTCGTCGGGGCCGTAGTCGGCGATGGCGTTGTGGATCGTGCCGAAGTTCTCCCACATCAGCACGTCGCCTTCGCTCCACTGGTGCCGGTAGCGGTACTGCGGCTTGAGCTGGTGCTCGAAGAGGAACGCGAGGATCGCGTCGCTTTCCTTCTGCGGCAGCTCGTTGATGCGCATCGAGTAGCCGGGGTTGGCGTAGAGCACCTTGCGGCGCGTGATCGGGTGCTGGAGGAAGATCGGGTGCGAGACGGGCGGCTTCTGCTTTCGCTGCGCTTCGGTGAGCGGCGGCCGCTGGCTTCCTTTCTCGCGCCGCATCATCTCCCAGAACTTGTTGAAGTCGTGAAGCACGGTCATGCCGTCCAGCTTCGTCTTGAGATCGTCCGGCAGGCCACCGTATGCGGCATGCATGCTGCTGAATTCGGTGTCGCCGAGCGTCTTGCCGTTGCGCCGCGGCACCTCGAGCGCGTAGAGCACGTTCGCGAACGCGATGGTCTTGCTGTAGGACATGTCCGTGTGCCAGTCCTGGCCGGCGTCGGAGAGGCCGATCGGCCTTCCGTCCTTCACGATGTTGGAAAGCGTCATGACCTCGGGAATTCCGGGCTCCTGGTAGGGACCCGAAGCGACGTTGATCTCGAGCTCGCCGAAGCGTGCGGCGAAGTCCTTTTGCTGATGCGCCGTCAGCTTCTGGCGCGGGAAGCAGACCACGCCGTGGCGGCCGAGCGCCTCGATGATGGCGTCCACTTCGCCGTCTGCCAGCGGCCTGGAGAGGTCCAGGCCTTCCATCTTCGCGCCGAGCACCCGCCCGGAAGGGATGAGCTGCATGGGTCAGTCCATCTTAAGGCCGATTTCCTTCACGATCTTCGCGTAGCGAGCGGTGTCGGCGCGCACCAGCGCTGCGAACTCGGCGGGCGAGGCGGAAACCGTGCCGTCGGCGCCGATGCCTTCGAGCTTCGACTTCACGTCGGGCGTCTGCATCGCTTTGACGAGGTCGGAATGGAGCCGGTTCACGATCGCAGGCGGCGTGCCGGCCGGCGCGAACACGCCGTACCAGGTCGTGACCTGGTAGCCCGGGAGCCCGGCCTCCTGCGCCGTCGGCACGTCCGGGAATGCCGGAAGGCGCGCGGCGCTCGACGTGGCCAGCGCGCGGAGCTTGCCCGAGCGCACATGCGGCGCCGATGCGGGCATGGTGTCGAACGCTACCAGATGCTGGCCGCCCAGGAGATCCTGCATCGACTGGCCGGTGCCCTTGTAGGGCACGTGCACCAGCTTCACGCCCGCGAGGCTCCTGAAGATCTCGCCCGCGAGGTGCGGCGTGCTGCCGTTGCCGGCAGAAGGAAACGTCAGCTCGGGCTTGCTTTTCAGAAACTCGATCAACTCCTTCAACGATTGCGCGGGCACCGACGGATGAACCGTCACCAAGTGAGGGACCGCCGCGGCGACGCCGATCGGCGCGAAGTCCTTGATCACGTCGTAGGACAAGTTGCTGAAGAGCGAGGGGGCGATCGCGTTCACCGAGACGTGGCCCATCATGATCGTGTAGCCGTCGGCCGCGGATTTCGCGACCTGTCCGGCCGCCATGGTGCCGGTCGCGCCGGGCCGGTTCTCGATCACGACGCTCTGGCCGAGGAGCTCGGAGTAGCGCGGCGTGATGATGCGCGCCACTACGTCGGTCCCGCCGCCGGGCGGGAAGCCGACCACCATGCGGATCGGCTTGCCCGGGTAGTCCTGCGCCAGGGCGGGCAGCGCGATCAGCGCGGCCAGCAGCGACAGCAGCTTCATGGCCTTCCTCCTCGCCGCCATTGTAGTAGGCATGCCGGTGCGCCTTAGAATCCTGCCGGAGGAGGAGTTCATGAAGAAGCTGCTGTTGACGCTGCTGTGGCTGCCGTTGGCGGCCTTCGCCCAGGCCTATCCGGCCAAACCGGTGAAGCTGCTCATCGGCTTCGCCGCCGGCGGCCCTACCGACGTGATCGCCCGCATTATCGCGCAGGACATGAGCGCCACGCTCGGTCAGACGGTCCTGGTGGAGAACAAGCCGGGCGCCACGTCCATGATCGCCACGCAGGAGGTCAAGCGCGCCGCTCCGGACGGCTACACGCTCTATGTGACGACGCTCACGCACAGCGTCAATGCCGTCCTGTACGCCGACAAGAAGCCTTACGACCCCATCGCGGACTTCACGCCGATCACCCTGGTATGCCACCTGCCGCTCGTCATGGTCACCAAGGGCGATTCGCCCTGGAACAGCGCGGCCGACGTCGTGAAAGCCGCGAAGGAGAAGCCCGGCGAAATCAGCTATGCCTCCTCCGGCAACGGCGGCTCGGCGCACCTGGCCGGAGCGCTCGTCGAAGCCCTCACCGGCACGAAGATGCTGCACGTCCCCTTCAAGGGCAACGCGCCGGCGCTCACCGAAGTGATGGCCGGCCGCGTCAGCTTCATGTTCTATCCGATGGTCGGCATCGCCGAGCAGGTGCAGCAGAAGCGCCTCAAGGTGCTCGGCGTCAGCACCGAGAAGCGCCATACCGACTACCCTAATGTGCCGACGATGTCGGAGAGCGGCTTCCCGGGATTCGAGCAATACACGCAGGGCTTGGGCGTGGTCGGCCCCGCTGGCCTGCCCACGCCCGTCGTCGGCCGGCTGAACGAATCAATACGCGCATCGCTCGGTAAGCGCGAGACGAGAGAAAAGCTCAACAAGCTGGGCGCCATCACCGAGGGCGGCAGCACGCCCGCCGAGTTCCGCGCCTGGCTGGCGAAGGACCTCGAGCGCTGGGAGCGGGTGATCAAGGCGGCCGGAGTCAAGCCGGAATAAGAATAAGCCTCGCCCCGGGTAGCGGTCTAAATCGCCGGGTTCAGCCGTGGCTTCCAGAACGGACGGAAGAGCTCGATCTTCGGGCAGCGGTTCATGACCACCTTCAGGCCCGCGGCCTCCGCCAGCCGGGCCGCCTCGTCGTTGCGCACGCCAAGCTGCGCCCAGAGCACCTTGGCGCCGATATCGATCGCCTCTCGCGCGATCTCGGGCAGCGCATCGGAGTTGCGGAACACCTGGACCATGTCCACGGGCCGCTCGATCGCGGCCAGCGACTCGTAGACCCGCAGGCCGCGGATCTCGGTCCCGGCCTCGTTGGGATTCACCGGGATCATGTCGTAGCCGGTTTCGTGCAGGACCCTGAGCACCCCATAGCTGAACTTGGTGGGGTCCGAACTGGCGCCGACCATGGCGATGGTCTTCACTTCTTTCAGGATCGTGGCGAGATAGTCCGCGGGGTAGTCCTGGTCATGGTTCATGTAGGTCAGTGGGGTCATGAAGGGGTTACGGTAGAGCTTGTCATGGCTCTCGACGCCGACGTCGAAGGTGCAGTCGGTCAGAGGCCGCGCAACGCAGAGGAGGACGTAACCGTCGGCGAGCTGCCGCCCGTCCAGGGCGACGCCTTCGCGCTGGTCGATCCGGCCCGATAGCAGTTTCGCGGCACAGGAGATGCAGCCCCCGTAGCGGCAGCCGTAGGGCAGCGATAGGCCGTGCGCCTCGAGCTCGCCGAGCAACGGCTTGTGCCGGTCGACCCGGAACGACGCGCCGCGTCGGTTGGCAAGCGTGATGGTGACCTGCTCCATCGCTAGAGCCAGATATCGGAGGTGCAGTCTCCACCCGGGTACCGCGTCTCGTGGCAGCGGGCCGGCCCGTGCGGCTCCTTGCCGAAATCGACGAAGAAATCCGGGTTGATCGACATGCCGCCGCGCTCGGTGTTGCAATCGACCATCAGCATGCAGCCGCCGTTATGCCGGATATCCGGATAGAACTGGTTGTCCCAGGTCGAAAAGAGCGAGGTGGTGACGTAGAGCCGCTTGCCGTCGAGCGAGAGCTGGATCATCTGCGGCCCGCCGGTGATGCGCCGGCCGTTGACCACCGGGGCCTTCCCCAGCAGGCCGCCCATCCATACCTGGCCCGCGAACCTCGGCTTCGACGGATCCGAGATGTCGTATTGGCGGATGTCCCCGTGCAGCCAGTTGCAGAAATAGAGGAACCGGTCGTCCATCGAGATCAGGATCACGCTGATCAGACCCGGCACCGGGATGGGCCATTCCGGGTGGCGCTGGTTCTCGACGTCGATCACCTTTTCCCAGATCCAGCGGCCGTCCTTCTTGCACCAGTGAATGATGTTGGAGGAGAGGGCGGCGCCGACGAAGCCGTGGCTCGAATCGGGGTTGTGGTGGAAACGGACCTCGAGCGGCACCAGCCCGTCCTCGCCCAGATAGACCGTATTCTCGACGCGCTTCCGCTTGAAATCCCAGAAGTGGATCTCGCGGCCATACTTCAGCTGGCCGACCTCTTCCAGATCGAAGCCCGGCATGAACGTGTTCGGCGCCGCCCATTCGGAGGAGACCATCACGTTGTGGCGCGGCTGGTACCAGAAGTCGTAGTTGAACTTCATGGCCCCGAGATCGTTTTCCCACCGGCCGACGATGTCGAAATCCTCGTTCAGGTGCAGGAAGCCGCCGGGCGCATTGCCCCGCGCGTCGCCGAGCATCGAAATGATGATGTCGGAACCGAGGCAGTGCACGGTATGCGGGGCCGACAGATTCGTCTTCGACTTGATCTGCGCGCCCTCGATGACCTTGTGCAGCCGAGGGGCCTTCGGCTCGATGCAGTCGACGATGTGCAGGTTCGACGAGCGCACGCCGGGCACGATCAGATAACGCCGTTGCTTGCTCGGATCGTGGTGGCACGACGAGCAGGCGTTCCAGCCCGTGTGATGCAGCTCGTCGCCGATGCCCGGCATCTCCAGCCGGCTGATCACCTGGCTGTAGGTGCGGCTCTCCGGGTCCGCGTCGATGGTCGCCAGGTAGTCGGGCTTCTGGATGCCGGTGCCGACATAGAGCGCGACCGTGTAGAGGATCTTCTCGCGCGGGGCCTTCATCGCCTCGGCCGGCGACGCGTAGCCCGGGCCGCAGCACCGCGATTCCCCGCCGCTTTGAGCCATGCCGCTAGCCTAGCTCAGGCGGCGGTGCAGCGATAGACGGCCAGGCTGCCTAGGACGTTCGGGAGCACGGTGACGGCTTTGCCCTCGTGCATCACGAGCTTCTCCCGGATGCGGATGCCGATGCGGCGGCAGAGGTCCTCGAAGTCGGTGATGGTGCAGTGGTGGACGTTGGGCGTCTCGTACCACTCGTAGGGGAGCGATTTGGATACGGGCATGTGGCCGAGGACGACTTGCAGGCGCGCGTACCAGTGGCCGAAGTTCGGGAAGCTGACGATCGCCTCGCGCCCCACGCGCAGCATCTCGCGCAGGATGCCTTCGGTGTGATGCACTGCCTGGAGGGTCTGCGACAGGATCACGTACTCGAAGGACTGGTCGGCGAAAAGCGAAAGGCCGCTTTCGAGGTCGACCTGCAGCACGTTGACGTCGTTCGCCACGCAGGCGAGCACGCTGTCGTCGTCGATCTCGACGCCGTAGCCCGGCGCCTGGTTCGCCTGCCACAGGTAGCGCAGGAGCGAGCCGTCGCCGCAGCCGAGGTCGAGCACGCGCGAGCCCGACTTGACCCAGTGCGCGATCGCGGCGAAGTCGGGGCGCGCGGCGAGGAGCGCCTGTTCGGCCGAGGTCACAGGTCGATGTTGGCGAAGTAGGCGCGCAGGGCGCCGTGGTAGCGAGGATCCTCGAGCAGGAACGCGTCGTGGCCGCCCGGCGCATCGATCTCGAGGTAGGAAACGATACGCCGGTTGTCGAGAAGCGCGCGCACGATCTCGCGCGAGCGCGGCGGCGGAAAGCGCCAGTCGGAGTTGAACGACACCACCAGGAAGGCGGCCTTGGCGCGGGCGAGGGCCGCCGAGAGATTGCCGCCGAAATCGGCAGCGGGATCGAAGTAGTCGAGCGCCTTGGTGATGCGCAGATAGGTGTTGGCGTCGAAGTAGCTGGAGAACTTGTCGCCCTGGTAGCGCAGGTAGGACTCGATCTCGAAGTCGATGTCGAAGTCGAAGCCGAGGCTCGCCCGGCGCAGCACCCGGCCGAACTTCTCGGACATCGCCTCGCCCGAAAGGTAGGTGATGTGGCCGATCATGCGCGCGATGCGCAGTCCGCGCGTGGGCACCACGCCCTTTTCGTAATAGTGCCCGCCGTGGAAGTCCGGGTCGGTCATGATCGCCTGGCGTGCCACCTCGTTGAAGGCGATGTTCTGCGGCGTGAGCCGCGGCGCCGCCGCGATGACGAGCGAGTGGCGGATGCGGTCGGGGTAGGACAGCGTCCATTGCAGCGCCTGCATGGCGCCGAGCGAGCCGCCGATCACCGCGGCAAAGCGCTCGATGCCGAGGCGCTCGGCGAGGCGGGCCTGCGCCTCGACCCAGTCTTCCACCGTCACCACCGGGAAGTCCGCGCCCCAGGGCTTGCCCGTGGCGGGATTCACCGACGCCGGCCCGGTCGAGCCGAAGCAGCTTCCCAGGTAATTGGAGCCGATCACGAAGAAGCGCCGGGTATCGAGCGGCTTGCCCGGCCCGACGAGGTTGTCCCACCAGCCGACGTTGCTGCGCTCGCTCTCGTAGTACCCGGCGACGTGGTGGGACGCGTTCAGCGCGTGGCACACGAGCACGGCGTTGGAGCGCGCCGCGTTCAGGGTGCCGTAAGTCTCGTACGCGATGTCGTAGGAGGGCAGCTCGGCGCCGCCGCGCAGGTGGATCGGCGCGTCGAAATGCGCCTGGTGCGCGACAACCGGGCCTACGGAGGATGGATCGTGCGGAGCGTTCATGTCTCTTTAGCGGAATTTGTTGTGCGCCCGCAAGCTGACGCAAATCGGCGCAATGCCGCGCGAAGTTAACCGGAGCATTCCTCACTGTCAAGGAATCGCCGACAATACCAAGGCTATGTCCAAGGCTCCTGATCCCCGACCCATAGTCGGCTTGATGCTCGGCGACGTCACCGGCATCGGCGCCGAGATCGTTGCGAAGATGCTCGCGGCGCAGGACCTCAGGGCCCGCGCGCGCACCGTGCTCGTCGGAGACGCGCGCCACCTCGCGCTCGGCTGCCGGGAGGCCGGCACCGAGGTCGCCTTCCATGGAGTCTCTTCCGTGGAAGCCATCGACTGGACGCGCGGCGGCTACCCGCTGCTCGATCTCGGCAACCTCGATCCGGCGCGTTTTCCGCGCGCCGAGGTTTCGCCCGAAGCCGGGCGGGTCGCCGGCGAGACGCTGAAGGCGATGACCGACCTCGCGCTCGCGGGGAAGCTCGACGCGGTATGCTTCGCGCCGCTCAACAAGGCGGCGCTCCACCGCGGCGGCTGGAATTACCACGACGAGCACCAGATGTTCGCCGACTGGACGCGGCACAGCGGCTACTACAGCGAGATGAACGTGATCCCGGAGTTCTCGACCTTTCGCGTCACCTCGCACGTGAGCCTGCGCAAGGCGCTCGACCTCGTCACCTCCGAGCGCGTCGAAGCGGCGATTCGCCTCGCCGATCGCACCATGCGCTCGACCGGCCTCGAGGCGCCGCGCATCGGCGTCGCGGCGCTGAATCCGCACGGCGGCGAGAACGGTCTCTTCGGCGACGAGGAGATCCGGATCATCCGCCCGACTGTGGACCGCGTACGCGCTTCCGGGATCGACTGCACGGGCCCGCTGCCCTCCGACACGATCTTCCTGCGCGCGCGCGCCGGGCATTTCGACGCGGTGGTGATCATGTACCACGACCAGGGGCAGATCGCGACCAAGCTGCTCGGCTTCCAGAAGGGCGTGACGGTCAGCGCGGGAATGAAGACGGTCTACGCCACGCCCGCGCACGGCACCGCGTTCGACATCGTGGGAAAGCGGCGCGCCGATCCGGGCGCCATGACGGCGGCTTTCGGCATGGCTGCGAAGCTCGGTGCCGCGAGGAGGAACGCATGAAGGCGCTTGCAACGTTCTTCATAGGAATTCTTTCCATTGGGAGTGCATTTTCGGCGGAGCCCTATCCCGTCCGGCCCGTTCGCATGATCGTGGGCTTCGCTCCCGGCGGCGGCACCGACCTCACGGCGCGGCCGGTGGCGCAGAAGCTCTCCGAGCTGCTCGGTCAGCAGGTCATTGTCGAGAACCGCCCTGGCGCCGCGGGCAACATCGCCACCGAGCAGGTCGTAAAGGCGGCGCCCGACGGCTACACGCTCCTCATGGGCACCATTGCCGCGCTCGCGATCAACCCCAGCCTCTACGGCAATCTGAGGTTCGATCCCGAAACCGATCTCGCGCCGGTGATCCAGGTGGTGGACGCCACCAACGTCCTCGCGCTGCATCCCTCCGTCCCGGCGAGCTCGGTGAAGGAGCTGATCGCGCTCGCCCGGGAGAAATCGCTTTCCGCCGGCTCTTCCGGCATCGGCGCCACCGGGCATCTATCCATCGAGCTCTTCAACCTGATGGCGGGGGTGAAGCTCGTGCACGTACCGTACAAGGGCGGCGGGCCGGCGATGGCCGATCTCGTCGGCGGCCAGGTCAACCTCATCTTCGCTACGACGGCAAGCGCCATCCCGCACCTCAGGTCCGGACGCATCAAGGGAATAGCGGTGACCACCGCGAAGCGCTCGGCCCTGCTTCCGGACCTGCCCACCATCTCGGAGGCGGGCCTTGCCGGCTTCGACGCCAACAACTGGTACGGCCTGGTCGTGCCGGCGAAGACGCCGCGCGCCATCATCGACCAGTTGAACGCCGAGGTGACGAAGGTCCTCAACATGCCCGACGTCAAGACCACGCTCTTCAACCAGGGCCTCGACCCGGCGCCGGGCACGCCCGAGCAGTTCGGCGCCTACATCAAGTCCGAGCGCGCGAAGTGGGCGAAGGTGATCAAGGAATCCGGCGCGAAGGCCGAGTAGCCCTCGGTGGCCCTCAGTCCGCGGCGCGGGCAGCGCCGGTTTCCAGAAGATCGGTGATCTGCTTTTCCGAGAAGCCAACTTCTTTGAGGACTTCGCGCGTGTGCTCACCGAGACGGGGCGCATGGCGCCGGTACTCGGGCTGCGATTCTGACCATTCCGAAGGTACTGCAAGGGTGCGGATACGGCCCTCGCTGGGGTGCTCGCGCACGGTGAAGTAGCCGGTCGCGGCGAGGTGCGGGTCGGCGAGGATGTCTTCGATCGTGTTCATGCGCTGCACCGGGATGTCGGCGCGCTCGAGCGCCTCGATCCACTCGGCCGTGGTCCGCTTCCTCAGCTCTTCCGCGACCATGTTGTAGGCGCGCTGGTAGTTCTGGCTGCGTGCTTGCTGCGTGGCGAATTCGGGAACCGAAAGCATCTCCGGCCGCCCGATCACGTCGAAGAACGCCTTCCACTGCTTGTCGTTGTAGATGAGCGTGCAGAGGTAGCCGTCGCTCGTCTGGTACGGCCGGCGATCCGGCGCGAGGATGCGCGCGTAGCCCGCCTCGCCGTACTGCGGCTCGAAGGCGTAGCCGCCGAGATGGTCGCCGAGCACGATCTGCAGCAGGTGCTCGAACATCGGGATGTCGATGCGCTGGCCTTTGCCGGTCTTCTCGCGGTGATAGAGCGCCGCGCTCACCGCGCTCGCCACCTGCTGCCCGACCGATCGGTCGGCGACGATCATCGGCGCGTAGCGCGGCTCCGCGGCACCCTGCCGCTGCAGCAGGTAGGGCAGGCCCGAGGCCCCCTGGATGAGGTCGTCGTAGGCCGCCTTGGCCGCGTACGGCCCGCGCTGGCTGTAACCGAAGCAGCCGGCATAGATGATCCGCGGGTTGACCTTCTTGACCTCGTCGTAGGAAAGCCGCAGCCGCGCCATTGCCTGGGGACGGATGTTGTAGACCAGCACATCGCACTTCGCCGCCAGCGCGAGGCACGCGTCCCGCGCGACGGCCTTCTTGAGATCGAGCACGATCGAGCGCTTGTTGCGGTTGACCCCCATGTAGATGGTGCCCATGCCGGGATGGCGGAACGGCCAGGCGTAGCGCATCACGTCGCCTTCGGGCGGCTCGACCTTGATCACCTCCGCGCCGAAGTCGCCGAGGATCTGGGTGGCGTACGGGCCCATCACCACGGTGGTGAGGTCCAGGACGCGGACTCCGTGCAGTGGACCGCTCATGTGGAGCGAAACTCAAAAGGCAAAATCAGGGACAGACCACGTTTTTTCTGATGTGAATCTTTCAGAGCACCGAGTGCACGAAGAAAAAACGTGGTCTGTCCCTGATTACCGGGGTTGCGCATCTATTCAGGCTGGATGTTGGCGAGCTTGACGAGCTTCGCCCAGTGCGCGATCTCGCTCTGGATGAACTTGCCGAGCTCGGCCGGGCCCATGGGTGCGACGTCGACCCCGATGGTCGCGAATTTCTCTTTTACTTCGCCTTTCTTCAGGGACTCCACCGCAGCGCCGTGGATTTTCTGAACGACATCGGGCGGCGCCTTCGCGGGCGCGACCAGCGCGAACCACGCGATGAGCTCGTAGCCCGGCAGCGCTTCGGCGATCGCCGGCTGATCGGAGGCAAGCGGCGTCCTCCTCGCCGAGGTCACGCCCAGGCCGCGGAGCTTCCCGCCCTTCGCTTGCGCAAGGGCATTGCCCAGATCGACGAAGGTGAACGCGAGCGAGCCGCCCATCGTGTCGGTGACTGCCTGCGGAATGCCCTTGTACGGGACCTCGACGACATCGAGCTTGCCCATCGACTTCAGCATCGCGAGCGACACTTGCGAGCCGGCCGAACCGTAGCCGGCGGAGAGCTTGCCCGGCTGCTTGCGTACATGCTCAAGGAAGCTCTTCAGGTCCTTCGCAGGGAAGTCGGGCTTCACCATCAGCATGAACGAGGTCGTTCCCAGGCGCGCGATCGGGGCGAAGTCCTTCACCGGATCGTAGTTCAGCTTCTTGAACAGGCTCACGTTCGCCGCCTGCGGCGTGTTGGTCGTCACCATGAGGGTGTAGCCGTCGGGCGCGGTGCGCGCGACTTCCGCCGCGGCGATGCCGCCCTGGGCGCCGGCCTTGTTCTCCACGATGAACGGCTGCCGCAGAGTGTCCTGGAGCTGCGCGCCGATCAGCCGCGCGACCTGGTCGGTGGCGCTGCCGGCCGGAAACGGCACCACGAGCTTCACCGGCTTGGCGGGATAGGTTTGTCCCTGAACCGAAAAGGCGGCCAGCGCGACGATGATGGACAGAAACCACTTCATCGAAGTCTCCTCAGGCGTTCAGGCGGGCCAGCAGTTCCTTGGTCTTCACCGGGTCGCTCGCGCGCAGCACGCGCTGCGCGAGCGCCTGCACCTCGGCGAGGTTGGTGCGCAGGATCCGCTCCTTGATGAGCAGGAGCTGCGACGGATGCATCGAGAAGTTGCGCAGCCCGAGGCCGAGGAGCAGCCGCGTGAGCTGCAGGTCGCCGGCCATTTCGCCGCACACCGCGACCGGCACGCCGCCGCGCGTGGCGGTCTGGATGGTGCCCGCCACCAGCGTGAGCACCGCCGGATGCAGCGGGTCGTACAGGTGCGCCACCGCGTCGTCGGTGCGGTCGATGGCGAGCGTGTACTGGATGAGGTCGTTGGTCCCGATCGACAGGAAGTTGAGGCGCCGCATGAAGATCGGCAGGGCGAGCGCCGCCGCCGGGATCTCGATCATGCCGCCGATCTCGATGCCGCGCTGGTACGGGATCTCGCGTTCGTCGAGCTGCTGCTTTGCCTGGCGGATGAGGGCGAGGGTCTGCTCGATCTCGTGCACGTGCGCGAGCATCGGCAGGAGGATCCTTACGTTGCCGTAGTGCGATGCGCGCAGGATCGCCCGCAGCTGGGTCAGGAACATCTGCGGCTCGGCGAGGCAGAAGCGGATCGCGCGCAGCCCCATCGCCGGGTTGGGCATGTTCTGCGTCAGGCCGTCGCTGTTCAGCGCCTTGTCGGCGCCGAGGTCGAGCGTACGCAGCACCACCGGCCGCCCGCTCATCGCCTGCGCCACGTTGCGATAGGCCTCGAACTGCTCGTCCTCGCTCGGCAGCTCCTTGCGGTTGAGGAACATGAACTCGCTGCGGAAGAGGCCCACGCCCTCGGCGCCCGCCTCGAGCACTTCCGGCATGTCCTCGGGCAGCTCGATGTTGGCGTAGAGCTCGACCGGCGTGCCGTCGAGGGTCGTGGCCTTCTTGGACCTCAGGCGCTTCAGCTTCTCGCGCTCGAGGTCGAGCTGCGACTGGCGCAGCCTGAACTCGGCGAGCACCACCGGGTCAGGGTTGACGATCACCACGCCCATCACCCCGTCGACGATGACGAGCTCGCGCTCGCTGATGGTCTGGAAGGCGTGGTGCAGCCCGACGATCGCCGGGATGCCGAGGCTGCGCGCGACGATGGCGGTGTGCGAGGTCACGCCCCCGACGTCGGTGATGAAGCCGCCGAAGTGGTGGCGCTTGAAGAGGATCATGTCCGCCGGAGAGAGGTCGTGCGCCACCACGATCAGCTCCTGCTCCTCGGTGAGCGAGGGCTCGGCGAGCGTCTGCGCCCCCATCAGCGCCTTCAGCACTCGCTCGACCGCCTGCTGCACGTCGGCCTTGCGCTCGCGCAGATACGCGTCGTCGATCTCATCGAAGCGGTCGGTGAGCTTTTCCATCTGTTGCACCAGCGCCCACTCGGCGTTGGCGCGGCGCTCCCGGATGAGCTGCTTCGGCGCCTGCGACAGCGCCGAGTCGTCGAGGATCATGCGGTGCAGGTCGAGGAAGGCCGCGAACTCGTGCGGCGCGTCGGAGGGGATATGGGTGTGCAGCGTCGAGAGCTCGTCGCGCGCCTTGTGCAGCGCGGCCTCGAAGCGGCGCACCTCCGCTTCCACCGCCGCCTCGGGAATCTCGTAGTGCACGACCTCCAGGCGCGCGGTGGTGACGAGGTGCGCGTAGCCGATGGTGATGCCGCCGGACACGGCGTGGCCGTGCAGGACGAAGTTCATTCCGACTCGCCGAACCGGTCCGCTACGAGCTTCGCGATGGCGGCGATCGCCGCGTCGGCGTCGTCGCCCTTCGCCTCCAGCAGCACGCTGGTGCCCTGTCCCGCGGCGAGCATCATCACGCCCATGATGCTCTTGGCGTTGACGCGCCGGCCGCTGCGCGAGATCCAGATCTCGCTGTGGAACCCGCCTGCGACTTGCGTGAGCTTGGCCGCCGCGCGGGCATGCAGGCCGAGCTTGTTGACGATCTCGAGCGACTTGCTAGGCATCGCAGCAGCGGTCCGTGTTCATGTGGACGAGGCCTTCGGCGCCGCCGGACATCGCGCGCTGCACCAGCACCGGGACGCTGACCGGGGCGCCGCCATCGCGCCCGGTCAGCACCCGCAGCAGCATCGGTAGCGACACGCCGGACACGCCCTCCACCTTGCCGTCCTGGAGGAGCTTCGATACCACGTTGCCCGGCGTGGCGCCGAAGATGTCGGTGAGGATCAGCACGCCGTCGCCGGCGTCGATCTGGCCCATCATCTCGCGCGCGCGCAGCACCAGGTCGTCGGGGTCGTCCTGCCGCCATACGCTCAGCGTGCAGACCTGGTTCGGGCGCTGGCCGAGGATCTGCGAGGCGCTCTCGAGCATCGAGGTACCGATCTCGCCGTGGGTGACGATCAGTACGCCGATCATGAGAGCTTCGACTCCAGAGCCTGGAGGAACATCCCCGCAACGTCGAAGCCGCTCTGGTCCTGGATCTCGCGGAAGCAGGTTGGGCTGGTGACGTTGATCTCGGTGAGCCAGTCGCCGATCACGTCGAGCCCCACGAGCAGCAGGCCCCGCGCCGCGAGCTTCGGCCCGAGCGCGGCGGCGATCTCGCGGTGGCGCTCGCTCACCGGCTGCGCCACCCCGCGCGCGCCGGCGGCGAGGTTGCCGCGCGATTCGCCCGGCTTGGGGATGCGCGCGAGGCAGTGCGGCACGATCTCGCCGTCGATCAGCAGCACGCGCTTGTCGCCTTGCGCGATCTCGGGGATGTAGCGCTGCGCCATGACGCTGCGCGTGCCGCCGTTCGAAATCGTCTCGACGATGACGTTGCGGTTCGGATCGTCGTGGCGCAGCACGAAGATGCCGGCGCCGCCCATGCCGTCGAGACGCTTGAGCACGACGTGCCGGTGCTCGTCGACGAAGCCCTGCAGGTCTTCCATGCGGCGCGAAACGAGGGACGGTACGATGAATTGTCCGAACTCGGCGATCGAGAACTTCTCGTTGTGGTCGCGGACCGCGCCGGGTGCGTTGAACACCTTCGCGCCCTGGCGCTCCGCGTCCGACAGGAGCCAGGTGCTCGCCACGTACTCCATGTCGAACGGCGGGTCCTTCCGCATGAGCACCGCGCCGAACTCGTGGAGCGGGCGCTCGACGCTCTCCTGGGCCCGGTACCAGCTTCGATCGTCGGAGGCGATCGAAAGCTGCGTGGCGCGCGCGGCCACCGTGTTCTTCGCCCAGCGCAGCGCGGCCTGCTCGCAGACGAACACGGCATGCCCCCGCGCCTGCGCGGCGCGCATTATCGAGACGGTGGTGTCCTTGTACGCCTTGAGCTCTTCAGGCGGATCGATGACGAAGAGGAGATTCAGGCTACTTGCTCTGCGAGACCATGTAGTCGACGCCGGCGCGCAGCTCCGCATCGGTGAGCGACGGACTGCCGGCCTTGGGCGGCATGGCGCCTTTGCCGTTGGTCACCGATTGCACCAGCGTGGCGCTGCCCTGCTTGATGCGCGGTGCCCAGGCCTCCTTGTCGCCGAGCTTGGGCGCTCCGGCCAGTCCCTGAGCGTGGCAGGCGAAGCAGATCTTGTCGTAGACGGCCTTGCCTTCCGCCGAGCCCGCCGCCGGCTTGGACTCAGCCGCGGGTTTTGCCGGCGCAGCCGCGGGCGTCGCTGGCGCCGGCTTGGCTTCGGCGGGCGCGGCTTGCGCCTGCTGCTGAGGCGCGGCGGGCTTGGCGGCCTCCTTCGGCGCGGCGGGTTCCTTCAGCTTGCCGCCCGACTGGTTCGCCATGTAGACGATGGCACGCGCCAGCTCGTCGTCGCTGAGCGAGGCGTCGCCGCCGCGCGGCGGCATGGCGCCCTTGCCCTTGATCGCGTTCGCCAGCATGCCCTTCAAACCTTCCTTGAGACGCGGCGCCCAGGACTTTGCGTCGCCGATCTTCGGCGCGTTCGCGACGCCGGCCTGGTGGCAGGTGGCGCAGGTAGCCTTGACGATGGCCTCGCCGGAGCGCGCGCCGGCCGCCGCGCTCGGTGCGCCGAATTCCACCCGGGCCACCGGCTGAATGCGCGCCGCCACCGATTCGGACGTGAGCGCGCTTGGATCCGCGCCCGGCCGGTGGGTGACCAGCTGCACGATCAGGATGATTCCCAGGATCGGCACGAGGAACGCGAGCACGATGGTCACGACGAGCTGCTTCGGGGTCTTGATGAAGGAGGAATGCGAGTCGTGCACGGTCACGGGCAGAGGAGGTTGGTCTTGTAAGGTAACGGCATGATTTTAGCTTCAAAGGTCGGCATCTAAGCCTATGGGTCGCTGGCTGGTCCTGTTTGGAATCGCGCTCGTCGTCCTCGGGCTCGCATGGCCGTGGATCTCGAAGCTGGGATGGGGGCGCCTACCGGGTGATCTGCGGTTCGAGCGCGACGGATTCGGCTTCTACTTTCCCCTGACCACGAGCCTGATTGTCTCGATTCTGATTTCGCTTCCGCTCTGGCTCTTTCGACGCTAACGCGTGGACTCGGAAGGGAAAACCGGCTATCCTGCGCGTCCCGTTTTCGATGCGCCCGTAGCTCAGCGGATTAGAGTATTGGCCTCCGAAGCCAAGGGTCGTGGGTTCGAATCCCGCCGGGCGCGCCACAGTCTTCTTTCACCGGAGTTCAAATGAAAACCCTTTCTCTCCTGTGCTCCTTCGCTGCGGCCGCGGCGTTGTCGACCAGCGCGGCGGGGCAGCAGTACCCGACGCGCAACATCACCATGCTGGTGCCCTACGCGGCCGGGGGCCCGACCGATACGGTGGCGCGCGTCGTCGCGCAGTCCATGAGCAAGCCGCTCGGCCAGACGGTGGTCGTCGAGAACCGGCCGAGCGCCGGCGGCATCCTCGCCCCCGAGCAGGTGAAGAACTCGAAGCCCGACGGCTACACCATCCTGATCCACCACGTCGGCATGGCGACCACGCCGGCCCTGTACCGGCAGCTGCGCTTCAACCCCCTCGCGGATTTCGACTACATCGGCCTCATCAACGACGTGCCGATGACGCTGATCGCCCGCGGCAACTTCCCGGCGAAGGATTTCAAGGAGTTCCTCGACTACGTGAAGAAGAACAAGGACAAGGTGTCGTACGCGCACGCCGGCATCGGCGCCGCCTCGCACCTGTGCGGGATGCTCTTCCAGAGCGCCATCCAGACCGACGTCCTCACGGTGCCGTACAAGGGCACCGCGCCGGCGATGAACGACCTCCTCGGCGGGCAGGTGGACTTCATGTGCGACCAGACCACCAACACCACCTCGCAGATCCGGGGCGGCAAGGTCAAGGTCTACGGCGTGACTTCTCTGAAGCGCGTGCCTTCGCTCAAGGAAATTCCGACGCTCGACGAGCAGGGGCTGAAGGGCTTCGAGGTCGGCATCTGGCACGGCCTGTATGCGCCCAAGGGCCTGCAGAAGCCCGTGTCCGACAAGCTCGTCGGGGCGCTGCAGGCATCGCTCAAGGACGACGCGGTGCAGAAGCGCTTCACCGAGCTCGGCGCGACCACCTATCCGCCCGAGAAAGCGACCCCGGCGGCGCTGCAGCAGCACCTCAAGGCCGAGATCGACAAGTGGAGCCCGGTCATCAAGAAAGCGGGCGTCTACGCCGACTAAGAAATCGGGGTCAGAGCCCGGTTTCCGATCTCTTGGGACAAAAGGCCGCCCCCGGGCGGCCTTTTTCTTTGGCGCAGCGCCCTAGTCCAAAGCCGGCCGGCGCTTCCAAGCGCCGGTCGCGGATTCGAAGGCCGCTGCAAGCTGCAATACAGAAAAGTCGGCGCGGTATCGCCCGACGATCTGGATGCCGACGGGCAGCGGCGGCTCATCCGACGTAAAGCCCGCAGGAACCGAAATCGCCGGGTGGCTCGTAATGGTGATGTAGTAACAGCTCTTCATCCAGTCGAGGTAGTTCGTCATTTCGGTCTTGTTGATTTCGACCGGATAGGGTTCATCCACTGGAAATGGCGGGAGCTGGTTGACCGGGCAGACGAGGAACTCGTATTTCTCCAGGAACACGCGCATCCGCTGGTAGAGCTCTGAGCGCAGCCCGTTGGCGCGCGCCACCTGCTGCGGCGCGAGCCGCAATCCCTGCTCGACGTTCCACTGCACGGTGTCCTTCAGGTCGTTGCGGCGCGAACGGTAGAACTCGCCATAGGATTGCACGAAGCTCACCGCGCGCAGCGTCTCGAACGCCTCGGTCGCGCCGCTGAAGTCGGGTTCTGCCTCTTCGACGATGCAACCCAGGTCCTCGAAGATCCGCTTTTGCCCTTTCACAACTGAAAGAACCTGTGGATCGAACGGCAACCCGCCGAGATCGCGGCTCCAGGCGATGCGCGTTTTCCGGAAGCTTCTCTTGAGGGGCTTCAAGAAGACCGACCCCGGTTCCTCGATCGACACGGGCGAGCGCAGGTCGGGCCCGGCCATCGCCGAAAAGAGGAACGCGGTGTCCTCGACGGTGCGCGCGATCGGCCCGAGCACGCTCAGCGTGTTCCAGGCGTTCGCCGCCGGCCACGCCGGGACGCGCCCCGGCGTGGGGCGGAACCCGACCACGTTGCAGTAATTGCCAGGGTTGCGCAGGCTCGCGGCGAGGTCGCCGCCGTCGGCGAAAGGCAGCATGCCGCTCGCGACCGCGGCCGCCGCACCGCCCGAGGAGCCGCCGCAGGTCTTGGTGAGGTCGTAGGGATTGCGCGTCGCGCCGAACACGGTGTTGAAGGTCTGGCTGCCGGCGGCGAATTCCGGCAGGTTGGTCTTGCCGAGCGTGATCGCGCCCGCCGCCGACAGCCGCTCGACGATGAGATGGTCGTCGTTCGGAACATGGTCCTTGTAGATCGGCGAGCCGAAGGTGGTGCGGATGCCCCGGGTCTGGACATTGTCCTTGTAGGCGATCGGCAGCCCCGCCAGCGGACCTTTCGGCGATTTCGTGCGCTCGAGCGCCTTGGCCGCGTTCAACGCCCGTTCCGGCAGGAACGTCACGATGGCGTTAACCTTGGGATTCACGCGCTCGATCCGGGCGATGAAAGCCCGCATCAGCTCGGCGGCCGAGATTTTTCTTTTCTTGAGAAGAAGCGCGAGCTGCCGCGCCGGCGTGAAGCAGAGCTCGTCTGTCCCGGGACTCACATCAGAACAATATCAAATTGCTCCTGCGAGTAGCTCGATTCGACCTGCATCGAGATCGGCTTGCCGATGAAGTCCGACAGCATGGCGACCGAGGCCGATTCCTCCTCGTGGAACAGATCGATCACCGGCTGCGAGGCGAGCACGCGGTATTCGCGCGCCTTGAAGGCGCGCGCCTCGCGCAGGATCTCGCGCAGGATCTCGTAGCACACCGTGTGCGCGGTCTTGACCTCGCCGCGGCCGTCGCAGGTGGGGCAGGGCTGGCACAGCACGTGGGCGAGCGACTCGCGCGTGCGCTTGCGCGTCATCTCAACCAGCCCCAGGGCGGTGAAGCCGTTGACGCTCATGCGCGTGCGGTCGCGTGCGAGCGCGCGCCTGAACTCCTCGAGCACCGCGGCGCGGTGCTCCTCGCTTTGCATGTCGATGAAGTCGACGATGATGATGCCGCCGAGGTTGCGCAGGCGCAGCTGGCGCGCGATCGCCTGCGCCGCCTCGAGGTTGGTCTTGAAGATGGTGTCGTCGAAGTTGCGGCTGCCGACGAAGCCGCCGGTGTTGACGTCGATGGTGGTCATCGCCTCGGTCTGGTCGATGATGAGGTAGCCCCCGGACTTGAGGTCCACCCGGCGGGACAGCGCCTTTTCGATCTCGGGCTCGACGTTGTAGAGGTCGAACAGCGGCCGCTCGCCGGTGTAGTGCTCGAGGCGCGCGCGCACCTGCGGCATGTAGTTCTCGGCGAAGGCGGCGAGCTTCTGGAAGTTCTCGCGCGAGTCGATGCGCACGGCAGCCGTGCTGGCGCTCACCATGTCGCGCAGCACGCGCTCGGCGAGCGACAGGTCCTGGTAGACGAGCTTCGGCGGCTGCGCGAGCGCCGCGC
>JBIOYV010000097.1:0-9891 GCA_044870335.1 Burkholderiales bacterium | reverse complement strand
GCATCCGGACGCGGTCGACGCGGGCGCGATCATCCTCACGGGAAGCGCGCTCAAGCGCGGGAATGCGCAGGCGATCGCGCAGGAGCTTGCCGACATCGGCGGCGAATTCGTTTGCGCGCTGGCAGGTCATCACATGGAAGCGATGCTCGCGGCATACGGATCGGGCAGCGCCCTCGCGTCGCACGAGCGCGGCCTGCGCGTGCTCAATATCGACATCGGCGGCGGCACGACCAAGCTGGCGCTGCTCGAGCGCGGCAGCGTCGCGGCCACGGCCGCCATCCACATCGGCGGCCGGCTGATCGTGGTCGATGCTGCGGGCCGGATCACCCGGCTCGACCCCGCGGGCGCCGAGCTGGCGCGGCTCGCCGGTTTTGAATGGAAGCTTCACCAGCACGTGATGGAAGAAGAGCTCGATCGGCTGGGCGAATGGATGGCCGAGACGCTGTGCGAGGCCGTTCTGCACAACTCCCATGAAAACCTCTACCTAACGGAACCGCTCCCCGACCGCGAAGGGATTCAAGGCGTGATGGTCTCGGGCGGAGTGGGGGAATATGTCTACGGCAACGAGGCGCGCGACTTCGGCGACCTCGGCAGGCGCCTCGGGCACGCGCTGCGCCGGCGCCTCGACGCCGGCAAGCTGCCCTGGCCGCTGCTGCCGGCGGGCGAGTGCATCCGCGCCACCGCGTTCGGCGCCTCCGAATACAGCGTGCAGCTCTCGGGAAACACGGTGTACGTGTCGCAGCCGGGCGAGCTCCTGCCGCGCAAGAACCTGCAGGTGCTGCACCCGCCGGTGTCTCTCGAAGGACAGATTGACGCCGATAGGCTAAGCGGCACGATTCGCAAGCATCTCGAGGACTTCGACGTGGAGCAGGGCGAGGCGGAATTCGCGCTCGCTTTCAGCTGGCGCGGCGCGCCCTCGTACGAGCGCATCTCGGCGTTCGCGCGCGCGATCACGCTCGCGCTCGGGCGCAGCATCGAGCGCCGCCGGCCGCTGTACCTCATCCTCGACGGCGACGTGGCGCAGACGGTCGGCGGGATTCTGAAGGAGGATTGGGCAATCGCCTCCGAGGTGCTGGTGCTCGACGGCATCATGCTGCGCGATTTCGACTATGTCGACCTCGGCCGCATCCGCATGCCGTCGTGCACCGTGCCCGTCACCATCAAGTCGCTCGTATTCGGCGAGGACCCGCGCGGGTAGAATTTTTTTGACAAGGAGGATAAGTGGCAGCGGCGGGGCAAGAGGCGAAGCTCGCCCGGATCGGCGCGTTCGGGCCGCCGCGCCTGGACTTCAAATGGGTGATCATCGGCGCCTGCGTGGCGCTCACGCTGTACCTCGGCGTGGTGCCGCTCGGGTTTCTCCTCTGGCAGAGCTTCTTCACGCCGCAGAGCGCCGCCAAGGCCGCGGAGTTCACGTTCGGCAACTACCGCGAAGCCTACGCCTCGGAGGAGACGTGGCTGCTCTTCTGGAACTCGATCAAGTTCGCCGCCGGCGCGTCGCTGCTCGCGTTCGCCCTGGGGACGCTGCTCGCCTGGATGAACGAGCGCACCAACACGCCGTTCAAGTCGTTGTTCTTCGCGCTGTCGATGATCCCGCTCATCATCCCCGGGATCCTCTTCACGGTGGCCTGGATCCTGCTCGGCAGCCCGAAGATCGGGCTGGTCAACCTCGCGCTGCAGAAGCTCTTCGACACGGAGGCGGTGTTCATCAACGTCTATTCGCTCGGCGGCATGATCTGGGTCGACGCGCTGCACTACTCGCCCATGGCCTTCCTGCTGATGACCGCAGCGTTCCGGTCGATGGACCCGGCGCTGGAGGAGTCGGCGGTCATGAGCGGCGCGAGCGTGCTCCAGGTGGCGCGCAAGGTGACCCTGCCGCTCGTATGGCCGGCGATCTTCGCCACGCTCCTCATCCTGTTCGTGCGCGCGATCGAGTCCTTCGAGGTGCCCGCGCTCCTCGGCCTGCCGGTCGGCATCCAGGTGTTCACTTCGGCGATTTACCAGGCGGTGCACCGCTACCCGAGCCAGATCGGCCTCGCTTCCGCCTATGCGGTGACGCTGCTCGTCATCACCAGCGCCGGGGTCTATTTCCAGTCGCGCCTGTCGACCAGCGGCAACCGCTACGCCACGATGACCGGCAAGGGGTTCCGCCCGCGGCTCATCGACCTGGGAAACTGGCGCTACCTCACGGTGGCGATCTTCCTCGCGTACTTCTTCCTCATCGTGGTGCTGCCGTTCGCGGTGCTGCTGTGGTCGTCGTTCCAGAAGTTCTACTCGGTGCCCTCGGTGGACGCGCTCTCGCGGCTCACGCTCGAGCCTTACCGCACCATCCTCGGCTACCCGAGCCTCATGCGCTCGGTCTGGAACAGCCTCGCGCTCGCGCTCACCACCGCCACGCTCGTGATGCTGGTCACCGCGGTGATCTGCTGGATCGTGGTGAAGACCAAGCTGCGCGGACGCTGGCTGCTCGACAACTTCGCTTCGCTGCCGATGGTGTTTCCGGGCATCGTGCTGGGCCTCGCGATCATGATCCTTTACCTGTACCTGCCGATCGGGGTCTACGGCACGATCTGGATCATGCTGATCGCCTACGTCACGCGCTTCATGCCCTATGGCCTGCGCTACAACACCACCTCGATGCTGCAGATTCACAAGGAGCTGGAGGAATCGGCGGCGATGAGCGGCGCCTCGTGGGCCACCTCGTTCCGCCGCATCATCCTGCCGCTGCTCAAGCCGGGCCTGGTGGCAGGCTGGATCTACATCGTCATCGTGTCGATCCGCGAGCTGTCGAGCTCGATCCTGCTCTACAGCCCCGGCACCGAGGTGCTCTCGATCCTCATCTGGGAGCTGTGGGAGAACGGCCAGTACGTCGAGCTTTCGGCGCTCGGCGTGATGTTCATCATCGGCCTGTTCTTCCTGGTCCTGGTCGCCCAGCTGATCGGCCGGCGTTTCGGAATAAGGGAAGCCTGAAGTGCTGAACGTGAGCGGCCTGTGCACGGAGTATGCCGACGAGCGCGGCCACGTCATCCGCGCCGCCCAGGACGTCAGCTTCGAGGTGCCCGCGGGGAAGCTCTTCACGCTGCTCGGGCCGAGCGGCTGCGGCAAGACCACCACGCTGCGCTCGATCGCCGGCCTGGAGAGGCCGCGCTCGGGCGAGATCAGCCTCGGCGGCACCCTCATCTACTCGTCGCGCTCGAACGTCTTCATCCCGCCCAACCGGCGCGGTCTCGGCATGGTGTTCCAGTCCTACGCCATCTGGCCGCACATGACGGTATTCGAAAATGCCGCCTTTCCGCTCCAGGTGTCCAAATCGAGAATATCCAGAAAAGAAATCGGGGCGAAGGTGGCGCGCGTGCTCAAGGTGGTGGCGCTGGAGGAGATGGCCGAGCGCGAGGCCACCAAGCTCTCCGGGGGGCAGCAGCAGCGCCTCGCGCTGGCGCGCGCGCTGGTGATGGAGCCGCCGCTGCTCCTGCTCGACGAGCCGCTTTCCAACCTCGACGCGAAGCTGCGCGAGCGCATGCGCTTCGAGCTCAAGCGCCTGCAGCGCGAGCTCGGCATCACCACCGTCTACGTCACCCACGACCAGAGCGAGGCGCTCGCGCTGTCGCATTCCATCGCGGTCATGAACCGCGGCCGAATCCAGCAGACCGGCACGCCGCGCGAGATCTACGAGCGGCCGGGCAACCAGTTCGTCGCCGACTTCATCGGCACGACCAATTTCCTGCGCGCCACGGTCGACGGGCCGGACGCCGCCGCGGGTTTCTACCGGGTGGCTTCCGAGGTCGGCACGCTGAAGGTGCGCGCGGTGGACGCGCTCGCCCCGGGGATGAAGGTTGTGATCTCGGTGCGTCCCGAGGATATCCGGCTGAGCGAGACCCGCCCGAGCGGCGACAACGTGCTCGAAGGCACCGTTCACACCAAGGTGTTCCTCGGCGAGTCGGTCGATTTCGAGGTGAAGATCAACGAACGGCCGGTCTTGTCGCGCGCGCACCCCTCGTTGGGAACCAGGGTAGGGCATCCCATTCACCTGTCGCTGGATCCCGAGAAATGCGTGGCATTGAAGGACGTTCCCGAATGACCGAGCGCAAAACGCCTCAACGCTGGAGCTCCGACGTCATCGTCGACCTCCTGCACCTGTACGAGCTGCCGTACGCGGCGCTCAATCCCGGTGCGAGCTACCGCGGCCTGCACGACTCGATGGTGAACTACGGCGGCAACGAGCCGGTCATGATGCTGTGCCAGCACGAGGAGACCGCGGTGCAGATCGCGCACGGCTACGCCAAGGCGAGCGGCAAGCCGATGGTCGCGATCCTGCACAACCTGGTCGGCCTGCTGCACTCCAACATGGCGATCTACTACGCCTACGCCGACCGCGCGCCGGTCTTCATCATCGGCGCCACCGGCCCGATGGACGAGACCAAGCGCCGGCCGCGCATCGACTGGATCCATACCGCGCTGGTGCAAGGCGAGGCGGTGCGCGCCTACACGAAGTGGGATTACCAGCCCGCGGTGATCGGCGGGGTGCCCGAATCCTTCGCGCGGGCCTATTCGGTGATGATGACCGAGCCGCGCGGACCGATCTACATGTGCTACGACGCCTGGCTGCAGGAGCAGCCGCTCGAGCAGGACGTGCCCTTGCCCAAGAAGGACTCAATCAAGGTTCCGAGCCGCCTGGCCGCGGATCCGGCTGCGCTGAACACCGCGGCGGACATGCTGCTCGAGGCGAAAAGGCCGGTCATCCTGGCCGAGTTCGTCGGCCGCGACCCCGAGGGTTTCCACGCCCTGGTCGAGCTCGCCGAGACGCTCGGCGCGCCGGTCTACGACGTCAACAGCCGCCTCAACTTCCCCAGCCGCCACCCCCTCAATCTGAGCATGGTGAAGGACGTCTTCGCCGACGCGGATCTCGTCCTGTGCCTGGATACGCGCGACTGGGAGCGCGCCACCACGCGGCTCGTCAGCGCAACGCGCGAGGTGACCTCGATCGTCCCCGCCGGAAGCTTGTGGATCGACATCGGCTTCGGCGACCTCGAGATCTCGAGCTGGGCGATGGACTACCAGCGCCTCGCGCAAGCCGACCTTCGCATCCTCGCCGACACGACGCTCGCGATTCCGGCCTTGGCGGGGTTGATCAAGCCGAAGGTTTCGAAAAACGAAAGTCGACTGAAGGCCGTCGGCGAGCTGCGGGCGTCGGCGCACGCTCGCTGGGAGAAGGAAGCGAAGGAAGACTGGGACGCGAGCCCGATCTCGCTGCCGCGCCTTGCCACGGAGGTGTGGCAGGCGATCAAGGGCGAGGACTGGGTCCTGAGCGCCAATACGCTGGAGGAGTGGACGCGCAAGATCTGGGACTTCGACCGGCCTTACCGGCACCCGGGCAAGTCGCTCGGGACCGCGACGCAGATCGGGATCTCGCTCGGTGTGGCGCTCGCGCACCGCGACGCGGGGCGCCTGGTCGTGGACCTGCAGCCCGACGGCGACCTCATGTTCGACGCCGGCGCGCTGTGGGTCGCGGCCAAGCACCGCATCCCGCTCCTCGTCGTCATGTACAACAACCGCGCCTACTACAACGACTGGGAGCACCAGATCCGGATGGCGAAGCTGCGCGGCACGCCGGTCGAGCGCGCCCACATCGGCATGGACATGGACGACCCCGCCCCCGACTTCGCCGCGCTCGCGAAGTCGATGGGGTGGTATGCCGAGGGACCGATCGACCGGCCGGGTGACGTCGCGCAAGCGCTGAGGCGCGCGATCGCCAGAGTGAAGGCCGGACAGCCTGCGCTGCTCGATACGATCACGCAGAAAAGATGAACCCGACCGTCGGCGTAGTGGGAGCGGGGCGGATGGGCCTGCCGCTCATCGGCCACCTCGCGAGAAAAGGCTTCCGTACGTTCGCGACGGACATCGACCCCGCAAGACGGTCCAAGGTCGAGGAGCGCGGCGCGGCCTGGTCGGCCGACGCCGCGGCGCTGGCAGCGGCGTGCGAAGTCGTGCTCATCTGCGTCGGTTATGACCATGAGGTGCGCACGCTGCTCAACGATCCGAAACTCGTTTCGGCGGATCGGCCCGGGTCCATCTACGCGGTGCTGAGCACGGTGCACCCGAAGACGGTGCAGGCGCTCGCCACGGACGGCGCGAAGAGAGGCCTTCACATTGTCGATGCAACCATGTGCCGCGGCGGCAAGGCGGCGGACGCGGGCACGCTCCTCAGCTTCGTCGGCGGCGAAGCCGCCGTGGTCGAGCGCCTGCGCCCGGTACTCGGCGCCTTCTCGAGCGACATCGTGCATACCGGCGGCGTCGGCAGCGCGCAGGTGGCGAAGGCGGTCAACAACCTCATCATGTGGGCCTGCCTCGTCGCCGACCACGAGGGCCTCGCGCTCGCGCAGCGCTACGGAATCGACGCCGAGAAGCTGCGCCAGGCGCTCCTCATGAGCAGCGCGGCGAACAATGCGCTCGCCAACTGGGGCCTGCAGACGATGGCGTGGGCCGAGGACGACATGGCGATCGTGGCCGAGATGGCGGCCGACTGCGGGCTCGCCTTGCCGCAGGCCGGCGTCACGCGCGAGCTTTGCCGCATCCTCAAGCCGAGGCGCTACAAGCTCGAAGCGTACGGTCGCTGACAGAGCGGCCCCCGCCGCGCGCTTGACGCGGTGCATCAGTGTTGCGTCCGCGACACACTCGCGGCTTTCATTGTTGACAGCTATGAGCGCGCACTTGTAGCGTGCGCCGGAATCGAGTGCGTGGAAGCCCGTTGTTCCACATAAAGAAACAGCAAAACAGGGAAGGAGAGGGGGAATGAAGAAGAGTGCACTCGCCTTGGCCATCGGCGCCGCGTTCGCGGCCCCGGCCATGGCGCAAACCAGCACCGTCCAGATCTACGGCAAGGTGTATCCGCAGCTCGGGTACTACAAGTCCTCGGGAGCGAGCCAGCCCGGCGAGGCGACCTCCAACCTGGTGCCGCAGCCCACTGCGGCCAACGCCAATAACGACAAGGGCCGCTGGTCGGTCGACGTAGCGAACTCCTATCTCGGTTTCCGCGGCGAGGAAAAGCTTGGAGGGTCGCTCTCCACCATCTGGCAGATCGAGCAGTCGCTCGAGTTCGACACGGGAACCGGCGTGTGGGCGACCCGCAACTCGTTCCTCGGGCTGCGCGGGGGCTTCGGCACGATCAAGCTCGGCAACATGGACACGATCTACAAGGAGTTCGGCGACCAGTTCAGCATGTTCGGCATCAGCAGCGGCAACTTCGTTTCCCACAGCAACCAGTTGTCCGCGAACGGAGCCGGAAACAGCCGCCTGGCCCGCTTCCACGAGCGCGCGCCGAACTCGGTCCAGTACCTCTCGCCGGAGTTCGGCGACTTCCAGGCCGGCATCCAGTACTCGCCCGACGAGGTCAAGGGCAACCCGACTCCGGTGACCGGCACCAACCTCGATCGGCAGTGGTGGTCATACGGCGTCAAGTACGAGGCCGAGCGGCTCTACGTTTCGGTCCAGCAGGAGTATCGAAAAGACATGTTCGGCGGTTCCGCCACCGCCACCGCGGTGACAAACCTCACTGGCGGGAGCCCGACCACCGGATCGGAGCGCTCGAAGGACACCGCGACGCGTTTGAGCGGGGCATTCAAGATCACTCCGAACCACAAGATCACCGGCGACATTGCCCGGCTCGAGTACAAGGAAAGCGGCCAGGGCGCGGCCGGGCGGTTCGAGAAGCTGGAAAAGACCAACTGGGCGGTGGGCTGGGAAGCGCGCTGGGGCGGTCCGGTGCGCACTGGCGTCAGCTACGTGAAGATGAACGAAGGCAGTTGCGCGCTGAGCGGCGGCGTTGCGTGCAGCACAACGGGGCTCGACGGCAACCAGGTCAACCTCGGCACCGCGTACGACTTCTCCAAGCGCACGTTCATCTTCGCCATCTACTCGAAGGTAACGAACGGCGAATCGGCGCTGTTCGACAACTGGGCGAACGGCACGCCGGCGCGCGGGGCGGACGTCACGCAGTTTGCAGTCGGGGTGTCGACGAGCTTCTAGGCCCCGTTTGGGCCACCGAAACGGGCGCTGCGGCGCCCGTTTTCTTTCGAGTTCCCATATCCGGAACCGCGTTCTTCTGCCGCGGCGTCGGCCGGTGTAAAGTCCAGCGTCTTACACGGAACTGACACATGCGCCTTTTTCGCCCCGTTCTAGTGGCCGCCGCGCTCGCGGCGCCGGTTCTTGCTGCGGCGCAACCCGCGCCGGGTCCGCATCGCCAGATTTACATGTACCAGGGCGCCGACCGGGACCAGCGCATCTTGCAAGGCGCGAAGAAGGAAAAGCAGGTCACGGTGTACACCTCGCTCAACCTCAAGGACTCGGTGCCGATCACCCAGGCCTTCGAGAAGAAGTACGGCGTCAAGGTGGAGCTCTGGCGCTCGAGCAGCGAGAAGGTGCTGCAGCGGGCGGTGACCGAGGCCCGCGCCGGCCGCTTTTCGGTCGACGCTTTCGAGCTGAACGGTCCCGAGATGGAGGCGCTCTACCGCGAGGGCCTGCTCGAGGAGTTCTCCAGCCCGCACTTCAAGAGCCTGCCGCCGGCGGCGTTTCCCAAGCATCGCCACTATGCCGCCGACCGGTTCAACTTCTTCACCATCGCCTACAACACCAAGCTGGTGAAGCCCGACGAAGTCCCGGCGAGCTACGAGGACCTGCTCAATCCGCGCTGGGTGGGCAAAATCGGCATCGAGGGCAGCGACGACGACTGGTTTGCGTCCATCGTCAAGTACATGGGCGAAAAGAAGGGACTCGACTTCTTCCGCAAGCTCGCACAGATGAAGCCGCAGGTGCGCACCGGGCACACGCTGCTCGCCGAGCTGGTCGCCGCCGGCGAGATTCCGCTCGTGGCCACCATCTACAACCACAACGCCGAGCGGCTGCTGGTGAACGGCGCGCCCATCAAGTGGAAGGCGCTCGACCCGACCTTCGGCCGGCCCAACGCCGTGGCGGTGGCGAAGCGCACCGAGCGGCCGCACGCGGCGCTGCTGTTCGTCGATTTCATGCTCTCGCCCGAGGGGCAGGAGCTGATCCACAAGCGCAACCGGGTGCCCGCCAGCACCGCCGTGCAGACCAACCTCAACAAGTTTCCCTTCCACATGATCGACCCGGTGGTGGTGCTCGACGAGCAGCAGAAGTGGGAGAAGATCTGGTCGGAACTCTTCCTCAAGGGACAGGCCATACAGAGGGAGAAGGACTGACCGATGGGTAAAGAATCCCACTACAGCAGCAAAAAGGACCGGGTTTTCGTCCGCGGCATCCAGGGCCAGTACAGCCTCAAGGAGGAGCTCAAGCGCCTGCGCTCGATGCCGCGCGTCATCAAGGGCCGGGACCTCATGTTCAACGACGGGCCGCAGTCTTTCAGCAAGCACTTCGTCGAGCCGGTCGACGGGCTGACGCAGACGCTGCACGTGCATCTCGAGGAGTACGCGCCGGGCGGGCGGACGCAGAAGCATGGCCACGTCAACGAGGCCGCCTTCTACATCCTCGACGGCACCGGCTACGAGGTGCACGACGGGGTGCGCTACGACTGGAAGGCGGGCGACATCGCGATCGTCCACATGAACTGCGTGCACCAGCACTTCAACGCCGACCCGGACAAGCCCGCGCGCGCGCTGGTGATGAAGCCCAAGCCGCTGCTCATCTTCATGAACATGCTGTTCCAGCAGACGGTGATCCCGCGGCCGAAAGAGGCCGCCACGCCCGCCGGCGAAGGCTACGTCCCGCGCCACTTCGAAACGAACCAAAACCACGAGGACTAGCCATGGCCTGGGACGAGTCGAAGGCGTGGAAGCGGGGGCGGCACAACCAGAGGCTGTACCAGGGGAAGCTGCAGGATGCGGCGGAGGCCCCGTCGCGGAATAGCAAGCGGAAGAAGGT
>JBIOYV010000096.1:0-27108 GCA_044870335.1 Burkholderiales bacterium | reverse complement strand
GGCGCACCGGGAAGCTGCCGGCCGAGCACGCCCGAGAGCGCGGTCCAGTGCATGGTCTCGTCGGCGGCGAGGCGCGCGGCCACCTTCGCCAGGTTCACGTCCTGGAACGACGGTATGACCCCGAGGTAGGCGTTGCTCGCCCCGAGCTCGAGCCGCGCGGCGAGGTTCAGGATGTCCTCCTGGCTCTTGATCGCGGCTGCGTTCAGGGCGCGCGCGTAGTCCGCCATCGGCTTCTCGGCCACCGGGCGGCCGCCGAGCTTCTCGATCGTCGCGACGAGCGCGTCGCGATGGCCTTTGTGGTGCGACTGGAAGAGCACCGCGGCGTCGAGCACCGGCTTCTGCAGCAGCCCGCTCTGCGCGCCGAGCTGGTAGGCGTTGATGGCCTCGTGCTCCAGGCCGAGCGCGACGTTCAGGATGTCGACGTCGCGCGCCATGGTGCTGCCCATGGCGAGGCTGCGGCGGGGCACGCCCGCGATGAGGCCGAAGGCGGCGGCAGACAGGGTGGCGGTGCCCGAGGCGGTGAGGAAGCTGCGCCGCTTGTGGTTCAGCATGGTTTGACTCCGATGGTTGGTTGGACGGGCTGCACACCGTATACGCCTCAACCGCAATTTCAGATGTCAAACCTCAATCGCGCCTGCAAAGAGAACGGGGCCCGTGGGTGCGCCGGTCGGCGAGCCGCCTGCGGGCTCGATAGACACCGCGAGCTTCGCCCCGCGCGTGAGGCGCGCCGCCTGCGCCGCCGGCAGCGCGAGCTTCGCGTCGAGGCTGCCGAGGACGGCGAGCGACACCGGCGCGCCGCCTTCGGCGGGGATCAGCCAGAGCTCGTAGCTCTGCGCGGGGCCGGCGAGCACCGGGCGCGTCGCGCGCAGCTCGAGCGTCCTGCGGTCCGCCGACAGCGCCGCGCTGATGCGCGCGGCGTCGCCCGGCCCCGAAAGCTGCGCGATCTCGGCGAACGAGCTTGCGGGTTTCAAGGGAAGGATCTGCAACCCGATGGCGAGAAGAGCCGCGGCGGTGGCGGCGATGGCCCAGCCGCGCCAGAGCGAAAGGCGCCGGTGCCACGGCGTGCGGTAGCGGGACAGCCCAAGCTCGCGCTCGAGCCGCGGCCAGGCGGAAGCCGGCGGAGGCGTTTCGATCATGGAGGCGTACCTCGGAGCGAGAGCCTGCCAGTGGCGCAGGCGCGCGGCGACGAGCGGCTCCTCGCGCAGCGCGCGCTCGAAGCGCCGCCGCGCCGGGCCGCGCAGCGTTCCCAGCAGGTACTCGCCGCACAAGGCATCAAGACGGGGATCGCGGGCGAGCTTCATCGCGACGCTCCCATGCATTCCTCGACGCAGGAGCGCAGGTTGGCGAGGCCGCGGCGCACCCAGGTCTTCACCGTGCCGAGCGGCTGCGCGAGGTGCGCCGCGAGGTCGCGGTGGCTCAAGCCGCGGTCGTACGCGAGGACCAGGGCCTGGCGCTCCTGCGGGCGCAGCTCGCCCAGGCAGTCGCGCAGCCAGCGCGCGGCACGCCCCGCGTCGACCGAGTCGTCGGCCGCCGGCGACCAGTCGAACAAGCGATCGAGCTCGTCCTCCTCGGGGTAGGAATCGACGCGCGAGACGTCGTGGCTCGCCATAAGGTCGAGCGCGCGGTTGCGCACGATGGCCGCCATCCAGGCGACCGGCTGCTCCGCGAGCGGGTCGAAGCGCCCGGCCGCGGCCCAGATCCGGCTGAAGCCGTCGTGCAGGACCTCTTCGGCCAGCTCGCGCCGGCGCACGATGCGCTGCGCGATCCCGAAGAGCAGCGGCGCACAAGCCTTGTAGAGCGCCTCGAAGGCCTCGGCCGCCCCCTCCCCCCGGGCTGCGGTGGCGAGCAGCAGCCGCTTGATGTCGGCATCGGACCTCATCCGTCTTAGTACGGTCGAGGCGCGGTTTTGGATTTCTCCGTCTTAAGGGGAACCCACGGCAGGGGAAGCGACGGCAATGCCGCGCTCGGAGAACGCCTTTCGGATCGCGCGGGCAAACGCCACCGCGCCCGGCTGGTCGCCGTGGAGGCACAGCGTGTCGGGCGACACCGGAATGGGCTTCCCCGAGAGCGAGGTCACGACGCGCTTCTCGACCATCGCGGCCGCGCGCTCCGCCGCCACCGCCGCATCCTCGATCATCGCGCCGGGCGTGCCGCGCGGCGCGAGCGTGCCGTCGTCGGCGTAGCCTCGGTCGGCGAAGACCTCGCCGGCGACGCGCACACCTTGCTTTTTTGCGACGGTCATCATGAGCGAGTTCGAGAGTGCATACAGAATCAAACCCCCTCCAAGATCCTTCACGGCGCGCGCCATGGCCTCGGCGAGGCCCTCGTCGTTCGCCGCCATGTTGTAGAGCGCGCCGTGGCACTTCACGTGGTGCAGCCGCGCGCCGGCGGCGCGGGCGAACGCCTCGACCGCGCCCGCCTGGTACACCACGAGGTCGTACATGTCCTGCGGCGAGATCTTCATCGCCCTCCGGCCGAAGCCCTGCAGGTCGGGCAGCGACGGGTGGGCGCCGAGCGCCACCCCATGGTCCGCCGCGAGCCTGACCGTGGCGCGGATGGTGGCCGGATCGCCGCCGTGGAAGCCGCAGGCGATGTTGGCCGAGGAGATGAACGGCATCACCGCCGCGTCGGCGCCCATTTTCCACGCGCCGTAGCTCTCGCCCATGTCGCAGTTGATGTCGATGGTGGTCATTGGCCGTAGTTCCACGCGATGCCGCGCAGCGCGCTGGAGAGCCTTTCCTTGGCGTCGTGGCGGAGCTCCGCGGCCATGCCGAGGTCGCAGCGCGCGAAGTGCACGGTTCCGCCCGGCGCGAGCTGCGCAAGGCGCGCCACGTCGGCGGAGACGACCTCCGCGATCCTCGGGTACCCGCCGGTAGTCTGGTGATCGGCCATGAGCGCGATCGGCGTCCCGTTCGCCGGCACCTGCACGCTGCCGAGCGCGGTCGGGCCGGTCAGTATCTCACTTTGCTCGCTGCGCACGAGCGCCGGCCCCGCCAGGCGAAAGCCCATGCGGTTCGACTCCGGCGCGATTTTCCACACCGTGTCGAAAAAGCTGCGCTGCGCGTTCGAGTCGAAGCTCGCGAAGTGCTGCCCCTCCAGCACGTGCACCAGGATCGGCTCGCGGTCGGGCAGCGTGAAAGGCGGCGCCGACCACTTCACGGTCCCGTTGCGGGTCTTCTTCAGCTTGGCGAAGCGGCCGGTCGCCCCGGGGTCGCGCAGCGCGAGCGCGTCGCCGTGCTTGAGGGAGCGGCCCTGGAAGCCCCCGAAGTGCCCGGGCAGATAGGTGCTGCGGCTGCCGAGCACCGGCTCCACCGCGAAGCCCCCCGCCACCGCGAGATAGGCGCGCGCGCCACGCGCCGCGTGCCCGACATTGAACCGGCTGCCGGCGGGGGCGAGCACCGGGCGGTTATGCGGGAAGCTGCCGTCGAACTCGGCGCCGCACAGCGCGACGAGGGTCTCTTCCTCGAAGGAAAGCTCCGGGCCGATCACGGTGATCTCGAGCGCCGCCTCGCCGGCTTCGTTCCCCACCAGCGCGTTGGCCAGCGCGAGGGCGACCGGGTCCATCGCGCCGCCGGGGCACAGGCCCACGTGCTGCAGACCGTGGCGGCCGTAGTCCTGCAGCGTCGTGAGCAACCCCGGCCTGAGCACCCGGATGCTCATGCTCGAACCCCAAGAATCGGGGACAGACCACGTTTTTCACAGGGGGTCGCGGGGAAAACGTGGTCTGTCCCTGATTTCGCTCTTGTCACGCGGAGCAGGATCATTTCTTCAGCGCCATGAATTCGTCGGCCGTGATGGCGCGGAAGCGCACCCGGTCGCCCGGCGCAAGCAGGCTCGGCGCCTCGCGGGCAGCGTCGAACACGGCCATGGGCGTGCGCCCGATGACGCTCCAGCCGCCGGAGATGGCGTAGGGATAGACCACCGTCTGCTCGTTGGCGATCGCCACCGCGCCGGGCGCGACCAGCGCGCGCGGCGTAGCGCGCCGCGGTACCGCGAGCTTCGCATCGAGGCCGCTCATGTACGCGTGCCCCGGGGCGAAGCCGATCATCAGCACGCGGTACTCGCCCGCGGCGTGGATCCGGGCGATCTCCTCGACGTCGAGCTTCACCTGTCTTGCGACCTCCTCGATGTCGGGCGCGAACTCGCGCTCGTAGCACACCGGCACCTCCACCGCGCGCACCGGCGCTTCCTCTCCGGCGGCATCGCCCTTCATGCATTCCTGCACCAGGATCGCGGCAGCCTCGAGCGCGTCGCCGTGCACGTCGGGATGGTCGGGGTCGTAGTGCAGCGCGATCCCGCCGAGCGCAGGCACCACGTCGCGCATCCACGGCCGCGCGCGCGCCTGCACCGCGGCCGCGAGCTGCTGCACGAACGCGTTGACCTCGAGGTCGAGCTTGTCGGTGAACTCGATGTACGCGGCGCAGTCTCCGAGCGGCACCACCGCCCTGGGCTCGATCGCTTTTTTGGGCATCAGGGCTAAAAGGGGTCAGACCCCTTTTATACTTTTGGTACGGCGACGCCGATCATGCAGTCCCGCGTGACGAGCGAGGCGAGGCGCTCCTCGCTCCAGCCTTCGGTCCCCGCCGGGCGCATCGGCAGCACGAGGTAGCGCATGTCGGCGGTGGAGTCGTGCACGCGGATCGCGACGCGCTCGGGAATCTCCAGCCCGAACTCGGCCAGCACGGCGCGCGGCTCGCGCACCATGCGCGAGCGGTAGTTGCGCGACTTGTACCACTCGGGCGGGATGCCGAGCAGCATGCGCGGGTAGCACGAGCAGAGCGTGCACACGATCGCGTTATGCGCCTCGGGCGTGTTCTCGACCACCAGGAGCTTGAGCGCCGGGACCTCGAGGCCCAGCTCCTCGCAGGCCCCGGTGCCGTTCGCGAGCAGGCGCTGCTTGTACTCGGGGTCGACCCACGCGCGCGCCACCACGCGCGCGCCGCGCTCGTAGCCTCGCTTTCGCATCGCCTCCACTTCCTCGGCGAGCTCCTCTTCGGTCACCACGCCCTTCTCGACCAGCAGCTCGCGCAGGCTGATCTCCATGAGCTGGAAGTACGTCAGCGGCCGGTACGGACCCGGATCGTTCATGGCTTCTCCAGCCAGTGTTGGTAGATCTCGACTTCGACGACGTCCTCGGCGCTGCCGCGGTAATCCGGCCACACGTCCCGCTGCAGGAACCTCACCCGGTAGAGCGGCTGCGCCGGAAGGCCGTCGCGCATCTGCGCCAGCTCTTCCGGATTGGGGAACGCGCCGCAGAGGCGCTCGACCGTGCCGGTCTTGCCGCGGATATAAAACGGCGTGCGCACGTGGCCGAGCGGATACGCTTCCATGACGCGCACGACATCGCCGGGTTCGAAGCTGGGTTTAATCACGTTTTTCGACTTCCCGCATTCTCAGCGCGAGCTCGGCACTCGTGATGACGCCGCGCTGGATCAGGGTCTGCCCGAGCGCGACGACCCAGCGCTCGTAATAGCTCAGCGCGTCGTAAGCCTGCGGCGTGAGAGTCTCGATCGCGCGCCGCCGCTCGTCGACGGTCAGCCTGCGCTTGCGCCCCAGGAGCACGGCCATCGCGTCGACGCGGCGCTCCCAGTCGGCATAGTCGTGCTCGGCGCGATCCACCTTCCCCGCGGGCAGCCCGCCGAGGTCATGAGCGCCGCGCAGCGGCTCAGCGTGGTGGCTACGCACGCTTTCGCACCTCGTTCATCTTGGCCGCGAGCTCCGCGGTGCTGATCACGCCGCGCTGGATCAGCGTCTGGGTGAGCGACGTGATCCACTTTTCGTAGTAGGCAGTGCGGTCGTAGGTCTCGGGCGGCAGCGACTCGATGTTCTTGCGCAGCTCGTCCACGGTCATGAGGCGCTTCTTGCCGGTGAGCCCGACGCACAGCACCATGAGCGCGTCCACCCGGCGCTCCCACTCTTCGTAGTCGTGCTCGACCAGCTCGACCCGGCTTGCGGGCAGGCCCCCCATGTCGTGATGCCCCCGAACTACCGGGTTTTCGTTCACGCGACCCATTCGGACACCGGCGCCTTGGCCTCGTGCAGCGGCTGGCAGACGATATCGACGAGCGTGGGCCCGCCGTGCCGCAGCGCTTCTTCGAGAACCGGAGCAAGGGATTGCGGTTGGGTGACCTTCCAACTCCTGATGCCGAATGCCTCGGCCACCTTCGCGTGATCGGTGACGCCGAAGTCGACCGAAAAGTAGCGCTCGCCGTAGCCCGATTTCTGCCCCGCCTTGATCCAGCCGTAGACCGCGTTCGAGATCACGACGAAGGTGATCGGCAGCTTCAGGCGCACCACCGTCTCGAGCTCGCCCACGCACATGCCGAAGCTGCCGTCGCCCATCACCGCCACGGTCTTCACCGCCGGGCGGCCGATGTGCGCGCCGAGCGCCGCGGCGAGCGCATAGCCGAGCGCGCCGTGCGCGCGGTTGGAAAAGAAGCGCCGCCCGCTGCCCTTCACCACGTAATAGGCCGAGAAATACGGGCACGGCGTGCCCGGGTCAGCGACCACGATGGCGTCTTTCCCGAGCAATCTGTCCAAGGCAGCCACGACCCGCTCGGGCTTGATCGGCACATCGTCCGACCGGGCCAGGGCTTCGAATGCCTCGAATTTCTCGCGCTTCTTCGCGTCGACGAACGAAAGATCGCCTTCGCGCTCCTGCACCGCCTCTTCCAGCGCGGACAGCGCGAGCTTCGCGTCGGCCACGATCGGCACGTCGACCTTGTAGTTCGTGCCCGGCACCGTAGGGTCGACGTCGATATGGATGATGCGGGCGCGCCCCGGCGCGGGATGGCGCCAGCGCTCGGTGGTCACCGATCCGGCGCGGCAGCCCACGAACACGACGACGTCGGCCTGGTCCACCACCGCGCGCGTTTGCGGCGTGCCGCCGTTGGATCCCACGACCCCGACGGAGTGCGCGCAGCGCTCGTCGATCGAGCCTTTGCCGCTGACTGTCGTCGCCACCGGCGCGGCCAGCTTTTCAGCAAGTGCGGTCAATTCCGTTTCCGCATTGGAAAGCACCACGCCGCCGCCGCAGATGAAGAGCGGCCGTTTCGCGCTCCGCAGCACTTTCGCGGCGAGCTCGATGGAAAACGGGTCGGGCGCCACGCGCCGCGAGGGGAAGGCGCCGAGCGTCGGATCGGCCCACACGTCGCCGCGCTCGACCGGAGCGTTCTGCACGTCGAAGGGCAGCGCGATGTGCGCTGCCCCCGGACGGCCGCTGGTCATCGCCTCGAACGCCGCGCGGAACGTGCGTGGAATGTCCGCGGCGCGGTCGAGCACCGCGTTCCACTTGGTCAGCGGCTTCATCAGCGAGCGCTGGTCGAGCTCCGTGAGAGTGAAGCGATTCCTGGAGGAGACCGCGACGTCGGTGTTGATCGCGAGGATCGGAACCGAGGACTCGTTCGCCTCCACCAGGCCGGGCAGGATGTAGGTCGCTCCGCCCCCCGACGGACCCTCGCACACGCCGACCTTTCCGGTGACGCGCGCATAGCCGTCGGCCATGTACGCGGCATGGCGCTCGTCCCGGGTGAGGAGGTGCCGGATGGACCCCGCGCGCGCCAGCGCGTCGTAGAGGGGCAGGCTGGTGTCGCCGCACAGCCCGAAGATCACCTCGACGCCGTGCGCCTTCAGCATCCCGACGACGGCGTCGGCGCCGGTGAGCGCGGCGGCCTGCAGGTCGACCGGCTTGTTCATGCGCCTATCTTACCTTCGCCGGGTCTTCGGCTAGTCCGTCCCGCCTACGGCTCGCGGGGCGCCATAGAGGGACGGCGCTGCGTCCGCGGGCGACAATCCGGGCATGAAAACTCTATTCGTGATCCTCGCGCTGGTCGCGCTCGCCGCGTGCCGTCAGGAAGGCCCGGCGGAAAAAGCCGGCCGGCAGCTCGACGAGGCGGGCAAGGCCGCGAGCCGCAGCATCGAGAAGGCAGGCGAGGCGGTCCGCGACGCCGCGAACGGCAAGAAGTAGCGCTGCTTCGCGCACACGCGTGGCGGCTATATTAGCGCCATGCTCAGCATCGCTGAAAACCAGCGCCCCTCGCCGGGCGAGCTCTACCTCGACCACGTAGCGCATTTCGTGCCGGACCTCGGCGCGGCGGCGCGCGTCGCCGAGTCGCTCGGCTTCAAGGTGACGCCGGAATCGGCGCACCGCGCCCAGGGCGCGCCCGCCGGAACCTCCAACCGCTGCATCATGCTGGAGGAGGGCTACATCGAGATCCTCGCGCCCACCCTCGACACGCCGAATGCCCGCCGAACGCGCGATTACATGGCGCGGTACGACGGCATGCACCTCGCGTGCTTCGGCTCGCCGCAGGCCGAGACCGAGCACCGGCGCCTTGGCGAGCACGGCTTCGAGCCCCAGCCGCTGGTGAGCCTCGAGCGCACGCTCGAGGGCGGCGAGAAGGTGCGCTTCAAAGTGGTCTACGTGCCGCCGGCGAAGATGCCCGAAGGGCGCGTGCAGTACGTCGAGCAGCTCACGCCCGAGGCGATCTGGACTGCGGCGAACCTCGCCCATGCCAACGGCGTGACCGGGCTGAAGGCGATCTACGTCGTCGCGGACAATCCGGCGCAAACCGCGGCCCGGTGGGCACTCTTTTCGGGACTGCTGCCGATTCCCGAAGGCGCGCTGGTGCGCCTGGACTGCACCCGCGGCCGGGTGTTCGTGGGCACCCGGGAGGAGCTCAAGCGCATGCTTGGCGTGGCGCCTGCCGCGCCGGGCCTCGCCGGTTATCGACTGGCGTGCCGTCATCCGGAAGGCTTTGCCGCGCGTTGCAGCAGGCTGGGGTTCGCGGTGCACAAGAGCGCCGCCGGGCACGCGGTCGCACTGCCCGCCGCCCTTGGCAGCGTCTGGCTGATTTAGAATCGCGGTTCCTTAGGAGGGGTCAGATGAAAATTTCGAAACTGGCGACCGTGGTCGCGCTTGCGAGTTGCGCCGCGCTCGCGCTTGCGAGCTCGGCCGCCTTCGCGCAAACCATAAAAATCGGCTTCATCACCAGCTACTCCGGCCTGAACGGCAACCTCGGGCCGTACATGGAGCGCGCGGTGCGCCTGTACATCAAGCTGCACGAGAAGGAGCTGCCGCCCGGCGTGAAGATCGAGCTCATCACGCGCGACGACACCGGCCCCAACCCCGACAAGGCCAAGCAGCTCGCGCAGGAGCTGGTGGTGCGCGAGAAGGTGAACCTCCTCGCCGGCGTGGTGTTCACGCCGAACGCGATGTCGATCGCGCCGATCGCCACCGAGGCCAAGGTGCCTTTCGTGATCATGAACGCGGGCACCGCCGTGATCACCACGCGCTCGCCGTACATCGCGCGTACCTCGTTCACGCTGTGGCAGTCGAGCTACCCGCTCGGCCAGTGGGCGGCGAAGAAATTCAAGACCGGCTACACCCTGGTGAGCGACTTCGGCCCCGGCCACGATGCCGAGGAGGGGTTCACCAAGGCGTTCACCGAGGGCGGCGGCAAGATGCTCGGCAACGTGCGCGTGCCGCTGCAGAACCCGGACTGGGCCGCCTATATGCAGCGCGTCAAGGATGCCAAGCCCGATACGCTGATGGTGTTCATCCCCGCGGGCAAGACCGCCACCGCGGTCATGAAGAATTTCTCCGAATTGGGCCTGGACAAGGCGGGCATCAAGCTCATCGGCCCGGGCGACATCACCACCGACGAGGAGCTGGCCAACATGGGCGATGTCGCGCTCGGCGTGACCACCATGTTCCACTACTCGGCGGCCGCCGATCGCCCCGCGAACAAGGCCTTCGTCGCAGCCTGGAAGAAGGAATACGGCGCGAACGAGACCCCGAACTTCCTCTCCGCCGGCTCCTGGGACGGCACCGCCATGATCTTCGAGGCGATCAAGCAGCAGAAGGGCAAGCTCAACCCGGACAAGACCATGGAGATCTTCAAGCACTGGAAGTTCGCCGACAGCCCGCGCGGCCCGATCTCCATCGATCCCGAGACGCGCGACATCGTGCAGAACGAGTACCTGCGCGAAGTGCGCAAGGTCGGCGGCCAGCTCGCCAACGTCGAGCTCGAAACCTTCGCCACCGCGGTGAAGGACCCCTGGAAAGAGCTGCAGAAGAAGAAGTAGCGACCTCCCTTCAAGAAGCTAGTCCACTGGGGGAACTTCTCTCGTCAGTCGTAAGCGTCGCCTTCCACGGCGCCGCTTACGGCATGATTCTGTACGTCATCTCGGTGGGCCTGTCGGTGACGATGGGCCTCATGGGATTCATCAACCTCGCCCACGGCGTGTTCGCCATGGCCGGGGGCTACGTCTTCGCGACCTCGCTCGGCCGTCTCGGGCTGCCGTTCCCGCTCGCGCTGGTCGCGGCGTTCGTCTTCACCGCGCTCCTCAGCATCGCGCTCGAGCGCCTGCTCTACTCGCGCCTCTACAGCGCGGGAGAGCTCGCGCAGGTGCTCTTCACCATCGGCCTCATCTTCATGGCGGTGGCGGTGGCCCGGGCTCTCTATGGGACGCTCGCCCCGCCGGTGTTCCTCCCGGATTACCTGCGCGGCCAGGTGCACGTCCTCGGCCGCGATTTCCCGACCTACCGGGTATTCATTATCGTTTTCAGCTTCCTCATGATTTTGGGGCTGTGGTTCGGCGTCGAACGGACCCGCTGGGGTGCGATGGTGCGCGCCGCGGTCGACCACCGCGCGATGGCGCAGTCGGTCGGCATCAACACCCGGCGCCTTTTCACGCTGACCTTCGCCCTGGGCAGCGGGCTGGCGGGCCTGGGCGGCGGCCTCGGCGCCGACATCATCGCGGTGCAGCCCTCCTACCCGTCCGAGCACCTGGTGTTCTTCCTCATCGTGGTCGCGCTCGGCGGACTCGGCAGCCTGCGCGGCCCCTTCATCGCCGCGCTGCTGCTCGGCATCGCCGATACGGCGTGCAAGTACTGGGTGCCGGAGCTCGGCGCGTTCCTGATCTACGCCGCCACGATCGGCGTGCTGCTCTGGCGCCCCATGGGCCTGTTCGGGACGCGCGTATGAGCGCGCATCTCACCGGCTATACCGGCGACCCGCGCATCCGCTGGACCGAGTGGCTGCCGTGGATCGTCGCGGCTGCGGCATTCTTCCTGCTGCCCGAATACCTCGCGCTCGGCGTGCGCATCCTGATCTTCATCCTGTTCGCGCTGTCGCTCGACCTCATCCTCGGCTACGCCGGCATCATCACCCTGGGCCACAGCGCGTTCTTCGGCCTCGGCGCGTATGTCGCCGGCTGCCTGAGCGCCAAGGCCGGGGTGTCCGACCCGTTCGTGCAGCTCACCGCGGCCGCCGGCGCCGCCGGAGTCCTCGGCGTCCTGACGGGCGCGGTCATCCTGAGGACGCGCGCGCTGACGCTCCTCATGCTCACGATGGCGATTACCTCGATCCTGCTCGAGACCGCGAACAAGTGGACCAGCATGACCGGCGGCGCGGACGGCCTGTCCGGGGTGACGGTGGCGCCGATCCTCGGCGCATTCAAGTTCGACCTTTTCGGGCGGGTCGCCTTCATCTACTGCCTGGTGGCGCTGTTCGTCGCCTGGCTGCTCGTGCGCCGGCTGATCTACTCGCCCTTCGGCGCCATGCTCACCGGCATGCGGGAGAACACGATGCGGATGCACGCCGTCGGTGCGCCGGTCTACCTGCGCCTGATCGCGGTGTACACGATCTCGGCCGTAATGGCCGGGGTGGCGGGCGCGCTCCTCACCCAGACCAACCAGTTCGTCGGCCTGAACGTGCTCGGCTTCGAGCTCGCCGGCGAGCTCCTCGTCATGCTGATCCTCGGCGGCGTCGGGCGCCTCTACGGCGCCTTCATCGGCCCGGTGGTCTACCTCATCGCGCAGGACTACCTCGCGAAGCAGTTTCCCGAGTACTGGTACTTCGGCATCGGCTTCATCCTGGTATTGGTCGTGATCTTCGCCCCGGGCGGGATTCTGGGTCTGCTGGACAAGATCCGGCTCGGAAGGAGGGCGCTGTGACCCCGGTCCTTGAAACCCAGAAGCTCTGCAAGAGCTTCGGCGCGCTTACGGTCGCGCAGAACATCGACTTCCGGCTGCACGCCGGAGACCGCCACGCGCTCATCGGGCCCAACGGCGCCGGCAAGACCACCTTCGTCAACATGCTGATGGGCGCGCTCGCGCCGAGCTCGGGGCGCATCTACCTCGGCGGCGAGGACGTGACGCGCGCGCGCCAGGCGCAGCGCGTGAAGCGCGGCCTGGGGCGCACCTTCCAGATCAACGCGCTCTTCAAGCAGCTGCCGGTGCTCGACAACGTAGCGCTCGGCATCGCCGAGCGGCGCGGCGAGGCGCCCCACATGTGGCGGCCTGCTTCGTCCCACAAGGAAGTGATCCAGGAGAGTCAGGAGCTGCTTTCCACCCTCGGCCTCGGCGACGACGCAAGCATCCCGGTGAAGGACCTGCCCTACGGCAAGCAGCGCCTGGTCGAGATCGCCATCGCACTCGGGCTCTCGCCCAAGGTGCTGCTCCTCGACGAGCCCGCGGCCGGCGTCCCGTCGATGGAATCGGAGCGCATCCTCAAGGCGCTCGACCGGCTGCCGCCCGAGATCGCGATCCTCATCATCGAGCACGACATGGACCTCGTGTTCCGCTTCGCCAGGCGCATCACCGTGCTGGTGCAGGGTGAAGTGCTCACCGAGGGGCCGCCGGGCGAGATCGCGCACGACCGCCGCGTGCACCAGGTCTACCTCGGCGAGCAGCACCATGCCTGACGCCCTGCAGATCCGGCGCCTGAGCTCGGGCTACGGCGAGACCGTGGTGCTCGAGGACGTCGCGCTCACGCTGCCCGAGCGCGGCTCGCTCGCGGTCCTCGGCCGCAACGGCGTCGGCAAGACCACCCTTCTTTCCACCGTGATGGGCCACACGAGCTTTCACTCGGGTTCCATTACATTTCAAGGTCGTGAGATCTCCCGGCTTCCCGTGTACGAGCGCTCGCGGCTGGGCATCGGCTTCGTGCCGCAGGAACGGCTCATCTTCCCTTCCCTCAGCGTCCACGAGAATCTCAGCGTCGCCGGGCGACCCGGGCGCTGGAGCATCGAGCGGGTCTACGAGCTCTTCCCGCGCCTGAAGGAGCGCCGCGCCGCCATGGGCACCCAGCTCTCCGGCGGCGAGCAGCAGATGCTCGCCATCGGCCGCGCGCTGATGGGCAACCCGTCGCTGCTCCTCCTCGACGAGCCGCTCGAAGGCCTCGCTCCAATCATCGTGGAAATGCTTTTGCTTTCCCTGAAGAAACTCATCTCGGAGGATTCGCTGGCCATCATCCTGGTCGAGCAGCATGCCAAGGTGGCGCTCTCGGTCACCGACACCGCGCTGGTCCTCAACCGCGGCCGCGTCACCCACTACGGCCCGAGCGCCGAGCTCCTCAACGACCCGCAGAAGCTGACGAACCTGATCGTGGCGCAGTAGCCGCCTGCGGGTCATTCTCGGCCGAGCGGAGACCTTCCAGCAGCGCAAGCGCGCGGCCGATCGAGAAGTCGTAGGTCGCCGGGTCGAACGCCTTGGAATTGCCGCGCATCATGTAGCCGTGCTGGATGCCGGGGAAGATGTGGAGCTGCACGTTCTTCATCCGCGCGGGCACGCCGCGGTACGCCTCGAGCACCGGGGCGGGCGCGGCGTGGTCCTGGTCGCCCCAGATGATGCACAGCGGCGCGCGCACGCCTTCGAGCTCGCCGATGAAGTCGAGGAGCTGCGTGCCGTGGCAGGAGATGCCGGCGTCGTAGCCCAGGCGCTTGGGCCCGAGGATCGCGTAGGGGCCGCCGTAGCAGAAGCCGATCACCGCGGCGCGGCCGTTGAAGAGCGGCTCGCGCCGCAGCACCGGCAGCACGTCGGCGAGATCGCGCTCGCCGGTCCTGATCTTGTCGAGGCGCGGCTGGCCGCGCGGCGCGGCGCGCTGGTCGTCGCGCGCGAGCGGCCCGGGCACGGTGCGCCAGAAAAGATCCGGCGCCGCGGCGATGTAGCCGCGCGCAGCGAACTCGTCGGCAATGCTGCGCAGGTCCTGGTCGACGCCGTGGATCGCGGAGGCGAGCACGATGGCCGGCACCTTCGGCCCGCCCTCGGGCATCGCGAGGTAGCAATTGAACTGCGGACCTTCGCTCGAGCGGATCTTGATATCTTTCTTCAGCATGGCGCCTCACCGGAAAAGGAATCTTGCGGGAAGACGATTCTAGTAACGCGTGCGCGGCATGCAAGCCCCCCCGTTAGACTATGGGCCATGCGATGGCTGGTGCCCTGCGTCGCCTTTCTCGCCGTCAGCGGCGCGCTCGCCGATCCGCGCCTTGATCAGGCGAGGAAGGAAGGTGAGGTGGTGTGGTATACGGCGATGAACGTTCCGGACACCGACGCCTTGCGCAAGCCCTTCGTCGAGCGCTACCCGTTCCTCAAGCTGACCGTGCTGCGGGCGACCGGCGAGAAGGTGCGCACGCGCATCCTCACCGAGGCGCGCGCCAAGCGCTTCTCCTGGGACATCGTATCGTTCAACCTGCTCGACATGGACGCGCTCGCCGCCGAGGGCCTGCTCGCCGCCTATCAATCTCCGGAAGCGGCCACCGGATACGCTCCCGGCGCGGTCGATCCGCAGGGGCGCTGGGCGGCCATCTATGTGCGCCAGTACGTGATCGGCTACAACACGCGCCAGGTGAGGCCGGACGAGGCGCCGAGGAGCTGGAGCGACCTCCTCGCCCCGCGCTGGGCGGGCAAGATCGCGCTCGACGAAAGCGACGTCGAGTGGTACGCGGCGATGCTCGATTACTGGGGCCGCGACAAGGCGGTGGGCTACATGCGCGCGCTCTCGCGCCAGAAGCCGCAGCAGCGGCGCGGCCACAGCCTGCTCACGCGCCTGCTCGTGGCGGGCGACTTTCCGCTCGCGCTGGTGCACGCGGCCGAGATCGAGAAGGAAAAGCAGGACGGCGCGCCGGTGGAATGGGTGCGCACGCTCGACCCGGTGGTGACCTCGCCGAGCCAGGTCGCGATCTCGGCCAGGGCGCCGCATCCCGCGGCGGCGCGCCTGTTCGTCGACTTCCTCCTTTCGAGCGAAGGGCAGGCGCTGATCAAGAGCCGCGGCCGGGTGCCGGCGCGAATGGGTGTCGATGCCGAGGCCGGGACGCTGAAAGCGCACTACGTCGATCCGCGGCTGGCGGCGCAATTCAACCGCTACGAGAAGGAATTCCGCGAAATCTTCGGCAGGGTTCCCTAGACCATGTCCGCCAGGCTCAAGCACATCGCGCTCGTCAGCGACCAGTACGCTCTCCAGGGAAGGTTCTACGAGGCCGCCTTCGGCATGCGCGCCGCCGCCGACACCCGGCCCGAGCGGGCCGTGACGGTGAGCGACGGCTACGTCGGCCTCAACATCAATCCGCGCAAGGCGGGCCGGCCCGCGGGCCTCGACCACTTCGGCCTCGAGGTCGACGAGGTCGAGCCGGTGCTCGCGCGGCTGCGCGCGAACTACCCGGCCGTGGAAGTCCTCCAGCGCCCGAGCACGCGGCCCTTTGCCGGGCTGAGCACGCACGACCCGGACGGCAACGTGTTCGACCTGTCGCAGCCCGACATGGCGAACCGGACCTCGGTGTACGTCGGTGCCGAGTCCAGGCAGCCGCGCCGCATCAGCCACCTCGCGCTGCGCACGCTTCACCCGGCGCCGCTCGCCGAGTTCTACGTCGACATCCTCGGCCTGCGCGCCGTGGAGCGAACGACGATGGACGGGAACTTCTATCTCAGCGACGGCCGGGTAACGCTCGTGCTCATGCCCTGGCGCATCAGCGATTACGCGGGCACCGGAATCGTGCGGCCCGGCCCCGACCACATCGGCTTCGAAGTCGAAGACCTCGAGGCGGTGAAGCAGCGCCTCCAGGCGCTCGGCGACAACAACCCGCACCTGCGCCCGATGCCGCTCGCGGGCCCCGAAGGCGAAGCCCGCCTCAAGCTTTTCGCAGCCTGTTGTCCCCTCGGGCAGCACCGGCTCGCCGACCCGGACGGCGTGCTGCTCGACCTGGCCGAGCCATGGAACGATCGCGCCGCGTCGGCGGGCTGAACGTCCGCTACCTGGAGCACGGCGAAGGCGCGCCGGTGATTTTGCTGCACGGCGCCTCGCTCGGCTCCTCGGCCGACGTGTGGACGCGCAACCTGCCGGCGCTCGCGGCGCACGGCCTGCGCCTGATCGCGCCCGACCTGCCCGGCTTCGGCGGCAGCGACAACCCCCAGGACCATTCCGTCGGCTATCGCAGGCGCTTCGTTCCGGCGTTCATGGACGCTCTGGACATCCCGCGCGCCTCGCTCGTAGGCCACTCGCAATCGGGACGCGTCGCGGTCGATCTCGCCTTCGAAGCGCCGCAGCGCATCGCGAAAGTCGTCGTGCTCGGCACCGGCAGCCTGCTGCCGCCGCTTCCGGGAAATTCCGGGCCGCCGGCCGAAGGCGAGGAAGGCGCCACTTCCGAGCCCACCCTGGACGAGTCCCGGCGCCTGCTCGAATCGAGCCTCTATGATCGCCACCTTGCGACCCAGGATGCCGTCGCGCTGCGCCATCGCATGAGCCTGGGCAAGAACTTCGAGTCCTTTGCCGCGCGGAGGCTCTCGCGCGCCGCCAAGGCCGACAAGGGCGGCGAAGCGCCGTGGCAGAGACTCGCCAGGTGCCCGGTGCCGCTGCTTCTTCTCTATGGAGAGAACGACCGCGGCGAGGCCGCGCGCCGCGCCGCGCTCGCGCGGGAGCTCAGTCCGCACCTCGACCTGCGGCTTCTGCCGCGCTGCGCCCACCTCGTCCACTGGGACGCGGCCGACACGTTCGTCGGGATCGCCGGACGATTTCTGGCGGGGGATTAACCCCAGCCCGCTGGGCCATTTGCCCCACCGCTCGCGCGGGCCGCGGGCCAGGATCGCTCTAGTGCATTGATTTCAGGCGCCTCGGTGCGCGCTCGCGGCCTGGCATGGGCATTGCACCCCGTGTTGCCCCAAAGCCCAATTCCCGGGCGCTCACAACCAAGAAGGAGGTCATGAGATCCAAAGCTGCCGCAGCACTCGTCGCCCTGAGCGTCGCCGTCGGCGTTGCCCACGCGGACCCCTACGCGATCAACCAGATCAGCGCCGGGTCCACCAACTACGCCTTCTTCATCATCAAGGACAAGAAGATCCGCACGACCCGGGCGCAGGCGACCCTCGACCTCGCCAACGCGCTCGCGCCGTACGGCGTGTCGCCGTGCATCGTCACCGGGGACGTGAACGGCACGATCGTCTGCGGCACGCCATCGACGCCGACCTTCATGCTGCCGGTGCCGAACGAGTTCTTCACCTACGACCTGGCGTTCAACTTCAAGGACCTGCCCCCGATCAACGACCGCAAAGGCCTGAACAAGGACAGCGCGTACAACCAGGTCTACGCCGTCAACTTCCTGCAGCCGGTGGGCACGATCCCGGGCGACTCGGCGGGCCGCAACCCGGTGCACGTCCAGTTCGCCCTGCCGGTGACCGAGTTCTCCTTCCTCGCCGACGGCGGCCAGGCGATCGCGCCGGCGAGCACGCAGATCCAGTTCACGGTGAACGGCGTGGCGCTGCCGCCGCAGGACCTGACCCCCGGAACGCCGATCCGGCTCGGCGTCGCCGACCCCGTCGGGTTCACCGAAGTCACGATCAACGCCCTCGGCGGCTACACCCAGGCTTTCATCGCCAGCGAGTTCGCCTTCCTCCCGATGCAGTAGCAAGTCGGGCCCCCGCGGCCGCGCCGTCCCCCGGCGCGGCCGCCCTACTTCTTCAGCTTGAGCTTGCGCCGGATGGCGGCGTGGAACGCGTCGACATCCTTCGGGTGCTTCATCACCGCCGGCACCTCGACCTGGATCTCGCGCAGCACCTGAGGCTTCTCGACCACGATCTGGGCGCGCGGCGCCGCGGGATCGCCCGGCGTCTCGGGCGGAAAAAAGACCCCGACCAGCTTGCCGCGCTCGACGATCACGCTGACCCGCTTGAGGTTCCTCATTGCCAGTCCCCGATGTTGAGGTTGTAGCTGAACGGCAGCGCGCCCCGGTTGTGGATGCGCACCGTGTAGTGGATCTCGGGCACGCCTTCCTCCACCCGCGTCTGCCTGCCGACGACCCCCTGCTCGATCGAGACCAGCTCGACATTGATCTGCGCCTGCAGCAGATTGGGCCGCGCCACGACAGTGCCCACGTCCCGCCCGTTGGGCGGATAGAAGAATTCCCACTTCACGGTCGCGCCCGGCGCGATCGTGCTCAAACCGCCGATGTTTCGCCACAAGGCCATCTTCCCCTCCCCGTTGAGTGCGAATAGGGGATGGTGGCACGCGAGGGAAGCCGACTCTTAGCCAGTTGTCCGATTCACTGCCTTCAGCACCACTGCTTCTCGCAAGGAATGCCGTCGTTGTCCCCGTCCATCTTCACCCCAGGACAGTTCCTGAGGAAGAACGTGGCTTCCTCGCAGGACGTCATCTGGGAGCAATGAGTTCTGCCGTCGCACTTGAATTGAACCGTGGACAATGCACTACGTTGCGGAACAGGCGCCGCGGCGGCGGCAGGCCTGCTGTGCTGGTAGTGCAAGTACCCTTGCCAGGCCAGAATTCCTACGATGGCGACACCGACAAGGCGCCTCATCGGGAATCCGACGCGCAGTCAGACATACAGATCGCGCACGATGGCGTTGAGGGGATTGGCCGTGTCTACGAGGACCTCGACTTCCTGGTTCACCGCGAGCGCCTCGACCTGCTTGTTCTTGTGGACCTGCGTCCACGAGCTGACGCGGTGGCCGGCGAAGTCGTAGGCAAACTCGACCCGGCCCCGGTCCATCGCGACGTCGACGCGCGTGATCTGCGCGCGCAGGAGCTGGCCGCGGGCGAACAGGCGGTGAATGCGCACGATTCGCCAGACGAGCAAGCCGCCGGCGATGAGCGATAGAGGAACCGCGAGCATGAGCGCTTCGCGCGCGGTGAAGCTGCCGTCGTGCCGGAACAGCACGAGCTGCGCGCTGATGAGCCAGATGACCGGAAGGCACATGAGGCATAGCAGCGCCGGCCAGTCCGTCCACAGGATGCTCCCGAGCCGTGGCTTCATGAGGTTGGCGTTCCAGTCCACTGTGTGACGCTAGCAGCCGCAGGCGGGCCCGCGCGAGGGCATATGCCTCGCCCTGTCGCGCTGCCATGGCGCGAACCCCGCCTTCTAGGGCGCGAGCAGCGTCGCGGCGAAAAATTCCTTCACCGCCTTCTGCGCCGCGGCGTGAGCCTTCTCGTCGTACGCGATGGTGGGGCCGAGCTCGACGCAGGGATCGGCGTAGGTGAACGGCTGGCCGCTCTTCACGTTGACGATCACGCCGTTCTGCCGCTCGGCGAGCTGGCAGGCACGCGTCGACTGCGACTTTTCGGCGACGACCGGCGTCTTGAACAGGCGGCCGTCGAACACATGGTGCGCGCCGGGATACGCGGTAAGCGCGACATCGACGCCCTTCGCCTTCAGCCGCTGCACGTACTCCTGGCACGGCGCCACCGGTACGTAGTTGTCGGCGGCGCCGTGGAACATGCGGATCGGCCTGGGCGAGAGGTTTTCGTCGTCGATGAACTTCGTGCCGCACGAGGCATAGAAGGGGGCGTAGGCCGCGAAGTCGAGACCCGATGCCGGCCCGTGCACGCGCTGGAAGCGCTTCGCGCTCGCATAGAGCGCCGCCTGGCCGCCGCGCGAGAAGCCCATCAGCGCGATACGACGCGAGTCGATGCGCGGATGCTTCTCGAGGATCTCGAGCGCGCGATAGGCGTCGTAGGTCATTGCCAGCCGTCCGAGCAAAGCCTGATTGGCGCTCGTGGAGGTGATGCCGCGGCCGGTGAAGGCGTCGAGCACGAAGGTGGCGATGCCCATCGAGTTGAGGTCGTTCTCCCAGTCGAGCAGGTTGCCGCCCACGCCGCCCGAACCGTGGAGCAGCACGACCGCCGGCAGCCGCTCGCTGCCCGCGCGCGGAATCTTCAGTTGCCCGGCGAGCGTCACCGGCCTGGCGTCCTTGCGACCGTTCAGGAAATCCTGGTCGCTCATCGTCACCGACTGGATCGGGTACACCTCCACTCTCACGATTTGAGCGGGGCATAGCGCCGGGGCGAGCGCGATGGCCGCGGTGGCCGCGGTGGCTATAGCGCGCACGATTGATTTCATGGCCTCCTCCTGTCGGGTAACCCCGCCATGTTGGCGATGTAGAACTCTACGCCCATGTTGTTGCTGCGCACGAAACCGCGTGGCAAGAGTTGCATCCGGGCCGGGCCGGGCGCAAGATTCCGGGTCCCAGGAGCGCGGAGGAACTCGGCGATGGTTTCGTTCGTTCTCAACGGCAAGCAGGTGACGGCCCGCTCGGAGGACAGCACGCCGCTCCTGTGGGTGATCCGCGACGAGCTCCAACTCACCGGCACCAAGTTCGGCTGCGGCGCGGCGCTCTGCGGCGCCTGCACCGTGCACGTCAACGGAAAAGCGGTGCGCTCGTGCACCACCCCGCTCTCCTCGGTGAAAGGCGCGCGCGTCACGACCATCGAGGGGCTCTCGCCCGACGCTTCGCATCCGCTGCAGAAGGCCTGGATCGCCGAAGAAGTGCCGCAGTGCGGCTACTGCCAGTCGGGCCAGATCATGAAGGCGGCCGAGCTCCTCGCCGCGAATCCCAAGCCCACGCGCGAAGAGATCGTGAAGCACATGGACGGCAACATCTGCCGCTGCGGCACCTATCACCGCATCGCCCGCGCGATCGAGCGCGCCTCGAAGGAGGCCTGAGATGAGCGTCTCCCGCAGGGACTTCCTCAAGGCGGGCGCCGGCCTTGGCTTTGCATTTTCCTTTCCCCTCGTTTCGGAGGCGGCGGCTGACGCAGCGGCAAAGGCGCTCAATGCGTGGGTCCGAATCGCGCCCGACGGCACGGTGACGATTCTCAGCACCGGCGCAGAGATGGGCCAGGGGTCGATGACCTCGCTGCCGCTCATCCTCGCCGAAGAGATGGACGCCGACTGGTCGCGGGTGAAGATCGAATGGGCGCCGGCGGATCCGACGATGTACGGCTACACCTTCCAGAACGCCAAGGCGATGGCGATCGTCGGCAGCCGCGCGGTGATGCTTTACTACAACGATCTGCGCACCGCGGGCGCGCAAGTGCGCAAGGTGCTGATCGCGAATGCCGCAGAGAAATGGGGTGTCGGTCCCGCCTCGCTGAAAACCGAATCCGGCTTCGTGGTCGATCCAGGGTCGGGAAGGAAGATGAGCTACGGCGAGATCGCGTCCTTCGCGGCAGTGCCCTCCCCTCTTCCGGCCGTAGAGAAAAGTGAGCTGAAGGACAAGAGCCAGTTCCGCTTCATCGGCAAGCCGATGCCGCGGCGCGATACGCCGCTCAAGGTGAACGGCACGGCTCAGTACGCGATCGACGTGAACCTTCCCGGCATGGTGTACGCCACCGCGAAGCATTCGCCGGTGCACGGCGGCGCGCCCGAAAGCTGGAACGAGGCCGAGCTCAAGGCGATGAAAGGCGTGCTCGGCAGCGTGCGCCTGCCCGACGGCGTCGCGATCATCGCCGACAGCCTGCCGCATGCCCTCGCGGCACGCACCGCGCTCAAGGTGAGCTGGAACAAGGGCGCGGCGGCGGGGTTCGACTCGGAAGCCGCGCTGCGGAAAACCTACCACGAGGTGCACGGCGATCCCGGCGCGAAGGTGACGCCGCTCGACCAGAAAGGCGATGCGAAGAGCGCGTTCGCCGGCGCGGCCAAGACGTTCAAGGCCGAGTTCTTCAGCGACTACGGCTACCACGCGCAGATGGAGCCGCTCAACGCGGTGGCGCGCCTCAATCCCGCGGGCGACCGGGTCGAGGTCTGGGAAGGCACGCAGGACCCCGGCACCTCGCGCCAGGCGATCGCGGCCGCGCTCGGCTTCAAGCCCGAGCAGGTGACGCTGCACCAGTGCTACATGGGCGGCGGGTTCGGCCGCCGCTCGCTCGGCGACTACTCTTCCGAGGCGGCGCTCGTCGCGCGCGCGGCAAAGCGCCCGGTGAAGCTCGTCTGGACGCGCGACGAGGACCTGCAGCACGGCATGTTCCGGCCGCAATCGTTCCAGTGCCTCGAGGCCGCGCTCGACAAGGACGGGAAAGTGAACGGCTGGACCCACTGCGTGGTGGGCGACGGCGGCGTGCTGCTGCAGACCGGGATCCGCATCCCCTACTACGGCGTGCCCAACCAGTACATCGAGTCGCGCGGCGTGCCGCACGGCATCCGCCTCAAGCACTGGCGCGGCGTCGGGCACGTGTTCAACGTCTTCGCGATCGAGTCCTTCGTCGACGAGATGGCGGTGGCCGAGGGTATGGATCCTGTGGAGTTCAGAATTCAGAGAATGCAGATGGGTCCTCGTGGGAGGGCCGTGTTCGAGAAAGTCGTGCAGATGAGCGACTGGAAGGCGCCGCGGCCGCCGGGCCGCGCGCTCGGCATCTCGATCAGCGAGCGCTCCGGATCGCTCGCCGCGGGCGTCGCCGAGATCTCGCTCGAGCGCGCGAGCGGCAAGATCAGCGTTCATCGCACCTGGCTCGCGGTCGACGGCGGGCTGGTGGTGCAGCCCGGCATGGCGCGCGCCAACATCGAGAGCGGCATCGTCTACGGCCTCTCGAGCGTGCTGCACGAGCGCGTCACCCTCAAGGACGGGAAAGTGCAGCAGTCGAACTTCCACGACTATCACGTCATGCGCATGTCCGACATGCCGGAGGTGATGGAGGTGGCCTTCGTAGAGCGCGACGCGCCGCCGAGCGGTCTGGGCGAGATCGGCAACCCGTGGGTCGCCGCGGCGGTCGCCAACGCATTTCATCGCCTCACCGGCAAGCGGCTGCAGCACATGCCGTTCACGCCGGCGCGGGTCCAGGAGGCGTTGAAAGCCTGAGGGATCCCCTCGGCTACTGAAAGGGCCGCGCCAGCGGCCCTTTTTTTTGGGCCGATCCCCAAATCAGGGACAGACCACGGTTCCTTTTGGCCGACCGAGGCAATTAATCGTGGTCCGTCCCTGATTCCGCGTTTTTATGTCTTTGCCTTGGTCTTCGTCCACCCGGCGATCTGCTCGAAGCACTCGCCGAAGTAGAGCTCGAAGTTGTCGAACTCGGCCCAGCCGAGGTGCGGCGTGCAAAGGACGTTGGGCATCGCGAGGAGCGGGTGACCCGGCGGGACCGGTTCCGCCTCGTGGACGTCGAGCGCGGCAAAGCCCGGACGCCCGTTTCGCAGGGCTTCGAGCAGCGCCCCGGGCTGGACGAGCTCGGCGCGCGCGGTGTTGACGAAAAGCGCGCTCGGCTTCATGCGGCCGAGGTCCTCGCGCGTCACGCCGCCGCGCGTCTCCGGCGTGAGCCGTATCTGCAATGTGAGCACGTCCGATTGCTCGAAGAGCTCGGCCTTGCTTTTCGCCGCCTCATACCCGGCCTGCCTCGCCTTGGCGAGGGAAGCTTCCCTGCCGAATACCAGGACCCTCATGCCCATGCCGGCGCCCGCGGCGGCGACCAGGGTTCCGATCGTCCCCAGGCCGAGCACGCCCAGCGTGCCGCCGCGCAGGCGGTGCGAGAGCGCGCGGGGCAAGTCGCCGCGCTTCATGCGCTCGGCCTCGGTGAAGATGTTGCGGCGCGAGGCCAGGATCAACGCGAGGGTCAGCTCGGCGGGCGACGCCGGCGAGGCGTTCGAGCCCTGGACCACGTCGATGCCGAGGTCCTTGCAGGCGGCGAAGTCGATCACCTTGGAATGGCGGCCGACGAGCGCGAGGAGCTCGAGCCTCGGCAGCCGCTCGAGCAGCGCTCTCGGGAAGGCGACCCGCTCGCGGATGGCGACCACCGCCTGCGCGTCGGCGAGGCGCTCGGCAAGCTCGTCCTCGTCGCGCGCAGGTTCGCGAAACCGCACCACATCGTGGCCGCGCAGCAGCTCGAAGCACTTCAGCCGGTGCACAATATCCTGGTAATCGTCCGGGATGACTATGCGCATCGGCGTCGTTCTAAGTCTTTTGCTCTGGGTAGCGCAAGCGGCTGCGCAAACCTGGCCGGCGAAGCCGGTGCACCTCATCGTGCCGTTTTCGGCCGGCAGCGCGGTCGATACCCTCGCCCGCATTCCGGGGCAGAAGCTCTCCGAGCTGTGGGGCCAGCAGGTCGTGGTCGACAACCGTGTCGGCGCGAACGGCATCATCGGCACCGAAGCGGCGGCCAAGGCGCCGGCCGACGGCTACACGCTCGTCCTCGCCAACGACGCGGGCCTCGCGACCAGCCCGGCGCTCTATCCCAAGCTTCCGTACGACCCGCTGCGCGACTTCGCTCCCATCGCCCTCGCGGCTTCGATTCCGGTGGTTCTCGTCGTGAACTCCTCCTTCCCCGCGTCGTCGGTGAAGGAGCTGGTGAGCCAGGCCAAGGCAAGTCCGGGCAAGATCCACTATGCCTCGGGCGGCAACGGCAGCGCGCAGCACCTGCCGATGGAAATGTTCAAGCTGTCCGCCGGCATCGACCTCGTCCATGTGCCCTACAAAGGATTGGGCCCGGCGTTCAACGACGTCGTGGCCGGCCAGATCCCGGTGATGTTCGCGGGGATGTCCAACGTCTTCCCGCACGTGAAGAGCGGGCGGATCCGGGCGCTCGCGATCGGCGGCGCGAAGCGCTCCGCCGCCATGCCCGAGCTGCCGACCATGCAGGAAGCGGGCATCGCCGGCTTCGACTACGCCGCCTGGGCCGGCTTCCTTGCCCCCGCGGGCACGCCGCAGGCCATCATCGAGAAGGTCAATTCGGATCTTGCCAGGGTTCTCGGTGTTTCCGAGGTGAGGGAAAAGCTCGTGGCGCTCGGCTTCGAGTTGTCGCCGGGCACGCCGCAGGAGTTCGGCGCCAAGATCGAGCGCGAGATCGCAAAGGTCGCCAAGGTGGTGAAGGAAGCGGGCATCCGCGCCGACTGACAAGAAACAGGGACCGACCCTTGAAAATCGTGACAGTCACCCTTTCTCTGATCGTCGTTCTCTTCGTATCTTCGAGAGCGGTGGCACAGCAAAAGCCCAAGCCGCCCGGGTTTCCCGACGGGCCGGGAAAGGAGACGCTGGTAGCGAAGTGCTTCCAGTGCCACAGCCCGGGCATGTGGATGGATCATCGCCAGGACCGCAAGGGCTGGGAAGGAACGCTCTATCGCATGGTGGGACGCGGCGCGCTTTGGACCGAGGACGAGATCAAGGCGATGGCCGAATATCTCGGTGGAATCTATGGGGGGAGCCAGGGGAGGAAAGCGCAATGAGAGAGCTCGTCGCGCGCTACCTCTCACAGTCAATCTCCCGCCGCGGCTTCCTCAAGGGCCTCACCACCGCGGGGATCTCCGCCAGCGCGGCCAGGGGCATTCTCGAGTCGCTGGTTCCCGCCGCGCATGCGCAGGGCGCCGCGGATGGGGTGAAGGTGGTGGAAGGCACCGGCGGGCTGCTCTTCGCCGAGCAGCTCATCGCCTCCGGGGTGAAGTACGTGTTCGGCAACTCGGCGAGCGAGGATGCACATTTCTACGAGGCGCTGGTCGACCGGCCGCAGCTCAAGTACATCCTCACGCCGCACGAGGGCCCGGGCGCCGCGATGGCCGCGGGCTACGTGAAGGCGTCGGGCCAGCCCGCGATCGTCATGCAGGCGGCGGTGGTCGGCCTGGTCAACGCCATGGGGCAGATGTTCAACGCCTTCAAGGAGCAGACGCCGCTCGTGTTCTACAGCTATCGCACCGACCAGACCGGGCGCGCGGGACGCGACGGATTCGAGGAGGTGGCGAACCAGGAAAGCCTCGTGGCGCCGCTCACGAAGTACTCCTGGCTCGCGCGGCGCGCGGACATGATTCCCGAGACGGTGCGCCGCGCGTTCAAGGCGGCGTGGACGCCGCCCCACGGCCCGACCTACTGCTCTTGGCACTCGGACTTCAACGACCAGCAGGTGCGCACCGAGGTGATCGCGCAGGAGAAGTTCGACCCGCGCATGCGCGTGCGGCCCAATCCCGCCGAGGTCGAGCGCGCGGCGAAGCTCCTGGTCGAAGCGCGCATGCCGGTGATGATCGTCGGCGACGAGGTGTATTCGGCCAAGGCGGCCGGCAAGGCGGCGAAGCTCGCCGAGCTGCTCGGCATGGCGGTGACGCAGGCGCGCCAGATGTACAGCAACTTCCCCGAGGCGCATCCGCTCTGGGTGGGCGGCCTGCCTGCAGCGCGCCTTTCCAGCCTCGACTTCCCGAAAAACCCCGACGTGGTGATCAACGTCGGCAACAAGATGCAGCACAACAGTCCCACGCCCATCGTCGGGCGCAGCGCCAAGTTCATCGACATGCGTATCGACAGCTGGAGCATGGGCAACGTGATGGCCACCGAGGTGCCGCTCGTGGCCGATGTGGCCTACGGCCTGGACGATCTGACCGCCGCGGTCGAGCAGCTCCTCAATCCGTCACTGAAGGAAAAAGCGGCGTCCAGAGCAAGCGAGGTTCGGAAATTCTCGGAAAGAGCCAAGGCGCTGCGGGCTCAGGTGACGAAGAATCCCGACTGGGACCGCGCGCCCATGATCGCGGACCGCGTCACGTGGGAAGTGGCCCAGTTCGCCGACAAGGACGCCATCGTGGTGCACGAGGCGGGCTCGGTGAACCTGCACAGCTTCGGCTTCGACCCGAACGGCGGGCGCGAGCTCTTCTTCTACTACGGCGCGCACCTCGGCTCGGGCGTGGGCACCGCGGCGGGGGTCAAGCTCGCGCGCCCCGGGCGCCAGGTCATCTGCCTCGTCGGCGACGGCTCGTTCGTCTTCGGGCCGACGGCGCTCTGGAACATGGCGCGCCTGGAGCTTCCGGTCATCACGCTGGTCTACAACAACCACGCCTACAGCGGTCCGCACAGCCGCGTGATCGAGAAGGTGCCCGGCGGCCGCATGGTGCAGACGCGGCAGTTCTACCACGACTATCTCGGCAGCCCCGACATGAACATGGCCGCGATCGCAAAGGGCTTCGGCGTCGAAGGCGAAGTCGTGGAGTCGCCGGCGCAGCTCAAGGCCGCGCTCGCGCGCGCGAGGAAGGCGACGCTCGAAGGCAAGCCCTATCTCATCGACGCGCAGATCGCGCGCGTCGGCGTGGCCTGGGCCGACAAGCCCTGGTTCCCGGGAAAATAGGGACAGACCCTATTTCTTTTCG
>JBIOYV010000095.1:0-38853 GCA_044870335.1 Burkholderiales bacterium | reverse complement strand
CGATCTGCGCCCTGGCCGCGGTTTCCCATGCGCACGAGGCCTTGCTCGGCGTAGCGGCCGCGACGCTGCTGCTGCTCTTCGTCGGCATCCACAACGCCTGGGATGCCATCGCCTACCACGTATTCGTGAACATGCGGAAGGGGAGGGACTGAGGCTTGGCATTGGAGCGGGTGAAGGGAATCGAACCCTCGTATGCAGCTTGGGAAGCTGCCGTTCTGCCATTGAACTACACCCGCCCAGCCCCGATCATACTGGGATGATCATCGTCCAGCGACTCCTCGGCGCCGTGGTGGGCATCCTGCTTCTCCTGGCGGCGCTGGTATTCGCTTCCATCGCGCTCGGCCTCGCGCTCGCCATCGGCATCGGGGTCTGGGCGTGGCTGTGGTGGCGCGCCCGCTCGCTGCCGCGCCGCCGCGTGATCGAGGGCGAGTATCGCGACGTCACCCACCTGGAGAGCCTGGAAGACCGGCGCAGCGAGCGCCTCTAGTATCATTGGGCCTGTGATCCAGGTGACCGTGAACGGCAAAGCCCATTCTTTCGACGCCCCGCTCGGCATCGGCGCCCTGCTTTCCCGCCTTGAGCTGTCCGGCAAGAAGATCGCGGTGGAGCGAAACGGGGAAATCGTGCCGAAGAGCGCGCACGCCGGGACCATGATCCGCGACGGCGACCAGCTCGAGATCGTCGTCGCGGTAGGTGGGGGCTAAATGAAAGACGCGCTGGTCATCGCCGGCAAGACCTACACCTCGCGCCTGCTGGTCGGTACCGGCAAGTACCGCGATTTCGCCGAGACTCGCGCCGCGGTCGAGGCCTCGGGCGCGCAGATCGTGACCGTCGCGATCCGCCGCACCAACATCGGCCAGAACCGCAACGAGCCGAGCCTGCTCGACGCGTTGCCGCCATCGCGCTTCACGTACCTGCCGAATACCGCCGGCTGCTATACCGCCGCCGACGCGGTGCGCACGCTGCGCCTCGCGCGCGAGCTTCTCGACGGCCACGACCTCGTGAAGCTGGAAGTGCTGGGCGATCCGCACACGCTCTATCCGAACATGCCGGAGACCCTGGCCGCGGCCGAGACCCTGGTCAAGGAAGGCTTCAAGGTGATGGTGTACTGCTCCGACGACCCGATCCAGTCGCAGATGCTGGAGGCGATCGGCTGCGTCGCGGTCATGCCGCTCGCCTCGCTTATCGGTTCCGGGATGGGCATCCTCAATCCGTGGAACCTGCAGCTCATCCTCGAGAAGGCAAAGGTGCCGGTGCTGGTCGACGCCGGCGTCGGCACTGCCTCCGACGCGGCCATCGCGATGGAGCTCGGCTGCGACGGCGTGCTCATGAACACCGCCATCGCCGCCGCGCGCGACCCGGTGCTCATGGCCACCGCGATGCGCAAGGCGGTCGAGGCGGGCCGCGAGGCATTCCTCGCCGGCCGCATGCCGAAGAAGCTCTATTCGGCGGCGCCGAGCTCGCCGACAGAAGGAAAGATCGCTCCCAAGGCCGCTTAAGCCGTGGCTCGCACACGGCGCTCGTAAATGCGGCCGATTCGAAGTTACGTCCTCAGGCAGGGGCGGACGACTCCGGCGCAGAAGCGCGCGCTCGAGCATCTGGCTCCGAAATATCTCGTAGCGTTCAGCGCCGAGCTGGTTTCCGGTCAGGCGATATTTGGCAGAACCGCGCCGCTCGTGCTCGAGATCGGCTCGGGGATGGGCGAGACCACGGCCGCGATCGCGCAGGCGCATCCCGAAGCCGACTTCATCGCCGTGGAGGTCCACGGTCCGGGCGTGGGGAGCCTCCTCAACCGGATCGAGTCCCTGCAGCTTCGCAACCTGAGACTGATCCGCCACGACGCGGCGGACGTGCTCGAAAAGATGATCGCCGACGCGAGCCTCGCGGCGATCCACCTCTTCTTCCCCGACCCCTGGCCGAAAAAGCGCCACCACAAGCGCCGCCTGGTGCAGCCCGAGTTCGCGGCGCTCGCGGCGCGCAAGCTCGCCCCCGGCGGGACGCTGCACGCAGCGACCGACTGGCCCGACTACGCAGAGCACATGAACTCGGTCTTTTCCCGTGAGCCCCTGGTCGAGCAGGCGACGGCGGGCTTCACATCCAGGCCGGCGACAAGATTTGAAGCGCGGGGCAAGCGCCTGGGCAACCCGATCAGCGACCTGTACTGGAGGAGGAGAACCGGACCATGATCGTCACGGACGAGATCATCCCCGCGCGCGCCGGCTGGAGCCGCGTGCTGGCGCGCGGCGAAGTGCTGCGCCTCACCGACCTCGAAGGGCGCCAGGCGGTGGATTTCCTCTGCTACAACGCCGCCGACTACGAGGACCGCTACGCCGCCGCCGATACGATGAAGATCAACGGCAACATCTTCGTCCGCAAGGGAACCGTTCTTTACTCGGTGAACTGCAACCCGATGCTCACCGTGATCGAGGACACTTGCGGGTCCCATGACACCATCGGCGGCTGCTGCTCCTCGGCGCTCAACCGGCGCCGCTACGGCAAGCCCGACGATCCGAGCTGCAGGCAGAATTTCCTGCGCGAGCTCGCGCGCTACGGCATGGGCGCGCGCGACATGGTCGCGAATCTCAACTTTTTCATGTACGTGCCGGTCGGCGCCGACGGCGCCATGGACATGGGACCGAGCATTTCGAAGCCCGGCGACTACGTCGAGCTGCGCGCGGAAATGGACGTGCTCGCGGTGATCTCGAACTGCCCGCAGATCAACAACCCGGTGAACGATTTCAACCCGACGCCGGTGCGGGCGCTCGTGTATCGGGGAGAAAGGCCTCCAGCAGATCGTTGAGAAAGCGCCGCCCGCGCTCGGTGGGCCGGATACGCTTCCAGTCGCGCTCGAGCAAGCCTTTAGCTTCCATTTCCACCAGAGGCTTTTCGATCCTTGCGATCGATAGCCCGGTGCGCTCGCTGAAGAGCGCGACGTCGAAACCCTCGACCAGGCGAAGCGCGTTCAGCATGAACTCGAACGGCAGCTCGGCGGCCGGCACCACGCTCTCCTCCGCGCGCGCATCGGGCTTCATGTACTCGTTGGGCTGCTTGGCGCGCGCGTGGCGCGTCACACGGTCGGGGAAGCTGAGCTTGCCGTGGGCGCCGGCGCCGATCCCGAGGTAGTCGCCGAACTGCCAGTAGTTGAGGTTGTGGCGGCAGCGCCGTCCCGGCCGGGCGAAGGCCGAGGTCTCGTAGTGCTCGTAGCCCGCCGCGCGCAGGCTTTCTTCGGCCGCGAGCTGCATGTCGGCGGCGACGTCGTGCTCGGGGAGCGCGGGCGGCTTGCTCCAGAACACCGTGTTCGGCTCGAGGGTGAGCTGGTACGCGGAAACGTGCGGCAGCGCGAAGCGCAGCGCCTCGTCCAGGTCGGCCCGCGCCATCGCGGGCGTCTGTCCCGGCAGCGCGTACATGAGGTCGATGTTCACGTTGTCGAAGCTCGCAGCCGCGGCGTCGATGGCGCGGCGAGCCTCGTCGGCGGAATGGATCCGGCCGAGCGCGGCGAGCATCCGCCCGTCGAAGCTCTGCACGCCGATGGAGATGCGGTTCACCCCGGCGTTGCGGAAGCCGCGGAAGCGCGCCGCTTCCACCGTGCCGGGGTTCGCTTCGAGGGTGATCTCGGCCTGCGGATCCAGCGCGAGCCGCGCGCGCACGCCGGAGAGGAGCGCGTCGATCGATTCCGGCGAAAAGAGGCTCGGCGTGCCGCCGCCGATGAAGATGCTGATGACGCGGCGGCCCCAGACCTGGGGCAGCGAGGATTCCAAATCGCGGAAAAGGGCGGCCTGGTACTCTGCCTCGGGCAGAGAACCGGTCCGCTCGTGGGAGTTGAAATCGCAGTACGGGCACTTGCGAACGCACCAGGGAATGTGGACGTAGAGGGCGAGCGGCGGCAGCGCCTCGAAGCGCACCGCGCCCGGGCGCTCAAGCGCGACCGGGATCACGCAGGAGCTCCAGCAGGCGGGCGAGCGCCTGCCCGCGATGGCTGATCCGGTTCTTTTCGCCCGGGTGGAGCTCGGCGGCCGTCCTGCCGTAGTCCTTCAGGAAGAAGAGCGGGTCGTAGCCGAATCCGTTCGTGCCGCGCGGCGCGCGTGCGATCTCGCCGTGCCAGAGTCCTTCGGCGACGAGCGGCAGCGGGTCGGAGGCAGCCCTTGTCAGCACCATGACGCATGCGTAGTAGGCCTTTCGATCTTCCTTCAGTTCCCCAAGCAGGCGTTCGTTGTTGCGCGCGTCGCGTTGCTCGCGGCTACCCTCGCGGCCGGCGTAATAGGCCGAATGGACGCCGGGCTCGCCGCCGAGCGCGGGCACGCAAAGCCCCGAGTCGTCGGCGAGCGCCGGCAGGCCGCAGGCGCGGCTCGCATGGCGCGCTTTCGCCAGCGCGTTCTCGAGGAAGGTATCGTGCGGCTCGTCGGCTTCGGCGATGCCGAGCTCGGCCTGCGTCACCACCTCGATCGCGAGCGCCTCGAGCAGCGCGGCGATCTCGCGGATCTTGCCGGGATTGTTCGAGGCCAGCACCAGACGTTTCATCAGCGATCGAGAAGACCAGATCAAAATCAGGGAAGCCGGTAGTCGGCGAGCCAGTAGTACTCGAGCATCTCGACGTTGAGCGACGATGGCAGATCGGAGCGAAGCTCGGCTTCGCTTGGGAAATTCTTCAGCACCCGGACCCGGCTGCCGTCGCGGAGGCGCCGCAGCTGGTAGGTGTTGCCCTGGGCGTCGATTTCCGAGACCGGGGTGCTCGAGGCCTCGACGAAGCGATTGTCCATCAGGACCACGCGCGCCCCGCGCTCGAGGCGCCCATGCAACGACGCCAGGAATTCGCCGATGCGCTGGCGCGGCACGTGCGACCACCAGAACACCGCGAGCGCCGCCTCGAAGCGGCCGAGGGATTGCGGAAGCGCATAGGCGTCCGCAAGCGAGAATGCGGGTTGTTTCTTGTAAGACTTGGATTGGGCGATCCGCATGGGCTCTTCAGCGAGGTCGGTCGCGACGACTTCCGCGGCCACGTCGGCAACGAGCTGCGTCCAATAGCCCGTGCCGCACGCGATCTCCAGCACGCGCGCGCCGCGCAGCTTCCCGGGTATGGCCTGCCGGAGAACCGCGAGGTCGGCCTGCCGTTCGGGCTTGGCATAGATTGCCTCGTACTCCGCGGCCCGGCGCCGGTAATAGTCAACCAGCTCAGGCGAGGCCAAGCGTCCTTCTCTGCTCGCCGACGAGCTGCGCTATGCCGCGTTCGGCGAGGCCGAGGAGCGCGTCCAGCTCGCGGCGGGAAAAGGTGTCGCGCTCGGCGGTGCCCTGGATCTCGACGAAGCCGCCCGCCCCGGTCATCACGACGTTCATGTCGCAGCCGCAGGCCGAGTCCTCGGCGTAGTCGAGGTCGACAATCGGCGTGCCCTGGTAGACGCCGACCGAAACGGCAGCGACGAAGTCGGCGACCGGAATGGAGGCGTAGGCGCCCTTCGAGGCGAGCCAGGCGAGCGCATCGTGCAGCGCGACGAACCCGCCGGTGATGGCCGCGGTGCGCGTGCCGCCGTCGGCCTGGAGCACGTCGCAATCGATCTGGATGGTCCGCGGCCCCAACGCCGGGAGATCGGTGACCGCGCGCAGCGCCCGCCCGATGAGGCGCTGAATCTCCTGGGTGCGGCCAGACTGCTTGCCGCGTGCGGCCTCGCGCTCGCTGCGGGTGTTCGTGGCGCGCGGCAGCATGCCGTATTCCGCGGTGACCCAGCCGCGGCCGCTGTCCTTCAGGAAGCTCGGGACCCGCTCTTCGACGCTCGCGGTGCACAGCACGCGCGTGTCGCCGAACTCGACCAGCACCGAGCCTTCGGCGTGGCGGGTGAAGCCGCGCTGGATGCGCACGGGGCGCAGCTCGTGCGCCGCCCTTCCGCTCGGCCTGACGCCGCTCATTGCGGCATCTTGCGAAGGACCGCCTTGATCTCGGAGATGGCCTCTTCGATGTCCGCGTCGGACATGCGCATGAAGTCGGGCTGGGTGGCGGTGAAGTCCTGCACGACGGTCGGAAGATCGTAGTAGGGCACGGTGCGCGACTCTTCGTCTGCGGCTTCTTCCTCGCCCCAGCGCAGCGCCAGCACGCTGACATTATCGCATTGCGGCCCGGCGCGGCGCTCGGCGAGCCCGGCGAGCTCGGCGAGCGCTTCCTCGAGCGGCAGGGCGCCGAGCGACTGCAGGAGCTGGCGCTGGGTGATCGAGCCCCACAGGCCGTCGGAGCACAGCACGAGAAGGTCGCCGCGCGCGAGGCGCGTCTTGGCGATGGGATCGGGCCGCGGCGGCATGTACCCGCCCAGGCACTGCAGGATGCGGTTGCGCTCGGGGTGGTTGGACGCCGCGTCCTGGCCGATGCTGCCGGAATCGACCAGCTGCTGCACCAAGGTGTGGTCGCGGGTCTGGACCGCGATGCGCCCCTGGCGCACGAGATAGAGGCGGCAGTCGCCGATGTGCGTCCAGTAGGCGTTGCCGTCCTGGACCAGGCACGCGACCATGACGGTGCGCGGCCCGTCGGGCAGGCCGAGCCGATAGGCCTCGCGCAGGATCGCGCCGTGCGCGTCGTTCATCGCGGTGTTGAGGAAATTCTTCGGATCGGAGAGCGCCGGGCGCGCAGCGCGCTGGAACGCATCGCCGAAGTGGTCGGTCGCGATCTGAGCCGCGAGCTCGCCGCCGAGATGCCCGCCCAGCCCGTCGGCCACCGCCAAGAGAAGCGAGCGCTCGGTGCGCCAGTAGCCCACCCGGTCCTGGTTGTTGAGCCGCGTGCCGATGCGCGACTCGCTCGCCAGGGTGCAGTTCAAAAGAAGCTTTCCTTGAGCCGCAGCATCGCGCCGCGGAGCTGCTCGAGCACCGGCGCGTCGGCGCGGCGCTCCGGCTCGCGCTCGCCGCGCAGCGTCTTCTGCAGCGCGAGCACGCTTTGCGGCCGCTCGAGATGATCCAGGCGCAGGCACCAGTCGACGATGTCGAGAAGCTCGGCCGAATACTTGGCGCCCCAGGCCTTGCGAGCCGGCACGTACTCGTCGCGGTCGACCCGCTGGTTGGCGGCGAGCGGCGGCTCGCCGCCCGAAAGCGCGGCGTACATCGTCGCGCCGACCGAATAGACGTCGCTCCAGGGCCCGAGCAGGTCGCGCCACAGGTGCTGCTCGGGCGAGGCGTAGCCCGGCGTGTAGGTCGGCGGCAGCTTCAGGCCCTCGCCCGAGAGCGCGTGGCGCGCGGCGCCGAAGTCGAGAAGCAGCGGGCTGCCGTCGTTGCGCAGGTAGATGTTCGCCGGCTTGATGTCGAGGTGCAGCAGCTTGTTCGTGTGCACCTCGCGCAGCCCGTTCAGGAGCTGCGCGAAGGTCTGGCGGACCCAGTTTTCGTCCAGCGGGCCGCGGTGCTGCGCCAGGTGCTCGTGCAGCGTGCGGCCGCGCTCGTAGCGCATCACCAGGTACACGGTGTCGTTGGCGCGGAAGAAGTTCAGCACCCGCACCACGTTGGGGTGCGAGAAGCGCGTGAGGGCGCGGCCTTCCTCGAAAAAGCAGCGCATGCCGTGCAGGAACTTGCCGCGGTCGTCCTCGGCGATGCGGTATTCCTTGATCGCCACCGGCACGTCGTTCTCGTCGTGCGCCAGGTAGACGCGCGAGAAGCCGCCGGTCGCGAGCAGGCGCTGGATCCAATAGTTCTCGAGCTGCGTCGCTGGAGGCAGAGGATGAGCGGGCGCCGGCATCGTCCGCTATGATAGCCTTCGGCTACTGCGGCCGGACCTGCGCCCGCAGGCGCGCTGCGCACTTTGTCACACATCATTCAAAGCATGACCGGCTACGCCGCGGCGACGGCGGATTCTCCGCGCGGCCGGGTCACGCTCGAATTGCGTTCCGTCAACGCCCGCTTCCTGGATGTGCAATTTCGCATTGCCGAGGAGCTGCGCGCGCTCGAGCCCGCGCTGCGCGAGCAGATCGGCGCGCGCGTCTCGCGCGGCAAGGTCGACTGCCGCTTTTCCCTCGGCGAATCCCCGGGCGGCGGCAAGCCGCAGCGGCTGAACCCCGAGGCGCTCGCGCGCCTGCGCAGCCTCGCGGACGAGGCGCGCGCCGCGTTTCCGGAGGCGCCGACGCTGCGCGTCGGCGACGTGCTGCGCTGGCCCGGCGTGATCGCCGAAGAGCCGGCCGACGAGGACACGCTTCGCAAGATCGCGGTCGAGCTCTGCGCGCGGGCGCTCGACGAGCTGACCGCGGCCCGCGGCCGCGAAGGCGCGAAGCTCGCCGAAAGCATCCGCGCCCGGGTCGGCGCGATGCGCGCCCGCGTCGACGAGATCGCGCCCCTCGTGCCGCAGGCGATCGCCGCGTACCAGGCGAAGATCACCGAGCGGCTGAAGGAGGCGCTCGGCGCAGCCGACGACGACCGCGTGCGCGCCGAGCTCGCGCTGTTCAGCGCCAAGGCCGACGTGCACGAGGAGCTCGACCGCCTGCGCGCGCACCTCGGCGAGGTTGAGCGCAGCCTCCGCCAGGGCGGCCCGGTGGGCAAGCGCCTCGACTTCCTCGCGCAGGAGCTCAACCGCGAGGCCAACACCCTCGCCGCCAAGTCCTCGAGCCTGCAGCTCTCCGACGGCGCGCTCGAGCTGAAGCTCCTGGTGGAGCAGATCCGCGAGCAGGTGCAGAACATCGAATGAGCAGGTGAGGAAGTGACCCGCAAAGGCAGGAAGTGACCCGCAAAGGCAGCCTTTTCGTGGTCACCGCGCCCTCGGGCGCGGGCAAGACCTCGCTCACCCGGGCGCTCCTCCAGGCCACCCCGGGGCTCAGTCTCTCGACCTCCTACACCACCCGGGCGCCGCGGCCCGGCGAGCAGAACGGACGCGAGTACCACTTCGTCGACGAGCCCACGTTCCTCGCGATGCGCGATCGCGGCGAGTTCCTGGAGAACGCGCTGGTGCACGGCAACCGCTACGGCACGTCGAAAAAGGTCATCGCCGAGACCCTCGAGCGCGGGCAGGACCTCGTGCTCGAGATCGACTGGCAGGGCGCGGCGCAGGTGCGCAGGCTGTATCCCGACTGCGTCGGCATCTTCATCCTGCCGCCCTCGGTGGAGGAGCTCGAGCGGCGGCTTCGAGCCCGCGGGCAGGACTCCGCAGCCGTCATCGCGAGCCGCCTCGCCAACGCGCAAGCCGAGATGGCACACGCCGGCGAGTTCGAATACCGTATAATTAACAAAGACTTCGATACCGCCAAGGCGGAGCTCGAGCGCATCGTGCGCGAGCGCCGCCGCAACAGCTGAATTTCCGGAAAGGTTCCATGGCCCGCATCACCGTCGACGATTGCCTCAAGCGCATCAGCAACCGCTTCCACCTCACGCTCGCCGCCACCTACCGCGCCCGCCAGCTCAGCGCCGGCGCCTCGCCCATGGTCGAGCCCAACCGCGACAAGGCCACGGTCATCGCGCTGCGCGAGATCGCGGCGGGAAAAGTCGGCGCCGAGGTCCTGAAGAAAAACCCCACGCCCGCCGCGTCCACGCTTTGACGACATGGGGTCAGATCAGCATTTCCTTGCCCTAGGGGAGGAAATGTTGGTATGACCCCATCATGGCAACTGCGGTAGTTCCGAACCTCGAGCAGGGCCGCTTCGGCTACCTCAAGCCGAAGGACGTGGCGCGTCTCGCCGAGGCCTACCGCTTCTCCGAAGCCGCGCACGCCGGGCAGACCCGCCAGTCGGGCGACCCGTACATCTCGCATCCGCTTGCGGTGGCCGAGATCCTGGCCGACTGGCACCTCGACGGCCAGACGCTGATTGCGGCGCTGCTGCACGACGTGACCGAGGACACCTCGGTCACCAAGGACGAGATCTCCGACACCTTCGGCAAGCCGGTGGCCGAGCTGGTCGACGGCGTCTCCAAGCTCGACAAGATCGAGTTCCAGTCGGCCGAGGTGGCGCAGGCGGAGAACTTCCGCAAGATGCTGCTCGCGATGGCGCGCGACGTGCGCATCATCCTGATCAAGCTCGCCGACCGGCTGCACAACATGCGCACGCTGGGCGCCGTGCCCCCGGCGAAGCGCCGGCGCGTGGCCCGCGAGACCATGGAGATCTACGCGCCGATCGCGCTGCGCCTGGGCCTCAACACGCTCTATCACGAGCTGCAGGAGCTCGCGTTCTCGCACCTGCACCCGCTGCGCTATCAAGTGCTCGCCAAGGCCACCAAGGCGGCGCGCGGCAACCGCCGCGAGATGATCGGCCGCACCCTGGAGGCGGTGAAGAAGAAGCTCGCCGACAGCGGCATCGAGGCGGTCGTGCAAGGGCGCGAAAAGCACGTCTACTCGACCTACCGCAAGATGATCGACAAGCACCTGTCGTTCTCCGAGGTGCACGACATCTTCGGCATCCGCGTGATCGTGAAGGACGTGCCCTCGTGCTATCTCGCGCTCGGCGCGCTGCACGCGCTCTACAAGCCCATCCCGGGCAAGTTCAAGGACTACATCGCCATCCCGAAGGCGAACGGCTACCAGTCGATCCATACCGATCTCATCGGGCCCCACGGCGTGCCGGTCGAGGTCCAGATGCGCACCGAGCAGATGCATCGCCTCGCCGAATCGGGCGTCGCCTCGCACTGGATGTACAAGGACGATTCCGACCGCCTCTCCGAGCTGCAGAAGCAGACCCACCAGTGGCTGCAGTCGCTGCTCGAGATCCAGAACCAGTCGGGCGACCCGCAGGAGTTCCTGGAGCACGTCAAGGTCGATCTGTTCCCCGACGAAGTCTATGTGTTCACGCCAAAAGGCAAGATCCTGTCGCTGCCGCGCGGCGCGACCGCGGTCGATTTCGCCTACGCCGTGCACACCGACATCGGCAACCGCTGCGTGGCGGCGAAGGTGAACGGCGAGCTCGTTCCCCTGCGTACGGATCTGCGCAACGGCGACCGCGTCGAGATCATCACCGCGAGCCACGCCAAGCCCAATCCCGGCTGGCTCCAGTACGTGCGCACCGGCAAGGCGCGCTCGAACATCCGCCACTTCCTGAAGACCATGCAGTACGAGGAGTCGGCGGGCCTGGGCGAGCGACTCCTCGAGCAGGCGCTGAAAACCCTGAAGAGCTCGGTGGCGGAGATCGAAGACGCGGGCTGGGATCGCGCGCTGCGCGATTCCGGCGCTCGCTCGCGCGGCGAGCTCCTCGCCGACATCGGCCTCGGCAAGCGCCTGCCGGCGGTGGTCGCGCGCCGGCTTCTCAAGCGGAGCGACTCCAAGGAGGACCTGAAGAGCGCCGGCAGCGTCACCATCCGCGGCACCGAGGGCATGGCGGTCCAGCTCGCCTCGTGCTGCCGCCCGATCCCGGGCGACGCCATCGTCGGCTCCATGAAGAAGGGGCAGGGCCTGGTGGTGCACGCCTCCGAGTGCACCGTGATCGAGCGCTCGCGCAAGAAAGAGCCCGAGCAGTGGATCGACGTCGAGTGGGACCCGCGCACCAGCCGCCTTTTCCACGCCGCGATCAACGTCACGGTCGAAAACCAGCGCGGAGTTCTGGCCAAGGTGGCCTCTGAGATCGCCTCCGCCGCCTCCAACATCGACGCGATCAGCATGGACGAGGACCGGGCACTTTTTACAACGATGCACCTCGTGGTCGAAGTGGCGAACCGGCAACATCTCGCGCGGGTTCTGCGCGCGCTGCGCCGCCTCCCCGACGTCAAGAAGATCTCCAGGATGCGAGAGTAAGAGGGCGGATTTCTTAGCTTTTTGTCCGACGCCGGCCTGCCTCGGCCGGTTTTGGTGTACCCTCATGCGGAACGTCAGAAGCGTACCCAGGGAGCCGGGCATGAGCGCTATACGGGCGTGCGTCAGCATCATCGATGACGACGCTTTGGTCTTGAGGTCGCTTGATCGCCTGCTGCAGTCGCACGGCTTCCAGGTGCACACCTTTTCGTCGGCGCAGGCCTTTCTCGAGCAGCGTGGCGCCGAGCTTCCCGGTTGCATTGTCATGGATCTGTCCATGCCCGGCCTGAACGGCCTGGAGCTTCAGCAGGCGCTCGCGCACGCCGCCGACCGCCGGCCGGTCGTGTTCATCAGCGGTCGAAGCAGCGTCGAGGCGAGCGTGCGGGCGATGAAGGCCGGCGCGGTCGATTTCCTCACCAAGCCGTTCGATGCCGCCGACCTCGTAGCGGCGGTGCGCGCCGCAGTCGAGAAGGACCTCGCCTCGCGCGAGGGCCTGGCCGAGCGCGCCTCGATCAATCTGCGCCTGGCCACGCTGACGCCGCGCGAGCGCGACGTCCTAGGCCGCGTGGTGGCGGGCAAGCTGAACAAGCAGATCGCGGCCGAGCTCGGCACCGCTGAAAAAACCGTGAAGGTGCACCGCGCGCGAATGATGCGGAAGATGCAGTTCGACTCGCTCGCCGAGCTGGTGCGCGCATGGACAGTCACTCAGCCTCGTCCGCCGGCGCCTCCCCAGATCTGACGCCATGGGGTTGGCGCTCCGGCCTGGCCGGGGCCTGGGCCGCGCCGGCGGTGCTCGTCGCCGTCGGCTACTACCTCGCCGCGCGCGTCGGCTTCGCCTTCACGCTCCAGCCGTACCCGATCTCGACGCTTTGGCCGCCGAACGCGCTGCTCCTCGCCGCGCTGCTGCTCGCGCCGACGCGCGCATGGTGGTGGCTCCTCGCAGCCGCCCTGCCCGCCCACCTTCTCGTCGAGCTGCAGAGCGGCGTGCCGTTCGCGATGGTGCTCGGCTGGTACGTCAGCAACTGCAGCGAGGCGCTGATCGGCGCGGGGCTTGCACGTGCGTTCGTGCCGTGGCCGCTGCGGCTCGATTCGCTGCGCAGCGCCGGCATCTTCCTCTTCTGCGGCGCGCTCGCCGGACCGCTCGTTTCGTCTTTTCTCGACGCCGCGCTGGTGAGCCTCATCGGCTGGGGCGAGCGCGGCTACTGGGATCTCGTGGCCACCCGCATCTTCGCGAATACCCTCGCCGCGCTCACCGTGGCGCCGCTCATCTTGACGCTGGCCGCGATCGACATTCCGCGGCTGCGCGCGGCACGGCCCGTGCGCTACGTCGAGGCGGCCGCGCTGTTCGTCGGGTTGGCTGCGACCTGCCTGGTCGTCTTCAACCTTCCGCAATTCGAGGGCCACACCGCGCCGGCGCTCTTCTACGCGCCGCTGCCCTTCCTGGTCTGGGCGGCGCTGCGTTTCGGGCCGCCGGGCACTGCGAGCGCGATCGCGGTGATGGTGGTGGCGACGATCTTCGGCACGGTGAACGGCCTCGGGCCGTTCGCGGGCAGCACGCCGCAGGAGACGGTGCTCGAAATGCAGCTTTTCCTGAGCGCGGTCGCGGTGCCGATGCTGCTCCTAGCCGCGGTGCTCGACGAGCGCACCCGGGTCGAGCTCGACGCGCGCGAGCAGCGCCTGCAGCTCACGCACCTCTCGCGCGTGGCGATGCTCGGCGAGCTCTCCGGCGGCATCGCCCATGAGCTCAACCAGCCGCTCACCGCGATCCTCAGCAACGCCCAGGCGGCCCAGCACCTCATCGGCAACAAATCCGCCGATCCGGAGATCCTGGTGGAGATCCTGCGCGACATCATCGCCGCCGACCAGCGGGCGGGCGAGGTCATCCGGCGCCTGCGCACGCTCTTCAAGCGCGGCGAAACCCAATTCCAGCCGCTCGACGCGAACGAGCTCGTCCACGAGGTGCTCGGCATCGTGCACGGCGACCTCGTCACGCGCTCGGTCGAGGTGGCGCCCGAGCTCGCCGCGGCCCTGCCCAGGATCCATGGCGACCGGGTCGAGCTCGAGCAGGTGATGCTGAACCTGGTGATCAACGCGTGCGATGCCATGGCGGGGATTGTTCCCGAGCAGCGCCGGCTCACGGTGCGCACCCGCGCGGTGGAGGTCGAGGACGGCGCGGTGCAGATCAGCTTCGGCGACTGCGGCCCGGGGTTCACTCCGGAGCAGTACGCGAGGTTGTTCGAGCCTTTCTACACCACCAAGCCGCGCGGCCTCGGCCTTGGGCTTTCGATCTCGCGCGCGATCATCCGCTCCCACCACGGGCGCCTGTGGGGCACCTCGATATCCGGCCAGGGGGCGAGCTTCCACATGGTCCTGCCCGCGCTCGCCGCGAAGGGCAGATAGCCGGCAACCGAGCGGCCGACGCGCCCCCGGCGAGGCATGGGACCAAGGTCAAATGGGACCTTGGTCCAATTACTCCCCCCGCCCCGACCTGATCCAATGGGCAGATCGTGCCGTACGTCGCGATCGTGGATGACGAGGAGCCAGTCCGCAAGGCGCTGAAGCGGCTGCTGCGCGCCTCGGGCTTCGAGGCCGAGAGCTACGCTTGCGGCAAGGATTTTCTCGAGGCGAGCCACGTGCGCGTGCCCGACTGCGTCCTGCTCGATCTGCACATGCCGCGCATGACAGGGCTGCAGGTGCTGCGCGCGCTGCAGGCCGCGCGCCGCACGCTGCCGATCGTGATGATCACGGCGCATGACGCGCCCGAGGCGCGCGAACAGTGCCTCGCCGCGGGCGCCACGGCCTACCTGCGCAAGCCGCTCGAGGAGCACGAGCTCATCGAGACGATCACGGCGGCGCTCGGCGCAAGAACGCGATAGGACCATTACTCATGACAGGAACCGTTCGATGATCTGGAAAGCCCTTGCCCTCGCCGTCCTCCTCGCTGCCGTGTCCGCCGCCGCCCAGGCGCAGCGCCGCTCGGAGTTCTATGCCGCGCCAGTCTTCACCGACGGCAAGACCTATAACTTCGCGGGCGGGTCGAGCGTGCGCACCGACACGGGCGTCGGCTTTACCATCGGCTTCGGCAACAAATTCAACCCGAAGCTTTCCGGCGCGATCGAGCTCGAATGGACCAGCAACGACTACCGCGCGACGATCCAGCCGGGCGTCGGCAACGGAAACGCTTCGGCCACTCTGAACAGCAGCGTCGATACCGGTTCCTCGGCACCTACCACTTCCTGACGGGCAACTGGACGCCCTTCGTGACCGGCGGCGCCGGCTGGAGCTACGTCGACACCAACATTCCCTCGGGCCTGCCGCAGAACGTGTGCTGGTTCTACCCGTGGATCGGCCAGGTCTGCACCGGGGTGACGCCGACCTATTCCACGACGCGCTTCAGCTACAACGCGGGCGCGGGGCTGCGCTTCGACTTCGCCCCCAACTACTTCGTGCGCGGGCTGGTGAACGCGCAGTGGATCGACTTCGGATTGCGCTTCTGATCGTCCGGCTGCTTGTCGCCGCCGCGTGCTGCATCGCGCTGGCGGCGCGCGCGGCCGACCCGGCGATGTTCAGCAAGGAAATGGGCATCGATCCGCAAAAGGATCTGCCCGACACGCAGCTCTTCGAGGACGTGGTGGTGGCGCCGATCCCGATTTCGAACCCGACGATCGGCACCGGCCTCGCGGTCGTGGTGATGCCGTTCTACCATCTCGGCAAGGACTCGCCGCTCTCCAACACCGCCGTTGCGGCCGGCTACACCTCGAGCGGGAGCTGGGGCGTCGGCGCCGCGCAGTCGACGCGGCTGCGCGGCGACCAGATGCGCATCGACGGCTTCCTCGGCTATGTCGACCTGCGTTACCGCTTCTTCGGCGTCGGGTCGACCGCGGGCGGCGCGGGCGTCTCCGTGCCGATCGTGCAGAAGGGTTACGCCTTCGTTCCGGAGCTCCTGTACCAGGTGGCAAAAAGCACTTTCCTCGGCGCGCGGCTGCGCGCCGTGCGCGTGGAGACGGCGCTCGAGGGCTCGCCGTCGGCGATCCTCGAGCCGCTCACCGGCCAGTCGATCCTCGTCACCAGCACCGGCGTCGGCCCCGTTGCGGTGTTCGATACGCGCGACAATGAGATGAGCCCGGCTTCGGGCGTGCTGATCGATTTCCGGGGCAACTTCGCCGAGGAGAAGCTCGGCAGCGACCTCAACTACCAGACGTTCTCGCTCGCGGGCAACTACTACCGCCGCGCCGGCCCGGGCGTGCTGGCGCTGCGCGGCTATGCCTGCCGCGCGTCGGACAAGACACCCCTCTTCGACCTGTGCCTGTTCGGCAGCGGCAACGACCTGCGCGGCTACGAGGTGGGTCGCTACCGCGACCAACGGATGGTCGCGTTTCAGGGAGAATACCGCTTCCCGCTCGCCGGGCGCCTCGGCGCAGTCGTGTTCGGCGGCAGCGGCAAGGTGGCGCGCACGTTCGGCGAGATGGGCGACGAGCCGGACCTGTGGAGCGTCGGCGCGGGCCTGCGCTGGCTCGCGTCGGAGAAGGCGCGGGTCAATCTCAGTGTCGATGTCGCGAAAGGGCGGGACGGCACCGCCGCGTATGTCTACGTGAAGGAGTCCTTTTGACAAGATCAAAGTCGTATTTTCTGCTTGCCGCCCTGCTCGGCGCGGCCTGCGCCTTCGTCGCGCCCGGCGCCGCCGCGCAGAACTGGGTCAACCTGCTCAAGAACACGCCGGCGGAGTATTTCGACGACGAAGACCTGCACCTTTTCCTCGACGCGGCGCGCAAGGCGCTCGACCAGGCGCCCGACAACCAGCCCGTGACCTGGGAGAACCCGAAGAGCCGCAACCGCGGCGAGATGACGGTGCTGCGAACCTTCGAGTCGAAGGGCAATTCGTGCAAGGAGGTGCGCGTGCGCAACGAGTCGCGCGGGCGCAAGTCCGACAACCGCAGGACCTTGTGCAAGGTGGACGAGCGCTGGCGCCTGATGGGCAGCTCCCAGATGAAAGGCAAGTGATGACCAAGAAAGCATTGTTTCTCGTTTCCATCGTGACCCTCGCGGCGCTCGCTTCATTCCCCGGTGAGGCCCAGACGCTCGACAAGATCCGCAAGCAGGGCGTGATCACGCTCGGCTACATCGACGGCGCGGCGCCGTTCTCCTACGCCGATGCCAACGGCGATCCGCAGGGCTACTCGGTCGAGCTCTGCCGCTCGATCGCCGAGGGCATCGCGGCTCAGCTCGAGCGGCCGCAGCTGAAGACCCGGTGGGTGAAGCTCAGCATCCAGAACCGCATCGACGCCGTACGGCGCAAGCAGGTCGACGTCGAATGCAGCACCACCACCTGGACGCTGGGGCGCCAGCGGCTGGTCGATTTCAGCCTGGTCACCTTCCTGGACGGCGCGAGCGTGCTGATGAAGCTGGACAGCGATGCGCGCCGCCTCGCCGATTTCGGCGGCAAGCGCATCGCGGTGATCGGCGGCACGACCACCGAGACCGCCCTGCGCCAGGCGCTGACGAAAGGCCTGGTCGTTGCCGAGATCGTGGGCATCAAGACCCGCGACGAGGGCCTCCGGCTGCTGCGGCAGGGCAAGGTCGACGGCGTGGCTTCGGACCGCACCACGCTGATCGGCCTCGTCGTGAACAACGCCTCCGGCGGCGATGGCTTCAAGCTGCTCGAGGAGGATTTCTCCATCGAGCAGTACGCGCTCATGCTGCCGCGCGGGGACGCCGATTTCCGCCTCGCCGTGAACCGCGTGCTGGCGCGCCTGTATCGCACCGGCGAGATCCGGCGCGTTTACGATCGCTGGCTCGGCCCGCTCGGCGCGCCGAGCCCGCTCCTCTCCGCCACGTACTTCATCCAGGGCCTGGCAGAGTAGCCGTGGCCCTACGGCTGCGCTGGTTCGCCGGCTGGGTCGCGTTTGTCGCGTCCGTGGCCTCGGCCCAGATCGACAAGCTCGATTTGCGCCTTCCCAAGGTCACCGACGGCGTCGTCGCCTCCGTCCGCCAGGTGAATTCCGGCTCCGAGACCGCGCTCGCCCCGCGCAGCGGCCCGCGCCAGGTCGGCACGCAGTCGGCGCTCGACCAGGCGCCGCTCGTCGGCGCCGTAGTGTTCATGCCGACTGGCCCGGCAAGCCCCGATCAGTGGCAGTTCGGCGCCGCCGGAACGTCGGAGATGCAGCCCTGGCTTGCGGAAGGCGGGGTGGAAGTCATCGTCACCATGGACGACGGCGAGCGGCGCACCTTCCGGCCGCGCAACCCGGGGCGCTTCTACACCGGGCAGCGAGTCAGCGTGCGCGAAGGCGAGCTCGTGCCGCTGGGGAGCCGCAAGGACGGGGGCTGACGCGGGATGCGGGCGCGAGCTTCTAGCGCTTGGCGGTGTAGCCCTTGGCCATCATGCACTTCTGGAACTCGTCGGCCTCGAACATCGCGCGCTGTTCCGCGCGCGACTGGACCGGCGCCGTGACCGACTGCGAACTCGGCGAACCCATATAGCGCTCGGGCAGCGGCGCGAGGCGCGCCTTCACGCGGCAGTCGTCGCTGTCGTTTTGCGCCACGGTTTCGGTGGCGCCGCTCTTCTGCCAGGTCGGCGACGAGCCGCAGCCGGCGAGGAGAAGCGCAACGATCGCAATGGCCGACAAGGCAGCACGGGAGCGGTTCATGGCATCCATTCTAGCTCCGCCTGCGTTTCACGAAATCAAGTGGGGATGGTGGCTCCCCGGATGATGTACTCGGGCAGCTTGGCCGGCGCCGGGTGCGCTTCGATGTACTTGATGTTGTCGAACGGAACCATGAGCAGCACGCCGTCCACCTCGGCAATGATCTGACGCGCCGCCAGGATCTCCTTCAGCTTCAGGACCGTTCCGGTTTCGTTCAGGGTCTGCTTGGGAAAATCCAGCCTCAACTTCGAGCCGTCGATGAAGTAGATGGTGATGCCGCGTCTTTCGGCCACGTTCGCGCTCCCTTCGGGTTGATTTGCGAATAAGGTCTCGCAGGCTAGCACGCCGCAAAGAGGGGGCAGTTACACTCAGCGGATCGCCAGCATCCAGGGCACGCCGAGCACGAGGAACGCGGCGAAGATCAAGCCGATAATCGTCACCGTCGTCGCCGGTTGATTCACGTCAAATCCAGACCGGGTTCCAGCCGCAACAATATGGACAAAAGGAGCCGCTCATGGATACGGCATCGAAGCTTGAGCTGGTGCGCAACTGCGCGCTCGCGGTGGAACTGACCGCAGACCAGTGCGGCGTACTCGCCGAATTGATGACCGTGCGCGACCTTGCCGACGAGGAAATCCTCGTCAAGCAGGGCGCGGCCGACAGCCGCCTGTACGCCGTCTTGAGCGGCGCCCTGGCCGTCGCCACGGAATCGGATGGCCAGTGGGTCAACCTTCACGTGCTCATCAAGGGCGATCTCGCCAACGAGCTCGGCTTCATGGACGGCCGGCCGCACTACGCGGCGCTGCGCGCCGCCGGCCCGACGCGGGTCCTGAGCCTCGAGCGCGAGAAGCTCGAGTCGCTGCTCGGGCGCGACCCGGTCATCGTTTACCGCGTGATGCGCGCCGTCTTCGGCGTCGTGCACGTCATCCTCAACCGGCTGGCGATGCACTCGAGCGAGCTCACGAATTACGTTTTCAAGGTCCACGGCAAGTATTAGGGGTCTTGGCGCCTTTTCCGGCAGCAGCTCCACCGGGGCCGGCAGAACGAGCGCAGCCGCAGCCGACGGCCGCCACGGCACGATGCTCGGAGCGCGTGGACCCGCAATAGGGTCTTCGTCGTCAGGTTCGTCGCTATAATCTGCGCGGGCAAGGCCCTGCCATGAAGCTCGCGAAATACGTCAAGTTCCGCGAAGAGAAATTCGGCGGCGTGCTGTTCGAGACGCGCTCCGAGAAGGTGTTCACCCTTAATCCCACGGCGACCGCGGTGGTGCGCGAGATCCAGGCGGGGAGCGACGAGCGCGACATCCCGGGCCGCCTGAAGGCGCGCTACCGCGACGAGAGCGGCACGATCGAGCGCGAAGCGCAGGCGTTCATCGCCGAGCTGCGGCGGAAGGGCCTGGTGGAAGACTGACCGTGTCCACCCCGGCGAGCACGCCGGCCGCCACCGGCTCGGGCGACCTCGGCGCGCCGCTCTACATCGCCTGGCAGGTCACGAACGAATGCAACCTCGCGTGCCTGCATTGCATCGAGGAAAGCGGCCCCGGCAAGGCATTCCCTGACGAGCTCGCCGACGAGCAGGTCTTCGCGGTGCTCGAGCAGGCGATGGACCTGGAGGTGCCCTACCTCTCGTTCTCGGGCGGCGAGCCGATGGTCCACCGGCGGTTCTTCGACATGGCGGAGTACGTCTGCCGCCGCAACGGCCAGCTCAAGGTCGAGACCAACGGCCATTACCTCGGCGCGGACAACTGCGCGCGGCTGAAGGACGTCGGCGTCAAGGCGGTGCAGGTGAGCCTCGACGGCGCGACCCGCGACACCTTCAACCGCATGCGGGTGCGCGGGAATTTCGATACCGCGATCCAGGGCGTGAAGAACCTGCGCGCCGCCGGGGTGCCGATCGAGATCAACTATTCGCCCACGTCCTTCAACGCGCACGAGATCGGCACCGCGGTCGATCTCGCCTTCGAGCTCGGGGCCTACAGCTTCTACACCGGGCGCACCATGTACACCGGCAACGCGGTCAAGACCTGGCACCGGATGGCGCCGGCCGAATCGCAGTACGAGACCTTCTTCGAGACCCTGCACCGCAAGACCGAGGAGTACCGCGGCCGCATGCGCGTGCACTTCCACGAGATGGGGCTGCTCGAGGAGCTGCGCTACCGGCTGCACCATCCCGCGGCGCTCCTGATCGTGCTGCCGAACGGCCTCGTGAAGCTGATCAACGCCCTGCCTTTCGTGTGCGGAGACCTGCGGCGCCAGACCCTGGCCGAGATCTGGGGGCGCTTCCAGCGCGCCTGGCAGGACCCTCGCGTAGCCCGGTTCGTCGACGACCTCGCCACCGACCCGCGCAAGACCGCGGCTCTTCATCAATGGATCTATCTTTAGATTCCCCGTGGAAGCGTTTGTGGCTGGTGTTCAGCCTGGTGCGCTACCGCTTTTTCCTCTACGCCGGGCTGCTGCCGTATCTCCTCGGCGCCGCCTGGGCTTACGCGATGGCGGGCGCGTTCGACCCCGCAGTGTTCTGGAGCGGGCTCGGGGGCGTAGTGCTCGCCGTCGTCGGCGTCGAATCGTTCAACGAGTACTTCGACTCGCAGATGGGAACCGACCGCGTGTTCAACCCTGAGGATCTGCCGCCGATGTCGACCTGGGTGCTGTGGCTTGGCGTCGCGGCGTTCGCTGGTGCGCTGGCGGTCGGCATCTACCTCACCTACCGCGGCGGCTGGCCGATCCTCGCCTTCGCGGTGCTGGGCGGACTAGCGGCCATCTTCTACGTAGCGCCACCGATCCGCTGGTCCTACCGCGGCTTCGGCGAAGCGGTGATCGCGCTGTCGTACGGGCCGTGGATGGTGCTCGGGAGCCTCTACCTGCACACCGGGTCGGTCTCGTGGGGCGCGCTGTGGGCCTCGCTCGTCCCCGGGCTCCTCATCATGGCGCTCGCCGTGGTGAACGCGATTCCCGACTACCACCAGGACCGGCTCGTCGGAAAGCGCAACCTCGTCGTACGGCTGGGCCGAAGGCGCGGCGTCTGGCTCTATCTCGCTCTCGCCGCGGCGGGGCTGGTCGTCGCGGCGGCCGGCGTCGCCGCCGGCGTGTTTCCGCCGGCCTGCCTCGCGACGCTCCTCGCGGCGCCGCTTCTCGTGCAGAGCGCGCGGGTCGGAGTGCGCACCTACGAATCGCCGCGCCAGTTCGTGCCGGCGATCCGCGCCGTGGTTGCTTGCTACCTTGTCGCCGTCGCCTTGTTTGGTGTTGGAATCTTGGTGCATGCCTGAAACAGTGGGAAAGAATCGAATCGACAATCTAAAAGCGCCGCTGTTTGTTTCCTGGCAGATCACGCGCGACTGCGATCTCGCCTGCCTGCATTGCTGCACCGAGTCGGCGCCCGGCAAGCGTCTGCCCGACGAGCTCGACCGCGAGGAATCGATGAAGCTCGTCGGCGAGATCGTGCGCAACGAGGTGCCCTACGTCATGCTGTGCGGCGGCGAGCCCCTGGTGGCGCCGCATTTCTTCGAGCTCGCCGAGGCGCTGGGCGCGGCGGGAATCCAGCTCAAGATCGAGACCAACGGCCAGCGTTTCGACGACGACGCGGCCCGGCGGCTCGCCCGCCTGCCGGTGCGCTCGATCCAGGTGAGCCTCGACGGCGACACCCAGGAGGTCTACGGGCGCCAGCGCCCGGGCGGGTCGCTCGCCAGGGCGCACTCGTCCTGCCGCGCCGCCCGCGCTGCCGGGCTGCCGCTCGAGATCACCTTCGCGCCCACACGGCTCAACCTCCACGAGGCGCCGGCCGTGATCCGCCGCGCGCGCGAGCTCGGTGCGTTTCGCTTCAATTCCGGGCAGCTCATGCGCGTCGGCACCGCAGCGCGCCACTGGCCGCGCCTGGCGCCGCCGGCCGAGGCGTGGAGCGACTTGCGCGCGCTCTTGACGCGTGAAGCTGCCGTCGGCGACATGGAGATCTGCTTCGAGCCGTTCAGCCTCGCCGAAGGCCTGCGCCGAAGCGCGCACGAGCCGCCCGCCACGCTGCTGGTCCTGCCGAACGGCTGGGTCAAGGTCGCTGCCGCGCTGCCGGACATCTGCGCGGACCTGCGGCGCTGCACCCTGGAGGCGGCTTGGCGGGCCTACCAGCGCGCCTGGCAGGAACCTTCAGTGAAGCAAGCCGCGGAGGCCGCGCTTGCCGATGATTCGAATCACGGTCTGGCCAACCGCTGGCGGCTGCTGTCCCCGGTCAACGCCTGACGGAGGGAAATTCTGCTATTCTGGATCGCGCCGATCCAACCCGGTCTTTGCCCCCTAGGAGCCAATATGGGCCACGCTGAACCGAATCTGCGGGAAGAGCAGCACGAAGCGAGGACCGAGCAGGCCGAGCCGGCCGAGCGCCTGAACTGGGAAACGCCGAGGATGGAGGACGTTTCCGAGCAGGTGATGGCCCAGCCCTACATCCGCTTCACCTGAAATAATCCAGTTGTCCGGAATGGCGGGGCGCGCGGTAGAGGAATACCGCGCGCCCCTTTTTCTTGCCTGGCAGCTCACCAACCGTTGTGGCGCGCGCTGCATCGCGTGCTGCGAGGAGTCCGGCCCGGACCGCGCCTGGCGCGATGAGCTGGGCCGGGACGAAGCGCTCGAGCTTGCGCGGCGCATCGTCGAGTCGGGCATCCCCTACGTCGCCTTCGGCGGCGGCGAGCCGCTCGGGGTGCCGCACTGCTGGGACATCTTCGAGCGCCTCGCCGCGGGCAGCGTCGCGCTCAAGATCGAGACCGACGGCAGCCGCATCGACGAGCGCGCCGCCGAGCGCCTGGCGGGCCTTGCCGTCGAATGCGTGCAGATCTCGGTGGACGGCGCCACCGCCGCCACGCACGAGCGGGTGCGTCCGGGCGGGAGCTTCAGCGCCGCGACCGGCGCGATCCGGCGGCTCGTCGCCCGCGGCCTCGCGCCTCAGCTCGTGTTCGTTCCCACCCGGCACAACATCGGAGAAGCCAACGCCGCCTACGAGCTCGCGGTCGAGCTCGGCTGCAGCGCGTTCGTGACCGGGCCGCTGATGCGCATCGGCCGGGCGGCGGCTGGCTGGGACTCGATCGCTTGCACCGACCAGGAGTGGCAATCCACGGTCGTCGAGCTCCAAAGGGCCGCAAAGTTGAAAGAGGGAGCAATTACGCTCTCGATCTATCCTTGGGACATCCTCGCCGAGATGGAGCAGCGGCTCGAGAGCCCGCAGGCGATGCTGCTCGTCGTGCCCAACGGCAAGGTGAAGCTCCTGAACGCGCTTCCGTTCGCGCCCGCCGACCTGCGGCGCGACTCGCTCGAGCAGGCCTGGGAGGCCTATTGCGAGGCCTGGCGCTCCGACGAGGTGCGCGATTTCGTCGCGGCTTGCCGCGCAGATCCGGCGCTCCTGAGGCATGCGAACGAAACGTGGGATAGGACCAAGGTCTAATTGCCGTTCGACGGCGGCTGCATCACCCTCTAGCCGAGACTTCGTCTACACCCATAAAAAGGAGCACGTCATGCGCAAGACCCTCGTCCTTCTCGCGGCCCTCGCCTGTTCCGCGGCGCTTCCCGCCGCGGCTCAAAAGCCCGACGTCACCGGCGGCACCGCCGTGGCCAGCGAGCCGGGCAAGGCGGCGATGGTGCGCACGATCAAGGTCACGGCGCAGGTCGTGGCGCTCGAAAAGGGGACCCGCACCATCACGCTGAAAGGACCCGACGGCAAGACGGCCGACGTCGTCGCCGGAGAGGAAGTGAAGAACTTCGCGCAGATCAAGGTCGGCGACTGGTTGGTCGTGGAGGTCATGCAGTCGCTCGCGCTCGAGCTCAGAAAAACCAAGGGCGGCGAAGCCATCGCCGCGCGCGAGGGCGCGGTTACCGCCAAGCCCGGCGAGCGCCCCGCCGCCATGGCGGGCCGCGAGATCACCGCGATCGCCAAAGTCACCGCGGTCGACCCGAAAGGGAAGACCATCTCGCTCAGGGGCCCGCGCGGCAACGTCGTGAAGCTCGACGTGCAGAACCCCGAGCAGTTCAAGGTGGTGAAGCTGGGCGACGAAGTCCAGGTCACCTACACCGAAGCCGCCGCAGTCTCGATCGAGCCAGGCAAGAAGCCCGCCGCGAAAAGCAAGAAATGAGCGTGCCGGGCGGCACGCCGGCCGCGTGCTGCCGGCGCCTACTGCGTTTCGCGCCCCTTCGCCACGGGTAGCTGCGCGCGGTAGGCCGCGCCGATCACCGCGACCAAAACCCCGGTCGACCAACCGAGCATCAGCACACCCACTGCCGCCTCGATAGGGCCGAGCAGGCGCCAGCGCTCGGGCAGGACGACGTCGCCATAGCCGACCGTGGTATAGCTTGTGAGCGAAAAATAGGCGGCGGTCTCGACGTTGGGCAGCGCGCCGATCAGCACCAGGAACAGCGCCCATACCGCCGCCTCGGCGAGGTGCAGCAACAACAGCAGGCTGACGAGCCACGCGAGCCGCAGCTCCAAGCCGAGCCGGCTCGGACCGGTCACGCGACTCGTCACGGGCCGCATCACCTGCCGCGCGCAGGCCCCTGCGCCGGCCCCGTGCATCATCACCGTGATCGCCGTGAGGCCGATCGCGCAAAGAATGAGCGTGATCACTGCCCGAGGGAGCCGCCTGCCCCTTCTCCCTTATTGAGACTGTGTGAAGCTGCCGCCGAGCGCGAGATGCAGGTTCACCCGCTGCACGAGGCGCTCGACTTGCACGCGGAGCAGCGCGGTGCGCGCGGCATGGAGCGCAAGGCTCTGCTGCTGCACCGCGCGCAGGTCGCCCACGCCGACGCGGTAGCGCACGTTCGCGAGCTCGAGGGCGCGCGCGTTGTCCACGACGGCTTGGCCGAGGATGGCCTCGCGATCCTCGAGCACGAAGGCGCTCGAGAGCGCGTTCTCGACTTCGCCGAAGGCGCGCGCGCCGACGCGCGCGTATTCCGCGAGCGCCTGCTTCTGCTCGGCGGTGCGCACGTCCACCTGGCCCTGCAGCGCTCCGCCGGTGAAGAGCGGCGCGGTGAGCGAGGCGCCGGCGCTCCAGACCGGGTTGTCGCGCTCCTTGAGCACGAAGAGCTCGCTCGAGATGCTGCTGACGGCTGCGGTGAGCGAAATGCGCGGCAGGCGCGCCGCCTTCGCCTCCTCGATGCGATAGAACGCGGCCGCCACGCGCCGCTCCGCGGCGATCACATCCGGCCGGCGCTCGAGCAGCTCCGAAGGCATGCCTACCGGCACCGGTCCGGGCAGTGCGGCGAGCTGCGCGGGCACGGCGAGCGCCGCGGCAGGATAGCGTCCGGCGAGCGCTTCCAGCGCGCGCACTGCCTGCTGGTAAGCAAGATCGAGGCTGCGCGCGGTGTCGCGGAACGTGCCGAGGTTCGCCTTCGAGAGGGCGACGTCGTATTCGTCGCCGCGGCCGATGCGCAGCCGGTCCTGCGCGAGCGCAAGCTGCTTCTCCGAAGAACCGGCCATTTCCTCTGCGATCGCCTTCTGCAGGCGCGCCTCGGTGGCGAGGAACCAGCTCTTGGCCACGAGCGCCGCGAGCGACTGGCGCGCGTACTCGGCGTCGAGCGCGGCCGAGGTGTACTGGTCTCGCGCCGACTCACGCCCGGCGCGCACGCGGCCCCACAGGTCGAGCTCCCAGTTGGCGAAGATGCCGACGCCTTCCAGCCCGCTCGAGTCGCCGCTCAGCGTGCCGCCGCCGCGCGCGAGGGCATTGACTTGCGGAAGCAGCGTCGCGCCGGCGACCTTGACGTAGGACGCCGCCTGCTCGACCCGAGCCGCGGCCACCCGGAGGTCGGGATTGTTGGCGAGGGCCTCCTGCACCAGCGCGTCGAGCTGCGCATCGCGAAAGCCGCCGAGCCAGCGGTCGCCGATCGCGCCCGGGACCGCCGCTTTGCCGCTCTGCGCGGTCCAGGCGGCGGGCACCTGCAGATTCGGCAGCGCCTGCTTCGCCAGCTCGTCGCGCTCGGGCGGCGCCTTCAGCGCGCAGCCGGCGAATGCCGCGACCGCCAACGCGAGGATCGGCCGGAGCCCGCGCATCGCCTCAGTGGAGCTTTAGGATCAGATAGTTGAGGTACGAACCGACGCGCACGATCACCTTGCGGATGATGTGCACCGCGTGCAGGTGGTCGGTGTAGATGGCGGCGTCGCCGGCAGCGCCGGCGGCGAGAAAGAGCTGCTTGTCGCGCTCGGCGATATTGAACTTGACCGCGTAGCGGCCCGCCGGCATCGCCTGCACGCCGGACATGGGGAGGTTGCCGCTCGGTTGAAGCTGTCCCTGGCCGATGGCCCAGACCACCGAGTCGACCTTGCCCTTGATGATCTTGCCCGGCATGGTCTTCAGCGAGAACTCGACTTCGTTGCCGGCCTCGACCTTGTGCAGCTCGTTCTGGTTGTAGAAGGCGACCACCTGGCCGTCGGCTTCCACGAGCGTCATCACCGGATTCACCGGCAGGCCGGCGACGAACCCGCCGGGCCGAAGCTGCAGGTTGACCACGTAGCATTCGCACGGCGAGACCGTCGTAGTCTGGTCGAGCAGCCATTTCGCGTTCTCGAGCTGGGCGCGGATCTGCGCGACCTGCGCGAACTCGCCCTTCAGCGTGGCGCCGAGCTTCTGCCCGATCTGCCGCTCGCTCGACACGGCCTGGCCTTCCGAGGCGCGCGCCTGGATCTCGGCGCTGCGCGCCGCGGCGAGCTGCCCCTCGAGCTCGCTGACCTCGCTCTCGGCGCGCTCGAGGTCGAAGCGGTTGCCTGCTCCCGTCTTCACGAGCTCGCGGTACTGCTCGGCGCGCTTGCGCGCCAGCGCGAGCTTGGCTTGGACCTCCCGCGTACGGCTCGCGGCCTGCCCGATCGCGCCGCGCGTCTCGTCGATCTTGGCGGCCGCACCCCTCGCCGACTCCTTCAGCTCGCGCTGTCCCGCCTGCGCGTTGACGAGCTGCGCCTCGAGCGTGTTCACGTCGAGCTGGTAGGGCGTCGGGTCGATCCGGAACAGCACCTCGCCCTTCTTCACCAGGCGGTTGCCCTCCTCGACCGGGACTTCGACCACCCGGCCTCGGACCTGCGACACGATCGGCACCGTGTACTTGTAGACCCGGACGTCGGACGACGACGGCGCGTAGATGTTGAGCAGCAGGATCAGCGCCGCCAGCCCCACGACCGGAATGATGACCACCGTGACCTGGGTGCCGATGTTCCACGGCAGCCACTTCAGCTTGATGAAGATCAGCCAGACGAAGAACGAGTAGATGCCGAGAAGCAGGACTTCCATCTACGCCGCCTTGTCCTTGGCTGTCGCAGCCGGCGGGCGGCTCGTTTCGACCGGTGCACGCGCCTGCGCGTCGGCGAGCCTCAGGCGCGCCAGCTCGTCCTTCAGCCCCCGTAGCTTGGGCGGCAGGGCGCCGCGCGCCTCCATCGCCTCGAGCTCCTCGCGCAGGTAGTAGGCCTCTTCGCGCAGCAGCTTGCCTTCGCGGTGTTTCTCGGCCATCTCCTCGTACCAGTCCTCGTGCTTGTCGGTGCCATAAGCCATGCGATGCACGACCGGCTTGGTGAACGCCCAGAGCCAGGCGATCGGCCAAAGCAGGCCGCCGAATACGAGCGAGAGCAGGCACAGGGTGGTGATCGCCGCGGTCTGCGGGTGGTGGCGCTTCTCGGCGATCTTCTCCGGCAGCACGTGGACGATCCAGAACACCACGATGCCGACGATCGGCACGAGGAACAGCACCACGATCGCCAGGATGTCGGCCGCGGCGTCCAGCGCCTCCCCGGACAGGAACGAGGCATACGCCGGCGAGGCGCTGATCGCGGTGGCCCAGGCCGCGGCCAGCAATCGTTTCAGCACAAGCATTCCCCCTTCGGGGAAGATTCTAGCCCTTAAAACCATGCCCCTTAGTGTGCTGAAGCTACCGCGGAGCCGGTATTGGACTTTGGTCCTATCCCCCGGTAAAAGATTCAAACCCTCATGCGTCGTCACGCGCTCACGCTCCTGATCGTCGCCGGAATTCTCGCTGCCTGCTCCGGAGACAAGCAGACGACTTACCAGGGCTATGTCGAAGGCGAATACGTGCACGTCGCCTCGCCGGTCGGCGGCCGGCTCGAGCGCCTGCTGGTGCAGCGCGGCCAGACGGTCGAGGCGAAAGCGCCGCTCTTCGAGCTCGAGGCGGACCAGGAGACCGCGGCCAAGCGCCAGGCCGACGAGCAGCTGAAGGCCTCGCAGGCCCAGCTCGCCGACCTGAGGGTCGGCCGGCGCAATCCCGAGCTCGACGTGGCGAAGGCGCAGCTCGCGCAGGCCGTGGCGGCGGAGCAGCAGGCAGCGCAGCAGCTCAAGCGCGACGAGGCGCAGTTCGAGGTCGGCGGCATCCCGCGCGCCCAGCTCGAGGATTCGCGCGCGAACCACGCGATCAGGGCGGCGCGGGTGCGCGAGCTCCAGGGCCAGCTCGACGTCTCGCGGCTGCCGGCGCGCGAGGACCAGATCCGGGCGCAGGACGCCCAGGTCGCGGCCGCGCGCGCTGCGTCGAGCCAGTCGAGCTGGCGCCTCGATCAGAAGCACGTCGCTGCTGCCCAGGCGGGGCTCGTGGTGGACACGTTGTACCGCGAAGGCGAATGGGTCCCGCCCGGCAGCCCCGTGGTGCGCATGCTGCCGCCGAAGAACGTGAAGGTGCGTTTCTTCGTTCCGCAGGCGCTCGCCGGCGGGCTCAAGCCCGGGCGCAATGTGAGCGTGCGCTGCGACGGCTGCGAAGCCGAAATCCCGGCGACGGTGAGCTACATCGCCACCGAGCCCGAATACACGCCGCCGGTCATCTACAGCAACGAGACGCGCGCGAAGCTCGTGTTCATGGTGGAGGCGCGGCCCTCGGTCGACAATGCCCAGCGGCTGCGCCCCGGGCAGCCGGTCGCCGTCACGCTGAAATGAGCTCGCTCGCGATCGACGTCCACGGCCTGAACAAGCATTTCGGCGCGAAGCACGTCGTCAACGACCTGTCGCTGCAGGCGAGCCGCGGCGAGATCCTCGGCTTTCTCGGCCCCAACGGCAGCGGCAAGACCACCTCGATCCGCATGATGTGCGGCCTGCTCACGCCGGACTCGGGCTCGGGCACCTGCCTCGGCTACGACATCCGCACCCAGAGCGCCGAGATCAAGCGCCGCGTTGGCTACATGACCCAGCGCTTTTCCTTCTGGGAGGACCTGTCGATCCGCGAGAACCTCGACTTCATCGCGCGCGTCTATGAGATGCCGGCGCGGCGCCAGGCGGTGGACCGCGCGCTCGAGGGTCTTAACCTCACCGCTCGCGCGACGCAGCTCGCGGGCTCGCTTTCGGGCGGCTGGAAGCAGCGCCTCGCGCTCGCCGCGTGCATGCTGCATCAGCCCGAGCTGCTCCTTCTCGACGAACCCACCGCGGGCGTCGACCCCAAGGCGCGGCGCGAATTCTGGGAAGAGCTGCACGCCCTCGCCGCGCGCGGCATCTCGGTGCTCGTGAGCACGCACTACATGGACGAAGCGGAGCGCTGCCACAAGCTCGCCTACATCGCCTTCGGCAAGCTGATGGCTCAGGGCACCGCCGCGGAGATCATCGCGAGCCAGGGGCTGAGCACCTGGTCGGTTTCCGGCGACGACCTCGCCGCGATCGCCTCGAAGCTGCAGGGGCAGCCCGGCATCGAGCAGATCGCGGCTTTCGGCTCGGCGCTGCACGTCACCGGCCGCGACGCCGCCGCGCTCGAGGCATCGCTGCGGCGCGCGACCGCGGGCACGGCGTGGCGCGTCGAGCCCGCCGAGAGCGGGCTCGAAGACGTGTTCATTCACCTGATGAGCCTCTCGGCGGACAACTTCGGGGACGGGACTTGAAGCGCTTCTCGTTCACGCGCTGGTGGGGCATCGTGCTCAAGGAATTCCTGCAGCTCAGGCGCGACCGCATCACGTTCGGCATGATCGTCGGCATGCCGATCATCCAGCTCGTGCTCTTCGGCTATGCCATCAACACCGACCCGAAGCACCTTCCCACCGCGGTGGTGATCTCCGAGCAGAGCGAGTTCACGCGCAGCTACCTCGCGGCGATGAAGACAAGCGGCTACTTCGACTTCGTCGCCGAGCTCCAGAGCGAGGAAGCGGCGCGCGACGCGCTCGCGAGGGGCGACGTGCAGTTCGTGGTGAATTTCCCGGCCGACTTCACCCGCAGGCTGCTGCGCGGCGAGCGCCCGGCGCTGCTCATCGAGGCCGACGCCACCGACCCTGCGGCCGCCGGCGCCGCGATCGCCTCGGTGCGAGAGCTCGCCGCGTCGGTGGCGAGGAAGGACCTGCGCGGACCCCTCGCGCCGCTCGCCGGGGGCGAGGCGCCCTTCGACGTGCGCGTGCACAAGCTCTACAACCCGGAGGGCCTCACGCAGCACAACATCGTCCCCGGCCTGATGGGTGTGATCCTCACCATGACCATGGTGATGATGACCGGCCTCGCGATGACGCGCGAGCGCGAGCGCGGCACGATGGAAAATCTCCTCGCGACGCCGGCCCAGCCGCTGGAAGTGATGACCGGCAAGATCGTGCCTTACATCTTCATCGGCCTGATCCAGTCGAGCCTTATCCTGCTCGCCGCGCGCTACCTCTTCTTCGTGCCCTTCGTCGGCAGCGTCGCCGTGCTCTACGGGGTGGCGCTGCTCTTCATCGCCGCCAACCTCACGATCGGCATCACCCTTTCGTCGATCGCGCAGAACCAGCTCCAGGCGATGCAGCTCACGTTCTTCTACTTCCTGCCCACGATGCTGCTCTCGGGCTTCATGTTTCCGTTCCGCGGCATGCCCGGCTGGGCGCAGGTCATCGGCGAGGTGCTGCCCGCGACCCATTTCCTGCGCCTGGTGCGCGGCATCCTGCTCAAGGGCAACGACTGGGCCGATCTCTGGCCCAACATCTGGCCGTTGATCGTGTTCACGCTCGTGGTGATGGCCTTCGCCGTGATCTTCTACCGCCGCACGCTGGATTGACCATGAGACATCCATTGATTCGAACAATGGGTTTCGTCGTCGCGGCGGGGATGGCGGGATGCGCGGGCGATCCGGTCCACCCTCCGGATGTGCCGACGGCAGGGCAGTACACCGCGACAGCGGTGGTCGAGCCCCGCCTCGCCCCGGGCAAGGACATTCCCGCCGAGTGGTGGACGCTCTTTCGCTCCCCGGCGCTCGACGGCCTGGTGCGCCAGGCGCTGGAGGCGAGCCCCACGCTGGCCCGCGCGAGCGCGAAGCTGCGGCAGGCGCAGGAGGATCTCAGCGCGCGCACCGGCGGCACGCGGCTTCCCAAGGTCGACGCCAAGCTCTCCGCCAATCGCGTCGACGCCAATCCGCAGTCGCTCGGCGTGCAAAGCCTGCCGGTGCAGACGCCGTTCAACCTCTACCTCGCTTCGGTCGGCGTGTCCTATACGCTCGACCTCTTCGGCGCAAATCGACGCGAGCTCGAGGCCCTGCAGGCGGGCGTCGACTACCAGCGCTACGAGCTCGAGGCGGCGCGCCTCATGCTCGCCGGCAACGTGGTCACCGCGGCGATCCGCGAGGCGTCGCTGCGCGAGCAGATCGCCGCGACCGAGGAGATCGTCGTACTGCAGGAGCGCCAGCTCGCCATTACCGAGCGGCTGGTAACCCTCGGCACCGCCGCGCAGGCCGATGCCGTGGCGCAGCGCCTGGACCTGGCGCAGATCCGCGCGATGCAGCCCGACCTGCAGCGCCAGCTCGAGCAGGTGCGCCATCGCCTCGCCGTTTATGTAGGCCAGCCGCCGGGCGGCGCCAAGCTGCCCGTGTTCCGGCTCGCCGAGCTGCAATTGCCTCCGGAGCTGCCCTTGAGCCTGCCTTCGGAGCTCGCACGACAGCGGCCCGACATCCGCGCGGCAGAAGCGCTGCTGCATCAGGCGAGCGCGAGGGTAGGCGTCGCCACGGCGAATCTCTACCCTCAGATCACGCTTTCAGCCAACGTCGGCTCGCTCGCCTCGAGCGGCGGCGAGCTCTTTTCGAGCGGCAGCGGCTTCTACGTGCTCGGCGCGTCGCTTACCCAGCCGCTGTTCCACGGCGACGAGCTGCAGGCCAAACGCCGGGCCGCGGTCGCGGCCTACGAGCAGGCCGGCGCGGCCTACCAGGAAGTCGTGCTGCAGAGCTTCCAGAATGTCGCCGATGTGCTGCGCGCGCTGGAGGCCGATGCGAAAAAGGTCAGGGAACGCACCGATGCAGCGGCCCAGGCACGCACCTACCACGACATTACTTCGGCGCGCTTCAAGGCGGGCGGCGTGAGCTACTTCTTCCTGCTCGACGCCCAGCGAAAGCTGCACGGCGCGCTCATCGACCGCACGCAGGCGCTCGCCGACCGCTACGCCGATTCCGCCGCGCTGTTCCAGGCGCTCGGCGGCGGCTGGTGGCAGGATCAGAACCGGTAGCCCGCGCCGAAGAGCAGGATCTCGGCGCAGATTACTTCTGGGCTCGGGTCTTTACCGGCTCGGCAGGAGTGCCGGCCTCCTTCAGCTGCTCGCGCTGCCGCTGGCGCTCGGCCTGCATCTCGATCGCGAGCTTGTAGGCGACGTAGTACTTGTAGATGTTCGACACGTAGGTGACGGTCTCGGCGCCGATCCTCTGCGCCGCGATCAGCTCGACGTTGTTCAGCCAGACGTTGGGATCGAGGCCGCGCTTTTCGGCGCGGCTCCTCAGATCGCGGATGCGCCCCGGGCCGGCGTTGTAGGCGGCGAAGGAAAACAGCGTCTTGTTCAGGGCGTCCATCGGCTCGTCGCGGAAGAACTGGTCGCGCATGAAGCGCATGTACTTGACGCCCGCGTGGATGTTGGGCTCGAGCTCCGTGATGTCGCCGGTCCTCATGTCCTGGCCCGTGGCGGGCATCACCTGCATCACGCCGATGGCGCCGACCGGGCTCTTGGCGCTCTGGTCCAGGCGCGACTCCTGATAACCCTGCGCCATCATCAGGAGGTAATCCATCTCGTAGCGATCGCCGTACTTGCGGAACAGCTCGACCGTGCGCGCGAATTTCTTCATTTCGGCCGGGGAGGTCGCCTGCTTCACGAAACGGGTGCTGCCCGCGTATTTCTTCACCAGGCCGGCGCTGAACGCCCTGCCGTGGCCGTATTTCTCGGCCAACGCCGAGATCTGCGCCTTGAGCTTCGGGCTGTCCTTGCGGATCATCCACGCGATGTCGCCGCCCTCGTTGACCCGCAGGTCCTCGCGCGGCTTGATGCGCTTGAACACCTTCGCCCACGCGAGCCCCTTGTAGCGGTCGACGACCGTCAGGCCGACCAGGCCCGCGTTGAGCATTTCCAGAAGGTCGTCGTCCTGGAGGTCCTCCGGCGCCGCCTTGAGCGCCGCCGGGGCGCGGCCTTCGGCCTGCCAGCGGGCGTTGAGCGCCTCGAGATGCGCCCAGTAGCTCGACGAGCGGCGCACGAACACCTGCTGGCCGGAAAGATCCGCGATCGATGCAAGCGCTGGAGAAGCCGGGCCGGTCATCACGATCTCGGCGACGTTGCGGAAGAAGGGCGCGCCGAAGTCCGCCTCCCGCAGTCGCTCCGGGGTCACGGTCAGGATCCCGGCGGCGATGTCGCCGCGGCCCTCGAGCAGCGCCGGGAGCAGCCGGTCGCGCGCGGTGGGGATGAACTGCACGTGAACGCGCAGGTGTTTTGCCTTGGGCTTGTACCGCCGGTTGAGTTCCTCCTCGAACTTGGTGAGCAGCTCGTATTCCGCGCCGCTCGATCATGCCGTCGAGGTCGCCGGTCCAGGGCTGCGCCGCCCGGGCGATGAGCTCCTCTTCGGACGGGGCTTGCTGCTTCTGACCCGCCGCGGGCGGAACGAGCGCCGCGCACGCCGTCATCGCCAGGGCAAGCAGCGCTTTGCTGCTCATGCTAGAACTGGAGCAGCGCGTTCAGGGAGTACATCTCCACGCGGTCGAGCTCGCCGATATCGAAACGTTCGTACTCGGCGCGCAGGCCCAGCGCACCGAGGCGCAGTCCCACGCCGACACCGTAGAACGCGCTGCTGCCGGTCTTGCTCGCCGTCGAGCCACCGATGGTCTTGTCCGAGCTCCAGTACAGCGCGCCGAGCTTGCCGTAGAGATCGACCGGGCCAAGGGGAAAGATGGCGAGGGCGGCGCCGTCGAAGCCGTGGAGCTTGTATTCCAGGCGCTGCCCGGAGGAGCTCTGCGAAGGCTTGCCGAAATCGATGTAGCCGCCTTCGAATGCGAAATCCAGCAACGGCAGCGCGCCCAACCGGTAGCCGGCGAAGAGCTTGTAGGACGTGTCCTCGGAATCGAAATTGACCGTGCCGGCGCCGTTGGGGTTGGCCGGGTCGTCGCGGATCGTGCCCTGGCCGGCGCCGATGCCGAGATAGAAACCGCCGTCGGCTGCGCTCGCAGACGAAACGAAGAACGCGCCGGCAAACGCCGCCAGAAGAGCCGCTGACCGGATGCGGTTCATCTCCTCAGTGTGCTCAAGCCCGGTGCCAACGCGTAATTGGACTTTGGTCCCATCCGCCCCGCCTGTCGTGGCGCGGCGTCACCCGATCACGGCGCCTGCGGCTTCTGAGCCGGGTCGCCGCGCACCCAGGCGTTCACGAGCGTGTGGGTTACCGCGAGCACCAGAGGGCCGATGAAGATGCCGATCAGGCCGAACGCGATGAGACCGCCGATCACTCCGAGGAAAATCAGCAGGAGCGGGAGGTCGGCCGCGCCCTGCTTGATAAGGAACGGACGCAGAAAGTTGTCGAGCGTGGCCGCGATCACGGTGACGACAAGCAGGAACGTCCCCATGCCCGGCGAGCCGCTCCAGTACAGCCAGATCACCGGCACGACGAGCACCAGCGCGGCGCCGATCTGGGCCACCGCGAGGAGGAACATGAGCGCGGTGAGAACCGAGGCGAAAGGGATCCCCGCGATCCACAAGCCGATGCCGCCGACGGCCGTCTGCACCAGCGCGGTGACGATGACGCCGCGCGCCACGCTGCGGATCGCCTGCCCGGCCAGGCGGATCGCCGCTTCGCCGCGCTCGCCGCCGAGGCGCGCGCCGAAGCGCAGCATCCAGTCGGCGGCGCCTTCGCCGTAGGCCCACAGAATCGCGGCGGCGACCACGGTGAGCACGAACTGCACGAAGAGCCGGCCGAAGCTGCCCATCTCGGCAACGAACCACGCGACCAGGCCACGCGCGTAGGGGGCGACCTTGTCCCGCAGCACCTCGACGCCTTCAGTCGACACTTCCTGCCACACGTCCGTCAGCCGGGTGCCCACGAACGGGATCTGCGGCAGCCACGCCGGCGGCGGCGGCACCTTGAAATCCTGCAGTCCCTTGATCCAGCCGGTGATGTCGTTGAGATGGGAGATGATCGTTCCGATGGCGACCGACAGGGGCACGATCAGCAGGAGAAACAGGATAAGCGTCATCGCCGTCACCGCGACCCAGCGCCGGCCGCGTGCAAACCGTTGCACCGCGAGCATCGCCTGCCAGGTGGAGACGACGATCATCACCGCCCAGATCGTCGGCGCGATGAACGGCCGCAGGATCCAGAACGAGGAGCCGATCAGCCCGCCGATGAAGAGCACCGTCAGCACGACCCGCGTCAGGTCGTGTCGTTGCATCTCGGCCATGTCTCTCCCCTTTGTTCTTTGTTCAGAGCGTGCGGCCCACCGTGAGCTCGACGCGCGTGCCGTAGGTGCTCGGCACGCCCTCGCCCCACAGCCGCCCGCCCAGCATCAGAAGGACGCGCCAGCCGTGCTCGAGGGTCACGCCGCCTTCGAGCTCCGCCACCGCGCCGGTCTTGCCATCTTGCACCCAGTCGATCACGGGCTTCGCCGTGATTTTCAGCGAGTACGCCTTGCGCCAGACGTCGCGCAGCGCGAGCTCGAACTTCGTGTAGTTGATGTCCTTGCGGTCCTGGTGACCCGCGACCGAGACGACCTGCTGGAGTTGCGGCGAGAAAGACAGCTTGTGGTCGTCGCTGCTGATGGAAGCGAGCGGATGAAACGTCTCCGCCCCGGCCATGACCTGGTACTTGCCCTGCCCGAGCGAATCCGGATCGGCGGTCGGAAACGTGAGCTCGGAAAAGAACGCCACCGGGGCGCCGCCCACGTCCACCGGCCTCAACCGCGCGCGCAACTTGATGTCTCCCAGGCGAGGATCGAACGGGCTGCCCGAAAACGTGTCCTTCTCGTCCGGAAACGGCAGGTCGAGGCGCCAGAGCGCCACCCGGCCCTCCGGCAGGGCTTCCAGCCGAACCGTGGTCCGGCTGGATTCCCCCGGGGTATCGTGGTCGGTGTTCTGGCGCTTGAGCTCCACGCGCCCGCGCGGAGCTTGCGCGTGCGCCGCACCGGTAAGCAACGAGAGTGCGACTGCGAGGATCGCCGCGCCATGGAATCGAAGCCTCAACGCACCCTGATCGTGTAGTTCGTCGACTTCGCCGCCGGAACGTTGACCTCCCAGGAGCGCCGATACTCGAAGCGCAGCTCCTGCTGGCCGCTGCGGCTCGCCTGAAAGTACCAGCTTTCGGTGGCGCCGCTGCCGGCCTTGCCGTCGGATGCCGCCTCCCCCGCGTATTCTGCGGCGGCGAGGCTGGTCAGCGCATTCGAGCCGGAAGTGAGAAGCGACCAGCGATAGCCCGTCGTGCGATTGCTGCCCAGTCGGACCACGACTCTTTCGCCCGGGCTGACCTCGATGGCTCGCCCCGAGTCGCTTTCAACGAGCAGGATGGCGCGGTAGAGCGAGCGGGGAGCGGAGGAAACGAGCTCCTTCTGCTCGCGGTCGAGCAGGCGCAGCTCGTTGTCGCTCGCGCGCACGAAATTGCGCAGCGTGTCGGAGCGGTCGGTCTCGAGCTGATACACCATCGCCTCCTTGTCGCTCGCCGATCCGCGCACGACTTTCACGCGGCCCGCCTTGTCGACGGTGCGGTCCCCCTCCCGCGTGCCGATATAGGTTTCTCTCGCCTCGTAGCGCGTGGCCTGACCCGACGGCTGGTCGGCGTACAGCCGCAGATCCGTGCGGATGCCCCCGCAATCGGCGCACGGCAGAATGCCCGTATAGGTCCCGAGCAGGTTGCCCGATTCGGGCGTGGATGGCGAGCCGGCCGGACCGGCGCAGCCGGCCAGTCCACCAGCGACTATCAGGGCCGTAACGACACGCATGGCGGGCGCCTCCGCTTTATACCCGCCCCAGTTTCGCCAGACTCGCTGCGCCGCGAAATTGGACCTTGGTCCAACCTCAGCGCCAGGCCTGTTCTAGCGGCGGCCACCGCCGCCGCGCCCACCGCCGCCGCCGCGCGCGCCGCCGCCTCCGCTGAAACCGCCGCCGCCGCTGAAGCCACCGCCTCCTTGGAAACCGCCGCCCGAGCGGGCCTGCGCCGCACGCTGCTCGCCCTGCTGCCGCGCCTGCGCCTGCCGGTCGAGCGAGTTGATCGACTCGCCCCCGGGCCGGCTGCCTGCGGGTTGCTGCGACGGCCGATTGCCGCCGGCTGGCTGTTGCGACGGCCGGGTGCCAGCGTCGGGACGGTTGCCGCCGACGTCCGACCAGTTGCCGCCTTGGCCTTTCCCGGCGCCGCCCTCGTACTTCTGCCATCCGCCACCCTCGTCGCGCCGGTAGACGTTGCCGTCGCGGCCGGCGTAGACGTTGTTGCTGCCCGCGCCCTTGGCGAAGGTCGTGTTCCCGACCTGCGAGGTGGTCACGTTGCGCCCGCCGGGGCCGCTGACATTGCTCGTCTTGCCTCCCCAGCGGTTGTAGCTGTTGTTGATGTTGATGTTGGTGTTGTGGTGGCTGATGTACACGCCACCGCCGCCGCCATAGCAGCAGGGGCTATGCCACCCGCCCGAGATGGCGAATCCGAAGAAGACGCCCGTGGCGAATCCGACGCCCCAGCCGTAGGTCGGCGGCGGCGGATACCAGACGGCGCCGACGTAGACCGGATACACATAACCGGTGCCGTACACCACGGTGCCGTCGGTGGTCATCACGGTGCCGTAATAGCCGGGCGTGTAGCCGACGAACACGGTGGTGGGCGAACTGCCGTACACGCGCACGTAGGTCACGTAATGCAGCGGCGAGCTCGCCGGGATGGTATAGATCACCGCCGGCACCGTCGCCGCCACGGCCCACGGCCCGGTCGCCGCAGTGCCCGCGAACCAGACGCCGTTCTGCACCATGTAATACGTCTTGGGATCGATCTGGATCAACGGCGGCCCGGTGTTGAACACGTATTGAAGCGGCGTGCCGTCGATCGGCTTCCACTGCGGCTTGCCGCCGTCGAAGACCACCGGCGTGGGCTGGATGTCGCGCTGCACGGTCGCGGTCTGCGGGATCTGGTTGGCGATCGCCGCCTCGCTTGCCTGCGCCGTGCCGGCGACCGAGATCAGCACGTCGGACATCGGGTGCTCCGGCGGGATCTTCGCGAAGTCGGGCGGGAGCTTCTTGCTGTTGATGAAGGCCCAGGGGCCGGTCAGCGCCTTGGCGCTGAACCAGCGGCCCGAGATCAGCACGTAGTACGCCTGCCCGCCGAGGTCCATCACGATGTCGTTCGACGAGTTCGTCATGTAAAGGAGCTGCGTGCCCGGTATCGGCGAGAACTTCGGCTCGCCTTTCGACTG
>JBIOYV010000094.1:0-25472 GCA_044870335.1 Burkholderiales bacterium | reverse complement strand
CGAGCAGGCGAAGGCCAAGGAGGCCGGCGACCAGGAAGCCATGTACTACGACGCCGACTACATCCGCGCGCTGGAATACGGGCTGCCGCCCACCGCAGGCGCGGGCCTCGGCGTGGACCGGCTGGTGATGCTGCTGACCGACAGTCCAAGTATCCGGGACGTCATTCTTTTCCCGCACATGCGGCCCGAGGGCGGGAGCGAGTAACAACCGGTAACACTCTCTTACGGCACCCGGCGGGCGTCCTCCGTAACCTGCGCAGTGTTCGATCTGCAATCAACGGAGAACAAGCAATGGAAACGAACACCCGCCGCCTTCACCCGCTGCTTACCGCCGCCGCGATCTCAATCACCGTCTTTTCCGCGGTCGGCATAGCTTCGATCACCGGCCTCCTCCCGCATTCTTTCGGCTCGCAGAAGCAGGAGACCCTGCCGCAGGAACAGGCCTCGCTGCAGGCTCCTGCCGAAGTCGCGAAGCCGGCCGAGCCCACCATCGAGCAGCCGGCGCCACAGGCCGCGCCCAAGCCCGTGCACAAGAAACCGGTAGCCCGCACGAGCCTGCCCAAGCCGACGGCGCCCGTCGCGTATAACGACTACGGCACGCCGCCGCCTCCGCCTCCCATGGCGCAAGCACCGGCGACTCCCGTCGAGACGCCCAAGCCGGTCGTCCAGGCCGGGCGGTTCGCCACCGTCCAGGCGGTGCGCGAGGTAAAGGACGCGGGCGAGGGCACGGCGCTCGGGCCGATCGCAGGCGGCATCGCGGGAGCGGTGCTCGGCAACCGAATCGGCAAGGGCCACGGCTCGCAGAAGGTGATCACGGTGCTCGGCGCCGCGGGCGGTGCCTTCGCCGGCCGTGCGATCGAGAAGCAGGCGCGTGGCACCACGCACTGGGAAGTCGACGTGCGCCGCGACGACGGTGCGAACGAGACCGTGCGCAGCGACGTCGCCCCGGGCTACCAGCCGGGCCAGCGCGTCAGGCTGATCGACGGAAGGCTGCAGCCCGCCTAGATACGCAAAAGAATCAATCCCGCCAACACCGCGCCGGTGGCGAAGAGCCGCCGGCGCGTCAGTTTTTCCTTCAGCACCAGCGCCGCGAGGACCGCGGCAAAGATCACCGAGGTCTCCCGCAGCACCGCCACCAGCGCGACCGGCGCACGCGTCATCGCCCACAGCGCGATGCCGTATGAACCCACGCTGCAGGCGCCGCCGAGCAAGGCGCGCCGCCAGTGCCGTCCGAGATAGCGCGGCACTGCGCTGCCGCGCTTGAGCCGGCCCATGGCGATGATCACGAGTGCGTTCGCGGCGAAGAACCACAGCGTGTAGCTCACTGGCGCGGCCGAGGCGCGTGCACCTTGAGCGTCGATGAGGGTGTAGGCGCCGATCACCACCGCGTTGGCGAGCGCGAATAGCGTTGCGCGACGGTCGTGCGCGCCCGAGGCGAATGCGACGATGCCGCCGCACACCAGCAGCACGCCGAGCCACTGACCGCCGGTAAGCGCCTCGGCGAATACCGCGGCGCCGCTCGCCGCCACGATCATCGGCCCGCCGCCCCGCATGATCGGGTACACGTACGACAGCTCCCCGTACCGATAGGCGCCGGCGAGGAACACGAAGTAGAGGATGTGCACCGCGGCCGAGCCGGCGAGCCATGGCCACGATTCCGACGCTGGCGCGGGGAGGATGGGAATAATGATCAAAGCCAAGACCCCCGAGCCGGCGGCGACCGCGTAAGTGTCGAGCTCCTTGTCCGCGGAGGCCTTGACCAGCGTGTTCCATGCCGCGTGCAGGAGCGCCGCGCCGAGCACCGCGGCGGCGACCGGGAGCGTCAGCTCCACGCGGGCGTCAGCTGACGACCTGGTCGAGAAGCGGGCCCATGCGCTCGACCGCAGCGCGACCCTCTTCGATCGCCTCCTGCGCGCGGTGGTAGTCCATGGTCGCGAAGTCGGGCAGCAGCGGCGTGACCAGCACGTCGGCCGGGTCCCCCGACAGGCGGCTGCGGGCGACGCGCATCTCCACCACGTCGAGCGAGGTGCTGAATACCTCGAAGATCGAGGGGATCGCGGTGCGGTCTTCGACCCTGGATTTCTTCTCGACCCAGCCGGGCCGCAGCCGCGCGAGCCAGCCCGGCACCTCGCGCGGCGCAACCGACCTGCTGCGGTCGCGGTAGGGCCCGAGCTTGCCCCAGGAGAGGTCGACCGCGATCACCACTTCCGCGCCCAGCGCGCGGCACATCGACACCGGCACGGGGTTGACCAGGCCGCCGTCGACCACCACCTCGCCCTCGCGGATCATCGGCGTGAAAAGTCCCGGCATCGCGCACGAGGCGCGCACCGCGTCGAGCAGGTTTCCGTGCCGCAGCCACAGCTCCCGGCCCGAGTAGAGCTCGGTCGCGACCGCGCCGTATGGAATCGGCAGGCCGTCGATGTCGCGGTCCTGGAAGATGGTGCGAAAGAGCGTGAACAGGCGCTGGCCGCGGATCAGGCCGCCGCGCCAGGTGAGGTCCATGAGCCGCACCACCGTGGTCCAGGCCAGGCCGGACACCCACTTCTCCAGCCGGTCGAGCTCGCCCGCGGCATAGGCCGCGCCCACCAGCGCGCCGATCGAGGTGCCGCAGACGAGGTCGGCCTTGATGCCGCGCTCCTCGAGCGCCCGGATCGCCCCGATGTGCGCCCAGCCGCGCGCGCTCCCCGAGCCCAGGGCGAGTCCGATGCGGGGTTTGCGGCGCATGGCCAAAATCCTAACTGCTTATGCGCAAACCGACGCGGTACAACGTCAAAGACCGACAAACGTGGACGGACCACGTTCTTGTAGTCCGTCCCGTTACTTGACGGGAAGCGCTAGGTGCGCTCGAAGATCGCGGCGATGCCCTGCCCGCCGCCGATGCACATGGTGACGAGCGCGTAGCGCTTGCCAATGCGCTCGAGCTCGTAGAGCGCCTTCACCGTGAGGATCGCGCCGGTCGCGCCGATCGGGTGTCCGAGCGCGACCGCGCCGCCGTTCGGGTTCACCTTGGCCGGGTCGAGTCCGAGATCCTTCGTCACCGCCATGGCCTGCACCGCGAACGCCTCGTTCGATTCGATCACGTCCATGTCGGCGGGCTTGAGCCCGGCCTTCTCGAAGACGCGCCGCACCGCCGGAATCGGCCCGAGGCCCATCACCTGCGGCTCGACGCCCGCGTGCGCGTACGCAACAAGACGGGCCAGCGGCTTGATACCCGATCTTTTTGCAAAAGATGCTTCCACGAGGACGACCGCGGCGCCTGCATCGTTGATCCCCGAGGCGTTGCCGGCGGTGACCGTGCCGTCCTTCTTGAACACGGCCTTCAGCTTGGCCATGTCCTCCGGCTTCAGGTCCTTGCGCACGTGCTCGTCCGTGGTGAACTGCTCCACACCCTTCTTCGTCTTGAGCTCGATCGGAACGATCTGGCTCTTGAACAGGCCCTGCTCCATCGCCCGCGCCGCCCGGCGGTGCGACTCGACGGAGAACTGGTCCTGCTGCTCTCGCGTGAAGCCGTACTTCGCCGCGATGTTCTCCGCGGTTACGCCCATGTGGCCGTGGCCGAACGGATCGTGCAGCGCGCCGACCATCGCATCGACGATCGCGCCATCGCCCATGCGCTGGCCCCAGCGCCCCGTGGGCAGGAAGTACGCCGCGCGGCTCATGCTCTCGGCTCCGCCCGCCACGGCGACTTCGCAGTCGCCGAGCAGGATGTGCTGGCTCGCCGAGACGATCGCCTGCAGGCCCGAGCCGCACAGGCGGTTCACCGTGAGGCACGGTGTGCCCACCGGAATGCCCGCCTCGACCGCGGCGACGCGCGAGAGATACATGTCCTTCGCCTCGCCGTGGATGACGCCGCCCATCACGACGTGGCCGACGCTTTCAGGCGCGACCTTCGAGCGCGCCACGGCCTCCTTGATCGCGGTCGCGCCGAGCCGCGTTGCCGCGAGCTCCTTGAGCGAGCCGCCGTAGTCGCCGATCGCCGTGCGCGCGCCCGAAATCACCACTACTTCGCGATTGCTCATTGCAGTCTCCGATAAAAAGGGGTCAGAGCAATTTCCCGGTTACAAATCCAGCAGCAGCCTATGTGTTACAGGAAAATTGCTCTGACCCCTTTTTGTTTTTGCTGCTTCGATCATTGCAGTTTTCCGTAGAGATCGTGCTCGTCAGCGCGATCCACCAGCACCTTCTTGAATTCGCCCGCCCTTGCGCCCTGGAAGCGCACCACGCCGTCGACCTCCGGCGCATCGGCCTTCGAGCGCCCGACTCCGGGCTCGTCGACCAGCACCGTAAGCGTTTTGCCCACCCGGTTTTTGAGCTTGGTCAAACTTATGGCCGCCTGGGCCTGCATGAAGCGCGCGCGCCGTTCCTGCTTGACCTCTTCCGGAACGGACTCCGGCAGGTCGTTGGCAGCGGCACCTTCGACCGGCGAATAGGCGAAGCAGCCGACGCGATCGAGCCGCGCTTCCTCGAGAAACTCCAGGAGATGGGAAAACTCGGCTTCGGTCTCGCCGGGAAAGCCGACGATGAAAGTGCTGCGTATCGCGATCTCAGGGCAGATCGCGCGCCAGGCGCGGATGCGCTCGAGCACTTTCTCCGCGCTCGCCGGGCGCTTCATGAGGCGCAGGATGCGGGGCGATGCGTGCTGGAACGGCAGGTCGAGATAGGGCAGGATCTTTCCTTCGGCCATCAGCGGAATCACTTCGTCGACGTGCGGGTACGGATAGACGTAGTGCAGCCTGACCCACACGCCGAGCTGGCCAAGCGCCCTGCACAACTCGGTCATTTTCGTCTTCACCGGCTTGCCGTTCCAGAAGCCGGTTCTGTACTTCACGTCGACCCCGTAGGCGCTGGTGTCCTGGGAAATCACCAGCAGCTCCTTCACTCCGGCCTTCACGAGGTTCTCGGCTTCCAGCATGACCTCGCCGATCGGGCGCGACACCAGATCGCCGCGCATCGAAGGGATGATGCAGAAGGTACAGCGGTGGTTGCATCCCTCGGAAATCTTGAGATAGGCGTAGTGCGCCGGGGTGAGCTTGATCCCCTGAGGCGGAACCAGGTCGGTATACGGATCGTGCGGCTGAGGCCGCCTATTCCCGAAATACGCGTGCACCGCCTTCATCACCGCGGCGGTGTCGTGAGGACCGGTGATGGCGAGGACCGAGGGGTGTGCTTCTTCAACCACGCCCTGCTTTGCGCCGAGGCAGCCGGTCACCACCACCTTTCCGTTCTCGGCGAGCGCCTCGCCGATCGCATCGAGCGATTCCCGCACCGCCGCGTCGATGAAGCCGCAGGTGTTCACGATCACGAGGTCGGCGCCAGCGTAGGTCGCGGACATGGCGTAGCCTTCGGCGCGCAACTGGGTGACGATGCGCTCCGAATCGACCAGCGCCTTGGGACAGCCTAGCGAGACAAATCCAATCTTAGGATTTGTCGGCGTCGCTCTTGTTCTGGCCAGGCGGAAAACCGGGGAAGGAAAGGCCCGAGAACATGTTGCGCGTCTGGCTCTGCATCTGCTCCTGGAACTGCGCGAACATCTTCTGGCTCTGCTCGATGTAGGCCTGCATCAGGCTCTGCATCGCGGGGCCCTGCAGGTTCATGAACTGGGCCCAGAGGTCCTGCGAGACGCGCGAGTTGTCGCCGTACACCCGCTGCGACTGCTCCTGCAGCGCTTTCTGGATGTCCTGGAACGCGCGCACGTTGCGCTCCAGATAGCCGCCCATCATGCCCTGCATCGCGTTGCCGTAGGAGCGGATCATCTGCGAGAGCAGGTCGCTCGAGAACATCGGCGCTCCGCCCGACTCCTCCTCGAGGATGATCTGCAGCAGGATCTGGCGCGTCAGATCGTCGCCGCTCTTCGCGTCGACCACCTGGAACTCCTCCTGCTTCAGCACCATCTGCTTCACGTCGGCGAGCGTGATGTAGCTCGACGTCTTGGTGTCGTAGAGCCGCCGGTTGGGATACTTCTTGATCAGCCGAAGGTGGTTCTCCACCTTCGAGTCGCGGGTAGGCTGCGTTGCGGCCATGGGGGCTGAGTCTACTCCTTAATACATGTGCTGGCCGCCGTTGATCGAGATGTTGGCGCCAGTCACGAATGCGGCTTCTTCGGAGCAGAGATAGATGATCAGGCCGGCGACTTCATCGGGCTTGCCGAGGCGCCCGAGCGGGATCTGCGGCAGGATCTTGGAGTCGAGGATTTCTTTCGGTATCGCCGTAACCATCTTGGTGCCGATGTAACCCGGCGAGATGGTGTTCACGGTGACGCCCTTGCGCGCGACCTCGAGCGCGAGCGCCTTGGAAAAGCCGTGGATCCCGGCCTTGGCGGCGGAATAGTTGGTCTGGCCGAAGGCGCCCTTCTGCCCGTTCACCGACGAGACGTTGATCACCCGGCCCCAGCCGCGGTCGACCATGCCGTCCATCACCTGCTTGCTCATGTTGAAGCACGAGTCGAGGTTGGTGCGCATCACCGTGTCCCAGTCGGTCTTCGTCATCTTCTTGAAGGTCATGTCGCGCGTGATGCCGGCGTTGTTGACCAGGATGTCGACCGCGCCGACCTCGGTCTGGATCGTGTGCACCTTGCGCGCGCAGTCGTCGTAGTCGACCACGTCCACCGGGAAAGCGGCGAAGTTGTAGCCGCGGCCCTTCATCTCTTCCAGCCACGAGCGGAATTTCGTATTGGAAGGCGAATAGGTGACCACGACGCGGTAGCCCGCGTCGGCCATCTTGGTCGAGATCGTTTCGCCGAGGCCGCCCATGCCTCCGGTCACAACGGCGATCCTTTGCTTTGCCATGGCCTCCTCCAGGCGTTCCTTTCCGTGGGATGGGCCAGTCTACATCATGTGCATGCCGCCGTTGACCGAGATGTTGGCCCCCGTGATGTACCCCGCCTCCTCGGAGGCCAGGAAGGCCACCACGGCGGCGATTTCCTCGGGCCGGGCGAGTCGCCCCATCGGGATGGCGGCGATGATCTGGTCGCGGATCTCCTGCCGGATGGCCATCACCATGTCGGTCTCGACGTAGCCCGGTGACACGGTGTTGACTGTCACTCCCTTCTTGACCACCTCCTGGGCGAGGGCCTTGGCGAAGCCGGCCATGCCGGCCTTGGCGGCCGAGTAGTTGGTCTGCCCGAACTGGCCCTTGAGCGCATTGACAGAAGAGATGTTGACGATGCGCCCCCAGCCGCGCTCGCACATGCCGTCGACCACCTGGCGGGTGACGTTGAACACGCTGTTCAGGTTGGTGTTGATCACCGCCATCCAGTCCTGCTCGGTCATGCGCTTGAACACCGAGTCGCGCGTGATGCCGGCGTTGTTCACCAGGATGTCGACCGGCCCGACGACCGAGCTCACGTTGTAGAACATCTCCGCGCACGAATCGAAGTCGGCCACGTCCCCCTCCGCGGCGTGCACCCTGAAACCGCGCGAGCGCATCGCGTCGAGCCAGTCCTGCTTGCGCTCGTAGCCCGGCAGGCAGCCCGCCACGACGGTGTGGCCCGACTGCGCGAAGCGCTGGCAGATTGCGCTGCCGATGCCGCCCATGCCGCCGGAAACGAAGGCAATGCGCGGCACGACCGGGCGGGTGCGGTCGCGCCATGCCTCTTCTTGTGATGCGTCGATTACCTCGGCTTCATGCTTCATCGTTTTCCTCTCTATCGTTCTACCCTAGCGCTCAACAGCAAGGGCGACCCCCATTCCGCCCCCGATGCAAAGCGAGGCGAGGCCTCGCCGCGCATCGCGCTTCTGCATTTCGTGGAGAAGGGTGACCAGCACGCGCGCGCCCGAGGCGCCGATCGGATGACCGAGCGCGATGGCGCCGCCGTTCACGTTCACCTTCTTCGTGTCCCAGCCCATCTGGCGGTTGACCGCGATCGCCTGCGCGGCGAAGGCTTCGTTGATCTCCATGAGATCGAGATCCTTCGGTTCCCAGCCGGCGCGGGAGAGCGCGCGCTTCGAGGCGGGCACCGGCCCCATCCCCATGTATTTCGGATCGACGCCCGCGGAGGCGAAGGCCTTGATCTTCGCGATCGGCTTCAGCCCAAGTTCTTTTGATTTCTTCAAAGTGCACAAAACCACTGCCGCGGCGCCGTCGTTGATGCCCGAAGCGTTGCCCGCCGTCACCGTGCCGTTCTTGTCGAAGGCCGGCTTCAGGCTCTTCATCGCGTCGAGCGTCGCGCCGTGGCGCGGATATTCGTCGTCGGCGAACAGCACCGGTCCCTTCCTGGACGGAATTTCGACCGCGATGATCTCGTCCTTGAACCTGCCGGCCTTCTGCGCCGCCTCGGTCTTGTTCTGGCTCGCCACCGCGAACTCGTCCTGCTCCTCGCGCGTGACCGCGTACTCCTTGGCCACGTTCTCGGCAGTGACGCCCATGTGGTACTGGTTGAAGACGTCCCACAGGCCATCGACGATCATGGTGTCGACCATCCTGGCGTCACCCATGCGGAAGCCGTCGCGCGAGCCGTTGAGCGCGTGCGGCGAGAGGCTCATCGACTCCTGGCCCCCGGCGACCACGAGCTCCGAGTCGCCGTTGGCGATCGCCTGCGCGCCGAGCATCGCCGCCTGCAAGCCCGAGCCACAGACCTTGTTGATGGTCATCGCCGGCACCATGTACGGGATGCCTGCCTTGATCGCCGCCTGGCGCGCGGGGTTCTGCCCGACCGCCGCGGTGAGCACCTGGCCCATGATGACCTCGGACACCTGCTCGGGCGCGACGCCCGCGCGCTCCAGCACCTTGCGGATGACGAGCGCGCCGAGATCGGAGGCCGGGGTCTTGGCGAGGCTGCCGCCGAACTTGCCGATCGGGGTGCGGGCTGCGCCGACGATGACGATCTCTTCCATGAGTCTCTCCTAGTGGATTCGTTGCTTCACGTAGCGGCCGGGGGCCGCTTCGATGGGTCTGTATTCGACATTTCCGGGCGCCGAAGGTGCGGCCCGCTTCCCCCCGTCGTGGCGCGCGAGCCATTGCGACCACGCCGACCACCAGCTGCCCCGGCTTTCAGTGGCAATTTGAAGGAAGTCCTCGGGCTCCGCAGGATAGCGCTCCGAAGTCCAGTAGCTGCGGCGGTTCTTCGCTGCCGGATTGACCACGCCGGCGATGTGGCCGCTCGCGCCGAGCACGAAGGTCTTGTCCGCGCCGCCGAGCAGCCCGAGCGTGCGGTAGGCGGAGCGCCACGGCACGATGTGGTCCTCGCGCGTCGCCAGCACGAAGAGCGGCAGCTCGACGGCGCCGAGATCGACCGGCGCACCGCAATTGCTGAGCGCGCCCGGCTCGCGCAGCCTGTTCGAGAGATACGTATTGCGCAGGTAATAGCAGTACATCGGACCCGGCAGGTTGGTGCTGTCGGCGTTCCAGTGGAGGATGTCGAACGCCGCCGGCGTTTCGCCCAGGAGATAGTTGTTGACCACGTACGGCCAGACGAGATCGTTCGCCCGCAGGCTGGAGAAGACGAACGCGAGGTCCGTCCCCGGCAGGATCCCGTCCTTCCCGATGCTGGCCTCGCGCGCCGCGACCATGGCCTCGTCGACGAAGAGGCCGATCTGCCCGGTTTCCGAGAAGTCGAGCATCGTGGTCAGAAAGGTGACGCTCGCGACGGAATCGTCCTTTCTGTGCGCGAGGACCGCGAGCGCCGCGCCGAGCAGCGTGCCGCCGACGCAGAAGCCCAGCGCGTTGACCTGGTCGCTCTGCGCGATCTCGCGGGCCACGCGCAGCGGCGTGAACACGCCCAGCTCGAGATAATCGTCCCAGGTGAGCCGGCCCTGGTCCGCGCGCACGTTGCGCCACGACACCAGGAACACCGTATGGCCGCTCGCGACGGCATGGGCCACGAAGGAGTTTTCCGGCTGCAGGTCGAGGATGTAGTACTTGTTGATGCAGGGCGGGACGATGACCAGCGGGCGCCTGGCCACTTCGGCGGTGCCCGGCGCGTACTGGATGAGCTGGATGAGCTCGTTCTCGTACACCACGCTCCCGGGCGTCACCGCAAGGTTGCGGCCCACTTCGAACACGCTCTCGTCGGTCTGGCTGATGCGGCCGCGCTGGACGTCGGCGAGGAGCTGACCCAGCCCGCGTGCCAGGCTTTCGCCGCGCGTCTCGAGCGCCTGCTCGAGGGCCTGCGGGTTGGTAGCGGCGAAATTGGCCGGACACATCGCATCGATCCACTGCTTGACCGCGAACCGCGCGCGTTCCTTCGGCCCGGGCTCGAGGGTGGCCTGCTCGACCGATTCGGCCAGATAGCGCGACGCCAGCAGGTACGACTGCTTGAGGTAGTCGTAGTACGGGTTTTCATTCCATTGCCGGTGCGCGAAGCGCCGGTCGCCGGGCTCGGGCGAGATCACCGGCTCGGCGCGCCCCGCGCTGAGCGCGCTCCAGAGCTTTGCCTGCTTCTCGATGTAACTCGCCTGCAGCGCCGAGTTTGCGCCGAGCCATGAAGTGTCCGCAGCCGCTGGGGCCGAAGCCATCAGCCTCATCCAGCCCTGCGTGAGTTCGTTGGTGGACTGCGAGATCGCCGCGAGGACGGTCTCTGGGAACCCGGGTTGCATGCGCGCGCGCATTTTGCGCCGCACAAACGCCGTCGTCAAATGATTTTAACTTGCTGAAAGATTAGTTCTTTTCGATCAGTGCACCAAGACCACTCGCAGCCCCGCGATCGCCCCAATGCCCAGGGCGATCAGGAGCGCCTGCGAGGCGGTGTCGCGAAGCTGGGGCCGGCGGTGCAGGCCGGGGATCAGATCGGCGACCGCGACGTAAATCATGCTCGCGGCGACGAAGCCGAGCAGGGTCGCCTCCCACTCGCCCACCGCGCGCAGCCCGAAATAGCCGATCAGCCCCCCCAGCACCGTGGCGAGGGACGAAAGCAGGTTCATCGCCAGCGCCCGCGCCCGGGTATACCCCGAATGAAGCAGGATCAGGAAGTCGCCCACCTCCTGCGGGATCTCGTGCGCGATGATCGCCACGGCCGCGATGATGCCGACCTCGGTGCTCTGCAGGAAGGCGGCGGCGATGAGCAGGCCGTCGAGGAAGTTGTGGATGGTGTCGCCGACGATGATGAGCAGGCCGCTGCGCCCGTGGTCGTGGGCCCCGGAGCCTCCCGCGTGCGGATCGTGCACTTCGCAGTTCTCGGTGTGGCAATGGCGCCAGAGCAGCAGTTTCTCGAGCACGAAGAACACGAAGATGCCGCCGAGGATGGCCGCCGCCGCCTCGTGCGCGTTGCCGCGCTCGAACGCGTGCGGGATCACTTCGAGGAACGCCGCTCCCAGCAGCGCCCCGATCGCGAAAGAAACGAGGGTCGACACCCAGCTTGCGCGGAGGAGCAGCGAGAACGCGGCGAGCCCGGCGGAAAGCGTTCCGCCGACGAAGCTCGCGGCGAGGATCCAGGCGAGCGTCATGGGGCCGGGGATTCTACTCGGACAACCATCCGGCGTTCACGCGAGCCACACATACGCGACCATGCGGCTCGCGGTGGCGTCGCGCCGATAGGAATAGAAGCGTTCCGGCTCCGAGTAAGTGCAGTAGCCGCCGCCGAAGATGCGCTCCACGCCGCACGAGCGCAGGCGCTGGCGCGCCACGGTGTACAGATCGAGCAGCCAATGGCCGGGGCGCGCGGGCGTGAACGCCGCCTGAGCCGCGGCGTCGCGGGCGAGAAACGCCGAGCGCACTTCCTCGCCCACCTCGTACATCTGCGGGCCGATGGCCGGGCCGAGCCACGCCAGCAGCGCTCCTCCGGCGGTGCCCATCGCCCGGACCGTATTTTCGATCACGCCGGCGGAAAGTCCGCGCCATCCCGCGTGCGCTGCGCCGATCACCGTAGCATCCTCGTCCGCAAGCAGAACCGGCATGCAGTCGGCGACCCGGATTGCACAAACCCGGTTCCTCGTTTCGGTCACCACGGCATCGGCTTCGGGATTCGAAACGACCTGATCGAGGCGAACGACTCGCGTGCCGTGCACCTGGCGCAACCAGGCAGGCTCGCCCGGAAGGAGGGGGCGCAGCTCGGCTTGCGTAGTATTTCGGGTCGTCATGACCGCGCGCACGCTGGGCGGCGCCGGCCAGTCCGGGAGTAGAAGCTCGCTCATCCCCGGTCCCTCAGCTCCTGAAGCAGGCGCTTCATGTCCCTCGGCAGCGGCGCGCGCCAGGTCATGGAATGGCCGGTGCGCGGATGGACCAGCGTGAGCTCCGCGGCATGCAGCGCCTGCCGGGGGAAGGCGAGCCCGCGCCGCGTGCCGCGGCGGTAGACCGGATCGCCGACCAGCGGGTGGCGGATGTGCTGCAGATGGACGCGGATCTGGTGCGTTCTGCCGGTCTCGAGGCGGCACTCGAGCAGCGCCGCGCGCCCGAAGCGCTCGACCACGCGAAAGGCGGTGCGCGCCGGCTTGCCGCGGTGCGTGACCGCCATGCGCACCCGCGAGCGCGCGTCGCGTCCCAGCGGCGCGTCGATCGTGCCGCCGGCAGGCGGGTCGCCCTGGACCACGGCGAGGTAGATGCGCCGCATGCTGCGATCGGCAAGCTGCTTGACGAGCGCGGCCTGGGCCTCGACCGTCTTGGCGACCACCAGGAGCCCGCTCGTGTCCTTGTCGAGCCGATGGACGATGCCGGCGCGCGGCACGCCGGCGAGCCCCGGGGCGTGCGCGAGCAGCGCGTTGAGAAGCGTGCGGTCGGGCTGGCCTGCGCCCGGATGCACGACCAGCCCTGCCGGCTTGTCGACGACGATCAGGTCGGCATCCTCGTGCACGATCTTGATCGGCATGCGCTGCGCCTTCGGGGCGATCGCGTCCGGCGCCGGCGGCGGCTCGAGGACGACGTGCTCGCCCCCCGTCACCGCCTGCCGCGCCTCGGCGCTGCGGCCGTCGAGCCGGATATGGCCGGCCTTCAGCCAGGCCTGCAGCCGGCTGCGCGAGTACTGCGGGAACAAGCGCGCCAGCGCCTGGTCGAAGCGCATCCCGCCGAGCTCGCTCGGCACGGTGCAGCGCATCGGCGCGGCGAAGCTTTCCTCCCAGTCCGCCTCCTCGCCGACGCTATAATTTTTCCCGCTCATGCGATCAAGTTTACTTGTTGCCCCGCTCCTCTCCCTGGTTGTCCTGCTCCTGGCGGGGTGCGGGCTCTTTTCGGGCAAGGAGGACGACGAAACCGTCGGCTGGTCCGCGCAGCGCCTCTATGGCGAGGCGAAGGACGCCATGGCGGGCAAGGAGTGGGCGAAGGCGATCAAGTACTTCGAGAAGCTGGAGGCGCGCTTTCCCTATGGGCGCTTCGCGCAGCAGGCGCAGCTCGAGGTCGCGTACTGCCATTTCAAGGACGGCGAGCGTGCCTCGGCCATCGCCGCCGCCGACCGCTTCATCAAGCTCTACCCCAACCATCCCAACGTCGATTACGCGTACTACCTGAAGGGCCTGATCAACTTCAACGACATGTCGGGCTTCCTCACCAACGTGACCACGCCCGACCTGACCGACCGCGATCCCAAGGCGTCGCGCGAGGCGTTCGAGTCGTTCAAGGAGGTGGTGACGCGCTTCCCGGAGTCGAAATACGCCGCCGACTCCTCGGCGCGCATGCGCTACCTCGTCAACGCCCTTGCTTCGCACGAAGTTCACGTCGCGCGCTATTACATGAGGCGCACGGCCTACGTGGCGGCCGCCAACCGCGCGCAGTACGCGATCCAGCACTATCCGCAGGCGCCGGCCGTCGAGGACGCGATGGCCATTCTGGTCAAGGCGTACGACGCGCTCGGGATGGCCGAATTGCGCGACTCGGCCGACCGCGTGCTCCAGGCGAACTTCCCGAACAGCGTCTACCTCAAGGGCGGCACGCGCAAGGTCGACGTGCCGTGGTGGCGCCTGTGGGACCCCAATTGGTAGCCGCGTGGTGAGCCGCCGCACCCTCGTCATCGGCGCGGCCGGCATGATCGGCCGCAAGCTCGTCGAGCGCCTCTCGAGGGACGCCGGCGCCGATCTCGTGCTTCACGATGTCGTCCCCTTCGAAAGCAGGCACAAGACGGTCGTTTCCGATCTCTCGCTGCCCGGCGAGGCGGAAAGGCTGCTCGCCGCGCGCCCGGAGCTCATCTTCCACCTCGCCGCCGTCGTGTCCGGCGAGGCCGAGGCGGACTTCGACAAGGGCTACCGCGTCAACCTCGACGGAACGCGGCTGCTCTTCGAGGCCATCAGGAAGCTAGGCGGCGAGTACCGGCCGCGCGTAGTCTTCACCTCGTCGATCGCGGTGTTCGGCGCGCCGTTCCCGGAAGCCATCGACGACGAGTTCCTCAACGCTCCGCTCACGAGCTACGGCACCCAGAAGGCGATCGGCGAGCTGCTGCTCGCCGACTACAGCCGCCGCGGATTCTTCGACGGCATCGGCATCCGCCTGCCGACCGTCTGCGTGCGCCCCGGCAAGCCGAACAAGGCCGCCTCGGGCTTTTTCTCCGGCATCATCCGCGAGCCGCTCGCCGGCCAGGAAGCGGTGCTGCCGGTGTCGGAAAGCGTGCGTCACTGGTTCGCGTCGCCGCGCGCCGCGGTCGGCTTTCTCGTGCACGCCGCCCAACTGGATACTGCAAAGTTGGGAAACCGGAGAAATCTGAGCATGCCGGGCGTGTGCGCCACCGTCGGCGACGAAATCGAGGCGCTGCGCAAGGTCGCCGGCGATCAGGCGGCGAAGCTCATCCGCCGCGAGCCCGACCCGCTCATCGAGCGCATCGTGAGCGGCTGGCCGCAGAACTTCGACGCCAGCCGGGCGCTGGCGCTCGGCTTTCGGGCCGACTCGAGCTTCGAGGAAATCATCCGCATCCACCAGCAGGACGAGCTGCAAAAAAGCGCTCCACCGCCGACAGCTCGCGCGTGAGCGCCATCGGCGGCAGGCTCTGCAGGATGCGCCTGCCGTAGGGCTTGCTCACGAGGCGCGGATCGCACAGCATCAGCACGCCGCGGTCGGCCTCGTCGCGGATGAGGCGTCCGGCGCCCTGCTTGAGCTGCAGCACCGCCTGAGGCAGCTGCAGCTCGTTGAACGGGTTGCCGCCCGTGCTGCGCACGCCCTCGATGCGCGCGGCGAGAACCGGGTCGTCGGGCGGCGCGAACGGCAGCTTGTCGATCACGACGAGCGACAGCGCGTCGCCGCGCACGTCGACGCCCTCCCAGAACGACTGGCTGCCGAGCAGCACCGCGTTGCCCAGCGCGCGGAAGCGCGACAGGAGCTGGCTGCGCGAGCCGGTGCCCTGAACCAGCAGCGGATAATCGATTTTTCCTTCAAGGATCTGATGGGCGCGGCGCAGCGCCCGCAGCGTAGTGAAGAGGAGAAACGCGCGCCCTTCGCTCGCTCTCAGCACCGGCAGCGCCGCCTCGATCACCGCCTCAGTGAAGCCCGCCTCGCCCGGCTCGGGCAGCGCCTTCGGCACGTACAAGAGCGCCTGGCGCGGGAAATCGAACGGGCTCGCCCAGCGCCGGGTGGCGGCGTCGGGCACGCCGAGCTCGCGCGTAAAGTGGCCGAAATCCTCGCCCACGGCGAGCGTCGCCGAGGTGAAGATCCAGGCGCGCGGGTGGTCGGTCATCTGGCGGCGGAAGAGCTCCGCCGACGACAGCGGCGTCACATGGAGCTGCACCGCGTGGCTGAAGACTTCTAGCCAGCGCACCTCCGCGGACACCTCGGTCTCGCGCAGCCTCACGAGCAGGTGGCGCGCCGCGCTCGCACGGCGCGCGCAGGCGTCGAGTCCTTCGGCGCGGCCTTCGTGGGCCGCGAGCGCCTGCTCCAGGACGTGGAGCGCTGAATTCAGCTTCGCCAGGGCGTCGCTGAATCCTTGCAGCCGCAGCGCCTGGCTCCAGGCGAGGCGCGCGCCGGCTTCGCCGAACACCAGCCTGAGGTCGCGCGCCGCCTTCTCGAGGCGCGCCGCAACCCGATCGAGCTCAGGAGCAGCGCCGCCGGCCGCGCGCAGCTCCAGGCGCACGTCGCGCGCGAGCTCGACGAGCTGCGCGCTCGAGAGCGCTTCGCCGAAGAACATGCGCGCGGTCTCGGGAAGCTGATGCGCTTCGTCGAAGATCACGGTGTTGCACGCGGGCAGGAGCTCCGAGATCCCTTCCTCGCGCAGCACGAGGTCGGCGAAGAAGAGATGATGGTTCACCACCACCACGTCGGCCGCGAGCGCGTTCTTGCGCGCGCGCATGACGAAGCAGTCCTTGTAGTCCGGGCAGCCCTGGCCGAGACAGTTCTCGCGCGTCGAGGTTGCGTGCGCCCACGCCGGCGCGTCCTCGGGCACATCGGCGAGATCGGCCCGGTCGCCGGTCGTCGTCACCGCGGCAAAGCGCTCTATCTTGCGGATCTGGGCGGGTTCGTCGCGCGTGGCGAAGCGCCCCTCGCGCGCGGCGCGCCGCAGGCGGTAGAGGCACACGTAGTTGGCTCGTCCCTTGAGCAGCGCGATGGTCGCCCCCGAGGCGAGCGCCGCGCGCACCGCCGGCAGGTCCCGATCGAAGAGCTGGTCCTGCAGCGTCTTGGTTCCGGTGGAAACGATGACCTTGCCGCCGGCGAGAAGCGCCGGCACGAGGTAGGCGAAGGTCTTGCCCGTGCCGGTCCCGGCCTCGGCCACCAGGACGGCGGTGTTTTCGATCGCTTCGCCGATCGCCTCGGACATTTCGAGCTGCCCGGCCCGCAGCCTGAAGCCCGGGACGCGCTCGGCAAACGGCCCATCCGCGGCGAAGGTGCGCTCGAGAACCTGTTTCACGGCCTGAGCTCGTCCACTTTGAGCCAGATCCGGCCCGCTCGCGCGCTGCGGATGCTTTGCGCGGAGAGAATCGCGCTGTCGTCGCGGGAAGCGGCCTCGAGCGCGCCGCCGATCTCGAGCCATTCACCGAGCCGGCCGCCGACCGTGGTCGAGAGCGCCCGCCGCCGGATTCCCGCTTCCCGCCGCTGCGCGATCTCAACGATCACGCCCCCCGCCGTAAGGCGCGGGATCGCCTCGAAGCCGGTCGAGGTTTCCCGGATGGCGGCGCCGTCGTGGATCGGCACCGTTCGACCCGTGGAGACAAAGGCGTGTCCACCTTCGAGCACCTGGACGCGCTGGTCGACCCGTTCGGTCGCCGCGCTCTGGCGGTCCTGCACCCGCACATCGACGCTCGAGCCGCGGCTCGTGACCCGTCCGCTCGTCTCGACGCCTTGCGTCGCGCGCTCGAGCGCGTCGTCGAAGCGCACCGAGATCTGCAGCCGGCGCAGCGGCCGGTCGAGCTCGTCGAGCGCGCGCCTCAGCTCGGCAAGATTGGCGGGGCTCGTTCGCACGATGAGCTGCGTTCCCTGGCCGGTGAGCGTTGCGCCCGGCTCCATCAGCGGGCGCAGCGCAGGAAGGACCTGGTCGGCAGTGCGGTGCCGGAGCGCAATGACTTCGAGCGAGCCTTGCGCCGCCGCCTGGCCGGCAATCACCGCCACTAACAGGATCGAGAAGACCGCGCGGCTAAGGTCCATTTCCATTCACCGAAACGCGCTGGACCACAGGGTCGTGGACCCCAGCCTCGGACATTATGAGCGGACAGGCTTGATTTGGCTCAAAGATGATAACGATTCTCATTGACACCATCGATGAGAGTCACTATCGTCTGGCTCCCCCATCCAAATCAGAACCGCATCCATGTCCAGTGCTCTGAGCAAACTTTCCATCGCGCTCTCGGCCCTCGCCCTGACCGGCGCCGCGCTCGCCCAGGAACAGGTCGTCAATATCTATTCCTCGCGCCATTACCAGACCGACGAGGCGCTCTACAGGGGATTCACGAAGGCGACCGGAATCAAGATCAATCGCATCGAGGCCGGCGAGGACGCCCTCATCGAGCGCATCCGCAACGAAGGCGCGCGCAGTCCGGCGGACGTAATGATTACGGTCGACGCCGGGCGCCTGTGGCGGGCGGAGCAGCTTGGCCTGTTCCAGCCGGTGAAGTCGCCGGTGCTCGAGTCCCGCATCCCCGAGAACCTGCGCGAGCCCGGCGGCCAGTGGTTCGGGTTTTCCCAACGTGCGCGAGTAATCGCTTACAACAAGAACAAGGTAAAACCTGGCGAGATTCAGGCCTACGAGGAGTTCGCCGAGCCGAAGTGGAAGGGGCGCATCTGCATGCGTTCGGCCACCAGCATCTACAACCTCTCGCTGATGGGCGCGCTCATCGACCACCTCGGCGAGCAGAAGGCCGAGGCCTGGGCGAAGGCGGTACGCGCGAATCTGGCGCAGGACCCCAAGGGCGGCGACAGCGATCAGCTCAAGGCGGTGGCGGCCGGACAGTGCGACATCACGATCTCCAATCAGTACTATTACGCCCGCCTGGTGCGCTCCGACAACGCCGACGAGCGCCAGGCGGCCGAGCGCCTCGGCATCGTCATGCCGAACCAAAAGACCTGGGGTACCCACGTCAACATCTCCGGTGGCGGCGTGCTCAAGCATGCTCCCAACCGCGAGGCGGCCGTGAAGTTCCTGGAGTACCTCGCGAGCGACGAGGCGCAGCGCTACTTCGCAGACGGCAACAACGAATGGCCGGTGGTGCCGAGCGTGAAGCTCGACAACCCGGTGCTGAACGCCCTGGGCGACTTCAAGCGCGATCGGCTGAACGTGGCGATGCTGGGCCGAAACCAGCCCAGCTCCCAGAAAATCTACGACCGGGTAGCCTGGAAGTAACGCCTGGAGACGTAGATTACCGGCAGCAGCCCGATCGCCACGATCACCAACGACGGCACCGCCGCCTCGGCCAGACGCTCGTCCTTGGCGAGGTTGTAGGCCTCGATCGCCAGCGTGTCGAAGTTGAACGGACGCAGCGCGAAGGTCGCGGGCAGCTCCTTCAGGACGTCGACGAAGACGAGCAGCGCCGCGGTGGCGAGGCTGCCGGCGAGGAGCGGCACGTGAACCCGGGCGAGCGCACTCGCCGCGCTCGCGCCGAGCGAGCGCGCCGCGTGCTCCATGCTCGGCGTAACCTTGGCGAGGCCCGCCTCGGTCGTCTGCAGGGCCACCGCCAGCAGCCGCACGAGATAGGCGTACACCAGCGCGACCACGGTACCCGTGAGCAGGAGCCCGGTTTTGATCCCGAACAGGGCTTCGATCGCGTCCGCCGCCGCGTTGTCCAGCTTTCCGAGCGGCACCAGCACGCCGACCGCGATCACGGCGCCCGGAACGGCGTAGCCGAGGCTCGCTGCCCGGTTCGCCGCGCCGACCCAGCGGCTGCGGGTGAGCCGCGCTGCGTACGCCATGACGACGGCGAGAACCACGGCGACGAGCGCGGTCAGGCCCGCCACCGAGAAGCTGTTGCCGGCGAGCGCGACAAAGCGCGCGCCGAGATAAGCGGCCCTTTCACCCCACGCAAGCGTCACGAGAAGGATCCCGGGAAGGGCGAAGCCGAAGGCGACCGGCGCCGCGCACGCGGCGAATGCGAGCAGCCCCGGAGGACCGGAAAGGCGTTGCGGCGGCACGGGCTTGCGCGGCGCGACGCTGTGGTAGGCGGCGCGGCCGCGGCTCGAGCGCTCGAGCGCGAGCAGCAGCACCACGAACCCGAGCAGGCAGCTCGAGAGCTGCGCCGCGGCGACCACGTCGCCCATCGAGAACCAGGCCTTGAAGATGCCGATGGTGAATACCTCGACCGCGAAGTAGGAGACCGTGCCGAAGTCGGCCAGCGTTTCCATCAGCGCGAGCGACGCGCCGGCGGCGATCGCCGGCCGCGCGAGCGGCACCGCCACGCGCCAGAACGCGCCCCACGGGCCGTGACCCGCGAGCCGCGCCGCCTCGATCGCGCTGCGCGGCATGTCGTGGAAGGCGGTGCGCGCGATGAGATAGACGTAGGGATAGAGCGCGAACGACAGCATCGCCGCGGCGCCGGCGAGCGAGCGGATCTCGGGAAACCAGTACTCGCGCGCCCCCCAGCCGGTCAGGCTGCGCAGCGCCGTTTGAACCGGCCCGGTGAACTGGAGCCAGTCGGTGTACGCGTACGCCATCACGTAGGCCGGCATCGCGAGCGGCAGCATCAGCGCCCATTCGAGGACGTCGCGCCCCGGAAAGCGATACGCCGTGACGAGCCACGCGCTCAGCACGCCCATCGAGATGACGCCCCACGCCACCGCCACCAGCAGGAGCAGCGTATTCCATGTATAGGTAGGCAACCCGGTCGCGGCGAGATGCGACCAGGTTTCGCCGCCGCCGCGAAACACGTTTGCGACGACGAAGAGCACCGGAGCGGCGAGCAGCGCGCCGACCGCCAATGCCGTTCCACCGAGGAGTCCGAGCGGCTTCAAGTTTGTTCCCGACGTCTTGGACTGAATATTATTCGCCGATGCTGCTCGAAGTCTCGAACCTGAGCCACGCGTACGGCGGCGAGGCCGTGGTGCGCGGCCTGTCGTTCGCGCTGCCGCGCGGGGCGATCGGCTGCCTGCTCGGCCCGAGCGGCTGCGGCAAGACCACCGTGCTTCGCTGCATCGCCGGGTTCGAGGCGGTGCAGGAAGGCGAGATCCGGCTCGCCGGCAAGGTCGTGTCGCGGCCCGGCGCCGCGCTGCCGCCCGAGAAGCGGCGCATCGGGATGGTATTCCAGGACTACGCGCTCTTCCCCCACTTGCGCATCGCAGAAAACATCGCCTTCGGGCTCGCCCGCTTCGGCGCAGCGGACCGCGCCGAGCGGCTGCGCGAGCTCGCGGAGCTGGTGCGCCTCGCCGACGTGCTGCAGAAATATCCGCACGAGATCTCGGGCGGCCAGCAGCAGCGCGTGGCGCTCGCGCGCGCGCTCGCGCCGCGTCCCGAGCTGCTGCTCCTCGACGAGCCGTTCTCCAACCTCGACGTGGAGCTGCGCGAGCGCCTGTCGCTCGAGGTGCGCGACATCATCCGCGCGAGCGGCGCCACGGCGATCCTGGTCACCCACGACCAGCACGAGGCCTTCGCGATGGCCGACGAGATCGGCGTCCTGCACGCCGGACGCATCCAGCAATGGGACGTCGCCTATAACCTGTACCACCGCCCTGCCAACCGCTTCGTCGCCGACTTCGTCGGCGAAGGCGTGTTCCTGCCGGCGAAGGCGCTGAACCCGAACCAGCTCGAGATCGAGCTCGGCGTGCTGCAGGCGGATTCGGGCGGACGGCGCGATCTCGAAGTGCTGCTGCGGCCCGACGACGTGGTGCACGACGACGCCGCGGCGACGCAGGCGGAGGTCGTGCACAAGGCGTTCCGCGGCGCGGAGATCCTGTACACGCTGCGCCTGGCGAGCGGCCGGCGGGTGCTGGCGCTCGTTCCGAGCCATCACAACCACGCGCTCGGCGAGCGCATCGGCATCCGCCTCGACGTCGACCACGTCGTGGCGTTTCAGCCCGAGGTCAGTCCGTGAGGTAGTAGTCCACCGCGACGTCGACGGCGAACTGCTTGCCTCGCAGGACCGGAGGAACCCGCACGTCGGCCGCGGCGCTCCTGAACATCTCCTGCGCCTGCCGATCGAGCACCTCGTGTCCCGAAGTCTTCGTGACGGTAAGCGACGCGAGCTGACCGCTCGGGCCGACGACGACGCGCAGCGCCACGACGCCTTTCCAGTTGTTGTCGGTCGCCATACGCGGATAACGCTTGTACCTGGCCGCGACGACCTTGAGCTCGAGGCGATAGCGCTCCAGCGAACCGGGGTCGACCGCCGGCTCGGCGGGCGGCGCGCCTGCGGACTGTGCTGCCGGCGCGGCCGGGGGGGCTGCCGCTTCGGCGGCTCTTGCTTCGACCGGCGTTTCCTCGACGCGGGCTTCTGGTACGGCCGGTTCGGCAATGGGTTCGGGCGTCGGCGACGGCGTCGGCGACGGCGCCGGCTGGACGAGCCGTTTTGGCGCCGTCGATTTGGCTCTGGGTGGCGATTTCGCAGGCGCCGGGGGCGGCGGCAGCTCGGCCACGGGCGCGGGTGATGGCGATTCGACCAGACGCGCAAGGATCGAAGGCAGGTCCGAATTGGCCGGACGCGGGCGATCGCGCAGCGCGACGCCGAAGAGCAGCACGCCATGCAGCACGATCGATGCCGCTATGGCGTAGTTGAGTGCGCGGTTTTCCTTGCTGTACATGACCGGCCGGACGCAGCGAGTCAATATAGCACCTGGGTCCCCCGCAGGGCGCGCCAGATCTTTTCCGGCGTGAGCGGCATCTCGAGGTGCAGCACGCCGCGCTCGTGCAGCGCGTCCAGCACCGCGTGCACCACGGCGGGCGCCGCGCCGATGGTGCCGAGCTCGCCGCAGCCCTTCACCCCGAGCAGGTTCGTCCTGCACGGAACGCTCTCGTCGAAGGTTGCGCGCATCGGCGGGAACTGGTCCGCGCGCGGTACGCAGTAGTCCATGAGCGAGCCCGACAGAAGCTGTCCGCTGTCCCGGTCGTAGATCGCCGCCTCGAAGAGCGCCTGTCCCGCGCCCTGCGCGATCCCGCCGTGCACCTGGCCTTCGACGATCGGGTGGTTGATGATGCGGCCGATGTCGTCGCAGCTCGCGATGCGCGCAAGGGTCACTTCGCCGGTCTCGGGGTCGACCTCGACTTCGACGACCTGCGCGCCATTCGGCCACGACGGCGTCGACGGTGTTTCGGTGGCCGACACTCGGATGGAGCGCTCCTTTTGCCGCGCGGCGAGCTCGGCCAGGTCGATCGAGCGATCGGTACCGGCGATCCGCAGACGGCCCCCGCCCAACTCGATGTCGGACACTGCCGCCTCCAGCGCTTCCGCAGCAAGCTCTCTGGCGCGGGCGATCATCTTGTGTCCGGCGGCGACGAGCGCCGAGCCGCCGACGAACGCCGAGCGCGAGCCGACGCTGCCCACGCCGGTGGCGCGGTCGGTGTCGCCCTGCACGATCCTGATTTTTCCAACATCGATTCCAAGCAGCTCATTCACGAGCTGCGAATAGGAGGTTTCGAGCCCCTGCCCCATCGCCTGCGTGCCGGAGAACACAGTGACCGTTCCGTCTGCGGCCACTTCGATGTCGACCGTCTCGGTGGGAATCGCCCCGGTCCACTCGAGATAGACCGATATGCCGCGGCCGCGCAGCTTGCCTCTCGCCTTACTTTCGTTTTTCCTTCTTTGGAAACCATTCGCGTCCGCGGCCTCGAGCGCCTGCTCGAGCATGCGGCCGAAGTCGCCGCTGTCGTAGACGTCGCCGAGGTGCGTGCGATGCGGAAACTCGTTCGGCCCGATGAAGTTTCTCCGGCGCAGCTCGACGGGATCGAGCTTCATCTCGCGCGCCGCCTTTTCCATCAGCCGCTCCATGAGGAAGTTCGCCTCGGGGCGGCCGGCGCCGCGGTACGCGCCGGTCGCCATGGTATGCGTGAGCACCGCCTGGACGCGGTAGTGCACCGCCGGCACGCGATACACCGTGGTCTGCACCTTCGGCGTGAGCTGCAGCGGGATGATGGCCGAGGAGCCGACCGGTACCGCCCCGATGTTCGCGAGCGCCTCGGTGCGAAGCGCGAGGATGCGCCCTTCGCGATCCAGAGCGAGGCTCGCCCTGACGTGCTGGTCGCGTCCCATGTGGGCGGCGAGGAATTCTTCGCTGCGCTCGCCGCGCCAGCGCACCGGGCGACCGAGCTTGCGCGCGGCGTAGCACACCAGCGCGTCCTCCGGCGTGAGCCCGGTCTTCATGCCGAAGCCGCCGCCGATGTCGCCGTTGACGACGCGAAACTCCTCGGGCTTGCGCTTGAACACTGCGCCCAGGAGCTCGCGCGCTCCGGTCGGGGTCTGGTTCTGCGTATAAAGCGTGGTGCGCGCCCCGTCGAAGACGCCGATGCAGGCGCGCGGCTCCATCGCCATGGCGATGACGCGCTGGTTGTGCAGCTCGAGCTCGGTGACGTGCGCCGCGCTGGCCAACGCTTTTTCGACCCGCCCGGGTTCGCCGTAGGACGCTTCCGCGGCAATGTTGCCGCTGGCCCCTTCCCAAACAAGCGGCGCGCCTTGCGCGACCGCGGCGCGCGCGTCAACGACCGAGGGCAGCTCCTCGTACTCCACGACTACGAGCTCCGCCGCGTCCTGCGCCCGATTGCGGCTCTCCGCGACCACCGCGATGACGGGCTGACCGACGTAGTACACCTTGCCTTCCGCGAGCAGCGTGCGCGGCGGCGCCGCCATCGGGGAACCGTCCCCTCGCTTGAACGCCGGCGGAAAAGGAATGTGGCCTACGCCGTCGCCGCGCAGCTCGCCCATCGACCAGGCGGCAATGACGCCTTTTCCCCTCCTTGCTTCCGACAAGTCGACCTTTACGATCTCCGCGTGCGCATGCGGCGACCTGACGAGGACCAGCCAAGCCTGGTTAGGGAACTCGCGGTCGTCGCTAAAGAGCCCTGTGCCGGCGAGCAGCCGGTCGTCTTCCAGACGCTTCTGCGAGCGCGCCGCGCCGAAGCGCGCCGACGCGGGATCGAACTGCACCTGCAGCGGAACCGAGGTCATTCAAGGGGGGCGGACGAAAGATTTGCCAGGCTCAAGTCTACTGTGAAAGGCGGCAATCGATGATCACGGATTTTCGCCGCGGTCGAATTCAACCTCATGTACTGATTCGCTTTTCACTCGACCCAGTCGAATGCATTCCAGTCGTTCCATGTCCGCCGGCCGATGATGGTGCTCACGGCATTCTCTGTGGCATGATCCGGTCGCCGGAATAAATCGGCACTCGGGGAGGAGCACATTGGGCGTTTCGAAGACGCCTCTCGCTGCCTGTAGACGCGTGATCGGGCTCGCATCGGTCGCGCTCGTCGCGTTTGGGGCCGCGCCGTGCGGCGCCGAGATCTTCACCCTGATCCAGCCCGACGGCTCGCTGCTGATCACCGATCAGCCGCCGTTTCCTCCCGCGTCGCCGGTGCCTGCCGTCGCCCGCGCCGAGCACCCGATCGACGCCATCGCGCGCCGCCATGGCATGGATCCTCTCCTGGTGCGCGCCGTGATCCGCGTAGAGTCCAACTTCGACCCGAGGGCCGTGTCACCGAAAGGCGCCGCCGGGCTGATGCAGCTCATGCCCGAGACCGCCATGCGCTACGGGGTGGACAACCGCTTCGATCCGACGCAGAACGTCGACGGCGGCGTGCGCTACCTGCGCGACCTGATGGCGATGTTCGACGGCAACCTGAGCCTCGCGCTTGCCGCCTACAACGCCGGCGAGGGCGCGGTTCTCAAGTACGGCCGCCGCATCCCGCCCTACCCCGAAACCCAGCAATACGTCGTGGGAGTGCGGTCGTTCTATAACCAGCTCCGGCGCGCCGATCCGGCAATCAGGAAATAGCCGCGGAGTCGCGTAAGCGAGCCATGGGCCACCGGCCGCACGGCGATCGCGCCATTCATAAAACACGTCGATTCCGCGACGGCATCGCTCAACGAATAGCAAACCGGCTCCGACCCGTTAGGTCGAGGTGTCCACTTTATCGAATGAGGTTCCAGCGTCGGTCACCAACGCGCTGTTAGGTTGCCGCGCGCTTCTTCGCAACGTACTCGCGGAGGGCACGGTTGACCGCTTCTGAAGTCGGGAAAAGCTTATGCAGATCCGGGTCAATCAGAACGACGTTCGTGCCTTCGCGGTAA
>JBIOYV010000093.1:0-6433 GCA_044870335.1 Burkholderiales bacterium | reverse complement strand
GGAGCCGCCGCCGCAGCTCCGCGAGGCGCTGCCCCGCACGGGTCGATCGTGGTCGTTTAGCCATCGGCCCGACCACCGCGAGGACGGATGTCGAGCCCCACGAGCACCCGCTGTTCGTCCGACATGTCCCCAATCAACCGGCGGAGCGGAGCAGGGAGCCGCTTGATCAGCGTCGGCGCGGCAATGATCTGGTCTCCGCGGGCCAGAGGCAGATTCTTGTAGATATCCACGACCTCGAGGTCGTACAGACCTTTCAGGTGCTCCTCGCAGATACGTCGGACGTTCTGAATTGCCCTGACCGACTTGCCGGTCGTGCCCGTGACGTACAGCCGCAGCAGGTACTTGGCCTTCGTCCGGGGGCCGGCTGAGGACCTCTTGCGAGCTGGCGATTTGGTCACGCCCGGACTCCCGCGCGGCGGGGGCGAGGCCGCAAGTCGAGTCCGACCAGGACACTTTCCTCGTTGGACAGGTCGCCGATGATCTTTTTCATCGGCGGGGGCAGATGACGGACGAGCGTGGGCACGGCGACGATCTGGTCTCCCCGTGCCAGCTGGGGCTGCTTCAGCAGATCGATGACTTCGATCCGATAGCGGCCAGCCAGATGCTCTTCACAGATCGCCTCCAGATTCCGCAACGCCGCCGCCGACCGGGCGCTCTGCCCGGCGACATACAGCCGAAGGATCCACTCGTCGGACGGGTTCGAGCGCTTCTTGCTCATGCCTGCCCCCTTCGCGTCGGGAATCGCCGGGCCCGGGTCTGGACGACCGGGCCGTCGTCGGACAGCTCGAACGACCGCCGGTCCGAGGAGTGCGGCATGCCGCGCGATTTCAGGATCGACAGGTGCCGCCCTCCCTGCTCGCCCGGGGGTGAGTTGCGCAGCAGGATCCAGGTGTCGATCAGCGACGAGACGCCGACGTCGGTGTGCTCCCAGGCATCGCCGCCCGCGGTGAGGTTCACGAGCATGGCGGTGATCTGGCGCGACTTCAGGAAGTCGATGAGGCGCAGCAGCATCGCCTCGGCGTCGGCGAGTTTGCCGGCGGAGGAGAAATTGCTGATCGGGTCGATGATCACGACCTTCGGGTCGAACTCGTTCACCATCTTGTGGATGATGGCGAGGTGCATCTCGATGCCGTGCAGCGTGGGGCGCGAGGCTTCGAGGCGCAGCAGCCCCTTCTTGATCCAGGGATTGAGGTCGACGCCGATGCTCTTCATGTTTCGCACCAGCTGCGCCGGCGACTCTTCGAAGGCAAGGTACAGGCAGCGCTCGCCGCGCGCGCAGGTGGCGTTGGCGAAGTGCGCCGAGAGGCTGGTCTTGCCGGTGCCGGCGGTGCCGGAAATCAGGATCGAGCTGCCCCGGAAGTAGCCCTCGCCGCCGAGCATATTGTCGAGCCGGGCGACGCCGCTCGAGATGCGCTCGCTGCTGGCGGGGTGATTGAGCTGCAGCGAGGTGAGCGGCAGAACATGGATGCCGTTCTCGTCGATGAGGAACGGGTACTCGTTCGTGCCGTGCGTGCTGCCGCGGTACTTGACGATGCGCAGGCGCCGGGTGGACACCTGCTCGGTCACGCGGTGGTCGAGCAGGATCACGCAGTCGGAGACGTACTCCTCCAGCCCCTGGCGCGTGAGGCTGCCTTCGCCCCGCTCCGCGGTGATGATCGCCGTGACGCCTTTGTCCTTCAGCCAGCGGAAGAGGCGGCGCAGCTCCGCGCGCAACAGCCCCTGGTTGGTGAAGCCGCCGAAAAGCGCCTCGAGCGTATCGAGCACCACGCGCTTGGCGCCGACCGATTCGATCGCCATCCCCAGGCGCAGGAACAGGCCTTCGAGGTCGTATTCGCCGGTCTCGTGGATCTCGGCGGGCTCGATGTGGACGTAATCGACGGCGATCTTGCCGGCCGCGATCAGCTTGTCGAGGTCGAAGCCGAGCGAGCGCACGTTCTGCGCGAGGTCCTGCTCGGTCTCTTCGAACGCCATGAACACGCCGGTTTCGCCGTGCTGCTCGGCGCCGCGCAGCAGGAACTCCATGGCAAGGAGGGTCTTGCCGCAGCCGGCGGCGCCACACACGAGCGTCGGCCGTCCGCGGGGCAGACCGCCAACGGTAATTTCGTCGAGTCCCGAGATCCCGGTCGGTGCTTTTGGCAGCGCGCCGCGCTGCGCTTCGCCGCGAGGCGCTTTCGCCCGGGACGGCAATGCTTCCGGCTTGCCCACTGTAGCCGTTACCTAGTCGTAGTGATTTCCCGGACAGATTCTAGGCGACGCAGTTCTCCAGCGGAAGACTCCCACGCAGTTTCCCGTAAATGCTGCGTTGTAGCGTTTGCTGCGTCAAACACGACAGTGTGGGGCGACAACGACGTCCTTAGGCGCAGGAGCGGGTGTTCGCGTTGCATGGGCTCCTACCGTGAACACGTCCAGCCCGGGCAGCCGCCAACGTACCGTCCTGTAGGGCGTGTACGACAGATCTAGACCGGGAAGACCCGAAAACAGGGACAGACCCCGTTTGATTTCGAGCCGAAATGGTGGTCCGTCCCTGATTTATCGGTCTGTCCTGATTAGCGGTTGGGAAAGAGCTTGCGGGCCGGGTAGGGCAGCGCCTTCGCGCCGAGGGCCTCCTCGATGCGCAGGGCCTCGTTCCACTTCGCCATGCGCTCCGAGCGGGAGAAGCTGCCCACCTTGAGCTGGGGCACGCCCCAGCCGACCGCGAGGTGCACGATCGACACGTCCTCAGTCTCGCCCGAGCGCGCCGAGACGATCGCGCGGTAGCCCGACTCGCGCGCAGCGTCCCAGCAGGCCAGGGTCTCGCTCACCGTGCCGACCTGGTTCGGCTTGAGGAGCACGGCATTGCAGGCGCCGGCGGCCTTCCTCACCCGCTCGGCGGAGGTCACGAAGAAGTCGTCGCCGACGACCTGGACTCCGGAAGCGGCCTTGGTGAAGGCGCGCAGCGCGTCGGCGTGATGCTCGGCGAAGGGATCCTCGATCGACACGATCGGGTAGCGCTCGATCCAGCGCAGCAGCATCGCGTGGAGCTGCTCGGCGCTGAGCGCGCGCTTTTCGAGGGCGAGCTGGTAGCTCCCGGAGCGGAAAAGCTGATTGGCCGCGATGTCGAGCGCGATCGAGACGTCGGTGCCGGGCTCGAGGCCGGCATCGGCGATCGCGCCGACGAGCTCCGCCAGGCCTTCCTCGTTCGTCTTGAAGGCCGGCCAGTAGCCGCCTTCGTCGGCGACGCCGTGCAGGGCGCCGCGTTTCGCGAGGCGCTTGCCGGCGGCGGCATAGACCTGCGCGGTCCATTCAAGCGCCTCGTCGAAGCTGCCGGCCCCGGTGCAGATGATCATGTAGTCCTGGACGTCGACGCGCGCCCCGGCGTGGGCGCCGCCGCCGAAGATCTGGATCTGTGGAACGGGCAGGGCGATACGTCTTTCGCCGGCGAGCTTTTTCCACAACGGCACCTTGCGCGCCGCCGCGTCGGCGTGGGCGCAGGCGAGCGAGACCGCGACGATGGCGTTGGCGCCGAGCCGGCGCTTGTCGGGCGTGCCGTCGAGCTCGATCATGCGCCGGTCGAGCGCCTGCTGGTCGCCGACGCTCATGGTGCGCAGCGCCTCGCGGATGCGCGTGTTGACGTTCTGGACCGCCTGGGCCGCGCCGAGCGCTTTGGCTTCGCCCGAGCCGGTCGACGCGCCCGCCGGCGCAATCGCGCGGCCGACGGCGAGCGCGGTGGTGCCGCGGCCGACGAGCACCTCGGCCTCGACCGTGGGCCGGCCGCGCGAGTCCCACACCCGGCGCGCCCTTACGTCGACGATTCTTGCCATGCTTTCGCCACTTCCGAGAGCCTCGAGACCGGCCTTTCCAGGAGGGGACGCGCGAGCCTTCGCACATGCTCCTTCTGCGCGTCGCTCGTCAGGTACTCGACCGGCGACTTCCCGTCGACCCGCGCGAGGAGCAGCGCCGGCAGCAGCGACGCGGCGCGCGCCTCGACTGCCTCGAAGGCGATCGCCCCGAGGTACGCGTCCGACAGCGCATTGAAGCAGCGCAGGAAGCCGGCCTTTGCCTGCGGCACCCAGACGCACTTCAGCAGAAGATGATTGAGGCAGAAGGCGAGGTCGAAGGCAGGGTCGCCGTACCACGCGCACTCGGCGTCGAGAAACACCGGCCCTCGGGGGCCGGCGAGGATGTTCTTGGGGCTGACGTCGCCGTGCACGAGGCAGACCTTGGTGCCGGCGGTCCTCTCCACGAGGCCTTCCAGCCTGGCCTTCAGCGCCGGGTGCCGCGCGGCGGTGGCGAGGAGATAGGGCTCGAGGCGGATGGCGAAGAAGATCTCGTCGGTCGGAAACGCGGCGGCGAGCCCCGCGGTGGCGGCATGGATGCGCGCAAGCGTGCGGCCCACCTGAGCGGCGAAGCCGGCATCGGCGCGCCCCTCGCTCAGAAGCGTCTTCCACACCGGGTACGCTCCGGCATCGAGGTACTCCATGACAAAAGCGCCCTCGTCGCGCGCGATGACCCGCGGCACCGCGTCCGGCGCCGCCGCCCCGGCCGCGCGGAACCACTCATACTCATAGCGGTTTCTCTCGATCGGCGCCTGCCAGAGCTGCGCCACCCGCAGGCGCGGCAGCGCGCGCTTCACGCACACCGGTCCGCGCGCGAGATCGATGCGCCAGATGTCCGAGGACACGCCGCCGGAGAGCGCCTCCGCGCGCGGCGTTTCCGCCGGGCCGCACAGCCCCGTGCGTCTCAGGAGCGCGAGGATCTCAGGGGGCAAGCCGCTCGATCTTCCAGCCCGCCCCGCTCGCGGTATAGAGCAGGCGGTCGTGCAGGCGGTCGGCGCGGCCCTGCCAGAACTCGAGGCGCCGCGGAATGACGCGGTAGCCGCCCCAGTGCGGCGGCCGCGGCGGCGCATCGCCGTGGCGCTTCCGCGCCTCCTCCATCGCATCCTCGAGCACCTTTCGCGAGGCGACCGATGCGCTCTGCGCCGAAGCCCACGCGGACAGCCGCGCGCCCAGCGGGCGGGAAGCGAAATAGGCGTCGGACTCGGCGGCGCCGACCTTTTCCACCTCGCCCTCGATGCGCACCTGGCGCTCGAGCTCCGACCACTGGAAGACGAGGCAGGCGAGCGGCCGGGCATCGATCTGGCGCGCCTTGCGGCTGGCGTAATTGGTGTAGAACGCGAAAGCGCCGCGCTCGAGCCCTTTCAGGAGGACGATGCGCGCGTCGGGCGCGCCCTCGGCGCTCACCGTCGCGAGCGTCATCGCGTTGGGCAGCGGCAGGCCGGCGCGCACCGCGTCCTCGAGCCAGGCGCCGAAGAGGCGCAGCGGATCGGCGCCCGCCTGCTGCTCCGAGAGGCCCGAGCGCATGTATTCCTGTCGTAGCTGGGCGACGTTCATTGAAACGCCGATTCTATGCAAATGCCGCTCGAGGCGTGGCTGGATTCGCACAGTAGAGCGATAGCCGCGCGTTTTCCCTCTGAAAATCGTTGACATCGGTCCGCCATATCGTGCATCTTCTCGTCACCGCTAGCCCGTAGCGGCAACAACGCACCCGGTCACACCGACAATCGTTCAGAGGAGAAATCGAGATGGCGAAAAAGAAGGCGAAGAAGAGCGGCAAGAAGCGTAAGCCAAATGCAGCCTTCATGAAGGCAATGACCCCGAGCGGCACGCTCGCGGCGGTGATCGGATCGAGCGCCATGCCGCGCACCGAGGTCACCAAGAAGATCTGGGGCTACATCAAGCGCAACGGCCTCCAGGATAAGAAGAACAAGCGCATGATCAACGCCGACGACAAGCTCAAGGCCGTCTTCGGCGGCAAGGGTCAGGTCTCGATGTTCGAGATGACCAAGCTGGTCAGCCGGCACCTGAAATAACCGATTACCTGGGAGAGGACAAAAGGCCCCCGAACGGGGCCTTTTGCATTTCTGGCGCCGGGAAAATCGGGTCTGACCCCGATTGTTCCTACTTGCGGTGGTAGGCGCTGACCCGGTCGACTTCGTTCTTCGAGCCCAGGATCACCGCGCAGCGCTGGTGCAGCCCCTTGGGCTGCAGGTCGAGGATGCGCGTCGCGCCGTCGGTGGCCGCGCCGCCGGCCTGCTCGACTATGAGCGACATCGGGTTCGCCTCGTACATGAGGCGCAGGCGCCCGTCCTTGTGCTTCGCGTCGCGCGGGTACATGAAGATGCCGCCGCGCGAGAGCACGCGGAACACGTCGGCCACCATCGACGCGACCCAGCGCATGTTGAAGTCCTTGCCGCGCGGCCCGTCCTTGCCGGCCAGGCATTCGTCGATGTAGCGCTTCACCGGCGCGCCCCAGTGGCGCTGGTTGCTCATGTTGACCGCGAATTCCTTGGTGTCGGCCGGGATCTGCACGTGCTCCTCGGTGAGCACCCAACTGCCCTGCTCGCGGTCGAGCGTGAACATGGCGACGCCGTCGCCCACGGTCAGCACCAGGATGG
>JBIOYV010000092.1:0-3876 GCA_044870335.1 Burkholderiales bacterium | reverse complement strand
TCGCGCGGCTTCCTCCAGCGCTACCTCGAAGGCGGCAGCGGCGCGGCGGTGCCGCTGTTCGTCTCGATCGCCACGCCCTGGGGCGGGCACAAGGGGGCCGAGATGGGCGTCAAGACCGCGCCCGCGGTCGTGCGGGTGTGGATCGACATGTCGCCCGGCAGCGAGTACCTGAGCTCGCTCTATGCGCGCGATCCGGGGGTGCCGCACTACCTGCTGTTCACGTTCCGCCAGGGCGGCGTATCGCTCGGTGAAGCGAACGACGGCACCGTGACCGTGGCGAGCCAGCTTCGCGCGGAGGCGCAGCAGGGCGCGGCGCGCATCGAGGGCTTCAACGAGACGCACATGAGCGTGCTCGAATCCGCCGCCGTGTCGGAACGGCTGAACGCCCTGCTGGCCGGGATGCGCCAGTAGTCAGCGCAGAAACCGCCTCGCCAACGAGTAGAGCAGGAGCAAACGTGCAAGCCACGGCGGAAGAATGCGCGGCACCAGCCCTGCGAGCGCGCCCGCAGCGACGCTGACCAGCATCGGGTGTACCCGCAGCGCGGTAAGAACGCGGTCGGCCGCGGCGGCCTTCGCGGTGAGCGGGCCGCTGGCGGCGGCGATCGAGGCCCGCTGCGCGGAGCAGCGCGCCACCAGCCCGATGCGGCGCCGCTGCAGCTCGCGCGCCCCGAAGATCACGGCTTGATCGCCTCGTAGTCGCGCCGCAGCTCGGCGAGCGTCGCGCCGAAGGCGCGGCGCTTCGAACGGGCGAAGCGCAGCACGGCGAAGGCGAGCAGCACCGCGGCCAGGATGAATCCCCCGGCGACGAGCGCCGCGGCAAGCAGCCGGTACTCGGGCGCCATGGCGACCACGACAGCGAACGCGGCGAAGGCGATGCCCAGGACGCCGAGGATCAGCGCCGCCAGGCCGCCGAGAAGCAGCGTGGCGAGGCGCGCGAGCTCCTCGCGCAGCTCGACGCTGAAGAGCTCGAAGCGGGTCTGCCCGAGCGAGATCAGGTCGGCGAGCATGGTGCGCGCCGACTCGAGGACGCTGGCGCTCATTTGCGCGCGAGCAGGATGCCGACGACCAGCCCGGCCACCGCCGCGATGCCGACGGCGGCGAGCGGGTGGTCGCGCACCTGCGTCTCGAGCTGGAACCCCGCGCCCTCGATGCGGGCGCGCGCCTTGCGCAGCGCCTCTTCGGCGCGCCCGCGCAGCTCCTGCATGCGCTCGCCGTCCTCGCCTGCGGCGACCTTCAGAAGCTCCTCGGCGGCGGCAACGACCTCGCGGAATTCCTCCATCAGCTTGTCGCTCGCGGCGTCCATGCAACCTCCCCATCGATGTGGAACGGTATCGCAATGGTACAGTGTCCGCGACGGGAGAACGGGCGCGCGACGTTGTGAACGAGACCGATGGCTGGGCGAGAACCTCGCAGGTCACGATCCAGGCCGATCTTCCCGCCGGGCTTCGCGTGCACGCGTCGCTCGATCCGGCGAGCCCGGTGCTGGCCGATTTCTTCTCCGGATACGACCGCGCATTCGTGCTGCCGAACGAGAAGGAAATGCTGGAGGGCTTCGAGGAATGCCTCGGCCTGAACCTGGGCGCGAGCTACGAGCGGCTGGCCAGAGAGTACGGCGCGTACTGCGAGGTCGTCTTCACCGTCCGCGCCTCCGGCGATGGCGCTCGCCGCGGCGGCGGCAACTTCATCGCCTATCCCGTCGGCCCGCATTCGCGAATGGTCGCGATGAACCTCAACTATGCCTTCGTCGACCGCGAGTTCCGCGGCGCGGGCCTTCTGCGGCGCATCCTTGCCGGGCTGCCGCAGATCGTGTCCCGGTTCCTCCGCCCGGTGACGCCGGCCGACATCACGCATCTCACCTTCTTCGAGCAGAACGATCCGCTGCGCGTCTCGCCGGAAGACTACGAGCTCGACAGCCGCCACGCCGGGCTCGACCAGGTCGATCGGCTCACGATCTGGGATCGCATGGGCGCACGCCTTCTCGACTTCGACTACGTGCAGCCCGCGCTCTCGGAGGATCAGGCGCCGGACGACACCCTGCTCTATTCCGTAATTGGAGCGGGCGGGGACGGGCTCGACGCCTGCGTGCTCGCCGAGCACCTGCGAAGGTTCTTCGGCATCTCGGTGCTCAAGGGCGCGCCGCTCGCGAGCTCGCAAGTCGCCGTCACGCAGATCGCGGCGCTCGGCTCGGCATGCTCGGAGCGCCGGCCGGTGCCGCTCCTTTCGATCGCCGAGGGGCTCGCCGCGCTGCCGCCGTGCCGGCCGCCGGCGTTGCCTTCCGCGGCGGGCTTCCGGTCGATCTACCCGCGCCGAAGCAGCGCAACTACGCCGGAACGTGGATGCGCTCCTTGATGTGCTTCAGGTGCGCGACGATGGTGAAGGTCATGATGACCAGCAGCGACCACGAGCTCCATTTCCCGACATGCACCACGGCCCAGGCCCCGATCTGGTTCGGGTACCTCCACACGCCGAAGAACGTGCCGATGTTCTCGGCCAGCCAGATGAACAGGCCGATCAGCAGAAACCCCAGGAGCAGGGGCATCGAGCGGTCCCGGTCGAGCGGGCGGTAAATGACGCTCGCACGCGCGTACAGGCCGAGGGCGCAGGCCGCGAGGTACCAGCGGTAGTCGCCGATGTAGTGATGGGTAAAGAAGTTGGCGTAGATGAGCACCGCGATAAGCGCCGCCATCCAGTAGGGAGGATGGTGGCGGACCCTCAAGTCGAGCAGCCGCCAGGCCTGGATGATGTAGCTGCCGATCGCGGCATACATGAATCCGGAGAAGAGCGGCACGCCGAAGAGCTTGGTGTAGGCGAACTCGGGATAGCTCCACGACCGGATGCCGCTGGACGTCTTGAAAACCTCGAGGGCAAAGCCGATCAGGTGAAAGAGGGTGATCGCCTTGGCCTCGTCCCAGGTTTCGAGCTTCGCCCAGAGCATCCACGCCTGAATACCGAGGGCGATGAGCAGCAGCAGGTCGTACCGCGGAATACCGAGCAAGCCGTCACGCGGAACGGTAAACACCGCGGCGAAGAACAAACCGACGAACAGGCAGGCGCGCGCCTGCTTGATGCCGAAATACCAGAACTCGAGCGCCGCTCGCCGCAAGCCCGACAGCTCGGGGCGTGCGGGCAGGTTGAGAAAGTGGGCGTCAAGCGCACGCAACGGCATCCTGTTCCTCACCGGTTGCTTCAGGAAGAAGAAGCGAGGCTGCGCTGGTCGATCCCGAAGACGTCGGCGAGCCAGTCGATCATCAGCTCCTGGCCGAGCGTGGGATTGTCGTGCTGGCAGTGCTCCGCGCCGGTCTCCTCCGCCGAGACCATGCGCAGCGTCACGTCGATCCCCGCGTTCCTGGCGTAGTCGTAGACCAGCTGCGCGGTCTGCACGCCCAGAACGTCGTGCCCGCCGTGGCAGATCAGGTAGGGGCATTTCATCTCGTCGAGGACGCCGTCGAGCCGAAAGCGCTTGCAGATTTCGACCACCTCGGCCATCGAGCGGCCGCCGAACACCCAGCGCATGTGGCCGGCGAGGCCGTGATTGTCGTCGCGGTCCTTCATGCGCGCGTGGAGGTCCCATTGCGCGCCGTGCGAGATCGCCGCGGCGAGCCGCGGCTCCTTGGCGCCCGCGCGGGCGGCGTAGTAGCCGCCGAGCGAGGAGCCTGAAACGCCGATGCGGCGCATGTCCACATCCTCACGCTTCGCCAGCCAGTCGATGCAGGCGCCGACCGGGACCTCGTAGTCGTAGCGGGTGACGATGCCGTGCCGGCGCAGCGTGCCGCCCTGGCCGGGGCCGTCGACCATCAGCACGGAAATGCCGCGCTGGAGCGCGCCGCGTCCGACCATGAACCAGAGCTCGTCCTTGAACGAGTCGAGCCCGCCGAA
>JBIOYV010000091.1:0-4658 GCA_044870335.1 Burkholderiales bacterium | reverse complement strand
GTATACCATGCAGGCGCCGTCGAGCACGCGCAGCGAGCGCTCCACCTCGATCGTGAAATCCACGTGTCCCGGCGTGTCGATGATGTTGATGTGGTGCTCGGGGTAGGAGAGGTCCATCCCCTTCCAGAAGCAGGTGGTCGCCGCGGAGGTGATGGTGATGCCGCGCTCCTGCTCCTGCTCCATCCAGTCCATGGTGGCGGCACCGTCGTGGACCTCGCCGATCTTGTGGTTCACGCCGGTATAGAAAAGGATGCGCTCGGTGGTCGTGGTCTTGCCGGCGTCGATGTGCGCCGAGATCCCGATGTTCCGGTAACGCTCGATAGGTGTTTTGCGTGCCACGGCCATTTCTTTCCTCTAGAACCGGTAGTGGGAGAACGCCTTATTGGCTTCCGCCATCCGGTGAACCTCCTCGCGCTTCTTCATCGCGCCGCCGCGGCCCTCGGCCGCTTCCTGCAGCTCGCCCGCGAGCCGCACCGTCATCGACTTCTCGCCGCGCTTCTGCGCCGCCTCGCGGATCCAGCGCATCGCGAGCGCCACGCGCCGGACCGGCCGCACCTCGACCGGCACCTGGTAGTTCGCGCCGCCGACGCGGCGGCTCTTCACTTCCACGATCGGCTTCACGTTCTGCACCGCCTGCGTGAACACCTCGAGCGGGTCCTTGCCCGACTTCGACTTGATCGTGTCGAGGGCGCCGTAGATGATGCGCTCGGCCACCGACTTCTTGCCCCGCGTCATCAGCACGTTGACGAACTTCGCGATGTCGACGTTGCTGAACTTCGGATCCGGCAGGATCTCGCGCTTGGGCACTTCTCTGCGACGCGGCATGGGCTTCTATCCTTTAAGCCGACTTCGGCGCCTTGGCGCCGTACTTGGAGCGACTCTGCTTGCGGTCCTTCACGCCCTGGGTGTCGAGCGAGCCGCGCACGATGTGGTAGCGCACGCCCGGCAGGTCTTTCACCCTGCCTCCGCGGATCAGCACCACCGAGTGCTCCTGCAGGTTGTGGCCTTCGCCGCCGATGTAGCCGATGACCTCGAAGCCGTTGGTGAGGCGCACTTTCGCGACCTTGCGCAGGGCCGAGTTCGGCTTTTTGGGCGTGGTCGTGTAGACCCGGGTGCAGACCCCCCGCTTCTGCGGCGAGCCGGCGAGCGCCGGCACCTTCGACTTGGGGCGCTTGGCGGCGCGCCCATCACGCACTAACTGATTGACGGTAGGCATGTTTTTGCGTTTTCCAGAAACAAACGGGCGGCCGCGCAGATCGCTTCGAGGCCGCCCCGGCACCCAAAAAAGAGGCCGGATTATAAAGAGGAAAATTGGTCAGCGCAAGAAACGAGCGCGGCGAAAACGCTTGACTTTCATAGCTGTGTGCAGCGCAGCGTCAACCCGGCCTGGGGTCGGGCACAAACCCGAACCGGGCGGCGACAACGGCCCGGTTCACCGCCTCCGGCGACGGGTTCTGCTCGGCAAACCGTGCCAGGTCGCGGTCGTCCAGCAGCGCCACGGTCCCCCCGCCCTCGAAAAGTACCGAGCCTTCATCGTCCTGGAGCGCGACCGCGGGCACGAACGGCCTGCCGCAGTGGTCCACGAGCTGGTCGCCTTCGTAATGCACGACCAGCGGCGTGTAGGCCATGACTACGTACACGCGCTGCGGGCCGTTCTGGAAGTACCAGCGTCCCTCTCCGTCGGCCTGGTAGTTTCGCCCGATGAAGTCGCGCAACGCGGCATTGCCGATCGTTTCGCCCTTGATCCGCCAGTTGCCGCGCCGGTCGAGCGCGAGCCAGCCGTAGACCGCGGGAACGTTCGGCCACTTCGCCAGGCTGCGGGCAACGATCTCGTCCACCGTAGAATCTTCCCCGGAGGAGACGATGTCCGCAATCGACGCGTACCTGTCGAAGCCGTGGCTCGCGCATTACCAGAAGGGTGTGCCCCCCGAGGTGGAGGTCCCCCTGAATTCGGTGCACCAGGCCTTCGACGAGGCGGCTTCCCGCGACCCGGGCAAGGCGGCGGTGGTGTTCTATGGCCGCTCGATCACCTACGGCGAGCTGCGCGATGCCTCCGATCGCCTGGCCGGTGCGCTCGCCGGGCTCGGCGTGAAGAAAGGCGACCGGGTTGCGCTCTACCTCCTCAACAGCCCGCAATACATCATCGCCTACTTCGCGGCGCTGAAGTGCGGTGCGATCGTGACGCCGATCAGCCCGGTCTACACCAGCCACGAGGTCCGCCACCAGCTCGCCGACAGCGGCGCGAGCGCCATCGTGTGCCAGGACATTCTCTACGACAACGTCGCGAAATCCGGCGCGGCGCCCGCGCTGGCGGTCGTCACCGGCGTGAGCGAATACCTTCCCGCGCTCAGGCGCCTGTTCTCGAGGAAGGCCGAGGTTCCGGGCGGCGTGCACAGGTTCCAGGAGCTGCTGCGGAAATACCCGCCGCGGCCCCCCGCGGTCGCCATCGACCCCCGCAGCGACCTCGCGGCGCTGCCGTATACGGGGGGTACGACCGGCCATCCGAAGGGCGTGATGCTGACCCATTACAACCTCATCGCGGCACAGGCCATGGGTTCCGCCACGTTCGCCTCGCTGAAGCCCGCCCGCGAGGTGGTGCTCGCGTTCCTGCCCTTCTTCCACATCTACGGCCAGGTGGTCCTCATGCTGAACCACCTGTGCCAGGGCAACCTGCTGGTTCTTTTCACCAGCGCCGATACCGAGCAGATCCTGGAAGCCATGGAGCGCTATCAGGCCACCGTGTTCTACGGCGTGCCGACGCTCTACGAGTACCTGAAGGACCACAAGGACACCGGCAAGGCAAACTGGCGGCGGCTGAAGCTGGTGCTCTCGGGCGCCGACACGCTCCACGTCTCGACCATGCAGCAGTGGACGACGCGCACCGGCTCCACCATCACCGAGGGCTTCGGCATGTCGGAGACCGCGGGCGCGAGCCACCTGAATCCCATGGACCGGGCGAAGCCCGGGTCGTTCGGCTGCCCGATCCCCAACATGCTCGCCGCGGTGATGGATCCCGAGCGGCTCGAATTCGTGGCCCCCGGGGAGACCGGCGAGCTCCTGCTCGCCGGTCCCAATGTGATGCAGGGCTATTGGGGGCAGCCGCAGGAGAACGCGCGCGCGTTCGTGGAGCGAAACGGCGTGCGCTGGCTGCGCACGGGGGACATCGTGCGCATGGACGCCGAGGGCTACTTCCATTTCCACGACCGCGCCAAGGACCTGATCAAGTTCAAGGGCCTGTCGATCTTCGCGAAGGACATCGAGGACGTCCTCTATGCGCATCCCCAGGTGAAGGCGGCGGGGGTCATCGGCGTGCCCGACCCGGCGGTCGGCCAGCGCATCAAGGCGCTGGTGGTGCTGCAGGGCGACGCGCGCGGCAAGGTGAGCGAAGACGAGATCAAGGCGTACTGCAGGAAGAGCCTGGCCGAATACAAGGTGCCGCACGTCGTCGAGTTCCGCGGCGAGCTGCCGAAGACCGACGTCGGCAAGGTGTCGCGCCGCGAGCTGCGCGACGAATCGGTATCCTAGGCGAGCTCGTCGATCGGGCGCGGCGGGTGCACGCCGAAGCCCTGCGCGTGGCTCACCTTGAGCGTCTTGAGGTGCTCGAGAATGGCCCCCTCCTCCACGCACTCCGCCACGATGTTGAGGCGCAAGGCCTGCGCGAAGCGCAGGATCGCATTCATCTTCGTGCGCGCCACTTCGCTCGTAAGCAGCTTGCGCACCACGCTGCCGTCGACCTTGACGAAGTCGGCGCGCAGCACCTTGAGCGGCGTGAACGACGCCGCGCGGCGGCCGAAGCCGTCGATCAGCACGCCGCAGCCGAGCGCCTTGGCGGCGGCTGCGAAGCGCACCGCCGGGTCCAGGCGCGTGAGCACATCGCTCTCGTCGATCTCGAAGGCGAGCGACGCCGGCGCAACGCCGTACTTGCGCGCCACCGCTTCCACGTACGGCAGGAATTCCGCGTCCTGCAGCGTCTGCTCGGAAACGTTGAACGTGAATCGCTTGATGCGCGAGGCGCGGCCGAGGCGCTGCACCGCGTGAAACACCACCCAGCGGTCGAGTTGCGCCATCATGCCGAAGTGCTCGAAGGCGGGCAGGAACTCGCCCGGCGGCAGCAGCGCGCGCTCCTCTTCGCGCAGCCGCACCAGGACTTCCGCCATGGGCAGCTGCTCGCGGGGGGTCAACGCGACAATCGGCTGGCAGTAGAGCTCGAACTCGTTTTTCTGCAGCGCCTCGCGCAGCCGCGTGACCGGATCGCTCCAGCCGGAGAGCTCCGAGTCCGCGCGCTCGAGGGCCTTGTCGTCCACGCGGTATGCTAGGCCATGACGCCCTCGTTCCTTGAGGTCGAAAGTCTCACCAAGCGTTTCGGCGGCCTGACGGCGGTGAACAAGGTCAGCCTCCGCCTCGCGCGCGACCAGATCGTCGGCCTCATCGGCCCGAACGGCGCCGGCAAGACCACCTTGCTGCGCCTGGTCACGAAGATCCTCAGGCCCGACGCCGGACGGATCGTGTTCAAGGGCGACGATCTGACCAGGCTCGCCCCGTGGGAGGTCGTCGAACTCGGCATCTGCGGCACTTTCCAGAACTCGCGCGCGTTTCGCCACCTGCCGATCGTCGCGAACGTCATGGTGCCGCTGGTGGCGCCGCGCGCGCGGCGCCGC
>JBIOYV010000090.1:0-2045 GCA_044870335.1 Burkholderiales bacterium | reverse complement strand
TCGCGCTCGGCCAGAACATGCTGGTCGCGTTCATGCCGTGGAACGGCTTCAACTTCGAAGACTCGATCCTCATTTCCGAGCGCGTCGTGGGCGACGACCGGTTCACCTCGATCCACATCGAGGAGCTGACGGTGGTGGCGCGCGACACGAAGCTCGGGCCCGAGGAAATCACGCGCGACATCTCGAACCTGTCCGAAGCGCAGCTCGCGCGGCTGGACGAGTCGGGCATCGTGTACATCGGCGCCGAGGTCGAGGCGGGCGACGTGCTGGTGGGAAAGGTGACGCCGAAGGGCGAGACCCAGCTCACGCCGGAGGAGAAGCTGCTGCGCGCCATCTTCGGCGAGAAGGCCTCGGATGTCAAAGACACGTCGCTGCGCGTCCCGTCCGGGATTTCGGGAACGGTCATCGACGTGCAGGTCTTCACGCGCGAAGGCATCGAGCGCGACAAGCGCAGCCAGGCGATCATCGAAGATGAGCTGAAGCGCTACAAGACCGACCTCGCCGACCAGATGAGGATCGTGGAGTCCGATACCTTCGAGCGCCTCGAGCGCCTGCTCCTCAACAAGACCGCGAACGGCGGCCCGAAGCGCCTCGCCAAGGGCACCAAGGTCACCAAGGAGTACATCGACGGCGTCGAGCGCTTCGACTGGTTCGACATCCGCCTCGCCAACGAGGAGGCCGCGGCGCAGGTCGAGGGGCTGAAGGACTCGCTCGCGCAGAAGCGCCGCGAGTTCGACGCCATGTTCGAGGCCAAGCGCAAGAAGCTCACCCAGGGCGACGAGCTGCCGCCGGGCGTGCTGAAGATGGTCAAGGTGTACGTGGCGGTGAAGCGCCGCCTGCAGCCCGGCGACAAGATGGCCGGGCGCCACGGCAACAAGGGCGTGATCTCCAAGATCACCCCGGTCGAGGACATGCCGCACATGGCCGACGGCACGCCGGTGGACATCGTGCTGAACCCGCTCGGCGTGCCCTCGCGGATGAACGTCGGGCAGATCCTCGAGACGCACCTCGGCTGGGCGGCGAAGGGCCTCGGGCTGCGCATCGGCGAGCTGCTGAAGCAGCAGAGCAAGGAAATCCGCAAGACCGTCGAGCGCATCTACAGCGGCCGCGACGAGGACATCTCCGCTCTCACCGACGACGAGATCATCGCGCTCGCGCAGAACCTGAAGGAAGGCGTGCCGTTCGCCACGCCGGTGTTCGACGGCGCGGCGGAGACCGAGATCAACGCCATGCTGGAGATGGCCGGCCTGCCGCAGTCGGGGCAGGTGCAGCTCTTCGACGGCAGGACCGGCGAGGCCTTCGACCGCAACGTCACCGTCGGCTACATGCACATGCTCAAGCTGCACCATCTCGTCGACGACAAGATGCACGCGCGCTCGACCGGGCCGTACTCGCTCGTCACGCAGCAGCCGCTCGGCGGCAAGGCGCAGTTCGGCGGCCAGCGCTTCGGCGAGATGGAGGTGTGGGCGCTCGAAGCCTACGGCGCGGCCTACACGCTGCAGGAGATGCTCACCGTCAAGTCCGACGACATCACCGGCCGCACCAAGGTATACGAGAACATCGTCAAGGGCGACCACAAGATCGACGCCGGCATGCCGGAGTCGTTCAACGTGCTCGTGAAGGAGATCCGCTCCCTTGGCATCGACATCGACCTGGAGAGGTACTAATCGATGAAGGCACTACTCGAACTGTTCAAGCAGGTCCAGCAGGACGAGGAATTCGATGCGATCAAGATCGGGCTCGCGTCGCCCGAGAAGATCCGCTCGTGGTCCTACGGCGAGGTGAAGAAGCCCGAGACCATCAACTATCGCACCTTCAAGCCCGAGCGCGACGGCCTGTTCTGCGCCAAGATCTTCGGCCCGGTGAAGGACTACGAGTGCCTGTGCGGCAAGTACAAGCGGCTCAAGCACCGCGGCGTGATCTGCGAGAAGTGCGGCGTGGAAGTCACGCAGACCAAGGTGCGGCGCGAGCGCATGGGCCACATCGACCTGGCCGCGCCCTGCGCGCACATCTGGTTCCTCAAGTCCCTGCCCTCGCGCCTGGGC
>JBIOYV010000089.1:0-2474 GCA_044870335.1 Burkholderiales bacterium | reverse complement strand
TGACGTGCAGCAGGCCGAAGATGAACGGCACGTCGGTGCCGGAGCGGAAGCGCACGTACTTGTCGGCTTTCGCCGCGGTGCGCGTGAAGCGCGGGTCGGCGACGATCACCTTGCAGCCGTTCTCCTTCGCGTGCAGCGTGTGTAGCATCGACACCGGGTGCGCCTCGGCGGCGTTCGAGCCGAGGAACAGCAGCGACTTCGAGTTCTGCTCGTCGTTGTAGGAGTTGGTCATCGCGCCGTAGCCCCAGGTCTGGCCGAGGCCGGCGACGGTCGTGGAGTGGCAGATGCGCGCCTGGTGGTCGGTGTTGTTCGTGCCCCAGAGCCGCGCCCACTTGCACAGCAGCTCGGCCTGCTCGTTGTTGTGCTTGGAAGAGCCGACGAGGAACAGCGAATCGGGCCCGCTCTCCTTGCGGATCGCGAGCATCTTCTTCGAGATCTCGTCGTACGCCTGGTCCCACGAGAGCCGCTTCCACTTGCCGCCCTCGAGCTTCATCGGGTACTTGAGGCGGTGCGAGTCGTGCGTCATGCCGTGCTCGCGCACCGACGCGCCCTTGGCGCAGTGCGCGCCGAGGTTGAGCGGCGAATCGAACACCGGCTCCTGCCGCACCCACACGCCGTTCTGCACCACGGCGTCGATCGCGCAGCCCACGGAGCAGTGCGTGCAGACCGTGCGCTTGACCTCGAGCTTGCCCGTCTCCTCGGTCTTCGCCTCGGCCTCGCCGATCATGCTGAAGGGCAGCTGCGCCGCGACGGCGCCCGCGCCCACGCTGACGCCCGAGCGCTTCAGGAACGCGCGGCGATCCATCGTCTTCACTGAAATGTTCCGCGAAAGGCGTGCCTGCGGAACAGCCTGCGCGCTGGCTTTCCTGGTGAGAAGCATTGCGCCTCCTAAACCTTGGCGGTGCGGTAGTAGTTGTTGACGTGCTCGCTCGCCTGATAGCCGCGCGTAGCACGCTTGCCTTGACCGGATGTAGCCTGGGAAGACTTCTTCGTTGCGACGACCGCGGCGGCGGTCGCGGCACCGCCTACACCTACGGTCAAGAGGAAGTTGCGACGCGACAGGCGCGTCGTGCGCTCGCTCATTTGCTCCTCCGATTCTGTAGTTATCTCGCTACTGCACGATTCTAGAGCATTTCAAAAGCCATATGCTCCAGAGTGCAGAACCTCTCTGCGAATCTCGCGACGTGCTTGTAGAAGACCGTCTTGTCGCTGCGGCTTATTGCGGCGCACAACGGGCCCGCGATGGGGTCGATCCACCGACTGAAAAACCGCTGCTGCTCGCCGAGGTCGCTTTTTTGCTTTGCAACAAGGTGGCGCATGACCTCGCACAGCGCCGCGAAATGGTCTTCGGGCTCGCGGACTTCGGCGCGGCGCGCGAGTCCCAGGCGATCGAGCTCGCCGCGCAGCCTCGCCAGCGGCGCTTCGTTGGAATATTTGATCGCATACGCTGTGGTGTAGAGCGTCACGGGCGCCTTGCCGGTGCCGATGAACGCCGTCTCGTACTCTTCGCGGACGGTTTCCGGATCGGTTTTTCCTGCAGCGTCGGCGAGGTCTTTCCAGGGCTCGGCGAGCTCGCCTTCCATCGTCTGGCTTGCGATCGCCTGGAGCAGCCCCGCGTCCGGCGGCGCGTAGAACAGACGCGCGAGCAACGCGTACAGGTTCGCGCGCGCGGCTTCTTCCGGGGGAACGAATTCCAGCGGCGCGGCTTGCGTCATTTCTTGACGTCGAAGATCGTGGCCTCGGTGCGGTTTTCCATCATGTCGACGACGCGGCAGTCGCCGCACATCTGCAGCCGCCGCGTGCCGCCGGCGAACATCGAGTGGCCGCCGAGCTTGCCGAGCATGTTCTCGACCATCTGGCGCGTGCCGAAGGGCTTGCCGCAGCGCACGCAGTTGAAGGGGTCGGCTTCGTTGAGGGTTACCGGTTCTTTCGCCTCGTTTCCAATGACGAGCCGCGGAACGAGGGCGATCGCATCTTCCGGACAGGTATCCACGCACAGCCCGCACTGCACGCAGTTTCGCTCGATGAAGCGAAGCGCGGGCGTTTCCGTGGCGTCGATCAGCGCCGACGCCGGGCCGGCGCCGATGCAGGCCTTGCAGAGCGTGCACGTCTGCTTGTTGACCGTGAGCGCGCCGAAGGGCGCGCCCGCCGGGAGCGCGACGGTTTTCGTCTCGCCTCTCGCCAGGTGCTCGAGCGCGAAGTCGAGCGTGGTGCGCTTGTCGGCCGAGAGGTTGAAGCTCGCGCCCTTGGCCACGGTCGCCGCCGGCTCGATCTCCCACAGATCCGCGGGATTTTCGACGATCGAGAAATGCCGGCCGGCGTAGCCGAGCGCGTTGGCGATGGTCTGGGCGTAGCCCATCTGCCGCCTGGTGGCTTCCAGGTACCCCGGCGCCGTCTTCGGCGTAGCGAGGACCAGGACCTGCGAGGCGCCATACGCCATCGCCGCGAGCATGAGGTCGATGCCGATCGACGCG
>JBIOYV010000088.1:0-10645 GCA_044870335.1 Burkholderiales bacterium | reverse complement strand
CACGCGGGCAAGCGGCTCAACGAAGCCGGTCGCGTGACCGCGCGCGACACCGTGCACCGCGCGCGCGGGGTGCTCGCCACGGCACGCAAGCTCTTCGAGCACGAGGAAGTCTCCGATGCCGTGGTGGTCGAGCGCGTGCGCGCCGGGCTCGGCCGCGCGGTTTCGCATCCGCACGCGGTCGAGGTCGCCGCCGACCACGGCCACGTCACGCTGTCGGGCCCGGTGCTCTCCGAGGAAGTGCGGCCGCTCCTGCGCTGCGTGCGCGGCGTGCCGGGGGTCAGGGCAGTGAGCGACCGGCTCACCGTCTACGAGGATGCGGAAGCGCAGCACGTATCGTCGCTTCAGGGCGGCCATCCGCGGCATGGTGCGCGCTTCGAGCTGCTGCAGGAAAACTGGTCGCCTGCGGCCCGGCTCGCCGCGGGTGCCGTGGGGACGGGCCTGCTCGCGGCATCCTTTCGCGCCCGCGCAGGCATGTGCGCGTTGCTCGGCGTCGCCGGCGGAGCCCTGGTGGCGCGCTCGGCCGCGAACAAGGGTGTGCTGGCGCTTCTCGGACTCACGGGGCCGGACCACGGCATCGTGGTACTCAAGACGATCCACGTCGAGGCGCCGGTCGAGAAGGTGTTCGCTTTCTGGACCGATTACCAGAACTTCCCGCTCTTCATGCACAACGTGCGGCTGGTCGAAGTTGAGCCCAACGCGTTCGTGCGCTGGCGCTCGGTGTTCGGCTCGGCGGTGAAGCACGAGGGTTTCGTGCGCTTCGAGCCGAGCGACGGCGGCACCCGCGTCACCGTGCAGCTTCGCTACGTTCCGCCCGGCGGCGCCTTCGGCCACGCGGTCGCGAGGCTCTTCGGCGCCGATCCCAAGAGCGAGATGGACGCCGACCTCATGCGCATGAAGGGCATGATCGAGACCGGGCGCGCGCCCCACGACGCGGCGCGCCCGCTGCCGCGCGAGAGCTGAACGAAAAAGGGGTCAGAGCAATCCTGTAACACCTAAGGCTGTGCGTAGACGTGTTACAGGAAAATTGCTCTGACCCCTTTTTCTCTTAAGCGGCCTTGCTCGCCGCTTCGGCCCCGCCGAGGAGCTCGCGCAGCACGTAGGGCAGGATGCCGCCGTGCTTGAAGTAGTCGACCTCGATCGGGGTGTCGATCCTCGACTTCACCTTGACGCTCCTTTCGGTCCCGTCGGGCTTGCGGATCCGGAGCTCGAGGTCCTGCATCGGCCGGATGTCGCCCATCCCGAGGACGTCGATCGTCTCCTCGCCGGTGATGCCGAGCGACTGCGCCGATTCGCCGCCCGTGAACTGCAGCGGCAGCACGCCCATGCCGACGAGGTTCGAACGGTGGATGCGCTCGAAGCTGCGCGCGATCACGGCTTTCACGCCGAGGAGCATGGTGCCCTTCGCCGCCCAGTCGCGCGACGAGCCGGTGCCGTATTCCTCGCCGCCGAAGACCACCGTCGGCGTGCCGTCGGCGATGTAGCGCATCGCCCCGTCATAGATGGGAAGTTTCTCATTCTTGTATAGAGTCACCCCCCCTTCGGTGCCCGGAAGCATCAGGTTCTTGATGCGCACGTTGGCGAAGGTGCCGCGCATCATGACCTCGTGGTTGCCGCGGCGCGCGCCGTAGCTGTTGAAGTCCGCCACCGCCACGTCGTGCTCCTGCAGGAAGATCCCGGCCGGCGAGGTCGGCTTGATCGAGCCGGCCGGCGAGATGTGGTCGGTGGTCACCGAATCGCCGAGCACGGCGAGCACTCTTGCGCCGGTGATGCCGTCGGCAGCGGGCGGAGGGGTCATCGAGAAGTCCGCGAAGAAGGGCGGCTCGGCGATGTAGGTCGACGCAGGCCAGCTGTAGACCTGTCCGCCGGGGGCCGAGACCTTCTTCCACAGGGGGTTGGTTTCCGCGAGATTCGAATACAGCCTCCTGAACGTCGGCGCGTCCATGGCGAACTTCATGAGCGCCGCCACCTCGTCGTGGCTCGGCCAGACGTGGCCGATGTAGACCGGCTTGCCGTCCTTCGACCTGCCGATGGGTTCCTGTTTGAAATTCACCAGCATGGAACCGGCGATGGCGTAGGCCACCACCAGCGGCGGCGAGGCGAGGAAATTGGCGCGGATGTTCGGGTGGATGCGCGCCTCGAAGTTGCGGTTGCCCGAGAGCACCGCCGCGCACACCAGGTCGTTCTTCACCACCGCCTCGTCGATCGGCTGGGCGAGCGGCCCGGAATTGCCGATGCAGGTCGTGCAGCCGTAGGCGGCGACGTTGAACCCGAGCTTCTCGAGGTACGGCAGCAGCCCGGCTGCGGCGAGGTACTCGGTGACCACGCGCGATCCGGGGGCGAGCGAGGTCTTGATGTGCGGCTTCACCTTAAGGCCGAGCTCGACCGCCTTCTTCGCTACCAGGCCCGCGGCGAGCAGCACCCCCGGGTTGGAAGTGTTGGTGCACGAAGTGATCGCGGCGATCAGGATGTCGCCGTTGCGGATCTCGGTGCCGTCGAAGGCCTTGTAGGTCCGGTCGAGGTCCTGCGGCTTCTTGCCGAAGCCGTTGTCCTTCACCGGCGTGGCGAAAAGCGACGTGAACGTCGACTTCACCTTGGCGAGATCGATGCGGTCCTGCGGGCGCTTGGGGCCGGCGAGCGACGGCATGATGGTCCCGAGGTCGAGCTCCAGCACCTCGGAATAGTCGATCTGGCCGGCTCGCGGGATGCCGAAGAGGTTCTGCGCCTTGAAGTACGCCTCGAGGGCGTCGATCGCCTCCTTGGAGCGCCCGGTGCCGCGGAAGTACTCGAGCGTGCGCTCGTCGACCGGGAAGAAGCCCATGGTGGCGCCGTATTCGGGCGCCATGTTCGCGAGGGTGGCGCGGTCCGGGGCCGAGAGCGAGCGGGTGCCCTCGCCGAAGAACTCGACGAACTTGCCCACCACCTTCGCCTTGCGCAGCATCTCGGTCACGGTGAGGACCAGGTCGGTGGTCGTGCACGCCGGGTGGAGCTTGCCCTTGAGGTTGACGCCGACCACGTCGGGGGTGAGGAAGTACACCGGCTGGCCGAGCATGCCGGCCTCGGCCTCGATTCCGCCCACGCCCCAGCCGACCACGCCGATGCCGTTGATCATCGTGGTGTGGCTGTCGGTGCCCACCAAGGTGTCCGGATAATAAATGGTTGAACCGCGGCCGTCGTCGACCTTGTGGACGCCTGGCGCGAGATACTCGAGGTTCACCTGGTGCACGATGCCGATCCCCGGCGGCACCACCTTGAACGTGTCGAAGGCCTGCATGCCCCACTTCATGAAGCGGTAGCGCTCCTCGTTGCGCTTGAACTCGAGCTTCATGTTGAGGTCGAGAGCGTTCTTGTTCCCGTAGTGGTCGATCTGCACCGAGTGGTCGACCACCAGGTCCACCGGCACCAGCGGCTCGATCACCTTCGGATTGCGTCCCATCTTCTGCGCCACGCCGCGCATCGCGGCGAGGTCGACGAGCAGCGGCACGCCGGTGAAGTCCTGCAGCACGATGCGCGCGAGGACGAAAGGGATCTCCTCGGTGCGCGGCGCCACGCCCTTCCAGCCGGCGAGGCTCTTGACGTGCTCCTCGGTCACCTTCTTGCCGTCGCAGTTGCGCAACACCGACTCGAGCACGATGCGGATCGAGACCGGCAGCCTCGCGACGTCGATTCCCAGCGCCTTGCCCAGGGCGGGCAGCGAATAGAGCTTGCCGTGCTTGAAGCTTTGCAGCGTGTGGTACAGGTCATGCGGCATTGCAGCCTCCGTCGTTCGCCCACAGCGCTTCGGCGCTGCAGCCTTTCTTTTCAAGTTCAGACAGGATCCGGGCGCGCTCTTCCAGGAGGGCCGGCAGGTGCTCGTCGCAGCGGGCGATCGGGCCGGGGTAGTGGCGAATCTCTTCGTTCAGGCGAGCGAGTCGTTGTTCGAGGTAGGCGCTCATAGCGAGGCGATTTTCGCGCGCGGCGGCCGCGGCGTTAACAGATGGCATATCGTTGTTTTTGGTTGCGTTTTCGGCGTCATATCACCATGAGGTCCACGAATTCGTTGACCGGAGTCTGCTCCAGGCGCGCCTGATCCATGCAGAGGTCCAGGATCGCCTTCTGCTGCTTGGCGGGAAAGCGGCGCGCGAGGTTGGTGCGGAACTTCTCCACCAGCACCGGCATGCCTTCCTTGCGCCGGCGCTTGTGCCCGATCGGATACTCGACCACGGTCTCGGCGAGGCGCTTGCCGTCCTTGAACTCCACCCTGAGCGCGTTCGCGATGGAGCGCTTCTCCGGGTCGTGGTAGTCGCGGGTGAACTGCGGGTCCTCGACGCAGTCGATCTTGTCGCGCAGCAGGTCGATTTTCGGGTCCGAGGCGATCGCGTCCTCGTAGTCGGCGGCGGTGAGCCGGCCGTAGAGCAGCGGCACCGCCACCATGTACTGGATGCAGTGGTCGCGGTCGGCGGGATTGTTGAGCGGGCCTTTCTTGTCGATGATGCGGATCGCGGCCTCGTGGGTGCGGATCGTGATTCTCTTGATGTCCTCGATCCGGTTTTTCACCGCAGGATGGAGCTGCATCGCGGCCTCGACCGCGGTCTGGGAATGGAACTCGGCGGGAAAGGAGATCTTGAACAGCACGTTCTCCATCACGTAGGCTCCGAAGGGACGCTGGAACTTGAACTCGTTGCCCTTGAACAGCACGTCGTAGAAGCCCCACGTCTTGGCGCTCAGCACCGAGGGATAGCCCATCTCGCCGGTGCGCGAGATGAGCGCGAGGCGCACCGCGCGCGCGGTGGCGTCGCCCGCTGCCCAGCTCTTGCGCGAGCCGGTGTTCGGGGCGTGGCGGTAGGTGCGCAGGCTCTGGCCGTCGACCCAGGCCTGCGAGACCGCGTTCACGACTTCGTCGTATTCCAGATTCAGGAGCCTGGACACCACTGCCGTAGAGGCGACCTTGACGAGCACCACGTGGTCCAGGCCGACCCGGTTGAAGCTGTTCTCGAGCGCGAGCACCCCCTGGATCTCGTGCGCCTTGATCATCGCCGTCAGCACGTCTTTGACGAGAATCTTCCTTCCGTTGCGCGCAAGCCAGTCGGCGGTGGCGAGGATGCCGCCGAGGTTGTCGGACGGGTGGCCCCACTCGGCGGCGAGCCAGGTGTCGTTGAAGTCGAGCCAGCGGATCATCGCCCCGATGTTGAACGCGGCCTGCACCGGGTCGAGCTGGAACTGCGTCCCCGGCACCTTCGCGCCGTTCGGCACCACGGTGCCGGGCACGATCGGTCCGAGGAGCTTGGTGCACGCCGGATACTCGAGCGCCTCCAGCCCGCAGCCGAGCGTGTCCATGAGGCAGTAGCGTGCCGTCTCGTACGCTTCCGCGCTCGTCACCTGGTACTTGGTGACATAGTCGGCGATGTCGGTGAGGACCTTGTCGGGCTTGGGACGGACGTTGGAGATGGGGGCGGACACTAGACTTTTTCCTCGGAAGTGCTGTCATCCGCGCCGAAGCTCCACTCGAAGCCGCCGGCGGGCTCGAAGGTGTGCTCGGCGCCGCCCGAGCGGGGCGCGTGGCGCATCGAAGGCGTGGGCGAGCGCTCCTCGGGCTTCTTGTCCCACCAGATGGCGCGGCCCTTCCTCTGCGACTCGACCTCCTCGGGATGCTCTTTGAGGAACTCGCGCATGAATTTCGTCAGGTCGGACTCGTAGATAGGCATAGAGATGGGAATAGATTCGGGGCTCTCAGCGCTGGGCGAGCGGCACCCACTTGCGGTTCTCGGGGCCGATGTAATTGGCGCCGGGGCGGATGATCTTGCCGTCGGCGCGCTGCTCGATGACGTGCGCGGTCCAGCCGCTGGTGCGCGAGATCACGAACACCGGGGTGAACATGGCCGTGGGCACGCCCACCATGTGGTAGGACACCGCGCTGTACCAGTCGAGGTTCGCGAACATCTTCTTCTCGCGCCACATCACGGCCTCGAGCCTTTCCGCAATATCAAACAATTTTCTTTCCGGGGAATCGCGCGAAAGGCGCTGCGCCACTTCCTTGATCACCTGGTTGCGCGGGTCGCCGGTGGTGTACACCGGATGGCCGAAGCCGATCACGATCTCCTTCGCCTGGATGCGGCGCACGATGTCGGCCTCGGCGTCGTCGGGGCTCTCGTATCGAGACAGCACCGCGTAGGCGAACTCGTTGGCGCCGCCGTGCTTGGGGCCCTTCAGCGCGCCGATGCCGCCGGCGATCGCGCTGTGCATGTCGGAGCCGGTGCCGGCGATGACGCGGCAGGTGAAGGTGCTGGCGTTGTACTCGTGCTCGGCGTAGAGGATGAGCGAGGTGTGCATCGCGCGCACCCACTCCGGAGACGGCTTCATGCCGTGCAGCAGGTGCAGGAAGTGCCCGCCGATCGAATCGTCGTCGGTCTCGGTCTCGATCCTCTTGCCGTGGCGGCTGAAGTGGTGCCAGTAGAGGAGCATCGAGCCGAGCGAGGCCATCAGGCGGTCGGCGATGGACTTGGCGCCGTAGGGGTTGTGGTCTTCCTTCTCGGGCTCGAGCGCGCCGAGCGCCGACACGCCGGTGCGCATCACGTCCATGGGATGGGCGGCCTTCGGGATCGACTCGAGCACCGTCTTCAGCGCCTTCGGCAGGCCGCGCAGGCCCTTGAGCCGGGCCTTGTATTTGTCGAGCTCGGCGCGGTTCGGCAGCTTCTCGTGCACCAGCAGGTAGGCCACTTCCTCGAACTCGGCCTGGTCGGCGAAGTCGAGGATGTCGTAGCCGCGGTAGTGAAGATCGTTGCCCGAGCGCCCGACGGTGCAGAGCGCGGTGTTGCCGGCGACGATCCCCGAGAGGGCGACCGATTTCTTCGGCTTAGGAGCGGTTTCGGGAGAAGAGCTCATCGAGTTTTTGTTCGTAGGCGTGGTAGTCCAGGAAGTCGTACAGCTCCTCGCGCGTCTGCATGTCCCCAACCACGGATTGCTGCGATCCGGCTCGGCGAAGGGTTGCGTAAACCTTCATCGCGGCTTTGTTCATGGCGCGGAACGCCGACAGCGGATACAGCGCGATCGCGACGCCGGCCGAGCGCAGCTCCTCCGCCGTAAAGAGCGGCGTCTGGCCGAACTCGGTGATGTTGGCGAGGACCGGCACCTTGAGCGCGTCGGAAAACTTGCGGTACATCCCCAGTTCCGTGATGGCTTCGGGGAAGAGCATGTCGGCGCCGGCATCGACGTACGCTTTTGCTCTTTCAAGCGCAGATTCCAAACCCTCGCCCGCGAGCGCGTCGGTGCGCGCCATGACCACGAAGCTCTCGTCGCCGCGGGCATCGACCGCGGCCTTGATCCGGTCGCACATCTCTTCCTTCGAGACCAGCTCCTTGCCCGGCCGGTGGCCGCAGCGCTTGGCGCCGACCTGGTCCTCGAGGTGCATCGCGGCGGCGCCCGCCTTGGCGATCGAGCGCGTGGTGCGCGCGACGTTGAAGGCGCTCGTGCCGAAGCCGGTATCGACGTCCACGAGGAGCGGCAGGTCGCACACGTCGGTGATCCTGCGGATGTCGATGAGCACGTCGTCGAGGTTGGAGATGCCGAGGTCGGGCATGCCGAGCGAGCCGGCGGCGACGCCGCCGCCCGAGAGGTAGATCGCGCGATAGCCCGCGCGCTTCGCCATCAGCGCGTGGTAGGCGCAGATCGTGCCGACGACCTGGAGAGGCTTTTCTTCTTTCAGAGCTTGGCGGAAGCGGGAGCCGGGCGTCATGTCACTTTCGAATCAGGCGGATAAATCCGGGTTCATTTGCCAAGCAGGTGCTTCACGCCGTCGCGCTCTTCGTGGAGCTCCTTCAGCGTGGCGGACATGCGCTTCCTGCTGAAATCGCTGATCTCGATCCCCTTGACCAGCTGGTACTCGCCGCCCCTGGTCGTGACGGGGTAGCCGTAGATCACCCCTTCGGGGATGCCGTAGCTGCCGTCGGAGGGCACGCCCATCGTCAGCCAGTCGCCGTCCCGGGTCCCGGCCACCCAGTCGCGCACGTGGTCGATCGCGGCGTTGGCGGCGCTCGCCGCCGAGGAAAGTCCGCGCGCGTCGATGATCGCCGCGCCGCGCTTCTGCACCGTCGGGATGAAGTGGTTCTCGAGCCACGCCTGGTCGTTGATCATCGGCCAGGCCTTGCGCGCCGCGCCCGCTTCCGCCACCTCCGCCTGGAACAGATCCGGGTATTGCGTCGCGGAGTGATTGCCCCACACCGTGATCCGCCGGATTGCCGAGACGGGCTTCGCGAGTCTCTGGGCGACCTGGCCGATCGCGCGATTGTGGTCAAGCCGCATCATGCCGGTGAACTGCTGCGGCTTGAGGCTCGGCGCGTTCTTCATCGCGATGAGGCAGTTGGTGTTCGCCGGGTTGCCCACCACCAGCACCTTCACCTTGCGGCTTGCGACGCGGTCGAGCGCCTGGCCCTGCGGGGCGAAGATCTTGCCGTTCGCCTCCAGCAGGTCCTTCCTCTCCATGCCCGGCCCGCGCGGGCGCGCGCCGACGAGAAGCGCGAGGTCGACGTCCTTGAACGCCACCGCCGGGTCGGAGGCGGCCGCCATGCCTTGGAGCAGCGGAAACGCGCAGTCCTCCAGCTCCATCATCACGCCCTTCAGCGCCTTCTGCGCTTTCTCGTCGGGGATCTCGAGCAGCTGCAGGATCACGGGCTGATCGGTGCCGAGCATGTTGCCGGCCGCGATGCGGAAAAGCAGCGAATAGCCGATTTGGCCTGCGGCGCCGGTGACGGCGACGCGAACGGGCGGTTTGGACATTCAGGGACTCCGGCAGGCGGTGTTTTTCATTTTACCGCAGCGGGATGCTGCGCCGCGACGCTATAATCGGCTCTCCCCGGCGGTGGGCCCGGGATCCAATGTCCAGCGCGGCCGCGAAAAAACAACGACCGAAGTACCTCAGCCTCCCCGCGATCCTGTTCCAGATCCGGCTGCCGCTGCCCGGCTGGGTGTCCATCCTGCACCGGCTGTCCGGGACGCTGCTCGTGTTTCCCTTCGCCGCCTGGGCGCTTTACCTCCTCGACGCGAGCTTGCGTTCAGAGCAAGGTTTTTCCCGCATCCGGGAATACATGGGGATGCCGCTCGCGAAGCTGGGGCTGGTGGTGTTCTTGTGGGCGGGCTGTCATCACTTCTGCGCCGGCCTGCGCTACCTCGCGCTGGACCTCAACAAGGGCATCGAGCTCAGGCCTGCGCGCATCTCGGCCGGCGCGGTCATCGTCGCTAGCCTCGCGCTCACCGCCTTTTTCGCAGTGAAGCTATGGTGAAGCGCGTCATCGTCGGGGCGCATTACGGCACGCGCGACTGGCTCGCGCAGCGCATCAGCGCCATCGTCATGGCGCTCTACACGGTTCTGGCGCTTGGCGTGATCGCCTCGAGAGCGCCTTTGACGTACGAAGCGTGGAAGGCGCTCTTCACGCAGGGCTGGATGCGCGTCGCCACGCTCATCTTCGTGGCGAGCCTCGCCTGGCATGCCTGGGTCGGGGTGCGCGACATCCTGATGGACTATGTGAAGCACGACGGCCTGCGTCTCGCGCTGCAGGTGCTCACGGTGCTCCTGCTCGCCGGCTATGTGAGCTGGACGATCGAGATTCTCTGGCGATGAGCACCGGACAGCCCCCGGTCCGCAAATTCGACGCCATCGTGGTGGGCGCGGGCGGCGCCGGCATGCGCACGGCACTGGAGCTCGCGCGCGCCAACCTGCGGGTCGCGGTCCTCTCGAAGGTATTTCCGACCCGATCGCACACGGTTGCCGCGCAGGGCGGTATCGCTGCGCCGCTCGCCAACTCCACCGAGGACAACTGGCACTGGCACATGTACGACACGGTCAAGGGCTCCGACTACCTCGGCGACCAGGATGCCATCGAGTACATGTGCCGGCGCGCGATCGAGGTGGTGGTCGAGCTCGAGCACATGGGCATGCCTTTCGACCGGCTGGAGAACGGCAAGATCTACCAGCGTCCCTTCGGCGGCCATACCCAGGACTACGGAGGCGCCAAAATGGCGATGCGCGCCTGCGCCGCCGCCGACCGCACCGGGCACGCCATGCTGCACACGCTCTACCAGCAGAACGTGCGCGCGAACACGCAGTTCTTCGTCGAGTGGATGGCGCTCGACCTGGTGCGCGACCCGCAGGACGGGGCGGTGGTGGGCGTAACGGCGCTCGAGATGGAAACCGGCGAGATGGTGCTCTTCCAGGGCAAGACCACGCTGCTTGCAAGCGGCGGCGGCGGCCGCATCTATTGGGCGACCACCAATGCGTTCATCAATACCGCCGACGGGCTCGGCATGGCCGCGCGCGCCGGAATCCCGCTCGAGGACATGGAATTCTGGCAGTTTCACCCAACCGGGGTTGCCGGCGCCGGCGTGCTCATTACCGAAGGCGTCCGCGGCGAAGGCGGGTTCCTGCTCAACAAGAACGGCGAGCGCTTCATGGAGCGCTACGCGCCGACGGTGAAAGATCTCGCGAGCCGCGACGTCGTCTCGCGCGCGATGGCGACCGAGATCAAGGAAGGGCGCGGCGCCGGCAAAGACGCCGACTACATCCTGCTCAAGCTCGACCATCTCGGCGCGGGAGTGATCGACAAGCGCCTGCCCGGCATACGCGAGATTGCCAAGAAATTCGCCAACGTCGATCCCGTCAAGGACCCGATTCCCGTCG
>JBIOYV010000087.1:0-15611 GCA_044870335.1 Burkholderiales bacterium | reverse complement strand
TCGTTCTTGACCGGCAGCGCCTTCTGCTTCGACTTCGCCTGCGAAATGGCGAGGTTGGTCTGGAGCGCCTGCGCCGAGACCGGCCAGCCGTCTTTCGGCAGCGCCGCGCGCAGCGTCGAGAGGTATTTCTCGGCGTCTTCCGGGCTCGCGCCGGGGAAGCTGCCCTTCGGGATGCGCACCTGGCTGAGCGTCACCAGATCGCTCGACTTGTCGATCTCGGTGCGCGCAGCCAGCTCGATCACGCCGAAGTGCGGCTCCTTCTCGCCGGGCCGGACGACCGAAACCGCGGCGCGGCCGGATAGATTGTTGTCCGCCCAGCGCTCGAGCTGCGGCTGGTAGACCGTGATCTTCGTGCCGTCGGGGCCCGTGCGCTCGCGCGGCCAGGCCACGTCGGGCGCCGCCGGGGGTGGTGGCGGCGTCTGCGTCTGCGCCCACGCGGCGCCGGCCGCCGCGATCATCGCTGCCGCGAGGAGGCGTCTCATGAGCGGTACCGGATCGCGACGGCGATCAGCTTGCGGCTGACCCCCGGCATCACCTGATCGCGCACCACGAACACGGCGCTGGCGCCCCAGCTCGCGGCCTCCTCCTTCAGGCGCTGCTCCACCTCGCCTATGTCCGGCGGCGGGTCGACCGAAATGTCGAGCAGGATCTCCCCCAGGCGCTCGTGCGGCTGCATCGGCTCGCCGCGCAGGACCTGGACGCTCTTGGGATCGCCGGGCGGGAAGCGCGGCACGCCGACGTACTGCGTCGTCGTGGCGTCGACATAGGCGCAGGAAGCAATTACGAGCACGAATGCGAGCGCGCCGCCCAGGAAACGCAAATTCATGGAAAAACAAGATAGTCGAGCCTCGGTAGGTCCGATATAGGACGTTGGTCCTACTTTTCAGGCGGCTTGGTTTCCGATGCCGGCACCGCCAGCTTGCCCGGCAGCTTCAGGGTGCGCTCGAAAATGCCGAGCAGGCTGTCGGTGATCGCGCGGGGCCCGAGCGGCACGACCAGCGGGTTGCGGATGTCGCCGGTTACGCTCACGGGAATGGCGGTCAGCGAGCCACCGAACACGTACCCGACGATCGGAATGGCCCCGGTGATGCGGTCGACGTTGGTCAGCAGGCCTATGAGCACGGAGAGCTGGGTGTCGGGGTCCTGCAGACCCACCCTGCCGTGCGCCGCGAGGCGCACCGCGTCGCTGTCGAAAAAACCCTCCTCGAGCTGGAATTGGCCGTCCTTGAAATAGCCCTTCGCGGTCATGCTGCGGTAGGGAAATCCGCTTTGCTCCATCTTGGTGATCGAGGCGATGTTGCGGACCGAGAGGATGTTTCCGAGCAGGGCGAACTTCTTCACGCTGCCATTGCGCATCTCGGCCCGCAGGGTGCCGGTGAGATTTTGCGCCAGGTTCGGCCGTCGACCCTCGGTCTTCAACTCGGCGCTGAGGTCGGCGTTGCCGGTGATTTCCACCGTTTCCCTGGTAAGACAGTGGATCGCGCGGTCGAACGGCTCGTCGCGCATGCTGATGTGCGCCGCCGCCGTGACCTTCTCCGGCACCGCCTCGAGCTCCATCGGAAACGACACGCCGCACATGCGCGCCTCCTGAACTTCGAGGCGCGCCCGCTCGCGCTCGAGCGAGAGCCTGCCTTCGAAGGGCGCGACCTTGTAATCCTTGTACTGGACGAAGCCGCTGCGCATCTCGATGCGGCCCGTGATCGGCAGCGGCCAGACGTTGGAATTCTCCTTCTTTTCTTCCTTCGGCGGCGGCTCGGAAAGCAGCCGCCCGAGATCGAGGCCGGGGGACTCCAGGCGCGCGTCGATCACCGGGCCCTGCTCGGTGCGCTTGACCTCGCCCTTCAGGTCGATTACCTGCTCATCCCAGTCGAGCCGCGCGTCGACGATGCGCGCGCCGGCGGGCTCGGCCGTCAGGTCCAGGCGCTCGACGATCGCCCGCTTGCCGGCGAGCCAGGAAAGATCGAGCGCCTCCACGCGCAGGCGGCCATCGGCGAGCGTGCGCCGCGGCTGCTTGCGATCCACGGTGAGCTGGATCTTTCCCTGCGCGGCGCCGGAGGCCGTCTCGGGTCCGGGGCGCCGCAGCATCGCGGCGATGCTGCGTCCTTGCAGGGTCCCCGAGAAGCTGGCACGTATCAGATCGTCGGCGAGCGACACGCCGAGCACGGCGTCGCTCGCCGCATCCTTGATCGCGATCCGCGGCAGCTCGAGGAGCTTCGGCTTCGAGGCGAGCGCGAATGCGACCTGCGGCCCGCCGTCGAAGTCCACACGCGCGTCGGCTTCGAGCGCGCCCTGCGGCGCCCACGCCACACGCTCCGCGGCGAAGCGCAGCGGGGTTCGCGGCTCGAACCGCGGCGGCAACTCGCCGCGCTCGAGCCCCCACTGCACGATCTTCTCGCCCGCGACGCCTTCCGTAAGCACCAGCTCGATCGCCGGCTTCGCGATTCCAATCGTGCCCGACACGCGCGTCCGCGCATCGAGCATCGCGACTGCGATGTTCTCGAGCGTCGCTTGCTTCGGGCCTGCACGCACCGAGCCGCCGTCGGCCGTCACCGGGCCCGGCAACGCCTTCAGCAGCGCGCTCACGCCGCGCGGCGTGACGGCGACGTCGTAGTCCGCTGCCGCCGGCTTGTCGAAGCGCAGGGCAAGGCGCATCACCTTCACCTCGGCGCGGCCCGCGACCGACGCGATTTCATCCAAAGCCAGCTTCTTCTGCAGCCAGGGAAACCATTGCTCGAGCTGGAGCGTCGCGCGCGCAGAACCCGAGGAAATGCCTGGCGCCTTGCCGAGCTCGACCTGCAGCGAAGCGTCGGAAAATTCGGACTTCCCGACGGCGCCGCGCAGTCCCGCGACGCGCACCCGCTTGGGGTCGGCACGGATCTCTCCGGCAGCGATGTCGATGGTGGCGGGCAGCGCCTTCAGCGCGGCGCTCACGTTGCGCGGTCGCACGAGCGCGTCGAAATCCACCGCTTCGGGCTTGTCGAAGCGCAGCGCGAGCCGGTTCAGGGTGACCTCCGCGCTGCCCGAGACGGACGAGACCTCCTCGAGCGGCAGCCTGGTCTGGAGCCAGGGAAAGAGCTGCGCGAGATCGAGCGTCGCGCGCGCCGATGCCGCCGAGAGGCGCGCAGGCTGCGCGAGCTCCACCTGCAGCGATGCGCCTGAGAAAGTGGAGCGCCCAAGCGACCCCTTCAGGTCGGCCACGTTCACGCGCTCGCTGGTGAGCGCCACCTTCGCGCTGTGCGCCGAGAGCTCCCACGGCAGCTGCGCGAGTTTTACCGCGGCGTTCGACTGGACGATGTCGAGGTGCAGCCCCCAGGCCCGCTCGAGGGATGCGTCGATCTTGGCCGACAGCCGCCCGTGTGCGGACTCGATGGCGTCCAGGCGCGCAACCTTGCGGCGCGCGAGCGCGAGCGCCTGCGCGAGGTCGACCCCGGAGAGCTCGCCCGAGAGCTGCGGCGGCTTGCCCGCAGGAGCGACCAGCCTGCCTTTCGCCGCCGGCACCAGCTCGCCGAGGCTGCCGTCGAATTCTGCTTCGAGCGCGCTCTTCCCGTCGGTGCTCAGCTTCGCGCGCAGCGTCGCGGGCGGGATGTCTTTGTCGATCGCGAGGGCCTCGAGCGCCACGTCGGCCCGCGCGGAAAGATCCGAATATTCGACCCGCGCCTGCGCGCTCAGCCGCCGCCACAGATTGCTCGCGGTTTCGAGCTGGAGCTCGACGCCCTTTTCGTCGGTGCGCACGTCGGCGCGTAGCTCGCGCAAGGCGAAGGCCGTCCCGATCTCGACCCCGGCACCCTCGAGCTTCAATGCCGTATCGGGTGCGAATTCGCGCAAGGCCTGCGCGATGGGTTCCATGGCCTGCCGATAAGCCGCCAGCGCATCGATCGGTTCGTCGTTTCCCTTGCCGGCGCCGGCTTGGATCCGAATGCCAGGCTTCTTCAGGCTCAGGGAAGAAATCTCGGCACGACCGCGCAGCAGCGGCCACAGGCGAAGGTAGACGTCCACCTGGTCCGCGGTCGCGCCGAGCTTGTCCGGGATCTCGACGCGGAGCTTGCGCAGCTCGCCGTGCGGCGCAGGGAAGAGCGCGACGTCCAGCGCTTCCCAGGTCACCTGCCCTTGCAGCGCCTTCGACAGGCGCTGCTGGATCTCCGCCTGAACCGCGGGCCGGTCCACAAGAGTGGGCCCGAGCAGCAACACGGCCAGCACCGCCGCGAGGACGATCGCCCCGACGGCGTAGGCCGCGCGTTTCATGCCGCTCCTAGCGACTCATCGCTCCTTCAGAACTTGGTGCCGAAATCGATCCGGAACTGGGTCACGGCCGACGACCCGTAGCTGCCGCCGAAGTCGATCCATTGCTCGTTTACGATCGCACGGAACACGCCGCGCCCGTAGTCGTAGCGCAGGCCGGCGCCAACGTTGTAGCTGAACTTGGTGGTGTTGTGCGTCGGCGTCGCCGTCGCGCAGTAACTGCCATACCACGGGTAGTACCAGCAGAAGCTCTCCGGCAAGCCGGAGGGGATGTTGGTGTCGACCCAGGTCCACCCCAGGCCCCCCGTGACAAGAGGCGTGAACGCGGCGCTCGAGAAGTTATAGCTGCCGAGGAAGCGGATCGTGCGCGACTCGACCGTGCCGTTGATGTTTCCCGCGAAGTTGGGATTGTTGGGTCCGGGCTGAACCGTGGCGCGGTAGTCCTGGTTGATCCACTCGATCTCGACGCCCGCCGTGACGTTCGGGCTGACGTTGTGGGCCCAACCGAAGAGCAGGCCATAGCCGGTGTCGGTCTTCGCCGTGGTCCCACCTTCGAAGGAATAGCTCTTGCCGTCTACGAACACCGGCGCGAGATAGATCTCGTTTCGTCCGGCGCGCTGGGATGACTGCGCCAGGGCTAGAGCCGGCGCCGCCGCAAGCAGAGTGGCGACGATTGCCAGTTTTTTCATCATGATGGGCATGTCTCCAGGTTGGGATTTCGCCCAAGATAACCCTGTGCCGCCGTAACCGATATTGGACGTTGGTCCTACCTGGGTCAGTCCGGCGGCCCGTCGCGCCAGCTCGAGGGGTCGGCACCCATCTTCTCGCCGAGGTCGGCCAGCGCGTTCATCACTTCCTTCTGGAAAGTGCCCGGCGCGGAAGGCACGAAGGAATCGGGCACCGCCAAGACGCGCACCTCCACCTCGACCTTCTGCTTGAGCCGGACCACCTCGGCGTGCGCGTACAGGTGACGCATGGCGCTCAGCGTTCCGGTCTGCGTCGCCATGATGGTGGCGCGCGACATGATGTCGGGCCAGCGCTGCGGCGTGACCTGCGGCGGGAAGCGGAACTGGTTGTTGAAGATGACCCAGTAGCGAAGCCGCGGCAGCGGCGCGCGCGGATTGCGCGCACGCCACAGCGCCGGCAGGCTGTCCAGCTCGCGGACGCGCGCGCCATAGAGGATGTTTCCGGTAATGGCGCCGTCGACGTAGAGAAAAGTGCCGATCTCGCGCGCAGGGAAGACCGCCGGGATTCCGGCGCTCGCGAGCAGGATGCGCTGCACCCGGCCGGCTTCGCCGCCGGCGAGCTCGGTGCGCGCCTCGGCGACGATGTCCCAGGCATGGCTGTCGCCGAGGTCGATGTTGGTGGTATTGACGGCGAGCACGCGGCCGTTCCCCTGCTCCGCGGCGATGCGCTCGAGCATCGGGCGGTCGAGGCTCTCGCGCATCTCGCGCTCGAGGCCCGGCAGCGCGTAGAACGAGGGGTTGCTCGGCCAGAAGAACACCAGGCCGCGGCTTTCGGTCCAGTCGGGCTTCGGGTTGCGGTAGAGCCGCACGATGCGCTCGATCGCGTCGTCGTCGCCGAGGAAAGCGAACGGCGCGATCATGGCGCCGGTGCTGACGCCGCTGACCACGTCGAACTGCGGCCGCGCCATCTCGCCCTTCACGCGGCCCCACCCCTTGAGCACGCCGGCGCCGAAGGCGCCCCAGTCGCCACCGCCGGAAATGACGAGCATGTCGATCGTCGGACGCGGATCCCCCGGCCGCGCGGCCTTCAGCTTGCGTTCGGCCCGTTGCACAAGCTGCTCGGTCAGTTGCCGCGCCGCGTTCGCGCGCGAAAGATCGTCGGCGCTGCGCGCCGCCACCAGGTCTTCGAGCGTGCGCGACGAGCGTTCGGGCTCGGTGACGCAGCCGGCGACGCAGGCCCCGACAACCGCGGCTCCTAGGAACTGGAATCTCATGGAGACGGCGACAATAGCCGCGCTCGCGCAAGGTCGATATTGGACCTTGGTCCAACCGAAAATCGGGGTCAGAGCCCTATTTCCTTCAGCTACGCGTTGCTGGAAATAGGGCTCTGACCCCGAATTCTTAGCTGACCGGGATCGAGAGCATGTTGTCGCCGCGCAGGACGTTGACCTGCACGCCGCCGCGCGTCTTGAGCGCCGCGGTGAGCTCCCTCACCGAGCTGACGCGCCGCGCGTTGACGCCGACGATGAGGTCGCCGGCGCGCAGGCCGTGCCGGTACGCGGGCGACTCGGGCTTGACGGCGGTCACCAGCACGGCGCGATTGCGCCCGGGCAGGCCGCTGCTGGTGACTTCCTGCAACACGGCGCCTGCGAGCCCCTGCACCGCCTCGCCGCCGCGGGCGGCGCTCTCGATCGCGCCGATCTGCGCCTTGAGGGTGCGCTTTTCGCCGTCGCGCTGCACCTGCAGATCGACCGAGTCGCCCACCGGCACGACGCCGAGCCGGGCGCGCAGCTCGGCCGCGCCGCGCACCGGGCGGCCGTTGAAGCCAATGACGACGTCGCCCTTGCGCAGGCCGGCCTTCGCAGCGGGCGAGTCGGCCTGCACCTCGGCGATGGTCGCGCCCTCGCCGCCGCCGACCACGTCGATCATGCTGATTCCCAGGCGCCCGCGCTTCACCTCGCCGAACCTGACGAGCTGGTCCATCACGGCGTGCGCGATGACGACCGGGACCGCGAAGCCGATGCCGACGTTGCCGCCGGAGGGGCCGATGATCGCCGTGTTGATGCCGACGAGCTCGCCCTTGAGGTTGACCAGCGCGCCGCCGGAGTTGCCCGGATTGATCGAGGCGTCGGTCTGGATGAAGTGCTCGTAGCCTTCCTTCGATAGCCCGCTGCGGCCCAGCGCCGAGACGATGCCCGAGGTGGCGGTCTGGCCCAGGCCGAACGGGTTGCCGATCGCGATCACGAAGTCGCCGACCTGCAGCGCGTCCGAATCGCCGAACTTCACGTCGACCAGGCTTTTCGGGTCCACCCGCACCACGGCGATGTCGGTGCCCGGGTCGGCGCCGACGAGCTTCGCCGGCAGCCTGCGGTTGTCCTTCAGCGTGACCAGGACCTCACGCGCGTCCTTCACCACGTGCGCATTGGTCATCACGTAGCCGTTCTTCGCGTCGACGATCACGCCCGAGCCGGCGGCGATCTGCGGCTCGGGCTGCGCCGGCCCGCCGAAGAAGCGGCGGAAGAACGGATCGCGCAGCATCGGGTTCTGCTCCTCGGGGCTCGCCTGGAGCACGGCGATGTTGACCACCGCCGGCGTCACCTTCTCGAGGATCGGCGCGAGCGTCGGCAGGCCGTCGCGCAGCGGCGTGCCCGCGGGGATCTGCGCCGCCGCGCCGGCCGCGAAGAGGGCGAAAGCGAACGCGCAAGGAAGCTTCGTCACCACCTGTGAGTCACGCTGAGCAGAAGGCCGAAGCGCTGCGATTCCAGCTCGGACAGGGGTACGCTGATGCCCACGGCGCTACGAGTGCCGTCCGTCGCACGCAGCCACCAGTAGCGCAGGCCCGCACCGAGCTCCCAGGCCGCCGCAATCGCGTGGCGCAGCTCCAGGTCCATCTGCAGGCCGTAGCCTTCGCCTTTCATATGGATGTTCGGCGCCGGACCGAGATCGTTCGGGCTCTGGCGCAGCCAGTGGCTGTCTTCGTCACGCACCTTTGCATAGGGAATGAACGCTGCGTCGAGCAGAAGGCGCGTCGGCGCGCCGAGCTGCCACTTGGCCGCGAAACCGACGCGCAGCGCTTGCCACGTCGTCTCGTTGGTGATCACGAGCGTGGAATCGGGAAGCCGCCGGCCGTTGTCCGGGGGGACAGGGCGTGGAACCGTGACGACGATCCCGTACGCGTCGAGGCGCTCGGCCCAGTAGCTGTAGCCGACGAAGAGGCCGCCGCTGCTGCCGTTGCGGGAGCGCCACAGGTCGCGGCCGATGTCGATCGTGGCGTACCTCAGCCAGTCGCCTTTGACCTTGGAGGTGGTATCCGAGAACTTCGCCTGGCCGCGGTTGAAGTCCTCGTCGTCGAGCGAGCCGCTGCTCGTGTCGCCGAGGCCCACGTTGCCCTTGAGAAACCAGCCCTGGCCGAAATTCTTGCGCCCGTGCAGCTCAAAGGCGTGCGTTTCTACGTCCTCGTAGGTGAGCACCGAGGTCGGATTGCCGAGCGAGGGCACCAAGCCCTGCGCGTTGTGGCTTCGCGTGCTCTTGGACTCGCTGTACCAATAGCGTACGCCGAGGTCGCCGCCCTGCGCATGCGCCGCAAGGCTCAGGCTGAAAAGCAGCAGGAAGGAGGCAGGACGCATGCGGCAGCAGTCTAGCCCAGTTGGCCGATGCCCCAGGTTTGCCTCGCGGGCGTTCCACGCTAAACTGAAGGCTGGCAACTTTGAAAGGAGGTGATCCCGTGAGAGACGACCAAGGCACGACCGGCCGGCAGGACTCTAACGGTGGATCCACCCGTGTACTCGGGGGGCAATCCTAAGAACAGGAGTCCGGCCAGCATCCAGGCCGGCTGCCTAGCAGACGCCCCGGGCGCAAGCCTCGGGGCGTTTGTTTTTTCAGGGGCTAGAATAGTCCTCGCGCCCGAGGAGGACGCCCATGCCACGCCATCGCGATTACGTTCCGCAGGGAGTCATTCCGGCGGTGCTGTTGCCATTCCGCGACGACCTGTCGATCGATGAAGCCGCTTACCGCGCGCACCTGCGCGACGTGGCATCGGTCGCCGGGCTCGGCGCAATCACCACCAATGCGCACGCTTCCGAGGTCGCCTCGTGCACCTTCGAGGAGCAGCGCCGGGTCCTCGAGATCACGCAGGAGGAAATCGGCTCGCGCCTGCCGATCGTGAACGGCATCTACGCGGAGGGCTCGCTCGAGGCGCAGCGGCTCGGAGGCATGGCCGCCGCGGGAGGCGCTTCGGCGCTGCTCGTGTTCCCGTCGGGCATCTACACGTTCGGGCAGCGCCCTGAGATGGCGCTTGAGCATTTTCGGCGCATCGCGGAAGTCACCGACCTTCCGCTCATCGTGTTCCAGTACCCGCTCGCGGGCGGCCAGGGCTATCCCATGAGCACGCTCGAACGCATCTGCGACGAAGTGCCCACGGTGCGCGCGATCAAGGACTGGTGCGCGAGCCCGCTGCTGCACGAGCGGCACATCCGCGTGCTGCAGTCCCGCGCGCGGCCGGTGAACGTGCTCACCACGCACAGCTCCTGGCTCTTCAGCTCGCTCGTGCTCGGCTGCAGGGGGCTCCTTTCCGGCAGCGGCTCGGTGATCGCGGACCTCCAGGCCGAGCTCTGGCGCGCCGTCCAGGCGAACGATCTGGCCGCCGCGAAAGCGATCCACGACCGGATCCAGCCAACCGCCGAGGCGTTCTACGCCGATCCGTTCGTCGACATGCACAACCGCATGAAGGAGGCGCTCGTGCTCCTCGGGCGCCTCCCGCGCGCCGTGGTGCGCCCGCCGCTCGTCAAGCTGCCCGCTGAGGAAATCGAGCGCATCCGCCGCGCGCTGGTCGCCGCGGGCCTGCTCGATCGGGAGGGTCGGCGGAAGGCCGCATGACGAGAGTCTTTCCAAAAATTCTCATCGCGCTTATCGCTTTCACGGCGATGACGGTGTTTGCGGCGGATTTTCCTGCCCGACCGGTGCGGCTGATCGTGCCGTTCCCGCCGGGCGGCCCGCTCGACATCGTCGGCCGGGTGCTCGGGCGCAAGCTCTCCGAGCAGTGGGGGCAGCCGGTGGTGATCGACAACCGCGGCGGCGCGAGCGGCGCGATCGGCACCGACCTGCTTGCGAAGAGCGCGCCCGACGGCTATACGCTCGCGGTCAACTCGACGCCGCTCGTGGCGACCCCGCACCTGCAGAAGCTGCCGTACGACACCTTGCGCGACCTCGTCGGCGTGTCGCAGATCGCGCTCATCGACTACGTGCTGGTGGCGAACGCGAAATCCGGCGTCGGCTCGCTCGAGGAGCTGATCGCGCTGGCGAAAAAGCAGCCCGGCAAGCTGAATTACGCGAGCGCCGGCACGGGTTCCGGACAGCACCTGTTCTTCGAGCTGATGAAAGGGACCTCCGGCGCGCGCATCAACCATATCCCGTACAAAGGCGCCGCCGCGGCGGTGCAGGCGCTGCTCGCCGGCGAAGTCGGCTTCATGTTCGAGGTCTCGGTCGGGGTGCTGCCGCAGATCCGCGCCGGCACGCTTCGTCCGCTGCTCGTTACCGGCGCGAGGCCGGTCGAGGCGCTGCCCGGCGTGCCGCCCTTCGACAGCGTGTTCCCGGGCGTCGGCATCGAAGCCTGGCACGGCGTCTTCGCCCCGGCCGCGACGCCCAAACCGCTTCTCGAGCAGATTTCGCTCGATATCCGCCAGGCAGTGCTTTCGCCGGACGCCTCGGCGCGGCTGCGGGACCTGGGCTTCCAGCCGACCGGGCTCGAGTATCCCCGGTTCAACGAGGTCGTGGCGCGCGACCTCGAGCGCTGGGGCAAGGTGATCCGCGAAAACCACATCAGGGCAGACTAGGGAGGATCGAGATGCGCAAGTGGTGGATCGCTTTCGCTCTGGCGCTCGCGTGTCACGGCGCGGGCGCGCAGACCTATCCGACGCGGCCGATCAAGATCGTGGTGCCGGCGACCACCGGCGGCGCGATCGACCTGATCGCGCGCTCGCTTGCCGAGAAGATGTCCGCGCCGCTCGGCCAGCCGGTGATCGTGGAGAACAAGCCCGGCGCCGCGAACAACCTCGGCACCGATTTCGTCGCCAAGAGCCCGCCCGACGGCTACACCCTCGTGATCGTCGCGTCGAGCCATGCGACCAACAAGTGGCTCTACAAGAACCTGCCCTACGACCCGGTGAAGGACTTCGAGCCGGTCGCGTACACGCACGTCGTGCCGCTCCTTCTCGCGGTGCATCCTTCGGTGGGCGCGAAGAACGTGCAGGAGCTCGCGGCCTGGATCCGCGCCAATCCGGACAAGGCGGCATACGCCTCGAGCGGCCCGGGAAGCTCGCTTCACATGGCGGCGGAGCTCTTCATGAACATGACGAAGACGAAGATGCAGCACGTGCCCTACAAGGGCAGCTCGGCGGCGCATCCCGATCTCCTCGCCGGCCGCACCGCGATGATCTTCGACACGGTGACCGCGATCGCGCCGCACGTGCGCTCGGGCGCCCTGCGCGGCATCGCGGTGACCACGCTGAAGCGCTCGAGCTCGTTCCCGGACTTGCCGACGATCGCGGAGTCGGGCCTGGCGGGCTACGACGCCAGTACCTGGGGCGGCATCCTCGCACCGGTGCGCACGCCGAAGGACGCCGTGAACAGGCTGAACGGGGTCATCAACGCGGCGCTCAGGCAGGACGATGTGCGCACGCGCCTGACTACGGCGGGAATCGAGATCCAGGCCGGCACGCCCGAGCAGTTCGGCAACGTCATCCGGGCCGAGGTCGACAAGTGGGGCCGGATCGTGAAGGAGGCCGGCATCCAGCCCGAGTAGGGCCGGGTTCTAGCCTTTTTCGTCGCGCTTGGAGCGCACGACCGTCGCCGTGCGGGCGGCGCTGACCGTGCTTCGCTCGATGAGGTCGACGAGCCGCAGGAACAGGTTGATGGCGGGCTCCGCCCTGCCTTCCACCCAGGAGAGCACCTCCGCAGGATTCACGCCGAGGTACCCGGCGACCGCATCGTTGCTCCCTAGGATCTCGGCGGCCATCTCGACCGAGCGTTGGTAGACTGCTTTTGCCATGCCGATACCTTGCGCTTGCATCCGACGGCGGGGAAGGTAACTAGTTAACGACCCCCGCGCGGGTTGGTTTACTTGGAAAGGTACACCGCCAGGAACGCGAGCACTACTGCAAAAGCGCACTCGACGAAGCGTCCGGTCCGGGTGAGGGGTAGGAGCTCGGGATCGTCGCGGTACGGATTGTGGTAGTTATTCATTGCGGCGCAGCGGCAGGATAGCCACCAAATCCCTGGCGCGCCGCGCACTGCGCCACTGAGTTGCCCAGTCCTTGCAAGCTCTTACGCGATTGACGCCGCAGCCCGACAGCGCGACGGCGTCCCCGCTCGTGTCGATTTGATTTTGGCTAAACGCCGGCGCATGATGCCTGCGCCGGGGGCCAGAGAAGAATAAAGGGGTTGTGGCATGAATACCACGCTCGTGATCAATCGCAAGGGCGGCGCCGGCAAAACGACCGTGTCGATCAACCTGGCGAGCTATTTCGTCACGGCGAACGTCGCCACGACCCTCATGGATTACGACCCGCAGGGGTCGAGCCTGCACTGGCTGAAACAGCGCAACCCGTCGCTTGGCAAGATTCACGGCTCGAACGCCGCCCCTGAGAAATTCGGCCAGCTGCGCAGCTTCGGCATGTACGTGCCGGCGGAAACGAAGCAGCTCATCATCGACGCCCCCGGCGGCGTCTCGGGCGTGCTGCTGCAGGAGCTGCTGTGCCGGGCGAACTGCGTGCTCATTCCCGTCACCCCCTCCTCGATCGACATCCACGCCACGGCGCACTTCATCAAGGACGTGCTCCTCACCGGCATCGTGCGCACGCGCAGGATCCGCATCGGCGTGATCGCCAACCGCGTGCGCAGGTCGATACCGGTGTACCAGCCGCTCGAGCGGTTCCTCAAGGCGCTCAACCTGGATCTGATCGGGCGTCTCCTCGACTCCGATACATTCGTGCGGGCGGCCGAAACGGGCAGCGGCATCTTCGAGATGGAGCCCGGCCTGGCGGGCGCGGAATGCCGCCAGTTCACGCCGATCGTCGAATGGGTCACCGGCGAGAAGCTCGAAGCGCCCGCCGCCAACGTCTACCAGTTCAGCCTTCGCCTGGGCGGAACCTAGCCGGTCAGGACGAAACCGAGGAGTACGCCTAAAGCTTCGCGTACTTCCCGGTGAGCTGCGGCGTGTAGCCCTTCAGCCCCTTCTGCTCGCGCTCGAGCCGCGTTTCGCGCGCCCAGGTGCGGTTCAGGTCGTCCTGGACCTTGACGACCAGCCGACCCAGGCCGTCGATCTCGAGCTCGACGGTGTCGCCGTTCTGCATCGCCGAGAGGCCGCGGTGGTTGGTGCCGGTGGCGAGGACGTCGCCCGGCTCGAGCTCATGGATGCCCGAGATCCACTCGATGCAACGCGGGATCTTGTTCGCCATGTCGCTGGTGTTGTAGTTCTGCTTGAGCGCGCCGTTCACCGAGAGCCGCACCTGGAGCTTCTGCGGGTCCTTGATCTCGTCGGCGGTGACGATGTAGGGCCCGATCGGCGCGAAGGTGTCGCGCGACTTCACCTGGTAGAACGAATTGCCGAGCGTGGTGGCGTCGCGCGCCGAGCCGTCGATGAAGTTCGCGTACCCGAACACATGCTCCATCGCGCGCGACGCGGGCACGTTCTTCGCGCGCTTGCCGATCACCACCGCGAGCTCGGCCTCGCCCTCGAAGATGGAGAACGGAATGTCGGGCAGGACCACGGTGTCGCCGTGGCCGACGACGCAGCCGGGCGACTTGAGGAAGGCGTTGATCGGCGCGGGCTCCTTGCGCGTGCCGTCCTCCATGTAGTTCACCGCCATGCAGTCGATGTTGACCGGCTTGGGCAGCGGCGAGCGGATCTTCACCTGCGCGACCGGCAAGCCGCTGCCGGAGCCGGCGGCCTTGTCGAGCGGTCCGCGCAGGTCGGCCCAGCGCTCGATCACGCCGTTGATCAGGTTCCCCGGGCCGGTGTGCGGGACGTTCTGGACTACCGTCGTCACGTCGACGACCCGGTCGCCCTTCAGCACGCCCAGGCGGTAATCGTTGAAGTAGAGCAGTTTCATGGCGCTGGCCCTTCCCGGTGGCGGTTATGCAGGGGTATTATCGAGCGCTATGTTATCTCCTCGGCGCAGACAAGTGATCATCGCCGGCCTCGGCGCGGTCGTCGCGCCGGCCGCTTTCGCCGCACTGCCTGCCGTGGAAGGACCGCAAAGGCTGTTGCTCTCGGGCCGGGTCCTCGGCCCGGACGGCGGGCCGCTTTCCGGAGCCGCCGTGGCCGCGGGCCAGGCACGCACCGTGACCGACGCGGACGGGCGGTTCATGCTCGTCACCACCACGCCGCGCTACCGCGTGACCTACCGCGGCCGCTCGACGGAGGGCATGGTTTCGAATCCGCGCCCGGACGCCGACGGCATCGGGCGCGCGAGCATCGGGCTCACGCTCGCCTGACCGAGGCGGCCCATTTTTCCGCCGGCGGTTCATAGGCGGCAAACGCATCGAGGAGCGTTTCCGGCGTAGGCGCCACCGTCAGCATGGCGCGATACGTCGGATGGATGAACCCTTCGTCGACCTGCCGGTCGAGGAAGCCGACCAGCGGCGCGAAGAACCCACCCACGTCGATGAGGCCGCAGGGCTTGCGGTGCAGCCCGAGCGTCGCCCAGCTCCAGACTTCGAACAGCTCCTCGAGCGTGCCGACGCCGCCGGGCAGCGCAATGAAGCCACCGGCCAGCTCGCCCATGAGCGCCTTGCGCGCATGCATCGAATCGACCACGCGCAGCTCGGTCAATCCGCGATGGCCGAGCTCGCGCTCGAGGAGCGACTGGGGAATCACGCCGATGACCTCGCCGCCGGCGGCAAGCGCGGCGTCGGCGAGCACGCCCATCAGGCCGACCCGCCCTCCGCCGTACACCAGCCCGATGCCGCGCTGGGCGAGCACACGCCCGAGCTGCGCGGCCGCGGCGGCGTACGCCGGATCGTGCCCTGGACTCGAGCCACAAAAGACGCAGAGCCTTCCCATACTTTCCATACGGACGCGCTATTCTAATGAGCAAGCGCTGATGCTGGCCGGCACCGAGACCCTGGCGACGATCGCGAACCACTGGTTCGCCCGATTCGAGCGCGCCCTTGCGACGGGCGATCGAGCCTTGCTCGAGAGCCTGTTCCATTCGGACAGCCACTGGCGCGACGTCCTCGCCCTCACCTGGCGCATCGGCACGGTCAGCGGAGCGCACGCCATCGCCATGGCGCTGCAGGACCATGCCCGCCGCGCGCGGCCGAGCGGCTTCAGGACCGACCCCGAGCGCACCGCGCCACGCCACGTGACGCGCGCGGGTACGAAGTGCGTCGAGGTGATCTACAAGTTCGAGACCGCGCTCGGACGTGGGAGTGGCGTACTCCGATTCCTTTCCGAATCGACGACGAACGGAGAAGCGAAGGCCTGGACGTTCTTCACGGCGCTCGACGAACTGAAGGGATTCGAGGAGCACGTCGGCCGCTTGCGGCCCAAAGGATGGTCTTATTCGCGCGATTTCGCCGGACCGAACTGGCTCGACCTCCGGCAACGGAATTCGACGTACGACGATCGGGACCCGGCCGTGCTCGTAGTCGGCGGCGGACAGGGCGGGCTCACGGCGGCGGCGCGAC
>JBIOYV010000086.1:0-4016 GCA_044870335.1 Burkholderiales bacterium | reverse complement strand
CACGGTCGCCTGCTCCGTCGCGAAGTTCACCGTCGCCTCGACGCCGTCGAGGTCGTTCAGGCGCTTCTCGATGCGAGCGGCGCACGCGGGCTACGACCCGCACGCGGCGGTCACGCTGTGGGAGAAGATGGGCAAGCTCGGCAAGGGCCAGCCCGAATTCCTCTCGACCCATCCCTCGCCGGAGAACCGCGCCGCGCGCCTCGCCGAGCTCGGCAACCAGGTGGCGCCGCTCTACGCCGCGGCCAAGGCCGGCCACGCCAGCGATTCCGACAAGCTGATCACCTTCCCGCGCAAGTGATTCGCTGGTGCTTGCTGTGCGTGGTGCTGCTCCTCGGGGGCTGCGCCGCGGTGCGCAGCTACGACCGGGAGCTCTACCTCACTCTCGACCGCGCCACGACCGGCAGCCCGGAGGGTGCGATTCAGGGCGCGATCGCGCTGCTGGAGGCGAACAACCGCTCGAGCGACAAGGACCTCCTCTACTACCTCGAGCTCGGCATGCTGCAGCGCCTGGGCGGCCGCTACCAGGAGAGCCAGAAGGCCTGGCTGTCGGCGAACGCGCGCATCGAGGCCGAGATGGACGGTCTGGCCCAGTTGTCGGGCTTCGCCCGCGGGGTCTCGAGCTACGTCATCAACGACCGCGTGCGCACTTACGCGGGCTACGACTACGAAAAGACCATGCTCCTCACCTACATGGCGCTCAACCATGTGGCGATGGGCGACTTCGACAACGCGCGCGTCGCCATCAAGCAGGCGCACGAGCTCGAGGCGCAGATCGCCGAGCAGCGCGCGAAGCAATACGCCGAGGTCGAGGAATCGGCGCGCAAGCGCGGCGCGAAGACGAGCTTCAAGGAGCTGAGCGGCTACCCGATCGAGACCATCGACACGCCGGAAGTGAACGCGCTGCGCAACGGCTACCAGAGCGCGCTCTCGCACTATCTCGCCGGCTTCATCTACGAGGCGCTCGGCGAGCCGAGCCTCGCCGCCCCGGGCTACCGGCTCGCGAACGAGCTCCAGCCGGGGCAGCCGCTGCTCGAGGAGGCGCTGCGTGGGCTGGATGCGCGCGTCGCGGCGCCCGACGACGGCATGACCGACGTCCTCGTCGTGATCGAGACCGGCACTGCGCCGGCGCTGCAGTCGCGCTCGTTCCTGCTGCCGGTGTTCATCGAGGGGCGCATGCTGCTCATCTCCAATGCGTTCCCGGTGATGACGCAGACCTCGTGGGCGCCGCTGCCATCGCAGGTGACGTTCGACGAGCAGACGCTGCCGGTCGCGCGCATCTCGAGCATCGACCTCATGGCGCGCCGGCGCCTGATGGACGACATGCCGTCGATCATGCTGCGCGCCACGATTCGCTCGGCCGTGACCGCTACGCTCCAATACCAGGCGCAACGAGCCGCGGACCACGAGCACACCCTGGCAATGGCGCTCGGCGCCGTCGTGCTCACGGCCGGTTCCGCGGCGTTCGCCCATGCGGACGAGCGCACCTGGCGCGCGCTGCCGTCGGACGTCTCGATCGCGCGCGCCCGGCTGCCGCGCGGCACGCGCAACATTACGTTACAGACCGCGGAGGGCGCGCGCACTGTGCACGTGAGCCTGTCCGGGCGCTATGCGGTGGTAGACTTGCGCCTGCTGCGGCACCAGCTTTTCGTGAACGCCCCGAGGGAGGCAAGATGAACCCCAAACTGCTCATCGCCGCGAGCGCCATGGTCGCGCTCGTGGCCGGCTGCGCCACCAAGAAAGGATTCGAGCAACCCGGCTTCGCGTTCGGCTGCCCGATCGGCGACGCCAAGGTCGCGTCGATGGACGACCTGGTGAAGGCCAAAACGATGGCGGAAGGCCGCCGCACCACCATCCAGGCGACCGAGATGCGCTGCTCGAAATCCGGCGACCTGATGCGCATCGATGCCAACCTGAACAACGACAGCAAGAACGTGAAGCGCATCTCGTACAAGTTCCGCTGGATCGACCGCGAAGGCATGCGCGCGTGGGACGAGGAGCCGTGGAAGCCGGTGATGCTCTACGAGAACTCCAACCTCGTGATCAACACCATCTCGCCGACGAACAAGGCGGCCGATTTCCGGCTGATCCTGCGGAGCGAAGAATGAAGCCTGCTTTTCTCAGTCTTTGCATCGCAGCGGCGCTCGTCTCCGGGTGTGCCAAGGAACAAACCCGCTACGGCGACGCCCGCGCGGTCGAGACCGTGACCAACCAGTACGGCTCGACCGACCTGCAGATGATGGCCGAGTCGATGGCGCGCTCGATGCTCCAGGCGCCGGTGATCGCCAGTTCCAACCTGCCGATCGTCACGGTGCAGGAGGTGCGCAACAAGACGAGCGAGTACATCGATACCCGCGCCATCACCGACAGCATCCGCGCCGAGCTGCAGAAGGGCGGCCGGGTGCGCTTCGCGGTCGACCAGGCGGGCATGAACCCGCAGGTGGACGAGCTCAAGCGCCAGCAGACCGACCTCTACGCCAAGGACCAGCGCGCCGAGATGGGACAGATGGTGGGCGCGCAGTACCGGCTCGAAGGCAACATCATCTCCATCGTGAAGCAGGTGAAGGACGCGAAGGACGTGTACTACAAGTTGAACCTCCAGCTCTGGAACATCCGCAACGGCCTGCTGGAATGGTCCGACGAAAAAGAGATCCGCAAGACCACTACGAGAGGCTGAACTTCATGAAGCGCAAGTACGGGGCAGCACGCGCCCGCGAGACCGTCGCCGAGACCCAGATGCGCGAGCGCGCCGCCGAGATGCAGGACAACCGCCACAACTTCGGCACCAAGTCCGCCATGGGCTCGCCGACGCGCGGCAAGCGCCGCGGCCGGGCCTTCAAGCAGTCCTACCGCAAGTAATTCGGGGACGGAGCCCGAACCAGGTCGGGGACGGAGCCCTAACTCTCAGCAAGGCCCCGCTGAGTTCGCCGGAGCGGAGTTAGGGCTCCGTCCCCGAATTTCAGTCTTCGAGCCGGAAGAAGTTGCGGTTGAACCAGGCGACCAGGGCGTCGACGTCCTGGCTCGGCAGCTTGCCGAAGTGCTTGAGGACTTCCTTGCGCAGCGCCGCGAGCGACTTGATGCGCGGCAGAGGACCCAGGTCGCCGCTGGAGAAAGCGCTCGGCGCCATGTTGAGCAGTGCGGTCAGGTTGGGGGTGTTGGGCGCCATGTATTCAGCCTAACGAAGCGCCATTACTCGCGGTTGACCGCGACAAGTTTTGACAGGCGAAAAAGCGTAACAAAACGAAAACGCGCGCCGCGGGGCGGTACTACCGCCGCTTCCGCGGTGGCGCAGCATTGCGATCTTTGAACTTCCGCTCTTCCTACCGAGGCGGAATCCGCTTCAAGTCCGCAAGCCAGGCGTTCGGCGCCGCATCCGACGGCATGCGCCAGTCGCCGCGCGGGGAGAGCGACCCGCCCGACCCCACCTTCGGCGCGTTGGGCACGGCGCTGCGCTTGAACTGGTTGGCGAAGAAGCGCTTGAGGAACACCCCGAGCCACTTGCGGATCTCGGGCAGGCGGTACTTGCCGCGCCAGGCGTGCCAGGCGAGGAACGCCACCTTCGCCGGCGCGTAGCCGAAGCGCAGGATGTAGTAGAGGCTGAAGTCCTGCAGCTCGTAGGGCCCGACGCTCGCCTCGCTCGACTGGCGGCCGGGAACCAGCTCGGGACTGATCTCGGTCTCGAGCACGCGCTTCAGCGCCCGCTTCACGTCGGCGCTGAACTCGTCCGACCCGGCGACCCAGCCGACGAGGAATTGAATCAGCGTCTTCGGCACGCTCGCGTTCACGTTGTAGTGCGACATGTGGTCGCCGACGCCGTAGGTCGCCCAGCCGAGCGCGAGCTCGGAAAGGTCGCCGGTGCCGACCACCATCCCGCCGTGGAAGTTGGCGAGCCGGAACAGGTGGCTCGTGCGCTCGCCCGCCTGCACGTTCTCGAACGCGATGTCGTAGACCTTCTCGCCGCGCGCGTACGGGTGGCCGATGTCCTTCAGCATCTGCAGGCAGCTCGGCTTGATGTCGAT
>JBIOYV010000085.1:0-23754 GCA_044870335.1 Burkholderiales bacterium | reverse complement strand
ACGCAAAGCGCCGCTCATCCCGGCCGTTGCACGTTTAAAGCCAGGGCAAGAGGGACATGGCGAAACGCGACTTTTACGAGGTGCTGGGGGTGAACCGGGACGCCTCCGACGACGACATCAAGAAGTCGTACCGCAAGCTCGCCATGAAGTGGCATCCGGACCGCAATCCGGACAATCCCAAGGCGGAGGAGCACTTCAAGGAGGCGAAGCTCGCCTACGAGATCCTCTCCGATTCGAAGCGGCGCGCGGCATACGATCAGTTCGGACACGCAGGCGTCGATGCCTCCATCGCGGGAGCCGGCGCCGGCGCTGGGTTCTCCGGATTCGGCGACGTTTTCAGCGACATCTTCGGCGAGATCTTCGGCGGCGGCCGCGGCGGCCGCTCCACCGTGTACCGCGGCGCGGACCTGCGCTACAACCTCGAGATCACGCTCGAGAACGCGGCGCACGGCATGGACACCAAGATCCGCATCCCGAGCGTGAGCGTGTGCGAAACCTGCAAGGGCAGCGGCGCGCGCGCCGGCACGCAGCCCGTCACCTGCCCGGCGTGCCGCGGCGCGGGCCAGGTGCGCGTGTCGCAGGGGCCCTTTTCGATCGCCCAGACCTGTCCGCGCTGCCACGGCAGCGGCAGCGTGATCGCCAATCCCTGCACTGCCTGCCACGGCACGGGCCGGATCAAGCTGCAGAAAACGCTCTCGGTGAAGATTCCGGCGGGCGTCGACGAGGGCGATCGCGTGCGCCTGTCGGGCGAGGGCGAGCCCGGCGTGAACGGCGGGCCGCCGGGCGATCTCTACGTCCAGGTGCACATCAAGCCGCACCCGGTGTTCCAGCGCGACCACGACGATCTCCACTGCGAAATGCCGATCTCGATCACCACCGCGGCGCTCGGCGGCGAAATCGAGATCCCGACCCTCGACGGCTCGGCGCGCATCCGCGTGCCCGCCGAAACGCAGAGCGGCAAGCAGTTCCGCCTGAAGGGCAAGGGCATCAAGGGCGTGCGCAGCCAGGCGCCGGGCGATCTCCACTGCCACGTGGTGGTGGAAACGCCGGTGCAGCTCACCGAGCGCCAGCGTCAGCTGCTGCGCGAGTTCGAGTCGATCAGCAACGAGGACAGCGCGCGCCACAACCCGCGCGCCAAGGGCTGGCTCGAGAAGGTGAAGGAGTTTTTCGAAGGGTAAAAAATCGGGATCAGAGCCCAATTTCCGGCGATGCGCAGCTAACGGAAATTGGGCTCTGACCCCGATTTTTTAGGCACGTGAATTGCTCCGATCAACGCGCCTTCATTGATCAGGAGCTCGCCATGAGCCGCCTCCGCCTGTCCCTTTGCACGCTCGCCGCGTTCGGCATGGCGGGGTGCACGACCCATTACGATCCTCCCCCGCCCGTGGCCGTCACGACCACCACCGGCGCTCCTGTAGTTAGCGCGGGTTCAAGCGTCAATTCGGCTTGGAAGCCAGGCGTTGGCGTCATCCAGACCATCAGCCTCGGCACGCCCGCGGTCCAGGCCTCGGCATCCGCCGGAGGGACTACCTCCTCGGCGGTTTCGGGACCGTACCGCATGTCGCTGCGGATGGACGACGGAACCGTCCAGACCCTCGTCGTCGACAACCGCGCGTTTCTCGTGGGCGACCGGGTGCAGGTCACCCCGGAAGGCCGCATGATCCGGCAGCAGTAATCCCGCGCGGTGCTAGACTCCCCCCGCCCGCCAGCCGGCGCGGAGGGAGTGCGGCGATAACAAGAACGCTCGCTCAAGGGATCGTCGGGTTGCTGCTCTTCGTCGCGAGCGGCGCCGCCTTGTGCGATGAGCTCACCGATCGCGCGAAGCAGCTGCTGGAGCAGCGCCGCGCGCGCGAAGCCTACGAGCTGCTCCTGCCGCACGAGAGCGAGCGCGCGGGCGACGTCGAGTACGACTACCTGCTCGGTATCGCCGCGAACGACGCCGACGAAGCCGAGCGCGCGGTGTTCGCGCTCGAGCGCGTGCTCGCGCTCCAGCCACAGAACCACCTCGCGCGCGCCGAAATCGCGCGTGCCTATCTAGCGCTCGGCGAGCGCGACGCCGCGCGGCGCGAGTTCGAGACGGTGCGCGGCCAGCCGATCCCCGAGGCGGCGAAGGCGAGCATCGAGCGCTTCCTGGCCGCGATCCGCGCCGCCGAAACCACGCGCGTGGAGGGCTTCGTCGAGTTCGGCGCCGGCTACGACAGCAACGTCAACGCCGCCACAAGTGCGGCGCAGGTCGCCCTTCCGTTGTTCGGCGGTGCCATCGCCACGCTCGACCCACTCACCACTCGGCGCGGCGACAGCTTCGGCGCGCTGACAGGCGGGATCAACGTCACCCACAAGCTCGCGGAGACCTGGGCGCTGGTGGGCAACGCATCCGGGTCGGCGCGGCTCCATCCGCACGAGGATCAGTTCGATCAGATGACGCTGGACGCGAGCCTCGGCGCCCGCTGGTCGCGCGGCAGCGATGCGATCACCCTGGGGGGACAGCTGCAATCCTTCCAGCTCGACTATGCGCGCTACCGGGAGGTGGCCGGCGCGGTAGCGCAGTGGCAGCATTCCTATGACGACAACCGCCAGATTTCGCTCTTCGGCCAACATGCGCGGCTGCGCTATCCGACACAGAGCATCCGCGATGCCGACCGCGACGTGCTCGGCATGGCCTACGGCCACGCGTTCACCGTGCGCTATGCCCCGGTGCTCTTCGGCAGCGCGTATGCCGGCCGCGAGCGCCCGCTCGCTTCGGAGGTTCCCAATGTCGGCTACGAGCTCTGGGGCATAAGGGTCGGCGCACAATTGAGCTTTGGCCGCGGGTGGGGCGTGTTCGCAAGCGCTGCTTATGAGGAGCGCGACTACGGCGGCCCCGAGCCCATCTTTCTCGAGACCCGCCGGGATCGCCAGACCGACCTCGGGATCGGGGTGAGCTACTTGCTGCGTGCGCACACGACCGTGATTGCCCAGGTCGCGTACACGGATAACCGCTCCAACATCCCGATCAGCACGTTCGACCGTACGGTGGCCGGGGTTTCGGTGCGCTTTACTTTCTGAACGTGACAAAGTTCCTGTCAGCGCCCGGTGGACGGCGAGAATAATTCACAAAACCAGGGGAGGAGCGTGCAAAAGTACGCTGTCGCCATGCTTTTGGGCATGGTCGCCGGGGAGGTGCTCGCGGCCGCGGCGCGGGTGGATTTCGTCTATGGCAATGTCACCGTTGCCGGCCTGGACGGGCGCGAGCAGCCCCTCATTCGCGGCGCCGAGCTGGACAACGGCGACACGGTGCGCACCCGGGAGGGCCGCACGCAGCTCCGATTCACCGACGGCGCCTACGTGTCGCTCCAGCCGCAAAGCGAATTTGCGATCCGCGACTACCGCTTCGACGGCAGGACGGACGGCACCGAGCGCGGCTTCTTCGGCCTCCTGAAGGGCGCGATGCGCGCCGTCACGGGCCTCGTCGGCCGGGTCAACCGCGACCAGTACCAGGTCACCACGCCGACGGCGACGATCGGCATCCGCGGCACCGGCGGCGTGATCCAGGTGCGCGACGACGGCTCGACGCTGATCGTCGGCACGAGCGGCATCTGGTCGCTCACCAATCCCGCCGGGTCGATCGACGTGCCTGCGGGCGTTTCGGCGCTCGCGCCTTCCACTCCGGATACTCCGCCGCAACGCACGTCGCAGCCGCCGCAGGCGGGCCCTGCCCCGCTCATCCTGCCCGTGGCCTATGTGCAGGGCGATCAGCGCAGGGCGAACGGCGAGCTCACCAGCATCGCAAACGCGACCCTCCAGACGCCGCCGGCCACAGAGTCGGTGGTCTCGGGCCTCGCTGCGTCCTTCACCTATGGGATCGGGGTCCCGGTCGCGCTTGGCTTCGACAGCGACACCGGCGGCACCACGGGCGCTTTCAATGCCTCAGGCCAGCTCGTGCGCGCCGACATTGGCGGCTCGCCCTACAGGCTCGAGACCGGCGGAACGCATGCCGACTTCGGGAGCGATGGAATCCTGACCTGGGGCCGCTGGATCGGACCGGTCACGCTGCCGGGCGGCCCCGAGAACTACCCGGCGAACCAGGGCTTCCACTACGTAGTCGGTCTGCCGACGCCGGTGCTGCCGACGAACGGCGTTACCGCGACCTATTCGCTCGCGGGAGCGAGCCGTCCCACCTACCTTGATGGATCGACCGCGCCGGGAACGTTTACCGGCTCGCTCAGTGTGACCTTCAACGCGCAGGCGAGCATCAACGGAACGTTCCAGGCCGCGATGCCCGACCGCACCTTCGCGTGGACTGCGGCCGGCACGACCTCGTCGAGCAGTTTCTTGCTTGCGACCCAGACCTCCACCGGGTGCGTGGGTGCCTGCACGATTACCACCGCTGGATTCTTCGCCGGGGCGAACGCCGAGGGCGCGGCCGTCGGCTACAGCATCCAGGACGCCAAGACCGTCACCGGCGCCGCCGCCTTCCGCAGGCCGTAGCCGCTAGCCGGGCTTGACGCCCGCCTTCTGCACCACGCGCTTGTAGCGCTCGGCATCGCTCTTGATGCGCGCGAGGAATTCCGCGGGCGTCATGCCGATCGCCTCGGCGCCCGCGCTTTCCACGAACTTCTTCTGCACCTCGGGCACCTTCAGCGTCTCGCGTACTTCCTTGTTGACGCGTTCGATCACCGCCTGCGGCGTGCCCTTCGGCGCGAAGAGGCCCACCCAGATCGAGGCGTCGAGGTCCGGGATGCCGGCGTCGCGCGGCGTGGCCCACGACGGATCGAGCAGCGATTTCTTCGCCGTGCTGATCCCGATCACCTTGCCGCGGCCCGACTTCATGTGGGGCATCGCGCCGGGCACCGCCATCACGCCGAAATCCACGTCGCCCGCCGCGACCGCCTGCGCGGCCGGCGCGCCGCCCTTGTAGGGCACGTGGACCAGCTGGATCCCCGCGGCCTGCGCCAGCCATTCGCCGGCGAGGTGATTGATGCTGCCGTTGCCGGCCGAGCCGAAGGTGATGGTGTTCGGCTTCGCCTTCGCCGCCGCGATCAGCTCCTTGAAGTTGTTGAACGGCGCCGCCGCCTTCGCGAGGTAGAGCATCGGCGCGTCGCTCACCATGGTGATCGGGACGAAGTCGCGCTCGAGCTCGTAGGGAACGTTGTCGAAGAGCGCAGGGTTGACCGCGAACTCACCCGTGTGCGCCATGAGCAGCGTATAGCCGTCGGCGGGCGCCTTCTGCACCGCGGTGGTCGCGATGAAGCCGTTGCCGCCGGGGCGGTTCTCGACTACGAACTGCCAGTTCACGCGCTGCTGCATCGCCTGCGCGAGCACGCGCGCGGTGGTGTCGACCGCGCCGCCGGGCGCGAACGGGACCAGCATGCGGATGGGTTTGTTGGGGTAATCCTGGCCGTACACAGCCGTGGCGGCCAGCATCAGGGCGCCCGCTAGGAAGTGCCTCATGAGTCTCTCCTTTTCCGGGCGGCGAGCTTCACCGCCTCGATGATCTCCGGATACGCCGCGCAGCGGCACAGATTTCCCGAGAGGTAGTGCCGGATGTCGTCCTCGTCGGGGTCGGGAATCTCGTCGAGGAGCTGGCGCGTCATCAGGACGAAGCCGGGGGTGCAGAATCCGCATTGCAGCGCGCCCGCGTCGACGAACGCCTGCTGCACGGCATCGAGCGCCGCATTCATTCCGCGGTCCTCCTCGACCGTCCGCACGTCGGCGTTCTCGCACAGGCTGGCCAGGTACAGGCAGCCCGAGACCGCGCGCGCGTTCACCAGCACGGTGCAGCAGCCGCACATGCCCTGGCCGCAGCTCTCGCGCGCCCCGTGCAGGCCGAACTCGGCGCGCAGCACCTCGACCAGCGTCTCGTGCGGCGCGACCTGCGCGCTGACCGGCTCGCCGTTCAGCTTGAAGCGGATCTCTCTTCTCACCGCGCTTCCCCGAGCTTTTCCCACACCGCCTGCGGATTCATCGGCAAGCTCGTGAGCCGCACGCCGACCGCGTCGTCGATCGCGTTGGCGATGGCCGGCGAGACGCCGAACGTGCCGGTCTCGCCCACGCCCTTGGCGCCGAAGGGGCCGCTCCTCTGCTCCGCCACCACCGCCTCGTTCACGATCTCGGCGGGAAGGTCGAGCAGTCCCGGGATCTTGTATTCGGCAAACGAGGCGTTGCGCAGCTGCCCGCTGCTGTCGAATTGCATCTTCTCGAACAGGCTGAAGCCGAGCTGCATGATCGCGGCGCCGGAAAGCTGGGTCTCGACGATCCTGGGATTGATCGGCGTACCGACGTCGGCGACGTTGACGAGGCGCGCGATGCGCACCCGGCCGGTCTCGGTGTCGACCTCGAGCTCGACGCCGGTGCCCCCGACCATCCAGAACGGCGTGGCGTTGTCGGTGAGGCCGTTCTGGTCGGGCGACCTGTAACTCGGGACATAGCTTGCGGTGCCCACGACGCTTCCCGCCTGCATGCCGTACTTCTTCTTGAAGATCTCGCTGACTTCAGCCTCCACGGGAAGCTTCAGCTCTTCACGCAGGGATTCCAGTTTTCGTTTCGCGTCCTCGGCGGCGAGCTTCACCGCGTTGCCCATGTGGAAGAGCGAGCGCGAGCCGAGCGTCGCCATGTCGTAGGGCGTGACGTCGGTGTCGGAGTGCACGACCGTCACGGATTCGGCCGCCATGTTCAGCACTTCGCCTGCGATCTGCGCCATCGCGGTGTCCGAGCCCTGTCCCATGTCGGCGGTGCTGCAGTAGACAGTGCAGCTGCCGTCGGCATTGACGTTGACCGCCGCGAGCGAGGTCGTGGGCGAGACGCAGGCCTTGAAGCCGATGGCGATGCCGCGCCCTTTCTTCACCGGGCCGGCGCCGCGATCGAAAGGCTTTTGCCAGTCCATCAGCACCGCGAGCCGGTCGAGGACCTTCTCGATCGCCGCGTCGTGCAGGACCGTGCCGGTCGCCTGCGGCCGGCCCTCGCGCAAGAGGTTCATGCGGCGAAACTCGATGGGATCGATGCCGAGGCTGCGCGCCATCATGTCGGTGTGGCCCTCGTAGGCCCACACGAGCTGCGGGATGCCGAAGCCGCGCAGCGCGCCCGCGGGCGGGAGGTTGGTATAGAGCGCGTAGGAATCGACGAGCACGTTGTCGATGTCGTAGGGACCGGGCGCGGTGAATCCGGACTTCTGCGTCACGCGGGGCCCGATGTCGGCGTAGGCGCCGCCGTTCCACCAGACCTCGCACTCGCGCGCGACGATGCGGCCTTCTCTGGTCACGCCGCTCTTGATGCGGAAGGTGCTCGCGTGCTTGGTGATGGTGAAGAACTGCTCCTCCATGGTGAGCGAGATCTTTACTGGCTTTCTGGTTATCAAAGACAAGACACTGACCAGCGCTTCGAGCTTGATATAGAGCTTGGCGCCGAAGCCACCGCCGAGGAACGGCACGCGCACGCGGACCCGGTTCTCGGGCCAGCCGAGGAGCCGCGCGATCTCCATGCGCACGAACGACGGGCTCTGCGACGCGGTGTGGATGGTGAGCGAGCTCTCGGTCGATTCCGCCGCGGACACCAGCGGCTCGAGCGGCGTGTGCATCACCTGCTGGGTGCGGAAGCGGTGCTCGAATACGCGGTACGCCTCCTTCAGCGCGGTTTCCGTATCTCCTCTTCTCAAATGAAAATCGAGCGCGACGTTGGTGTTCGTCCTTCCCTTGAGGTGCTTCAGGTCGGGGAAGGTGCCGGCGGGCCGGAGCGCCTCGTGCACGATGGCGCTGGAACCCACGGCCTCGACTTCGTCGTACACCGCGGGCAGCTCCTCGTACTCCGCGGTAATGAGGTGCGCCGCCTCCTCGGCTACGTGCGGGTCGGAGGCCAGCACCACCGCGACCGGCTCGCCGACATAGCGCACCTTGTCGAGCGCGAGCACCGGCTGGTCGTGGAAGGCCGGGCCGTAATAGGGCTCGGGGATCAGCTTGCGGATGTCTTCGCCGGTGACCACGCGGTGCACGCCGCCCACCGCCTGCGCCGCAGCGACGTCGATGCGCTTGATGCGTCCGTGCGCCACCGTGCTGCGCCAGATCTTGCCGTAGAGCATCCCGGGCAGGCGCAGGTTGTGGACGTACTCCGCCCGGCCGGTCACCTTGAGCCAGCTTTCCAGCCGCGGGACCGAGCGGCCGACCTGCGGCGTCTCAGTGGATTGCCCGGCGCGCTTCATGGAGGGTGCGCTGCAGATACACGCGGACGAGCTGCTTCTTGTAGGCGGCGGAGCCGTGGAGATCGCCTTCGATCTTCGCTTCCTCGGCGGCCGCCTCGGCCGCCTCGTTGCGCGCAACTGGATCGTCGGTCCTGCCCCTGAGAAGCCTTTCCGCCGCCACCAGGCGCGTGGGCCTGTCGGTCGCCGCGCCGAGCACGATGCGCACGTCGTCGCCATCGATCAGCACGGCGATGCCGACGGCGGGCCAGTCGTCCGCCGAGCGCGTCGTGCACTTAAGGTATGCCGCGCGACGTTTCCCCATGGGGGGAATCGTGACGTGGGTGATGAGCTCGTCGCGCGCCAGCGTGTTCTCCAGATAGCCGGCGTAGAGCGCCTCCACCGGGACGCTGCGCTCGCCTGCAGGCCCGGCGACGGCCGCCCGCGCGCCGAGCGCGGCGAACAGCGGCGGCAAGTCCATGTGCGGATCGGCGTGCGCGAGCGCGCCGCCCACCGTCGCGACGTTGCGCACCCGGACGTTCGAAAGCGTCCGCAGGGCGCGCGTGATCGCCGGCCATCCGGCCTTCACCTGCGCGGAGCGCTCGAGCGCGCGCAGGCTCGCCATCGCGCCAATGCGAAGCTCGCCGTCGGCGCGGATTTCGTCCAGCTCGAGCTTTCTCAGGCTGACGAGGCGGGCGGGCCGCAGGACGCCCGCCTTCATCATCAGCATGAGCGCAGTGCCGCCGGAAAGGGGGCGTGCGTTCTCGATGCCGAGCAGCGCGATCGCTTCGGGGAGCGAGGCGGGTTCGGCGAGTTCGAAAGGGCTCATGCGCGGGTGTTCATTTCAGCAGCTTTCTCAGCTCGGCGGCAATTTCATCCGGCTTCTCGAGCGGCGTCAGGTGGCGCGCGCTCTTCAGCACGTCCAGGGTCGAGCCCTCGATGCCGTCGTGCAGCGCCTGGGCCATGCCGACCGGGGTCGCATAATCCTCCTCGCCCACCAGGACCGCGGCCGGAACGCGAATCGCCCGGAGCGCGTGCCTCAGGTCGGCAGCGCCGAGCATACGACAGCTTGCGGCATACGATTGAGGGTCGTTTCTCAGGAACACCGCGACGGCGGCGGCGACAAGCTGCGGCTGCGCGGCGCGAAACGCGTCGCTGAACCAGCGCGTCACCTGGAAGTCCACGAGCGAGGCGAGGCCGCCTTCGAGCGCCTTGCGCGCGCGCTCTTCCCACTGGGCGGGCGCCTGTGCCCCGTACCAGGCTGTAGTGTCGATCAATCCCAGTGCGCAGGTGCGCTGCGGATGCCGCTCGGCAAAGGCGAGCGCCACGCAGCCGCCCATCGACGCGCCGGCGACGAGCGCCTTTTCCCATCGCAGCTCGGTCATCAGATCGGCGAGGTCGTCGGCGAACTGCGCCACCGTATAGGATTTGCCGCCCGCGCCCGAGGCGCCATGCCCGCGGCAGTCATAGGCGAGCACCGCAGCTTCAGCGGCGAGGCGCGCGACGACCGGATCCCAGAAATGGCGGTCCATCGCGAGCGAGTGCACCAGCACCGCGGCGCGCGAAGCGGCCGGATCGCCGTGCACGCTGTAGCCGATGGGAGTGCCGTCGCGCACGCGCGCGAAGCCTTGCGAGACCTTCATCCGCGAGCGAATCTAGCACATACTAGCCGCACGCTTTCCTGGAGGAGCCATGTTGCGCCGCACGTTCGTCGCCATTCTCGCCGCCGTCGCAGCCGCGCTGCCGTGGTCGTCCCAGGCGCAGCCGGAGCCGATCCGGATCGGCTTCCTGACCGTGCGCTCCGGACCGCTCGCCGCGGGCGGAAAGCAGATGGAGGAAGGCATCCAGCTCTTCCTCAAGGAGCGCAACAACACCGTCGCCGGACGCAAGGTGGAGCTTTTCATCGCCGACACCGGCGGCAATCCGGCGCAGGCGAAAACCAAGGTCCAGGAGCTCGTCGAGCGAAACAAGGTGCACGTGGTCGTCGGGCCGCTCGCTGCTTTCGAGGCGATCGCGATCGACGACTATATCCGCCAGACCCGCACGCCGACGGTGTCGTGCTCGGCTGCGGCGGAGGACCTCACGCAGCGCAAGCCCAACCCCTGGTTCGTGCGCACCGTCGGCACCTCGGCGCAGCCGAACCATGCGCTCGGCGAGTACGCGGCCAAGACCCTCGGCTACAAGCGTGTCGCGATCATCGCCGACGATTTCGCCTACGGTCACGAAACGGCGGCCGGCTTCCAACGCACTTTCGAGGATAACGGCGGCAAGGTGGTGCAGCGGCTGCTGCCGCCGCTCAACGTCCCCGATTACGGCTCCTACATCGCGCAGATCAAGCGCGACGTGGACGCGGTATACGCCGGGTTCGCGGGCGCCAACGGCTTCCGCTTCCTGCGGCAATACCGCGAATACGGCCTCAAGCTCCCGGTGCTCGGCAGCATGACCACCGCGGACGAAGGCATCCTGCGCCAGATGGGCGACGAGGCCATCGGCGTGGTCTCGGGCGGCTGGTACGCCGCCGGTATCGACTCGCCGGAGAACAAGCGCTTCGTCGCGGCGGTGAACAAGGAGTACGGCGCCGACCCCGGCTACTACACCCTAGGCGCCTACTCGGCGGGCGCGCTGGTCGAAGCCGCGGCGCGCGCCGTCGGCGGCAAGGTCGAGGACAAGGATGCGTTCATGAAGGCGCTGCGCAACCCCGGCACGGTGCGCGACCCGCGCGGCCAATGGAAGCTCGACGAGTACGGCAATCCGGTCATGCCCGCCTACATCCGTAAGGTCGAGCGCCGCGGCGGCAAGCTGGTGAACACCGTGGTGCAGACCTACCCCGCGGTGAGCCAGTTCTGGACCTACGACCCGAAGCAGTTCCTGGCGAACCCGGTGTATTCGCGCGACTTCCCGCCGGCGAAGCACCTGGAGCCCTAGATCGAAGCTTCGGATGCACGCAGTTTCCGCGTCGAGGAGCGGCTTCGCGACGGCACGCCGCTGACGATCCGCGCGGTGCGCTCCGATGACCGCGGCCGCATGCGCGAGGCTTACGGCAGGCTTTCGCCCGAGGCGATCTACCTGCGCCTCTTCGCCCCGAAGAAGGACCTCAGCGAAGCCGAACTGGCAAGGCTGATCGAAGTCGACTTCGAGCGCGAAGTGGCGCTGGTCGCAACGATCGGCGCGGGGCCGCAGGAGTCCGTGATTGGCGGCGGCCGCTACGTCTGCGCGGACGAGTCGCGGCAATCCGCGGAAGTGGCGTTCACGGTGGATGGCGGCTACCGCGGCCAGGGCATCGCAAGCCGGTTGCTCCAGCATCTTGCCGCCATCGCGCGCGGGCGCGGGATTACGCGCTTCGAAGCCGAAGTGCTCGCCGAAAATCGGCCGATGCTTGCAGTGTTCGCGCGGAGCGGCCTGCCTCTGGAGCGGCGCCGCGAGGGCGGCGTGGTCCACGTCGAGCTGACGCTTTAGGAAGCCCAAGCCCGTTGATCTGTGTCAAACTGGCCTTTGCGGCACCGCCGCAAACTGGAAGCCCTTCCAGGGAGGGACCGTATGACACCCCAAGCCCCCGGTAACGACGCCACTGCCTATTTCGTAGACGCCTGGCAGCGCGCGATTCTCACGCTGGACGTCCTCCGCGAGCGCGGCAACCAGTACCTCGAGCACGAGCGCTCGGGCAGCCGGCCGGTGCTGGTGTTCGACTCCGAGATCGTGGTCGATGGCCGCAGCCTGGAGAAGCCCGCGAACTACGCGCTGATGCGGATCAAGCCCCCCGAGGGCTATCCGGCGAGCGATCCGCAGATGCGTCCCTTCGTGGTCATCGACCCGCGCGCCGGCCACGGCCCCGGGATCGGCGGCTTCAAGACGGACAGCGAGATCGGCATCGCGCTCAAGTTCGGCCATCCCTGCTACTTCGTCACTTTCTTCCCACACCCGCTGCCGGGACAGACGATCGAGTCGGTGTGCTCGGCCGAGATCGCGTTCATGCGCATGCTCCGCGAGCTTCATCCGGGCGAGGACAACAAGCCGTTCGTGATCGGCAATTGCCAGGGCGGGTGGGCGCTCATGATGCTCGCCTCGCTCGCGCCCGAGCTCGTCGGCCCGATCCTGCTCGCGGGCTCGCCGATTTCGTACTGGGCCGGGGTCGAGGGCAAGAACCCGATGCGCTACTCGGGAGGATTGCTCGGCGGAACGTGGCTCGCCTCCCTCATGGGCGACCTCGGGCACGGCAAGTTCGACGGCGCCTATCTCGTGAACAACTTCGAGAGCCTGAACCCGTCGAACACCTACTGGAGCAAGCTCTACAACCTGTATTCCAAGGTCGACACCGAGCAGCCGCGCTTCCTCGAGTTCGAGCGCTGGTGGGGCGGCCACTATCTCCTCAACAAGGAGGAGATGGACTGGATCGCGCAGAACCTCTTCGTCGGCAACAAGCTCTCCGCCGGCGAGGTGCAGTCGTTCGACGGAAAGCACCGCGTCGACATCCGCAACATCCGCTCGCCGATCATGGTGTTCGCCTCCTGGGGCGACAACATCACCCCGCCGCAGCAGGCGCTCAACTGGATTCCGGACCTCTACCGCAGCGTCGAGGACATCCGCCTCAATGGGCAGACCATCGTCTACTGCCTGCACGAGAAGATCGGCCACCTCGGCATCTTCGTCTCGGCGAGCATCGCCAGGCGCGAGACCTCGGAGCTCACGAGCGCGCTCGAGCTCATCGACACGCTGCCGCCGGGCCTGTACGAGGCGCTCATCACCGACACCACGCCGGACATGCCCGGGCTCGAATACCTCGAGGGCCGCTACCTCATCCAGTTCCACCCGCGCACGCTCGAGGACATCCTCAAGCTCGACGACGGCCGCGGCGACGAGCGCGCCTTCGAGGTCGTAAAGCGCGTATCGCAAATCAACCAGGGCCTGTACGACACGTTTGCCTCGCCTGTCGTGAAAGCGATGTCGAACGAGGGCGCGGCGCGCCTCGCGCGCGACCTCAACCCGGCGCGCATGGAGCGCTGGGCCTTCTCGGATCTCAATCCCTGGATGTGGTGGGTGAAAGCCACGGCCGAGTGGGTGCGCGAGAATCGCCAGCCGGTCGCCGCCGACCACCCGCTCGCGCAGGCGGAGAGGAAGATGTCCGCGCAGATCGAGGACGCGCTCGACCGCTATCGCGACGTGCGCGACGACCTGGTCGAGCGCATGTTCAAGGGACTGTACGAGTCGCCCTGGCTCGCGGCCGCGGTCGGCATGAAGGCGGGCGACGCGAACGCGCGCGGCCCCGCGGAGGCGACCTGGGAGCACGAGGAGCTCAAGCGCCTCAAGCTGAAGGAGATCGAGTCGCACATCGAAAGCGGAACGCTGGTCGACGCCTGGGCGCGGCTGCTGCTCTACGTCGGGCGCGAGGACAAGGTAGGCGACGAGCGGCCGTTCAACCTCCTGCGTCGCATGATCGAGGAAACCAAGCCCGAGAACGTGCCCTCGCTCTCGGTCCTCAAGGCGGCGCTCAAGCGCCAGGCGTTCGTGCTGGCCCTGCACGAGGAACGCGCGATCGCCGCGCTGCCGAAGCTCGCGCCCGACCTGCAGGTCCGGCGCCGCGGCTTCGAGGCGGCGCGCAGCGTGATCCGCGCGCGCGGCGAGCCGACGCCGCACCAGGTGGAGCGCCTGCGCCGCGTCGCCGGCATCCTGGGAATCGACCAGCCCGCGGCGGCGCTGAAATCGGCATGAGCCACGAAAAATACCGCCGCCTGATCGACGCCGCCAAGGCGCTGCAGCCGGTGCCGACCGCGGTCGCGCACCCGTGCGACGAGAGCTCGCTCTCCGGGGCGGTGGACGCGGCCAAGCTCGGCCTGATCCGCCCGATCCTGGTCGGACCCAAGGCGAAGATCGACGCGCTGGCGAAGAGCCTCAAGCTCGACATCGCGGGCTACGAGCTGGTGGACGCGCCGCACAGCCATGGCGCCGCGGCGAAGGCGGTCGAGCTGGTGCGCCTCGGCAAGGCCGAGGCGCTGATGAAGGGCGCCCTGCACACCGACGAGCTGATGGCCGAGGTGGTGAAGCGCGACACCGGGCTGCGCACCGCGCGCCGCATCAGCCACTGCTTCGTGATGGACGTGCCCTCGTACGACACGGCGATCATCATCTCCGACGCCGCGGTCAACATCGCGCCGACGCTCAAGGACAAGGTCGACATCGTGCAGAACGCGATCGATCTCGCGCACGCGCTGCGCTTCCCCGAGGTGCGCGTGGCGATCCTGTCGGCGATGGAAACGGTGAATCCCGACGTGCCTTCGACGGTGGAGGCGGCGGCGCTGTGCAAGATGGCCGACCGCGGCCAGATCACGGGCGGCATCCTCGACGGCCCGCTTGCCCTCGACAACGCCATCAACCTGGAAGCCGCGGGCATCAAGAAGATCGTCTCGCCGGTCGCCGGCCGCGCCAACGTGCTGATCGTTCCCGACCTCGAGGCGGGCAACATGCTCGCGAAGAGCCTTTCGTTCCTCGCCGGCGCCGACTCGGCGGGCGTGGTGCTCGGCGCCAAGGTGCCGGTGATCCTCACCAGCCGCGCCGATTCGGTGATGGCCCGGCTCGCCTCGTGCGCCGTCGCCGCGCTCGTCGCGCAGGCGCGCCGCGACAGCGCCGCCAAGGCGATCGCCGCCTAGCGAGTCGCGATGGACGACGCGATCCTCGTCCTCAACGCCGGCTCCTCGAGCATCAAGTTCTCGCTGTTCGCCGACGATCGTGACGAGCTCGCGCTCGTCGCCGGCGGGCAGATGGCCGCGATCCACACCTCGCCGCAGTTCGCGGCCCGCGACGCGACCGGCACCAAGGTCGCCGAGAAGCGCTGGCCGGCGCACACGAAGCTCGGACACGAGGCTGCGCTCGCGCACATCGTCGACTGGCTGAAGACCACGCACGGCGAGCGGTACCGTCTCGCCGCGGTCGGGCACCGCGTGGTGCACGGCGGCGCCGAGCATGCGGCGCCGGTGCGCGTCGATGCCGCGATGGTGGCGCAGCTCGAGCGCCTGGTTCCCCTTGCGCCGCTTCACCAGCCGCACAACCTCGCGCCGATCCGGGCGCTCCTCGAGCGCTCGCCCGCGCTGCCGCAGGTGGCGTGCTTCGACACCGCGATGCACCGCTCCAACCCGGCGGTGGCGCAGATGTTCGCGCTGCCCATGGAGCTCACCGACGCCGGGGTGCGCCGTTACGGCTTTCACGGCCTGTCCTACGAATACATCGCGTCGGTGCTGCCGCGATTCGATCCGCGCGCGGCGCAGGGAAGGACGGTGGTGCTGCACCTGGGGAACGGCGCCAGCATGTGCGCGCTCCAGTCCGGCCGCAGCGTGGCGAGCACCATGGGCTTCACCGCCGTGGACGGCCTGCCGATGGGCACCCGCAGCGGGGCGCTCGATCCGGGCGTGATCCTGTACCTCATGGACGAGCGCGGCATGGACGCGCGCGCGGTCGAGAAGCTGATCTACCAGCAATCCGGGCTCCTCGGCGTTTCCGGAGTCTCGAGCGACATGCGCGAGCTGCTCGAGTCCGACGCGCCGCGCGCGAAGCTCGCGGTGGAGCTCTTCATCTACCGCATCGGGCGCGAGCTCGGCTCGCTCGCCGCCGCGCTCGGCGGCCTCGATGCGATCGTCTTCACCGCCGGCATCGGCGAGCGCGCTGCGCCGATCCGCGAGCGCGTGTGCCGGCAGGCGGCGTGGCTCGGCATCGAGCTCGACCCGCAGGCGAACGCCGCGCACGGCCCGCGCATCAGCAGCGCGTCGAGCCGGATCCCCGCCTGGGTGATCCCGACCAACGAAGAGCTGATGATCGCGCGCCACACGCGCGAGCTGCTTTCAAAGGAATAATCCTCATGGCACAGGACAAGCCTCACAACCCGATCCTCGCCGGCAAGAAGGCGCTGGTCGTCGGCATCGCCAACGAGTATTCGATCGCCTACGGCTGCGCCAGCGCCTTCCGCAGCCTGGGTGCCGAGCTCGCCATCACCTACCTCAACGACAAGGCGAAACCGCACGTCGAGCCGCTCGCACGGCGGCTCGAGGCGCCGGTCTTCCTGCCGCTCAACGTCGAGCAGCCCGGCGAGCTCGAGGCGCTGTTCGACGCCCTGAAGAGCCGCTGGGGGCGCCTCGACATCCTGGTGCACTCGATCGCCTTCGCGCCCAAGGAGGACCTGCAGGGCGGCCTGATCGACTGCTCGGCCGAGGGCTTCAAGCGCGCGATGGACGTCTCGGTCCACTCGTTCATCCGCATGGCGAAGCTCGCCGCGCCGCTGATGACCGACGGCGGCACCCTGTTCGCGATGAGCTACCACGGCGCGCAGAAGGTGGTGGCGAACTACAACGTCATGGGCCCGGTGAAGGCCGCGCTCGAAGCCGCGTGCCGCTATCTCGCCTACGAGCTCGGCGAGAAGCGCATCCGCGTGCACCCGATCTCCCCCGGGCCGCTGAAGACGCGCGCCGCCTCCGGGCTCAAGGACTTCGACCTGCTGCTGAACGAGGCCGCGAGCCGCGCGCCGATCGGCGAGCTGGTCGACATCGACGACGTCGGCTTCACCTGCGCCTACCTCGCCACGCCCTACGCCCGGCGCCTCACCGGACAGACCACGTATGTCGACGGCGGCGTGAACATCATGGGCTAGGAGCGGCGCCAGGCCGTTTTGCCAGCCTGGTCCTCGAGCACGATGCCCTTGTCGAGAAGCTCCTTGCGGATGCGGTCGGCCGCGGCGTAGTCCTTGCGCTTGCGTGCATCCTCGCGCTCGGCAATCTTCGCCTCGATCCAGTCCTCGGAAACCCCGGACGGCCGGGCCTGGAAAAAGCCCGCGGGATCGCGCTGGAGCAATCCCAGCACACCGCCGAGCGCCTTGAGCTGCCCGGCGAGTCGCTTCTCGCCGCTATTCACCCGGTTGGCGAGCTCGAACAGGACCGCCACGGCCTCGGGCGTGCCGAAGTCGTCGTCCATCGCTTCCTTGAACCGCCTGGCATGCGCTTCGTCCCAGTCCACCTTGGCCGTTCCCTCGGCCTGCGTGTCCTTCAGGGCCGTGTAAAGACGGGCCAGCGCGTTCTTCGCGTCGTCGAGGTTCGCATCGGAGTGGTTGAGCGGGCTGCGGTAGTGCGCACGCAGGATGAAAAAACGCACCACTTCGGGATCGTATTTCTTCAGGATGTCGCGCACGCTGAAGAAATTGCCGAGCGACTTGGACATCTTCTCCTTGTCGACCTGGACGAAGGCGTTGTGCATCCAGTAGTTCACGAAGTGCACGCCGCTCGCGCCTTCGGACTGCGCGATCTCGTTCTCGTGGTGCGGGAACTGGAGGTCTTCGCCGCCGCCGTGGATGTCGAAGCGGCTGCCGAGGAGCTCCGAGGACATGACCGAGCATTCGATGTGCCAGCCGGGCCTGCCCTTTCCCCACGGCGAATCCCACGACGGCTCGCCCGGCTTGGCCGCCTTCCACAGCACGAAGTCGAGCGGGTCGTCCTTCGCCTCGTCGACCTCGACGCGGGCGCCGGCGCGCAGCTCGCGCGGGTCCTTTCCCGACAGGCGTCCATAGCCCTGGAACGAGGACACGGCGTAGTAGACGTCGCCGTTGGCGGCGGGGTATGCATGGCCGCGCGCAATGAGCGACTCGATCATGCGGACCATCCCGGGGATCGAATGCGTGGCGCGCGGCTCGTGCTCGGGCCTGAGCAGACCGAGCGCGGCGAAGTCCTCTTCGTTCGCGCGGATGAAGCGTTCGGTCAGCGCCTGGATCGATTCCCCGTTCTCGCTGGCCCGCTTGATGATCTTGTCGTCGATGTCCGTGATATTGCGAACGTACGTGAGGCGGTAACCGCTCGCGCGCAGGTAGCGCGCGACGACGTCGAACACGACCAGCATGCGGGCATGACCGAGGTGGGAATAGTCGTAGACCGTCATGCCGCAGACGTACATGCGCACTTCGCCCGGCCGAAGCGGAACGAACTCCTGCTTCGTCCTGCCGAGGGAATTGTGGATCGTGAGCATGCCCTATAATAGCCGCGCCGCAGAAGTGCGCTGCCGAAGTGCGTCGCTACCGCGCGCTGGAACACCCTCTAAAGGAGCCGCATGAAGCTCAAGCATCTTTTCATCCTGTCCCTCGCCGCGGTGCCCGGCGGCGCGCTCGCAGCCGATCCGCAGGTGGACATCAAGACCAACGTCGGCACGATCCGCCTGGAGCTCTACCCGGCCAAGGCCCCCAAGACGGTCGAGAACTTCCTGCAGTACGTGAAGGACGGGCACTACAGCGGCACGGTGTTCCACCGCGTGATCGACGGCTTCATGATCCAGGGCGGCGGCTTCGACAAATCCTACAATCAGAAGTCGACGCGCAAGCCGGTCGAGAACGAGGCGAAGAACGGCCTGAAGAACGACCTCGGTACCATCGCCATGGCGCGCACCAGCGACCCGCACTCCGCGAGCGCGCAGTTCTTCATCAACGTCAAGAACAACGACTTCCTGAACTATCCCGGCCAGGACGGCTGGGGTTACGCGGTGTTCGGCAAGGTCATCGACGGCATGGACGTGGTGACCAAGATCGCGAAGATGCCGACCGGCTCGGGCGGACCTTTCCGCAGCGACGTGCCGAAGCAGCCCGTGGTCGTCGAATCCGTCACGGTGGTCGGCGCCAAGAAGTAGCCCGCTCGTAGTGCCCGCGCTCTTCATTTCGGACCTCCATCTCACCGAGGAGCGTCCGGAAGCGAACGAGCGGTTCATCGAGCTGCTCGAAGGAAAGGCGCGCGCCGCCGACGCGCTTTACATCCTGGGCGATTTCTTCGAGTCCTGGATCGGCGACGACGACCTCGAGGCGCCGTTCAACGCGGTGATCGCGGGGCTGCTCGGGGAGCTATCCCGCCGCGGCGTGCCGGTCTACGTCATGCACGGCAACCGCGACTTCCTCATCGGCGAGCGCTTCTGCGCCGCCACCGGCGCGAAGCTCCTCGCCGACCCGAGCGTGCACGAGATCCAGGGCGTGCGCACGCTGCTCATGCACGGCGACACCCTGTGCGTCGACGATCTCGACTACCAGAACTGGCGCCGCGTCGCGCGCTCCGAGGCGTGGCAGCGCGAATTCCTCGCCAGGCCGCTCGCGGAGCGCCGCCACGCGACCGTCGGCATGCGCGAGAAGAGCAAGGAGGTCGTCCAGGCGAAGCCCGCCGAGATCATGGACGTGAACCATGCCGCCGTGGCGCAGGCGCTGCGCGCGCACGCGGTCACGCGCCTGGTGCACGGCCATACCCACCGGCCCGGGCGCCACGCGCTGACCATCGACGGCCGGGAGGCCGAGCGCTGGGTGCTCCCGGACTGGTACGGGCGCGGCGGCTACCTCGAGATCGGGCGCGGCGCGCCGAAGCTCGTCCGCTTCTAGTAATTCTTACCCCCGGCGGTAAAAAAAGGGGGTCAGATCAAGATTGCGGAAAAATCGGGGTCAGACCCCTTTCTCGATCACGTCAGCCGACCTTCTACAGGAAGCGGTCTGACCCCGATTTTTGGTACGGGTGTTGCTCTGGGCGTCTGGTCAACCCAGAAAAGGACGGCGGACATGGCGAAGAGCAAGGCGAAAGCCACCGGGGCAATCGAGCTGCTGAAGGAGCAGCACGACAAGGTCAAGAAGGCGTTCAAGGAGTTCGAAAAGCTCGACCGCGAGGACACCGAGAGGCAGCAGCAGCTCGTGCAGAGCGTGTGCGAGGACCTGAAGGTGCACACCACGCTGGAGGAAGAGCTCTTCTATCCCGCGGCGCGCGAGGCGATCGACGACGAGGACATCCTGAACGAGGCCCAGGTCGAGCACGAGACCGCGAAGATGCTGATCGAGCAGCTCGAGAACATGGGCCCGGACGACCCCAACTTCCACGCCACCTTCACGGTGCTCGGCGAGTACGTTATGCACCATGTGAAGGAGGAGGAAGGCGAGATGTTCCCGCAGGTGAAGCAGACCGACCTCGACCTCGAGGAGCTCGGGTCGCGCATGCGCAGCCGCATGGAGGAGCTCATGGGCCGGATGGAGGAGGAAGAGAAGGAGGAAAGTTGAAGCGCGACAAGCCGAAGACTGCGGCGCCGATGAGCCCGGGCGACGAGGCGCGACCCGGGACACCCGGTACCGGCGAGGACATCTGCCCGGAGTGCAACGGCAGCGGCAAGACCGCGCGCGGCGAGCGCTGCGCCAATTGCGAAGGCACCGGGCACGTCGTGCGCGGCATAGGTGGCGCCTGAAAGCGGCGCCTTAAGGCGGAGGCGCGCCTGATCGCTTAGGCGCGAGCGCCGAGACCTCTGTCAGGCGGCGAGCGCCGAGACCTCGTCGGAAAGCGGCAGGTAGAGCGTGAACGAGCTGCCCTTGCCGGGCTCGCTCGCGACGCGGAGCTCGCCGCCGAGCAGGCGCGTGAGCTCGCGGCTGATGGACAGGCCGAGCCCGGTGCCGCCGTAGTGGCGCGCGGTGCTGCCGTCGGCCTGCTGGAAAGCCTCGAAGATGATCTTCTGCTTCTCGGCCGGGATGCCGATTCCCGTGTCGACGACCGCGAACGCGATGCGCTTGTCTTCGGCCGGCGCGATGCCGAGCGAGACGCCGCCCTGGCGGGTGAACTTGAAGGCGTTGGCGAGCAGGTTCTTCAGCACCTGCTTGAGTCGCGTCATGTCGGTGCGGATCGCGGCCGGGAGCGACGGATCCAGCGTGATGGCGAACTGCAGGCCCTTGTCCTGCGCGACCTGGCGGAACGCACGCTCAAGGTCCTCGCGCAGCTCGTCCAGCCGCGCGGGCGCGATGTTGAGCGCGGTGGCGACGCCGGCCTCGATCTTCGCCAGATCGAGCAGATCGTTGATCAGCGACAGGAGGTCCATTCCCGAGGCGTAGATGGTCTGCGCGAACTGCACCTGCTTCGGGCTCAGGTTGCCGCCGATGTTGTCGCCGAGCAGCCGCGCCAGGATGAGCAGGCTGTTGAGCGGCGTGCGCAGCTCGTGCGACATGTTGGCGAGGAACTGCGACTTCGCATCGCTCGCCCGCTCCGCCGTCACCTTGGCGCGGATCAGCTCGGCCTCGACCCGGTTGCGCTCGGTGAGGTCGCGCACCACCTTGGCGTAGCCGAGAAGCCTGCCGGTGTCGTCGCGCACCGCCGTGATGATCACGTTGGCCCAGTAGGACGAGCCGTCCTTGCGCACTCGCCAGCCTTCCTCCTCGAACCGGCCCTCGGCCGCGGCGACCTCCAGCTCCCACTGCGGCTTCTTGCGCTCGACGTCCTCGCGCGGATAGAAGCGCGAGAAGTGCCGGCCCACGATCTCGTGCAGCTCGTAGCCCGAGGTGCGCTGCGCACCGGCGTTCCAGCTCGCGACGCGCCCTTCGGCGTCGAGCATGAAGATGGCGTAGTCCACCACGCTTTCGACCATCAGGCGAAAGCGCCGCTCGCTGTCGGCGAGCATGCGCTCGGTTCGCGCGCGCACCGCGATGTCCTCCTGCAGCCTGCGGTTCGCCTGCTCGAGGTCGCGGGTGCGCTCGCTCACCCGCAGCTCGAGGCCCCGGCTGCGCTCGCGCAGCTCTTCCATCGCCTTGTCGAGCTGGCCGAGGAGCGCGGCGAGCACGAGGCCGGTGAACACCACCGTGGTCACGAAGAGCAGCAGGAGAAGGAGCGACTCGTTGAGCGGCACCATGGAGAATGGGCCGCGTGCCTGCCGCAGCGTGTACCACAGCGCGATCGCGCAGATCGCCGCGGTCGCGGTGGTGACCTCGCGCTGGCTGAAGCGGAACGCGGCCCAGATGATGAAGGGCACGATGAGGAAGGTCGTGGCGTAGGCCGCAGTCCCTTCGGAGCCGGCGCTGAACACGAGATGGGTCGCGGCAAGAAGCGCCAGCCCGAACCCGATGCCTTCGGCGATCCTGGCGCGGGTCCAGCGCATCCCGGAGGGCAGCGCCCAGCACAGCACGAGCGGGGCGACCAGGATGATGCCGGTGGCGTCGCCCTGCCACCAGGTGAGCCAGTTGCGGAAAAGCTCGATTCCCGGAAGCGGGCGCGCCAGCCCGAGCGGCAGCAGCGCGCAGGTAGGCGCGATCGTTGCGGCGAGGGCGGCAAGACCGACGAACTTCACCACGTCCGCCGGGCGGCCGAAGCGGCACGGCAGGCCGACATGGCGCCGCACCAGCTCGGCGCCGACGAGCGCCTGGAACGTGCTGCCTGCGGCGATCACCGCCGCGGCCAAGACCGATCCTTCGATGGTGAAGTTCGCGGCGAAGCTGCCGATCCATATGCCGGGCCACAGCCGGTTTGCGCCGAGGAGCAGCGCGGCGAGGGCGATGCCCGATCCGGGCCAGATCGCGCTCGCGTAGCCCGGCGGAATCGCCAACAGGAGGGCGAGCTTGGCCGCCGCGAAATAGGCGGCGGCGACAAACGCCGCCTGCGCCAGGACGGCCCAGCGCCGGGGCGCGACTACGGCCTTCTCTTCGACGGCGTCGTCTCGAGGCAAACGCCTAATGCTACGCCCCCCGATCGGGGTCGGGGTCCAGCCCCCGCTCAAGATCCGCCTTGAGGTCGGACAGCGCCTCGAGGCCCACGGCGAGGCGCACCAGGCCCTCGGTGATTCCGGCCGCGGCGCGCGCCTCGGGGGAGATCCTGCCGTGCGTGGTGCTCGCCGGGTGGATGATCGTGGTCTTGACGTCCCCGAGGTTGGCGGTCAGCGAGACCAGGCGAGTCGAGTCGATCACGCGCCAGGCCGCGGCGCGGCCGCCCTTGACCTCGAAGGAGAGCACCGAGCCGGCGGCGCGCTGCTGGCGCTTTGCCAGCGCATGCTGAGGGTGCGATTCGAGCCCTGGGTAATGCACCCGGGCCACGTTGGGGTGCGCTTCCAGCCAGCGCGCGAGCTCGAGGGCGGCGGCCGACTGGGCGCGCATGCGCAGCTCGAGCGTCTCGAGGCCCTTCAGGACCACCCAGGCGTTGAACGGCGAAAGCGTGGGCCCGGCCGTGCGCAGAAACGCCGTCATCGGGTCGCCCACCAGCGCCTTCGATCCGGCGACGGCGCCGGCGATCACCCGGCCCTGCCCGTCGAGATACTTGGTCGCCGAGTGGATCACCAGGTTGGCGCCGAGCTCGAGCGGCCGCTGCAGCGCCGGCGTGCAGAACACGTTGTCGACGGCGAGCAGTGCGCCCGCCTGCCTGGCGATCCTCGATAGAGCCTCGATATCGGAAATTTCGGTCAGCGGATTCGACGGCGTCTCGAGAAAGAGCAGGCGCGTGTTCTTCCGCAGCGCACGCTGCCAGTCGTCCGGCTTGGTGGGGGAGACGTAAGTGGTCTCGATCCCGAAGCGCGAAAGAATGCTGTTGAAGAGGTTGATCGTGGCGCCGAACACCGCGTTCGAGCACACGACGTGGTCGCCGCTCTTCAGGTGCGTAAGCGCGGTGGCCAGAATGGCCGCCATGCCGGAGGCGGTGGCGACGCAGCTCTCGGCGCCTTCGAGCGCGGCAAGCCGGTCCTGGAACATCTGCACGGTGGGATTGGTGTAGCGGGTGTACACCATCCCCTGCTCTTCGCCGGCGAAGCGCGCCGCCGCCTGGCGCGCGTTGTCGAAGACGAAGCTCGAGGTGAGGAACAGCGCCTCGGAATGCTCCTGGAACTCGGTGCGCGCC
>JBIOYV010000084.1:0-2067 GCA_044870335.1 Burkholderiales bacterium | reverse complement strand
GGGATGATGACGCACATGTGCGTCGACGCGAGCGTGCGCCACGCCGCCGACCTCGGCTACAAGGTCACGCTGCTCGGCGACGCGTGCGCGACGCGCGCGCAGACCTACGCCGGCGAGACGGTGCCGGCGCGCCAGGTGCACGCCGCGTTCCTCGCGGCGCTCAACGGCTTCTACGCCAAGGTGGTCAACACCCATGAGCTATAGCTACATCGCGGTAGAGCAGAAGGGGCGGGTCGGCGTCATCACGCTCAACCGTCCGAAGCAGCTGAACGCGTTGAGCCCGGACCTGATGGCCGAGCTCGGCAAGGCGCTGCACGCGCTCGACGCCGATCCGGGCATCGGCGCGCTGCTCATCACCGGCAACGAGAAAGCCTTCGCCGCCGGCGCGGACATCACCGCGATGAAGGACTTCAGCTACATGCACGCCTACCTGACCGATTACATTACCGGCTGGGAGCACTTCAAGAGCGTGCGCAAGCCCGTGATCGCCGCGGTCGCCGGATACGCGCTCGGCGGCGGCTGCGAGCTCGCCATGCAGTGCGACATCGTGATCGCGGCCGAGAACGCCAGGTTCGGGCAGCCCGAGATCAACCTCGGGATCATGCCCGGCTACGGCGGCACGCAGCGCCTGCCGCGCTACACCAGCAAGGCGAAGGCGATGGACCTGTGCCTGACCGCGCGCATGATGGATGCGCAGGAAGCCGAGCGCGCGGGCCTGGTGTCCCGCATCGTGCCGCTGGAGAAGCTGATGGACGAGGCGCTCGCCGTGGCCGGGAAGATCGCGTCGTACTCGGCGCCGGTGGTGATGATGATCAAGGAGTCGATCAACCGCGCCTACGAGACCAGCCTCGCCGAGGGCACGCTGTTCGAGCGGCGCGTGTTCCAGTCCCAGTTCTCGCTCGAGGACCAGAAGGAAGGCATGGCGGCCTTCGTCGAGAAGCGCAAGCCCGTGTTCAAGAACCGGTAATAGAATCTGCGGCAGGAGGAGGCGTATGGAGCGCATCTGGCTCAAGAGCTACCCGGCGGGCGTGCCCGCGGACATCGATCCCCGGAAATACCGCTCGCTCATCGATCTGTTCGACCAGAGCATCGCGAGGTTCGCCGAGCGCCCGGCGTTCCACAGCATGGGCAAGACGATCAGCTTCCGCGAGCTCGAACAGCGCTCGCGCGACTTCGGCGCCTGGCTGCAGTCGAAGGGCCTCACCAAGGGCGCGCGCGTCGCGCTCATGATGCCGAACTGCCTGCAGTATCCGATCGCGATGTTCGGCACGCTGCGCGCGGGCTGCACGGTGGTCAACGTGAATCCGCTCTACACGCCGCGCGAGCTCGAGCACCAGCTGAAGGACGCCGGCGCCGAGGCGATCGTGGTGCTGGAGAACTTCGGCCACGTGCTGCAGGAAGTGCGCGCGCGCACGCCGATCAAGCACGTGGTGGTGACCTCGCTCGGCGAGCTGCTGGGCGTGAAGGGCGTGATCGTGAACCTGGTGGTGCGCAAGGTGAAGAAGATGGTGCCGCCCTATGACTTGCCGGGCGCCATCTCCTTCAAGCAGGCGCTTTCGGAAGGCACGGGAAAACCCCTCAATACCCCGCCGCTCACGCACGACGACATCGCGTTCCTGCAGTACACCGGCGGCACCACCGGCGTGTCGAAGGGCGCGATGCTCATCCACCGCAACATCATCGCCGCGCTGCAGCAGTACGAAGCCTGGCTCAAGCCGGGCATGGGCGAGGAGCGGCCGGTGATCATCACCGCGCTGCCGCTCTATCACATCTTCTCGCTCACGGTGAACTGCCTGGTCATGATGGTGGTCGGCGGCGAGAACGTGCTGATCACCAACCCGCGCGACATTCCCGGCTTCGTCAAGGAGCTGGCGAAGCACAAGTACACCATCATCACCGGCGTCAACACGCTCTTCAACGCGCTCCTCAACCATCCCGACTTCGGCAAGCTCGATTTCTCGCACTTGAAGCTCGCCATCGGCGGCGGCATGGCGGTGCAGAAAGCGGTCGCCGAGCGCTGGCGCCAGGTGACCGGGAAGCCCCTCATCGAAGGCTACGGCCTCACCG
>JBIOYV010000083.1:0-54355 GCA_044870335.1 Burkholderiales bacterium | reverse complement strand
GTGGCGCGGTCGATCTCGACGTAGGCCTGGGCGCCATGGTCCTGCAGGTCGCTCGCCACGTCGGCGAGCTGCGGCAGTTCCGCGAGCCGCGCCACCAGCCGGTGGGTCCATTGCGCGAGCTCGGCGCCGCTCGGCGCCTCGAGCGTGAACTGATACTGCGTGCGGCTCACCCGGTCCTCGATGGTGAGGTCCTGCACCGGCTGCAGGTACAGCTTGATGCCTTCGACCGCGGCGGCGCGCGCCTGCAGCCGCGCCATGGCGTCGGCGAGGTTGCCGCGCTGCGCATGCGGCTTCAGGTTGATCAGCATGCGTCCGGTATTGAGCGTCGGGTTGGCGCCGTCGACCCCGATGAATGCGGACAGGCTCTCCACCTCGGGATCGGCGAGGAGCGCGCGCGCGAGCGCCTGCTGGCGCTGCGCCATCGAGCCGAACGATACCGTCTGCGGCGCCTCCGAGATGCCCTGCAGCACGCCCGTGTCCTGCATCGGGAAAAAGCCCTTCGGCACGACGACGTAGAGCAGCGCCGTCAGCGCGAGCGTCGCGAGCGCGACCCACAGCGTCGCGCTCTGCCGGTCGAGCACCCATTCGAGCGCCCGGCCGTAACGGGCGATGACGGGGTCGAACCAGTCCGGCGCCTGCGCCTTTCTCGGCTTCAGGAGACGGGCGCTCATCATCGGGGTCAAGGTGAGCGAGACGAGCGCCGAGATCAGGATCGCCACCGCCAGCGTGATCGAGAACTCGCGGAACAGGCGCCCGACCACCTCGCCCATGAAGAGCAGCGGGATCAGCACCGCGATGAGCGAGACGGTGAGCGAGATGATGGTGAAGCCGATCTCGCCCGCGCCCTTGAGCGCGGCCTGCATCGGCGGGTCGCCGTGCTCGATGTGGCGCGCGATGTTCTCGATCATCACGATGGCGTCGTCGACCACGAAGCCGGTGGCGATGGTGAGCGCCATCAGGGTGAGGTTGTTGATCGAGAACCCGGCGAGGTACATGACGCCGAAGGTGCCGATGAGCGAGAGCGGCACCGCGACGCTCGGGATCAGCGTCCCGGCCGCGCTGCGCAGGAAGAGGAAGATCACCAGCACCACCAGCCCGACGGCGAAGAGCAGCTCCAGCTCGACGTCGTGCACCGAGGCGCGGATGGTGACGGTGCGGTCGGTGAGCACCGCGAGATCCACGCCCGGAGGCAGCGTGGCGCGCAGCTGCGGCGCGAGCGCCTTGATGCGATCGACCACCTCGATCACGTTGGCGCCGGGCTGGCGCTGGATGTTGAGGATGATCGCCGGCGCCTCGTTCATCCACGCCGCGAGCTTCACGTTCTCGGCGTCCTCGACGACGTCGGCGACGTCGGACAGCACAACCGGGGCGCCGTTGCGGTACGCCACCACGATCCTGCCGTACTCGGCCGGCGAGCGCAGCTGGTCGTTGGCGTCGATGGTGTAGGCGCGCTCGGGCCCGTCGAAGCTGCCCTTGGCCTGATTGACGTTCGCCCCGACGATCGCCGTGCGCACGTCCTCGAGGTTGAGGTTCGCCGATGCGAGCGCCTTGGGATTCGCGCGCACCCGCACCGCCGGGCGCTGGCCGCCCGAGAGCGTGACCAGGCCGACGCCCGTGATCTGCGAGATCCTCTGCGCGAGGCGCGTGTCGGCGAGGGTCTGTACCTGCGGCAGCGGCAGCGTCTTCGACGTGACGCCGATCGTGAGGATCGGCGCGTCGGCGGGGTTGACCTTGCTGTACACCGGGGGCGCGGGCAGGTCGTTCGGCAGGAGGTTCGAGCCCGCGTTGATCGCCGCCTGCACCTCCTGCTCCGCGACGTCGAGCCCGATGTCGAGGTTGAACTGCAGCGTGATCACCGACGCGCCGCCCGAGCTGGTGGAGGACATCTGGCGCAGCCCGGGCATCTGGCCGAACTGGCGCTCGAGCGGCGCGGTCACCGACGAGGTCATCACCTCCGGGCTCGCACCCGGATAGAAGGTCACGACCAGGATCGTCGGGTAATCGACCTCGGGCAGCGCGGAGAGCGGCAGCTGGCGGAAGGCGAGCAGACCCGCGAGCACGATCGCCACCATCGCGAGCGACGTCGCGACCGGGCGCAGGATGAAAAGGCGCGACGGGTTCACCGCCGGGCGCCGGCCTGGACTCTGGCGCCCTCCCGCAGGCGGTCCATGCCGTCGACCACCACGCGCTCGCCCGCGGCGAGGCCCGATTCCACGGCGACGCGCTCGCCGTCGCCCGGGCCCAGCTTCACCGGCCGCACGCTCACCGTGTCGTCGTCCTTGACCACGTAGACGAAGCTGCCCTGGCTGCCGCGCTGAAGCGCCGCGCCTGGAATGGTGACCACGCCCTTGCGCGTATCGAGGAGCATGCGGGCGTTCACGAACTGGTTCGGGAAGAGCGCCAAGTCGGCGTTGGCGAACTTCGCCTTGAGCTTGACCGTCCCGGTAGTGATGTCGATCACGTTGTCCACGGTGAGGAGCTCGCCGGAGCCGAGCTTGGCCCGGAACCCGCGGTCCCAGGCTTCGACTGCCAGCTTGGCGTTGCTCTTCATGCGCCGCATGAGCGCCGGCAGGTTGTCCTGCGGCAGCGTGAAAACCACGGTGATCGGCTGGACCTCGGTGATCACGACTACCCCGTTCGCATCGGCCGCGTGCACGATATTGCCCGGATCGACCTGGCGCAGCCCCAGCCGCCCGCTGATCGGCGCGGTGATGCGCGCATAGGAGAGCTGCAGCCGCGCGTTGTCGACCATCGCCTGGTCGCTGCGCACCGTGCCCTCGTACTGGAGCACCAGCGCGGCCTGGGTGTCGACCTGCTGCTTGGCGATCGAGTCCTGCTGGAAGAGCGTGCGGTAGCGCTCGAGGTCGATGCGCGCGTTGGCGAGCAGCGCCTGGTCCTTGATGAGCTGGCCCTCCGCCTGGTCGAGCTGAACCTGGAAGGCGCGCGGGTCGACCTGCGCGAGCACCGCGCCCTCCTTCACGTACTGCCCTTCGGTGAAGTTGACGCGGACGAGCTCCCCGTCCACGCGGCTGCGCACGATGACCGTGCGCATCGGCACCACCGTGCCCAGCCCGCTCAGATAGATCGGGATTTCGCCGACCTGAGCGACGCCGGCCGCGACCGGGATCGGGCCGCCGTCGCCGCCCTTGCCGCCGCGGCCTTTCCCGGGCTTCCCCTGCGGCTGCGCGGCAGCTTCGCCGCCGCGGGTCTGGTCGTAATAAACCCAGGCGCCGATGCCCGCTGCCGCCACGACGAGGGCGAGCGCAATCAGCAGCAGGTTCCGCCTACGCGTGGCTTTCACGGCGTTATCCATGGCGACTCTTCGGAGGGCCCCAATTCACTACAAGTTCCCCGGTCCGACAGCTTGCCTTAGTCGACGGTAAAGAGGTGTCTAGTCCTCCCGGCGTGCAGTCCCGGCGAAGACGGTGTAACGCTCCGGCCTTACATATGCAGGCATGGACACCGAAGACTTCGACGACGACCTCGAAATCGACATCGAGGCGGACGAGTGGGACGAGGAGACGCTCGGCCTGGAATGGGACGAGAGCGAAGCGCGGTCCATCGCCCGCGACCTCGGCATCACTTCCGCGCTCTGAGCCTGAACGCCGGGACCGGCTGGAAGAAGCCGCGCAGCTGGAGCGGCCCGACCGGCTCGGTGTAGAAGAGCGCTGCGATCTCGTGCTCGACCTGCGCGTCGAGCAGGATTTCCCCCGCGCGCGCCTCGCCGCACAGGCGCGCGGCGAGGTTGGGCACGTTCCCGATCGCCGCGTATTCCCAGCGCTGCTCGAAGCCGATCACGCCGAGGGTGGCCTCGCCCTGCGCGATGCCGATGCCCAGCCCCACGTCGTGGCCGAGCTTCTCCCAGGCCTCGGCGATCGGCGTGAACGCCTCCTGCAACGCGATCGCCATGCGCACCGCGCGCTCGGCGGGGCGATCCACCGGCAGCGGGTCGTTGAAGAAGATCATCACGCCGTCGCCGGCGAAATGCTCCAGCGTTCCGCCGTAGTCGTCGACGGTGCGCCCGAGCGTCGCGTGGTAGGCGCGCAGCAGCTCGAGCACCTCCTCCGGATCGGCGCGATCGGTGAACGCGGTGAACCCTCGCAGGTCGAGAAACACCGCGGTGATCTCGCGCCGGTGCGGGGCCAGGATGTCCTCGCCGCCGGCGACGATGGCCTCGACCACCTGGCGCGAGAAAAAGCGCTTCAGCCGCCCGAGCTGCTCGAGCTCGGCGACCTGGCGGCGCACCCGCTCCTCGAGCGCCGCGTTCAGCGCGCGGATCTCGTCCTGCAGCCGCTTGGTCCGCAGCAGCGAGCGCACGCGGGCGAAGAGCTCTTCCCAGTTGACCGGCTTGGAAAGGAAGTCGTCGGCGCCGGCCTCGAGGCCCCTGACGCGCTCGTCCTGCGCCTCGGTCGAGGTGATGAGGATGACCGGAAGCAGCGCGGTGGCGGGGTCCCCGCGCAGGCGGCGGCACAGCTCGTAGCCGTCGATTCCGGGCATGCGGATGTCGGTGATCACGAGGTCCGGGCCCGCGCCGCTCACCGCCTCGAGCGCGGCCTCGCCGCTCGCCGCAATCGACACCTCGTAGCCGCGCGCCTGCAGCACGCCGGCGAGCAGCTCGGCCGCGGCGCGCTGGTCGTCGACGACCAGGATGCGCCCCGTCACGGGTGAATCTTCATCAAAAAACTATGACGCCGCGCGCGTTGCGGCCGGATTCGAGGTCGGCGAACGCCTGCGGCGCCTCGCCGATCGAATAGCGCCGCGTGATCAGCTCGTCGAGCTTCAGCCTGCCGCCCATGTAGAGGGCGAGCATGCGCGGGAAATCGATGCGCGGGATGCACGAGCCGAAATAGCTGCCGGTGAGGGTCTTCTCCTCGAACGGCAGGGTCATGGTGCGCACCGCGGTCGAATCGCCGGGTTTCGCCACCCCGACCACCACCGCCATGCCGCCTCGCCGGATCGCCCGGTACGCGGCCGCCGCGAGCTCGCCGTTGCCGACGCATTCGAACGCGTAGTCGGGTCCGCCGCCCGTCAGCTTTTTCAGTGCCTTGGCAACGTCCTCGCCAGCCTTGGAAAGCAGGGTATCGGTAGCCCCGAACTGCTTGGCCATGTCGAGCTTCGCCTCCAGCGTGTCGATCGCGATAACGCGCTCGGCGCCGGCGATGCGCGCGCCCTGGATCACGTTGAGGCCGACGCCGCCGCAGCCGAATACGGCCACGCTGGAGCCGGGGGCGACGCGCGCGGTGTTGAACACGGCGCCCACCCCGGTGGTCACCGCGCAGCCCACCAGCGCCGCGCGGTCGAGGGGCATCTTCGGATCGATCTTCACCAGGTTGTCGACGTGCATCGTGGCGTACTCGGCCATCACGCCGCAGCCCGAAAAGACGTTGAGCGGCTGGCCGCGCGCGTCGCGCGTGCGCACCGTGCCGTCGGGCAGCGTGGTGATCGCCTTTCCCTGCTCGATGCACAGCACCGGCCGGCCGGCGACGCAGAAGCGGCACTCGCCGCACATGTAGATGAAGGAAGACACCACATGATCGCCCTCCTTCAATCCAGTGACCCCTGGGCCGACCTCGACCACTTCGCCGGCCGCCTCATGGCCGAGGACGAGCGGCAGCTGCATCGCCAGCGTGCCGTTGGTCGCCGACAGATCGGAGTGGCACACCCCGCAGGCGGCGAGCTTCACCGTGACCTCGCCGGCCTTGGGCGGGTCGACGGTGATTTCCTCGACAACTACAGGCCGGTTCAGCTCCCGGCAGATTGCCGCTCGGGCATGGCGCGACATTCCGTTCCCCATGGTGCCTTGATTGGGTCGAGTATAGCCGGACAAAAAGCTAAGAGTTCTTCGGGCCCGAGGGCGCCTTGCCCATGTCGCGCAGCAGCCGATGCGCCATCCATCCGAGGAGCAGCACACCAACCAGCAACACCACCCACAGTGTCCATTTCTTGAGTTCGTGGTTTTCGGACAGGCCGCGGATGAAGCGCACGGGATCGCGGAAGAGCGATGCCGAAGGCGGCGCGGATCCGGTGGCCTCGCCGACGCGCGCCGGACCGGCGGCGAGCTTTTGGTCCTGCGGCAGAACCGCTGGCAGCGGCGCCGCGCCGGGCTTGGCGAGCTTGTGTCCATACGCCAGCGTGAAAGGGCCCGCGCCTCGCGCGGCAAACAGCACTTCGTGCGGCAGCCAGCCCAGTTCGAGCACGACCTCGCCTGCGCCGAAGCCGCCGCCTTTCTGATCGACGAGGATGCGCCAATAGCGGTCCGGGTTGACTGCGAGTCGGACATCCGGGTTGGTGAGCTCGCCGCCGTTGCGCGCAAGACGGTACGCCGTGGCCGAGCCGGCGTGGCGCCACGGCTCTTCGGGGCGCTCCCGCGTGGAAAGCTGGATCTGGGCGACGGTATTGGCTTGCGGCAGCGCAAGTTTCAGCCGGTCGATCGGGTAATGACCCTGCGTGTCGACGACGAGCTCACCGGGAACCTTGCCAGGGGCGGCCTGCAGCGAGACCCACTCGCGAGCCGGCTCGGCCTTCTGCCCGCGCAGCTCGGCGCGCACCTCCTCGAGCTGAAAGCCGGGCGCGACGCCCTCGAACGATATTCGCAGGTACTTGGCGCTGGCACCGGACAGCTCGACGCGGTTGCGCTCCAGGCGCGCGCCGGCGTGCTCCAGGAAGAGGAGCGGCGCGTTCGTGGCAAGCGAATTCCAGGATTTCAGGTCGTCGCTTCCTTCCACGCGCGCGTAGCCCGAAAAGCCCTCGCGCGCCTGCCACCCGAGAAGCAGCGCCTCCTGCGGCGCCTTGAGCTCGCTCGCATCGAGGAGATAGCCGAGGAGCCTGCGCCGCGCCGGGGGCACCGCGTCGGCGACCGAGACATTCACTACTGTGCCCTGCTGCGTGCGTTCAACGCGCACGCTGGTCGCGCCGATCCCCTTCTCACGATCGCCGTACAGCGGGAACAGCTTCAGCGCCTGTAACGCCGGCGCCGGCGGCTGCGTTTCGCGCGGTGCGAAGGCGTACGGCACCGGCTCGCCCGAGCCGTTGAACACCCGCAGGTCGCCGAGATCGCGCCGGCTGGCGCCCCGGTACACCGCCGCAGGCAGAGTAAAGCGGTAGTGGGAAGCCCCGGGGTCCAGGGCGATCGGCGCGGCATAAGGCTGCTCGGACGGCCTTTCCTGAGCCGACGCTGCGGCGAAAGCGAGAAGCAGCAACGATGCTTTCATGATGCGCGCGCCACCTCCCGGGGCGGTACCGGCGAAAGATAGCCAACCACGAGCATCAGCAAGCCCACGCCGATGAACGAGACAATCCGCTCGACCGTACCGATGCCGGACAGGTCGACGAGAAAAAGCTTCGCAACCACGACGCCCATGAGCGCGGCGCCGACCACCCAGAGCGGCCTGAGGGCGCGCCGGCTCGCAAGCACCATCGAGGTGACGGCGAGCAGGGTCCACAGGATGGAGAACGAGGCCTGCACGAGGCGCGACGAAAGCATCGGCTCGAGTGCGAAGGGTAGCCCCGTCCAATGGTGGAGCGTCCGCAGCAGGGTCCCGTTCATCCAGACGAACGCGCCGGCGCCGGCGGCGACGACCAATCCGGAACGCGCCGTGCGCAGCCACGCCTCGAGGCCATGCGCGCTTGCCGCGCGCAGCCACGCCGCAATGACCACGAACACCGCGCCGATCGCGAGATCGAGCGGATTCAAGATCGGTGCGTACACCAGCGGATACGGATCGCCGCTGCTCGTGAAATTGGCGTAGAGGGTCCACAACGCCAGGAACACGGCGACCGGCGCCCCTCCATTCAGGACGTAGTCGCGCGCATAGTCGCGTACCGGCCAGCGCGCCTGGACGCGCCGCGCGCTGAGCGCCGCGAGGACCGCTGCCGGGACGAGCGCCCATGCGATGGACGGCCATACGCGCTTGCCTTCGACCGCGTAGTCGATGAGCCATCCGACCTCGCGCGCCCCGAGGATGGCGATCATCCACACGCCGGCGGTATGCAGCGCGGCGCCGAGCTTGCGGTGGTCGGGGGCGTGCCGCGAGAGCAGCCAGAAATGGGCGAAAAACGCGGCCGCCCAGGCCGGCGCCCCAAGGTGCGAGAAGGGATGCGCTCCGCGCGCTACCTCAAGGCCGAGCTGCATCACCATCGCCGGATAGAGCGCGAGCCATAGCCAGCGCGCGGTGGGCCAGCGTAACGCCGCCGAGAGCAGGCTGAAGCCGAGCGCCGACGCGGTGAAGAACATGAGGACCGACTGCGTCTGGTACGGCCATGTCACGTGGCGCGCGATCTCCAGCGTGCCGCCGCCAAACCACCACAGAGCGCCCCAGCCGAGCAGCACATACGAGAGCGTGTACTCCTCCTTTAGCAGCCGCGTGCGATTGCGCTCGATGTAGGCAGCGCAGAAGAATGCCGACGCCGCGATGAATAAGGTGCCTGCATAAGCGCTGTTCAGCACCGGGATGGCTCCATAGCCGCCCCTTTCCGCGTCGAGCAGGAACGCGATCCCTGCGGCGAACTGCAGCAGATATCCGAACGAGCGCGCGAGCAGGCGCCCCTGCCGCACCGCCACCCAGGCGACCGCCGCGCCCTCGAGCGCCCACGCGGCCGAGGTCATGCGGCCGTCGAATGCGAGCGGGATGGCGAGGGTGCCGAACGCGAGGCTGAGAGCGATGAAGGACTCGACGAGTAGACGCATGCCGCTGCCGGTGCGCCTGAAAAGCAGCAGCGCAAGCAACAGGTAGAACACGCCCAGACCGAAGGCGCTATACGCCGCGCCGTACTCGATCCCGCGCACCATCGCCACCTGCAATCCGAACGCGGCGATCGGCACCCCGAACACCAGCGTCCCGTCGACATAGTCCTTGAGTTCCACCACACGGCGCCGCGCGAAGAGCAGCGGAATCGCGACGTACATGGCGAAGAAGCCGAGCAGAAAGGGCTCCGTGCTGGAGAAGTACTCGGGCCGGTAAGCCTTGGCGCCCCACAGCCAGCCGATGACGAAGGTGAAGGCGAAACCGAGGAGGTTCAGGACGCGCCAGGCCTTGACCCAGGCTATGGCCACGATGCCGGCGTTGAGGACCGCGTAGTACGAAAACAGCATCACGTGGCTGCCCTGGCCGGTCGAGGCGAGCACCGGCGCGAGGAAGCCGCCAGACACGCCGATGGCAGCGAGCGCAAGCGAATTCTGGATGATGGCGAGCGCGGCCGAGAACACCGCAACGCCTACGAGGAGCGCGAGGGCGAGCGCCGGCGGGAGGAGGTGGAACAAGCGGAACGCGGCGAAGATGACGAGGTACAGCACGCCTACGCCGCCGCCCTGCAGGGCGAGCGCATAGCCCGGCCGCGAGAGCCGCAGCCGCCATCCGATGACGAGCAGCGCGATCCCTCCCGCGGCGACCGCCGCAAGCCTCAGATCGATCGGCACGTGCACGCGCTCGTACATGTACTTGAGGAGGAAGGCGACGCCGAAGAACAGGATGACGATGCCGGCCTTCACCAGCAGGTTCTCGGTGAACAAACGCTCCCAAAAGTTGGGGCCGCTGGGCTGCGCTGGCTGGGCCGGCGAGAGCGGCGGCGGTTCGGGCAGCTCCTCCGGCGCCGCCCCGGGCTGTGGCTGGGGGCGCCACTGCGCCTCTGGAATCGGTTCCGGGTCTGGCTCAGGCGGGGCCTCGGCGCCCGCGGCCGCGGGCGCCGGCTGCGCGATCACGGGTGGGGCAAGCTCCAGCGCCTTGACGCGCTTCTCGAGCGCCTCGAGCCGTGCGCCGATGTGCACGATGAGCCAGCCCGCCGCGCCGCCGGCAACCGCGCCCACGAAAGCCCCCGGCAACTGGTAGAGCATGGCGCCGATCACCGCGCCGACGACTGCACCGATGAACCCCATCAGGCCCCCTTCCGATTCTCACGATCGGTTCGTCTTCGGCTACAGTATGCACTCCCTTCGGCTGCCTCCCCAGGCAGTCTTTCCTTGGATCCATGACATGCTTATTCGAGACAGGTTTTTCATCGGCGGCCAATGGGTCGCACCCTCCAGCCGGGAGACCATCGACGTGCACAACGCCGGCACCGGCGAGGTGATGGGGCGCGTTCCCGCGGGAACGGAGAAGGACATCGATGCGGCGGTCGCCGCCGCGCGCGGCGCCCTCGAGTCGTGGAGCCAGACCGCGACGGAGAAAAGGGCCGAGGTTCTCGAAAAGATTTCCGCGGCGCTCAAGGCGCGCGCCGACGAGCTCGCGAGGACGATCGCGCAGGAAGTCGGCATGCCCCTCAAGATGGCGAGCCGCATCCAGGCCGGCCTGCCGATCGCGAACTTCGCCAACTATGCGAAGCTGCTGAAAGAGTTTCCCTTCGAGACGCGCGTGGGGAATTCGCTCGTGGTGCGCGAGCCCGTGGGCGTGGTAGGCGCGATCACGCCCTGGAACTATCCGCTGCACCAGATCACCCTGAAGGTCGCGCCGGCGCTCGCCGCCGGCTGCACCGTGGTGCTAAAGCCTTCGGAAGTCGCGCCGCTCAACGCCTTCATCCTCGCCGAGGCTGCACACGGCGCCGGGCTGCCCGCCGGCGTCCTGAACATCGTGACCGGCTACGGCGCCGCGGCCGGCGAAGCGCTGGTCCGGCATGCCGGCGTCGACATGATCTCGTTCACCGGCTCAACCCGCGCCGGCAAGCGCATTTCGGAGCTTGCCGCGCAAAGCGTGAAGCGGGTCGCGCTGGAGCTCGGCGGCAAGAGCGCGTCGGTGATCCTCGACGACGCCGACCTCGCGGTGGCGGTGAAGAGCACGGTGAACGGCTGCTATCTCAACTCCGGGCAGACCTGCACGGCGCTTACTCGAATGCTCGTTCCTGAAAAATTTTATGCGCAGGCAGCCAGAATCGCCGCCGAGGTCGCGGCGGGATTTACCGTCGGCGATCCGCTCGCCGAGTCCACCCGGCTCGGGCCGCTCACCTCGCAGGCGCAGCTCGAGCGCGTGCGCGGCTACATCCGCAAGGGACTCGCGGAAGGCGCCGAGCTGCTGGCGGGCGGCGCGGAGCCGCCCGAAGGCGTGCCCTCGGGTGGCTACTACGTGCGGCCCACGGTGTTCGGCAAAGTGCGCAACGAAATGACCATCGCGCAGGAGGAGATTTTCGGACCGGTGCTGTCGATCATCCCCTACCGGGACGAGGAGGACGCGGTGCGCATCGCGAACGACACCGTCTACGGCCTTGCCGGAGCGGTGTGGTCGAAGGACGAGGCGCGCGCGCAGCGCGTCGCGCGGCGCATCCGCGCCGGACAGGTGGACGTGAACGGGGGCGCCTTCAACATGAACGCGCCCTTCGGCGGCTTCAAGCAGTCGGGCCACGGCCGCGAGGCCGGCGTGTACGGCCTGGAGGAGTTCCTCGAGTACAAGTCGCTGCAGCTCAAGGGATGAGAGTCAGGGGATGAAGGTGCTCGAGCTCCTCGGCCTCAAAGGCCGGAACGCGCTCGTCACCGGCGGCTCGCGCGGCCTCGGGCTGCAGATGGCCGAAGCGCTCGGCGAGATGGGCGCCAGGCTGGCGATCACCGCGCGCAAGAAGGACGAGCTGGACGACGCGGTATCGCACCTTTCCAAACAAGGAATTTCTGCAAAGGCCTACGTGTGCGACATCGGCCGACGCGAGGCGATTCTTCCGGCCGCCGAGCAGATCCTGCGCGACTTCGGCAAGATCGACATCCTGGTGAACAACGCCGGCGCGACCTGGGGCGCGCCGGCCGAGGATCATCCGCTCGAAGGCTGGGACAAGCTCGTGAGCGTGAACCTCACCGGCGTGTTCGTGCTCACCCAGCTCGTCGGCAAGCGCTCGATGATCCCGGCGAAATGGGGCCGCGTGATCAACATCGCCTCGATCGCGGGGCTCATGGGCCAGGACAAGCGCATCGTGCGCACCCTCGCCTACAACACCACCAAGGGCGGCCTGGTGAACTTCACCCGGGCGCTGGCGGCGGAATGGGGCGAGTACGGCATCACCGTGAACGCGATCTGCCCGGGGTTCTTCCCCTCGAGGATGACGCGCGCCACGCTCGACACCACGGGCGAGCTGATCCGCGACTGGACGCCGACCAAGCGCCTGGGCAACGACGAGGACCTGAAGGGCCTCATCGCGCTGCTCGCCTCGGAAGCGTCGCGCCACATCACCGGCCAGGCGATCGCGGTCGATGGCGGGGCCACCGTGGTCTGAGCATGAATGCGAACCACACTAGCGAAGCGCTCGAATTCACGCGCGGGTACCAGAAGAAGATCCCCTTCGTCCAGCACCTCAAGATCCACACCGACACGCTGGGCAAGGGCACGGCGCACCTGTCGCTGCCGATCGAGCCCCACCTCACCAACAGCCTGGGCACGGTGCACGGCGGGGTGATCATGTCGCTCCTCGACGTGGCGCTGTGCACCGCGGCGCGCACGCTGCACCCCGACTCGGTGGGCGTCGTCACCATCGACATGAGCACCTCGTTCATCGGCGGCGGCAGCGGGGCGCGGCTCCTCGCCGACGCTCGCGTGATGAAGGATGCGCGCACCATGAGCTTCGTCGAGGCCGAGGCGAAGAACGAGGACGGCTCGATCGTGGCGAAGGCCATCGCCACCGTCCGTGTCAGGCTGAAGGAGAAACAATGAGCACGCCGAATCCGTACGCAGCTCCGAGAGCGCCGGTCGCCGACGCGGCCGAGGCGCCGCGCAATTTCCTGCCGACCGGCCGCGCGGTATCCGCCGCGCGCGGCTGGAGCTGGATCGTCGAAGGCTGGGAGCTTTTCCGGCGCCAGCCGGGCGCCTGGATCGCCCTCGTCATCGTGGCGCTGCTGATCTTGATCGGCATGGCGCTCGTTCCTTTCCTCGGGTCGCTCGCCGGCATGGTGCTTACACCCGTATTCGCCGGGGGCATCTTTGCCGCCTGCCGCGAGCAGGACCAGGGCCTCCAGCTCTCCGTGTCGCATCTCTTCGCCGGGTTCCGCGAGCGCTTCGGCACGCTGCTGTCCATCGGCTTCATCTATCTCGGCATCACGATCGCGGTCACACTCGTCGTGGGCGTCGTGACCGGTGCGGGGATGTGGACGCTCCTTGGCAGCGGGACGGACCCCGAGGCGATCGCCGGCATGGGCCTCACGCTCCTCCTTGCCGTCCTCATCATGTTCGCGCTGCTGCTGCCGGTGTTCATGGCGTTGTGGTTCGCGCCCGCGCTCGCCATGTTCCACCAGCAGGGGCCTGCCGAGGCGATGAAGGCGAGCTTCGTCGCCTGCCTGAAGAACATCCTGCCGTTTCTGGTCTACAGCGTAATCGCGATGCTGCTCGCCTTCGTCGCTTCGATTCCCCTCGGCCTGGGCTGGCTGGTGCTCGGCCCGGTCATGGCCGCGTCCCTATACACGAGCTATCGCGACATCTTTTTCGAGGAGGGCGCGGCCGCGCCAGAGCCACGCCAGGCCGGCGAGCTGCACCAGCCATAGCGCGCCGAGCGCGTATGAGTAGCCGCGCGGGTCGTAACCCGCCGCGGTCTGCGGCCAAAGGCCCAGGATGATTCCGGTGCCCCACTGGCCGAGGAAGATGCCCAGGAACGTGAACGTATTGAGCGCGGTATTGACGCGCCCGGCCATCTCGCGCGGGTAGCGGCGGGTGACGATCGAGTGGGCGAGGGTCGCCGAGGTGCCGCAGAACACGAAGCCCGCCCAGAGCGGCACCGCCGCGACGGCGGCGCCGAGGGCGAGGAACGCGAGGCAGCCGAGGCTGCCGACCACGCCGGCCGCGAAGAGCGGCAGCTGGGAGCGCCCGCGCCGGGCGAACCGGTCGGCCAGCCGGCCGAAGAACAAATATCCCGCGATCATCGCCGCCGCCGCGACGGCGAGCGCCTGCGCCGCGCCGGCGCGGTCGTAGCCCGCGACGTCACGCAGCCACGTGGTGATCCAGAGGGTGAAGAGGGACACGACCGCGCACTGGTTCGTGCCGATCGCGACCGCCACCCGCCAGAACGCGGCGTCGCGCGCCAGCCTGGCAAGTCCGCGCAAGCCTTCGCGCAGGCCGGGCGGCCGGTGCCGCCTGGGATGCTCGGGGACGACCAGCGCCAACACGAGGCACAGCGCCAGCGCGGCGGCGCCGAACGCGGTGAAGATCTCGCGCCAGCTGAAATGGCGCAGCGCTATTTCGACCGGCGCCGAGGCGCTGATGGCGCCAAGGCCGCCCATGGAATAGGCGAGAGCGATCATCGTGCTCAGGCGCTCGGGGGGAAACCACAGGATGAAGGCCTGCATGCAGGCCATCAGGCAGGCGGAAACGCCCAGTCCGATCAGCGCCCGCGCCAGCACCAGCGCCTCGAACGAGCTCGCCTGCGCGAAGAGCAGCGCCCCGCCGGCCGCGAGCAGAAGCAGCGTCGCGTTGACCCGCCGCGGCCCGAACCGGTCGAGCAGCACGCCGAGCGGGATCTGGAACAGGCCGAAGGAGAAGAAGTACATCCCGGTGAGCAGCCCCAGCCCCGCCGCCGAGATGCCGAATTCGGCCGCGAGCAGCGGCCCGAGCACGGCATTCACCGCCCGCAGCACGTACGAGAAATAGTAGCCCGCCAGGAACGGCAGGACGACGCGTATCAGCATGCAAAAGAATCGGGGTCTGACCCCGATTTTCTATTTGGGCGGCGATTCGAGGCCGCCGAAGTAGAAGCGGTTGTGCGTCGGGCTGATGATGACTTCGTTGATGCAGGCGCGCGCCGGCAGCGAAGCGATGAAGGCGATGGTCCGCCCGAGATCCTCGGCCTGCAGCATCTTCGCGCGCACTTCGGGGGTCGGCGGCACCGGGCGCTTTTCCAGGATCGGCGTGGCGACCTCGCCGGGCAGCACCGCGGTGGCGCGGATGCCGTGGAGGCCCTCCTCCATGTTGATCGATTCGGTGAGCGCGACGACGGCGTGCTTCGTGGCGTTGTAGGCCGGCCCGGTGAGGGTGCTTGGATAGCGCCCCGCCCAGGACGAAACGTTGATGACGAGCCCGTCCTTGCGGCTGCGCATCCCGGGCAGCACCGCGTGCACGCAATAGAACATGCCCGACAGGTTGATCGCGACGATGCGGTCCCAGGCCTCGGTCGAGACGTTGAAGAAGTTGCGCTTCGGATCGTTGATGCCGGCGCTGTTCACGAGGATATCGACCCGGCCGATGCGCTCCGCCGCCTTGGCCACGGCCTGCTTGTTGCCGACGTCGAGCGCGATCGCCTCGCAGCTGCCGGCCGCCTTGATCGCCTTCTCCGCGGCGGCGAGCGTGTCGTGGCTGCGGCCCGAGATCACCACGTGCACTCCGCTGCGCGCGAGCTCGACCCCGCCGGCGAGGCCGATTCCCGAGCCGCCGCCGGTGATCCAGGCGGTTTTTCCCTTCAGAGAGCTAGCGTCGGGCATACTGTGTGGCGCCAAAAAGCACCTCGGCTTGTTCCTTGCTGAACGACGGGGTGGCCCGCCTGCGGTCAGCCAGAACCTCCAGCGCTTTCTTCACCGCCGGGCGTGCGGCGATCCGGTCGCGCCACTTCCTGAGACGCGGATAGTCGTCGATGCTCACGCCCTGGCGCTCCGGGAAGCGCAGCCACGGCATGATCGACATGTCGGCGATGGAGTACTCGCCGCCCGCGACCCATTCATTTTCTTCCAATCTTTTTTCAACAACCCCATAGAGGCGGTTAGCTTCGTTCCGGTAGCGGTTCATCGCGTACTCGATCTTCTCGGGCGCGTACTGCAGGAAGTGGTGCGCCTGCCCGAGCATCGGCCCGATGTGCCCCATCTGGAACATCACCCACTGCATCACCTCCCAGCGATCGCGCACGTCCTGGGGCAGAAACCTGCCCGTCTTGGAGGCGAGATAGAACAGCATCGCGCCCGACTCGGCGAGCGCGAAGGGCTTGCCGCCGGGACCGCGCTGGTCGACCATCGCGGGGATCTTGTTGTTGGGCGAGATCGCCAGGAACTCGGGCTTGAACTGGTCGCCGGCGCCGATGTCGATCGGGTGCACGCGGTATTCGAGCCCGGTCTCCTCGAGCATGATGTGGATCTTGTGGCCGTTGGGCGTCGGCCACGTATAGAGATCGATCAAGCGGTTCCTTTCAGTCGGGTTCCTGGATGACGACGGTCCCCGCGATCTTATCGTGCCAGCCCTGCTTCCTGCGGTCGAGTGCAGCCCACAGGAAGCCGAGGTAGAACGGAAGCGCGGATACGAAATAGCACAGCAGGCGGATGACGAGGCGCATGGTCGTGGGCGGCGCGCCGGTGGCCGCGTCGACGATTCTGACGCCCACCGCAAGCTTGCCGGGGGTCGCGCCGCAGTAGCGCCAGAACCCGACGATGATCGCGCCGACGAGGGCCGCGATGGCGAGGTCGCCCGAGCGGCGCACCGGGTCGAGCGAGAAGTAATCGGCGCCGAAGGTCACCACGATGATCGGCATCGCGATCACGACCACGATCAGCCAGTCGATGAGGAGCGCGACCGCGCGCTGCCAGAAGCCGGCGTATTCGAAGCGAGGCTCCGCCAGGCTGCGCGCCAGCGGATCCGGGCGCTCGCGCGAGGGTGGTGGTGTTCCCTCTCCGAAGCGCGGCTCGACGCGCTCAGGCGAGCTTGACCAGCTGCTTTCCAAAATTTTCGCCCTTGAGGAGCGCGATCAGGCCGCGGGGCGCGTTCTCCAGCCCCTCGACCACCGACTCGCGGTACTTCAGTCTACCTTGGCCAAGGTAGCCGGCAAGCGCGTCGAGCGCCTCGCCGTAGCGTTCCTTCCAGTCGAACACGATCATGCCCTGCACGCGCAGCCGGTTGACGAGGATGGCGCGCCAGTTGCGCACGCGGTAGGGGTCGCTCGAGTTGTAGTCCGAGATCGTGCCGCAGACGACGACACGGCCGAACAGGTTCGTGCGCGCCAGCACGGTGTCGAGGATCTCGCCGCCGACATTGTCGAAGTACACGTCCACGCCCTTCGGACAGGCCTCCTTGAGCGCCGCGGCGAGGTTGCCGGACTTGTAGTCGATGCAGGCATCGAAGCCGAGCTCGTCCTTCACGTACGCGCACTTCTCGCGTCCGCCGGCGATGCCCACGGCGCGCGCCCCCCAGATCTTCGCAAGCTGCCCCACCACGCTGCCGACCGCGCCGGAAGCCGCCGATACGACCACCGTCTCGCCGGGCTTGGGCTGGCCGATTTCCTTCACGCCGAAGTACGCCGTCATCCCAGGCATGCCGAGAACGCCGAGGTAGCAGCTCAAGGGCACGCGCTTCTCGTCCAGGCGTGTCGCTTCCTTCGTTGTGCCATAGAGCTGCCAGCCAAGCTGCGTGATGACCTTGTCGCCTGCCTTTAACGTGGGGTGTTTTGATTCGAGAATCTCTCCTACGGTCTGCCCGACCATCACTTCGCCGAGCTCGACGCCCTTCACGTAGCTCTTCGCGTCGCTCATCCGGCCGCGCATGTACGGGTCGAGCGAAAGCCACAGGTTCCTGACCAGCACTTCGCCCGGCGCCGGCTGCGGCAGCGGCGCCTCCTCGGTGCGGAAGTTGGCCTCGCTCACCCAGCCGCTCGGGCGGCTGGCGAGCAGCACGCGCTTGTTTCGCATCACAGCGTGGCGAAACGCGCGAGGTGGTGGTCGGCGTCGCCGAACTGGCCGGCGATGACGGTCAGGCGCCGGAAGCTGTGGCTCACCTTCAGCTCCTCGCTCATGCCCATGCCGCCGTGGAGCTGCACCGATTCCTGGCTGATGTGGCGCGCGCTGTCCGCGATCTTGATCTTGGCGGCCGAGACGGCGCGCGCGCGGTCTTTCGCATCGGTCGGTTGATCGACCTTGGAGCAGGCGAGGCAGGCCATGGAGCGCGCCTGCTCCTGGGCGATGAACATGTCGACCATGCGGTGCTGGAGCGCCTGGAAGGTGCCGATGGGAACGCCGAACTGCTTGCGCGCCTTGAGATACTCGAGCGTCGTGTCGCAGGCGAACTTCATGGCGCCGACCGCCTCGGCGCACACAGCCGCGGCTGCGAAGTCGGTCAGCGCCTCGATCACTTCGACGCCGCCCTCGAGCCGCTCGGCCTTCGCGCCCCTGAACACGGGATCGGCCGCCCGCATCTCGTCCACCGTGCGGTAGGGCTTCGCCCCCGGATTTTCCGCGAGGAAGAGCGCGATTCCGTCGGGCGCGGCCGCGGACACCACGATCCGGTCGGCCATCGGCGCGCCGACGACACCGGCTTTCTCGCCCTCGATCGTCCAGCCTTCGCCCGCCTTGCGCGCCCGCGCCTGGACGAAGCCAAGGTCGTAGCGCGCCCCTTTCTCGGCATGCGCGAAAGCGAGCTTCATCCTGCCCTCGACGACCGCCGGCAGGATCGAGCGCGCAAGCGGGCTGCGCGCGACCGCGAGCCCGCCCATCAGCGTGGGCAGATAGGGCTCGACCACCAGCGCCTCGCCGAAGGCCTCCATGATTCCCATCAGGTCGACCGCGCCGCCGCCGAAGCCGCCGTGTTCCGCGGGGAAAACGAGGCCGGTCAGCCCCATCTGGGCGAGCGTGGTCCACGCCGATGCGCTCCAGCCCGCTTCCGAAGCGACGATCTTGCGCCGCGCCTCGAAGTCGTAGTCCTTGGCGAGGAAGCGCCGGACGGAATCCGCGAGGAGCTGTTGCTCTTCGTTGTAATCGAAATTCATAAACCTAACGTCATCTTTGCGATGATGTTCCGCTGGATCTCATTTGACCCTGCGTAGATGGTCGTCTTGCGCATCGAGAGGTATTTCTTGCGCACCGCTTCGGTGAACGCGTCGCTCGCGACCGGATCGGCCGCCTGCAGCATCAGCTCGGCGATGCCCTGCTGGATCTCGGTGCCCTTGATCTTGAGCATCGAGACGTCGGCGCCGGGCGGCTGCCCCGTGCGGCGCATGCGGTCGAGGAAGCGCAGGTTGGTGATCTCGAGCGCCATCAGCTCGATCTCGAGCCGGGAGAGGCGATCCCGGAAACGAGTATCCTGGATTCTCGAAGAAGCGAATTCCTTGAGCGCGACGAGCTGGCGCCTCGACTCGCCGATGCGCCCGGTGTTCATGCGCTCGTAGCCGAGGAGGTACTTGGCCACGGTCCAGCCCTTGCCCTCCTCGTGCACCAGGTTTTCCGCGGGGACGGCCACGTCGTCGAAGAACACCTCGTTCACCTCGTGCGCGCCGTCCATCAGGATGAGCGGCCGCACGGTGATCCCCGGCGTCTTCATGTCGATGAGGAGGAAAGAGATCCCTTCCTGGCGGCGCTCGACGCCCGGGTCGGTCCGCACCAGGCAGAAGATCCAGTCGGCGTAGTGCGCCAGCGTGGTCCAGATCTTCTGGCCATTGACGACATAAGAATCCTTGTCTTTGATTGCTTTCGTCTTGAGCGACGCCAGGTCGCTTCCCGAGCCGGGCTCGGAATAGCCCTGGCACCAGAAGTCGTCGCCGTCATAGATGCGCGGGAGGAAGCGCTTTTTCTGCGCCTCGGTGCCGAAGCGAAGCAGGACGGCCGCGCACATGGTGAGGCCGAACGGAATCAGCGGCGGCGCCCCGGCGTAGCCGAGCTCCTCCTCGAAGATGTAGCGCTGCACCACGTTCCAGCCGGTGCCGCCCCATTCCTTCGGCCACGCAGGCGCGACCCAGCCCTGCTTCGCGAGGATCCGGTGCCAGCGCAGCAGGTCGTCCTTGGACAGGTGGGCGTAGCTCGCCACCTTGTCCTTCAGATCCCGCGGCAGGTTGGAGGCGAGCCAGGAGCGCACGTCCTCCCGGAACGCGGCCTCCTCGGGCGAATAGTTGAGGTCCACGGCTACAGAATGGTAACGCCGCCGTCGGCGACGATGCACTGGCCGGTGATGAAGGCGGCCGCGTCGGAGGCGAGGAACACCGCGATACCGCCGATGTCGCGGGGCTCGCCCAGCCGCCGCAGCGGCGTCGCCGCGATCCGCTCGGCCGCCCGCTTGGGGTCTTCCCACAGGGCGCGGGCGAAATCGGTCTTCACGAGGCCGGGCGCGATGGCGTTGACGCGCACGTTCTTCGGCCCCCATTCCGCGGCGAGGTTGCGCACCAGGTGGTGGTCGGCGGCCTTGGAGACGCCGTAGGCGCCGATCAGCGTATTGGCGAGCAGCCCGCCGATCGACCCCACGACGATGAAGCTGCCCGCTTTTCCGGTCGTTTTTGCGCGCTGCGCCATGTCTTCCAGCGTCATCGCGGCGAGCCAGAGCACGCTTTTCACGTTGTTCGTCCAGATCTTGTCGAACGCTTCGTCGGGAATCCCGGTGAGCGGTCCGAAGTAGGGATTGGCAGCCGCGTTTGAAACCACGATGTCAATACCGCCCCACTTTGCCCTCGTCGCTTCGACCAGCGCCCGGAGATCGTCCTTGCGCGACACATTGCAAGCCTGCGCCAGGACCTCGATGCCCTTGCCGGCGAGCTCGGAGCGCGCCCCGTCGCAGGCCTCCTGCTTGCGGCTGCACAGGGCCACCTTGGCGCCGGCGCGCCCCAGCTCCTCGGCGATCGAGCGGCCGATCCCGCGGGTGCCGCCCGTTACCAGGGCGACTTTGCCTTCCAGGCTGAAGAGGCTCGATTCCACCATATGGAATTCAGTATGACTAAGTTGACAACGGGGGGCTTGGCGACAGAATATCGAAACTGCAAGACGCTCCGCTGCATCCCCCTAAACCAACAACCCCAACTACAGAAATATAGCGAGGAGAGCTTTTCCCCATGGGCGCACCCGAAGCCTCGGTACCCCTTTCCCAGCCTACCGCGACTTTCAGCTACGAGCACGAGGGCGACCGCCAGTTCGCGACCACGCTCGCGCGCGGTCTCGAAGTCCTGCGCTGCTTCACCCCGCTCGAGCCCCTGCTCGGCAACAAGGAGATCTCGGTGCGCACCGGCCTGCCCAAGCCGACGGTATCGCGCCTCACGTATACGCTGACCAAGCTCGGCTACCTGCGCCACAACATGAGGCTCGGCAAGTACCAGCTCGGCTCCGCGGTGCTGTCGATCGGCTACCCGCTGCTCGCGTCGATGAACGTGCGCCAGGTGGCGCGGCCGATGATGAAGGAGCTCGCCGATTACTGCAACGGCTGGGTTTCGATGGGGGTGCGCGACCGGCTCAACATGGTGTACGTCGAGACCTGCCGCAGCGGCAACGGCATCACCACGCTGCCCGACATCGGCACCTCGGTGCCGATCTCGCAATCGGTGATCGGCCGCGCGTTTCTCGCCGCCTGCACGCCGGCCGAGCGCGAGGCGGTGCTCAACCAGATGAAGGTCAAGGATCCCGAGGCGCACCGGAAGTACCGCGCGCACATCGACAAGTCGCTCGACGACATCCGCGCGCGCGGCTTCTGCGCTTCCATGGGCGAGCTGCGCCGCGAGCACTTCGCCGTCGGCGTGCCGATGCGCCGCACCGTCGACGGCGAGATCGTCGCCTTCAACGCCGGCGTGCCCGCCTTCATGGTGAAGAAGGGCCAGCTCGAGGACGACATCGGTCCGCGCCTCGTGACCATGGTGCGCAACATCGAGGCCTCGCTGGGACTGCACTGAGCAGTCTGCAAGACCTGGTCGCGTACTTCCGCGAGCTCGACGACGAGGTCGTGCTGGGGTTGACGCGCCTCGGCCGCATCGTCGTCATCCTGCTGGTCGCCTGGCTGTTGCAGGCGCTCGCCCGGCGCGTCATCCGCGCCTTCCACCACCGCATGTCGCAGCGCACCTCGGCCCCCGAGGAGCTGCGACGCATCCGCACGGTCGGCACCGTGTTCAGCTACTTCGCCACCGTGGTCGTGCTGCTGGTGGCGGGGACCGCGATCCTCAACGAGCTCGGCATCTCGGTGGCGCCGATTCTCGCCACGGCGGGCGTCGCGGGCGTGGCGATCGGGTTCGGCGCCCAGAGCCTGGTCAAGGATTACTTCACCGGGCTGGTGCTGCTGATCGAGGATCAGATCAGCGCGGGCGACGTGGTGGAGATCCTCGGCAAGGCGGGCGAGGTCGAGGAGCTGACGCTGCGCTACGTGCGCCTGCGCGACGGCGACGGCTACGTGCATTTCATTCCGAACGGCGAGATCAAGATGGTCAGCAACCGCACCCGCGGCCACGCCTATGCCATGATCGATGCGGCCATCCAGGGGCACGATTACGTCGAGCCCGCCTGCAGCGCGATGCGCGAGATCGGCGCGGACATGCGCAAGGACGAGACGTACGGCCCCAAGATCCTCGCCGACGTCGAGATCTTCGGCGTCGAGCGCTGGGAGCTCTGGGGCATCGGCCTGCGCTGCCGCCTCAAGGTATTGCCGTTCGAGCGCGACAGCGTGCGCCGCGAATTCACGCGCCGCCTGATCGCCGAGTTCGACCGCCGCCAGATAAAAAGTCCCTGAGGATCTCGTGCATCCGACGCACGCCGTCGGTGAGCGCCGCCGGCCCGGGCTGCAGGATGTCGGCCGACTTGATCTCGAAGAGCTGGCGGTCCCTGACCGCGGGAACCTGTTGCCATCCCGGCCGGGCCGCGACGCGCTCGGGGCGGAATTTCTTGCCGCACCACGACGCCAGCATGAGATCCGGTTTTCGCTTCACCACCTCGGCCGGATCTTGAATGACCCTCCCAGTGGCGGACTGAGAGCAAGAAAGCTCGGAAAAGACGTTTTCGCCCCCGGCAATCTCGATCAGCTCGCTCACCCAGCGGATGCCGCTGATCATCGGCTCGTCCCACTCCTCGAAGTAGACGCGGGGCCTCGTGGCAAACCCTTTCGCGGCCTCGCTCACTTCGTGCAGGCCGGTTTCGAGACGTTCGACCAGCGCGGCGCCCTTCTCCGGTGCCCCGACGAGCGATGCGAGCATCTGGACCATCGATAAGATCTCGCCGACCGAGCGCTGGTTGAAGATCATGACGTTCAGGCCGGCCCTGGCAAGATCGCGCGCGATGTCGGCCTGCAGGTCTGAAAAGCCCAGTACCAGGTCGGGTTTCAGCTCCAGGATCTTGTCGATCCGAGCCGACAGGAACGCGGAGACGCGCGGCTTTTCGCGCCGCGCGCGAGGCGGGCGCACGGTGTAGCCGGAGATGCCGACGATGCGCCGTTCCTCGCCGAGGAGATAGAGCGTCTCGGTGGTCTCCTCGGTCAGGCAGACGATGCGCTCGGGATAGCGCGCGCCAAGCCGGGACACTAACATCGGGGACACTATAGACTAGGGTTCTGACATGGGGCCACTCGCCGGAATCCGCGTGCTCGAGTTCGAGGCGATCGGCCCCGGGCCTTTCGCCGGCATGCTGCTCGCCGACCTGGGAGCCGACGTGCTGGTGATCGACCGTCCCGCCGAGACCGACCTAGGGCTCAAGCGCGAGCGCTGGTACGACGTGATGATGCGCGGCAAGCGCTCGGTCACCCTTGACTTGAAGTCGGCCAGCGCCAAAGGGGCGGCTCTGGCTCTCCTCGCAAAAGCAGATGCCCTGATCGAGGGCTTTCGCCCGGGGGTGATGGAGCGCCTTGGGCTCGGTCCCGACGCCGCGCTCGCGCGCAATCCGAAGCTCGTCTACGGGCGCATGACCGGCTGGGGCCAGGACGGTCCGCTCGCGGCGCGCGCCGGGCACGACATCAACTACATCGCCCTCGCGGGCGTGCTGCAGGCTTTCGGTCGGCGCGGCGAAGCGCCGGTGCCGCCGCTCAACCTGGTCGGCGATTTCGGGGGTGGCGGGATGCTCCTCGCCCTGGGCATCGCCTGCGCCCTGCTCGAGGCCGGCCGCTCCGGTAAGGGCCAGGTGGTCGATGCCGCGATGGTCGAGGGCGCGTCGCTGCTCGCGGCGATGTTCTCAGGGTTCCTCGCGGCCAAGAGCTGGTCCGAAGAGCGCGGCGTGAACATCCTCGACACCGGGGCGCCGTGGTACGACGTCTACGAGACCGCGGACGGCAAGTATGTGGCGATTGGCGCCATCGAGGCGAAGTTCTACGGCGAATTGCTTTCCCGGCTGAACCTCGAGGGCGAGAATCTGCAGGGCCAGTACGAACGCGCACGCTGGCCCGAGATGCGCGAGATTTTTCGACGCACCTTCAAAGGCAGGACGCGCGACGAGTGGTGCCGGGTGTTCGAAGGCTCGGACGCCTGCTTCGCCCCGGTGCTCACGTTCTCCGAGTCGAGGCACCACCCGCACAACGCAGCGCGTCGAAGCTTCGTCGAAGTGGGCGGCGTGGCGCAGCCCGCCCCGGCGCCGCGGTTTTCGCGCACCCCCGGCGCGGTGCGGCGCGCGCCCCCGGAGCGCGGCGAGGGCGGCCTGGAAGCACTGCTCGACTGGGGTTTTTCCGGCGGCGAGATCGAACGGCTCGCGAAGCTGGGTCTCGGCACACCCAGCTAGGGGCGCGTTCGTCGCTTCACCGTCTTGGCAAGCTCAAAACCGCTTCGAGGCCGCTCTGCGCGAGGTTGCGCAGATTCAGCGAGCCGCCGTGCAGCTGCGCGATTTTCCTGGCGATGCTCAAGCCCAGCCCGGTGCCTCCGGTATCCCGGCTGCGCGAGCCTGCGAGGCGATAGAACGGCTCGAACACACGTTCCAGTTCCGACTCGGGTATTCCCGGCCCGCGGTCGCGAACGCGGATGATCAGCCGTTCCGGAGCGCCGTCCACGACCAACAGGGCGGATTTTCCATGCTTGAGGGCGTTATCGAGGAGGTTCCCCAGGCAGCGCTTGAGTGCCTGCGGCCGGCCGACGTACGGACTGGATGCAGTCCCTTCGATCGAGACTTGGGCGCCTGTAATGTCTGCATCGGCCTGCAGGCTTTCGAGCAAGGCCTTCACATCAAGAGGCTGCGCCTTTTCGGCGCTTTCTCCGCTTCGCATGAACTCGAGCGTGCCCTGAATCGGCCGCATTGCGGTCATCGACTTCCGCGTGGATTCCGCCGACGGCCCGCCGAAGGCGGCGCGCATCGCGCCGCAGCGCGTGATCGACGAGCTCAAGGCCGCGGGCTACGGCCTGGCCAAGCAGCACGACTTCCTGCCCAACCAGTACTTCCTGGTTTTCCAGCCGCGGTCCTAGCGCCATGCGGTAGCCCCAAGTAGGGCAAATGCGGGCGGCGTAACGCCGCAGCTTGACGCCAGCGAGATATTTCGACTATTCTAGAAACATGGAAAATAAGCAAGTCATCGATGCGCTGTCGGCGCTGGCGCACGAGACGCGCCTGAAGGTGTTCCGCCTTCTCGTCGAGGCGGGGCCGGAGGGCCTGGCAGCCGGTGTGATTGGCGGGAAGCTCGATCTGCCGCCCGCGACACTTTCGTTCCACCTGGCGCATCTTGCGCGAGCCGGGCTCGCGCGCGGCCGCCAGGACGGCCGCTTCGTCATCTACAGCGCGGATTTCCAGAGCATGAACGAGCTGGTCGGGTTCCTGACCGATAACTGCTGTGGCGGACGCTCCTGCGCCCCCACCGCGAAGTCCAATCCCTCGAAAGGAGCAACCCGTGAAGCGCTTCCACGTGCACGTCGCCGTGCGTGACCTGCAGCAGAGCATCCGTTTCTATTCCTCTCTCTTCGGCACTGCGCCGTCCGTGACCAAGGACGACTACGCCAAGTGGATGCTGGACGACCCGCGCGTCAACTTCGCCATTTCCACACGCGGCGCCAGGGCCGGGCTCGATCATCTGGGTTTCCAGGCGGAGACGGATGCAGAGCTGGAAGAAATCGGCTCTCGCCTTGCGCAGGCGGACGTGTCGCTGATCCCGCAGAAGGGCGCCGCCTGCTGCTACGCGAAGAGCGACAAGTACTGGACGATCGACCCGCAGGGCATCGCGTGGGAATCGTTCCACACGCTCGATTCCGTTCCGGTCTATGGCAGCGACACGGCGATCAAGGCGGAAGAGCGCAAAGCCGCCTGCTGCGCGCAGGCTCCGATGTAATGCCATACAACGTTCTTTTTCTGTGCACGGGGAACTCGGCCAGATCCATCCTCGCCGAGGCTTACCTGAACTCGGCAAGCCGTGGAGGGTTCGTCGGCTACAGCGCCGGCAGCCATCCCGCCGGCCGGGTGAATCCCTTCGCGCTCGAGCTCCTCGGCAAGCACCGGGTGAGCACCGCAGGCCTGCGCTCGAAAAATTGGGACGAGTTTGCAAGGCCTGGGGCACCGAGGATGGACTTCGTCTTTACCGTCTGCGACAACGCCGCGGGCGAAGTCTGCCCGGTCTGGCCCGGCCAGCCGGTGACCGCTCATTGGGGGATCGAGGATCCAGCCGCGCTGCATGGAACGCACGAGGAAGCGCGCAAGGCCTTTCTCAAGGCCTTTAACCAGCTCACTGCTCGCATCAACTTCCTGCTGAATCTTCCGATCGACAAGCTCGACCGCATGGCGTTGAAGTCGAAGCTCGACGAGATCGGCAAGAGTAGAGCGAAGGCATGAGCGGGCACTACCAAGCGGCAGTGATCCCGCCGCCGCGCGCGGCGATGGGCTTTTTCGAGCGCTATCTGACCGTCTGGGTGGCGCTCTGCATCGTCGCAGGCATTACCCTGGGGCAGCTCCTCCCGTCGGCGTTCCAGGCGATCGGCGGCGTGCAGCTCGCGCGGGTGAATGTCCCGGTCGGCCTGCTCATCTGGGTGATGATCATCCCGATGCTCGTCAAGATCGATTTCGGCGCCCTAGGCCAGGTCAAGTCCCACTGGAAAGGAATCGGCGTCACGCTGTTCGTGAACTGGGCGGTCAAGCCGTTCTCGATGGCGTTCCTCGGCTGGCTCTTCATCCGCCAGGTGTTCGCGCCCTACCTCCCGGCCGAGCAGCTCGACAGCTATATCGCCGGGCTGATTCTCCTTGCAGCCGCACCCTGCACGGCGATGGTTTTTGTCTGGAGCAAGCTCACCGACGGTGACCCTTATTTCACGCTGTCGCAGGTTGCTTTGAACGATACGATCATGATCTTCGCTTTCGCGCCGATCGTGGGACTGCTGCTCGGTATCGCCTCGATCACCGTCCCGTGGGACACGCTCCTCACGTCGGTGGTGCTCTACATCGTCATTCCTGTGATCGTCGCTCAACTCTTGCGCAAGGCGCTCCTGGCGAAGGGGCGCACGGCATTCGAAAACGCACTGGCAAGGATTGGCCCCTTGTCCATTGCAGCGTTGTTGGTAACCCTAGTGCTGCTCTTCGCGTTCCAGGGCGAAGCCATCCTCGAGCAGCCGCTCGTCATTGCGATCCTCGCGGTGCCGATCCTGATCCAGGTGTTCTTCAACTCCGGGATCGCGTACTGGCTGAACCGGCGAGCAGGAGAAAAGCACAGCGTCGCCGGCCCTTCGGCGCTCATTGGAGCGAGCAACTTCTTCGAGCTCGCCGTCGCCGCGGCGATCAGCCTGTTCGGCTTCGAGTCGGGCGCGGCGCTCGCCACCGTCGTCGGCGTGCTCGTTGAGGTGCCGGTCATGCTTGCGGTAGTAAAGATCGTCAACGCGAGCCGGGCCTGGTATGAACGCGGTGCCCCATGATCGAAGCGCTCAACACCGACTGCTTCTGCATCAGCCTGGATCGGGCGGCGCTGCGGCGCGCGCTCGAGGCCGATGCGGCGGCCGGCGGCCTCGAGCGGCTGATCGAGGAGCGTTGCCCGAACCTCTTCGCCGCGCTTCCGGTATTCGTCTCGCGCGAGCACGCGGACGCCATGGCAGCGGTCATCCGGGCGGTTGAGACCGTCGTCGCGCTGCCGGCGTATGAGGCGCAGCTCGCCTGGGCTCCGGCAATCGCGCGCTTCGACCCCCGAGCGCGCGGGGTCTTCATGGGCTACGACTTTCATGTCGGCACCGAGGGTCCACGGCTCATCGAAATAAACACCAACGCCGGCGGCGCCCTGTTGAATGCTGTCCTTGGCCGTGCGCAACGGGCCTGCTGCGATGAAGTAGCGGAGCTGGTTACCGGGCCGATTCCTGTGGAGGCTCTGGAGCAGGCCTTCGTGGATATGTTCACCGCGGAATGGCACGCGTCGGGCCGCGACGGGCATCCAAAGCGGATCGCGATCGTCGATGACGACCCCGAGCAGCAGTTCCTCTATCCCGAGTTCCTGCTCTTTGCCCACATGTTCAGGCGCTCCGGCACGGACGCGGTGGTTGTCGCGCCCGGCGATCTCGCGTTCGACGGCCAAGCGCTGCGCGACGCGCGCGGTCCGATCGACCTCGTCTACAACCGGCTGACGGATTTCGCGCTCGAACATCCGGCGCATGCCGCCCTGCGCTCCGCTTACCTCGCCGGCGCCGCGGTCGTCACCCCGCATCCGAGGGCGCACGCCTTGTACGCCGACAAGCGCAACCTGAGCCTGCTCAGCGATCCCGAGCGTCTGCGCCGCTGGGGCGTCGAGGCTTCGGTCGTCGAGATCCTGGCGCGAGGCGTGGCGCGTACGGAGCTCGTCTCCAGGGAGGCTGCCGAGCGGTTGTGGAGCGCGCGGCGCAAGCTCTTTTTCAAGCCGGCGGTGGGCTATGGAAGCAAGGCGGCTTATCGCGGCGACAAGATTACGCTCCGCGTCTGGGAGCAAATCCTGGCCGGCGAGTACGTGGCCCAGGAGTTCGTGGCGCCGGGGGCTCGGCGGGTCAGCCCGGAGCAGGACATGAAAGTCGACGTGCGTAACTATGTCTACGCCGGGCAAGTGCAGCTTCTCGCCGCGCGGCTCTACCAGGGGCAGACCACCAATATGCGCACGGTCGGCGGCGGCTTCGCTCCCGTCCTGACTGCCCGGGCGGCATGACCCCGCCTGAACTTAGCGCCGGGAGCCCCCTGCCACACGAGGCTGCAGCACCCGAGTCAAGCTGCTGACTTCAAGCGATATGTTGAACGGCAATTGCAAACTCGGAATGACACTCATGATGCCTTCAACTTCCATACCCGGGATCACTTGACGATTTGACGGCACGCAAGACCGGACGGTTTCTACCGCTGCATTACAACCCAACACGATCACGCAATCGTATCGCGCTGCTTGTCCCGCCAGGTCCTTTCGGCGACCGGACGTCCACATGCAAACAACGAACTGATGGAGCAACTTGCTATCGAATACGTCTGTTCTGACTCCTTCGCCTTCCAGGCGGGAGTTGAGTGCCTGAATGTATGACTCATACGAAGGCGTTCTCAGCAAGTTGGGAAAGAACCGGATGTAGGGTTTGTGCTCCCTCACTGCGAGACTGGCTGCCGGGCAAAAACGGCAGGGCACAACCAAAGCGGAATGAGCCCCAGCGATATCCGCGGAAAAATCGCGGTCTTTCAGATGGAACGGCATTTTGGGAAAGGCCTTCGCCGACCGTCAGAATGACGGCTTGTGTAACCTGCCAACGAAGCGCGCCATCATGATGAACATGATGCCCATCAGGATCGCGACGGTGGCAACCAGCCATACGACTATCCTCGGCTCCAGAAAGATGAGCACACCCAGGGCGATCAACAGGGCGCCGGGCAGCATGAGGAAGGAGCCGGAATGCGGCTTTTTCATCATGCGCTCGCACATCTTAGCCATCGGGCACATTGCCATCGCGTATTGACGAGGCGTAGCGCCGGGCGACTGTTCTCCCGTAGCTCGTTGCATGGTGTCGTCGATCATGGTTTTGTCTCCTGAACTGGGCAGCATGCCGATTAGCGGCCAGACATGCTCACGTCGATGTATGCGCCGCGCTTCGCGTGTGTTGCCGGTAATTGCATGAATCGATTCCAAAGGGGATGTACAGCGCGCACCAGCCGACCGCGCCGGTGGCCAACGGCAGCAGTCCCACGAGTCCCCACCAGCGGGCATTGCCATCCAGGATAAACACCAGACTGAGAAGGACCAGCCCTGCAATGATGCGGATCGTGCGATCCACTGTTCCGACGTTCCTTTTCATGACTTTGCTCCTATGCATTTTCGGTATGTCTTCGCTGCGGCACCTCATCTACGGCACATAGCGGTTCACCTAACGCTGAGAGCTGGCTCCAGGGTGCATCGAGCGCATTGAGCCCATTGGAGACAGGCCCGCATACGTTGCATAAGCGCCCGCCAATGGCAGAACCACCGCAAGGATAAATATCCAGGCGGCCAGGATCTGACCGAACGTTCTTATCCCTGCCTGTGTCTTGGTGGACGAAAAAAGAACGAAATACCCCAGCACGACCAAGAGCGTGGCGGGAATCAAACTGAAGAAGAAGTACATTGCGGCACCTACGACTGCCTTGCCGGCGGCGAACGCCTGCGCCTAGGCAGTCAACGCAGCTTCTTTCTTCAGTTTGGCGATGATCTTGTCGGCTACCTGTCGTGCAACGGCTTTGCGTTCGTCTTCCGGAACATCTTCCATAAGGAAGATGTCGGTGTATTTTTTGTACAACGGATGGGCATCGATGTAGATCACCTTGTCTTCTTGGACCAGCCCCTTGAGAACCCGTCCATGGCACTTGAGAAAACAGCCGTCGATCATGATGGTCTTCTTTGCGCCCTTGACCCATCGTGCCATCGATGAGTGGGGTACAAAGAAGGTTTCAGCATGACACGCGCGCGCGAGCGACGGCAACTCCTGCGCTATGAAATTTCCGGCCAGCCTCGCGATTTCTCCGCGGATGCATGGTCCTTCGCACGAAAGAACGGGGATGGTCTTATTCTCCATTTGCCGCTTGGCGTAGACTTCGCCAGCGGGGCAAAAGCCTTTGACTCCTTGCACGTCCAGAGAGAAGTCGGGGGTGTAGTGGTCCATATGGCCTCCATCGGTACACCATTCCGGGAGACCTATGCTGCGCGTTAACTCGGAGCGCGTATTGAGGCAAATTAAGAACGTTGCGGATACCGCGGGGGCGGCTGTCCCTCCTTGCGGTATCCTGTCTGCGGCGGCGCACAATCCGCGTAGGCGCGAGCGCTCCAGATCGGCCTGCTAGTTCAGCGGCCGCGCTCGCCCAAGCTCGGCATGGCGCGACGCCACCGCCTGGAGCGCCTGCTCGAGGGGCCGTCCTGCCGCAACGCGATCCATGATTTCCTTTTGCAGGATAGCGCCCAGCATGTCGACGTTCGCTTGCATGAACGGCCGCAGCGCCGCGAGCCAGTCGCGCGTTTCGGGATCCTCGTCGAAGGCGGCGAGCAGACCGGCGAGCGGCTTGCCCGTTGCAAGCCAATAGCACAGGTCGTAGATCAGGTCGTACGTTGGCCGGGATTGCGCCGCATCGCGTGCCGGGACGTTGTTCGCGACTTCCTGCGCCAGGTCCCGGCGGAAGGACTCGAGATCGTAGGCCACCTCTCCCTTGACGAGCTGGGCCGGCGTGAATTCCCACTCCATCTGAGCCTCCTTAGTCCCTAGCCGAGGATCGCCGAGAACGCCTTCTCGTCGTCCAGGCAGACGGGGCACAGTCCGCTCGCCTCGGTGGAGACGAAAAAACGGTCGCAACACCCACAGCGCTGCTTGGCACGCTTCTCCAGCGGCCTTGCCGCGCCCGAGGGTCGAGCATCGATTTGCGCTGCCGCCCGCAAGGCACCCGGCTGACAGACCTCGATGCACGCCGAGCAGCCGACGCACCGGTCAGCCCGGAATGCGAGCACCCACGAGAAGCTGGTCTCCTCGATCTGCAGGGCGCCCGTCGGACATACGCGGAAGCAGGCTTCGCAGGCCGTGCACCCCTCGTCCAGGTGCAGCTGCATGAGCGGAAGGCCGGCGTGCGCCTCTACCGCAAAAGCATCGCTGTCGCGACGTTTGCAGACGATCTGCAACAACTCGCGTTGCTCGGTGACGAAGGGGGCGCCGGCGCGGATGGCGTGCGCGGGGACCGGCGCGTCGGTCTCGGCACGCGCGGCGGCAATGGCCTCGTCGATGCCGCGACCGATGAGGCGCCGGAAAAGCTGCCTTCGGCCAGCTTGGCGAGGCTGCTCCTGGGCAGGGCTCTCGTCTTCTGCGAGCGCGATTTGCGCCCATTCTTCTCCCGACGCGGCCCGCAGGGTCTCTGCCGCATCGAGCGCAACGTCGAGACGCTCTGCCCCCTTCTTGCCGTGCACGCACTTGCCGCAGTGGCCGCTGCCGCGCAGCTCAACCGCAATGCCTCGCTTGGCGAGGTAGGCGAGTGTGGCCGCATCCAGAGCGCCCAGGCAGGGGACGATGGCGTCGGCTTGGTGCCCCGACGGAGCGCACGCCCAGGCAAAGCGCTTCCCGGTGATGGCGCGTTTAAGGGTCGCGACACGGGCGAGCTGCGAGCTTTCGAGCGCCTCCGTCCGGCACGCACCGACGCACAGGCCGCAGTTCCGGCAGCGCATGGCATCGACCCGCACGCCGTCGTCCGTGAGCTGGATCGCGTCGTGCGGACAGGCATCCTGGCAGCGCCGACACTCGCTGTAGCAATAGCGATAACGCACGCAACGCGTGGCGCGCAGCTCGGGGAAGGCAACGCTCACGGCTTCGCTACCGGCAGCGTCTGGAGCGGCTCGCCCTGCTGGCAGGTGTCGCGCGGGATCACGAAGGTCAGAGGCAAGGCGTCGGCCGTTTTCCCTGTTCTCGAGGCCTTCTTGCGCTGCAGTACATCGAGCAACTTTACCGGCGCGGTTGCTTCCTTCGGCCGCTCATCCGCGCCCTGTGCCGGCAGCACGAGCGAGAGCGCCGCCAGAAGCGGCAGCGCGGGCCGCAATGTCATGCCGCCGCCCTCTCCATGACGAGCTCGACTGCAGGAACCGCAAGCTGGCGCGCCTTGCCTTCGTCCGTCCAGCGGGCAAGCTGCTCAGCACTGCAGTCGTGCGGGCTCAGCCATAGCCGTTCCCCGAAGCGCTCCACGAGCCCCGCGCAGATGTTGAGGTCCGCGTCGTCTTGCATGTCCAAGCGCAGCAGGGCAGACGAGGCTCCGGCGGCAAACATTTCGCCGATCCACCAAGCCGCGTGGGTTCCGGTGCGCTCACCGCAGCCGTCCACAACTTCCCAGCAGGGTTCGCAGACCGAGGGCCGCATGAACTTGAAGTCCGCATTGGAAACCGCATCGATCGCCCAGCTCACTTCCATGCGCCTTACCGGCACGTAGATGCCGATGCGCTGTTTGCCGAATTCTGCCGAAAGCCGGCCTACGGCGCTGCCGTCGGTGAGAGCCGCGTGACCAACATAGACCCTCGTGGTCCGCTGCGCGAGGAGCTCTCGTGCTCGGTTCACCGATTCAGTCGGCAGGATCACGCTGGACGCAGCTCCGGTGTCGCCAATTTGCGGCTCATCGTGCAGGAAGCCGTCCGAGATGTAGCGCATGGCAACGCCGGCGGGAAGTCCTTTGGCGGCTTTCATTTCCGGAGCTCGAACCGGTAATAGACGAACGGGAACGTCGGGTTCTCCGCGTCCGGCGCGAGGCTCGCGACCAGCGGCCGCATTTCCTCGAGCGTCGCAACGATCGGCTCGACGCGCACACCGAGAAAGGCGGGCCGGTACGCGGCAAGCGCCATCAGCGCGTCGTCCAGCATGAGGAGCGCGCTATCCTGCCGCGCTGTCTGCGTGAAATACAGCGCCAGCGTGGCAAACGCCAGACCCTGGAGGAACTTTGCTTCCGGATCCGAGGCGCCCGCTACGCCGGTCTCGACACGGCGCGACCAGCGCAAGTTGAGCCAGTCGTGCGCCGCGGCCAGGTCATTCGAATCCCACAGCGCGGCCAATTCCTCCCAGTCGAGAGCCTCCGCAAGCGGCGCGTTGCCGGGCACGATGAGCCCGCTGCGCGCGAGATCGACGATCGTGTTCACGCGGCAGTCCTCGCGCCGGGGCAGGCATTGCAGACCGGCTCGTCCGGATTGAACAGCACCTGCACTTCGCTCTTGGGCACAACGTCGCGGCCGCCGTCGACGTCATCCACGCGCAGGCGCATATGCTCGATCTCCTCGCCCGCGAACGTCTCCAGCAACTTGGCGGTCTCGCGGTAGAACGAGTGCTCGGTGGCGCGCTGTACGAGCGAGGCGTAGCCGCGTACCCATCGCCCGAGATGCAGGGCCCAGAACCGCTTGCTGTCGCGCTCGGCCCGCAGATACGCCGGCATGTTGGCACTGGCGAGCGCGCCGGCCGCGCGCTCGAGCAGGACGGCGACGAACATCAGCTCGACACCGAGCTGGTCCTCGAAGACGTAGAAGCGGTCCGGCTGCACTTCGAAGCCGGCGTCCCGGTACGCGGCTTTCACCGAAAAATTGGGTTCCTGGTAGTAGCGTCCGGTGAGGCGCACGGACTCGACCGGTGGAAAACCGCCCGAGGCGACGAACAGCGTCGTGTACTCCGTGGCCAGCGTGTCCGCCAGCTGGTCAAGCTCTGGCGCCGTGAAGTCGGCGTCGAAACGCAACCCCGCTTCCCCGAGTGCTTCGAGCGCCTCTGGAGCGCGCAGCGCCGCCAGGAACTGAGCGCTCGGCTCCTCGGCGAACACGCCACCGAGCAGCCGGTAGGTTTGCGCGCGCTCGAGGCATTCCTGGCGAAGCGCCTCGGGCGATTGCTCCAGCCGTGCAGGCCGCTGCGGCGGCGGCTCGAATTGAAGGGCGCGCAGCATGGTCAGTGCCCGCCGCCGGCTTTTGCCTTTACGCTCTGCGGCCCCGCCCAGGACGCCATTTCCGGATGCATTTTGCGATGCAGGTCGCCGGTGTAGGCGTAGCGCATCGTCTCCTTGTAGGCCTCGTAATGCTTCTCCCAGCTCCCTTTGCTGTCGCCGTACTCGTCGGTCGGTCCGGCCTTGGTGACCTTGACCACCGTGTCGAACCAGCCTTGCGAGCCGCCGATCGGATCGGCGACCACCGGGATGATGTCGTTCGGGTGCACGCCCTTGTCGTCCCACCACACGTTGTTGAGGTCGGGATCCTCCTGACCGCCCCAGGCCGGCTTGTCCTTCAGCTTGAGGCTCGCCAGCCGGCCGTACTCCCAGTGCCCAAAGGCAGTGGGGATCGAAACCACCTTCGGATGGATTCCTTCGGTGACGTACGCCTTGGTCACTATGTAACCCACGTTGCTTTCGATACGGACGAGCTCGCCCGTCTTCACGCCGATTTTTTTCGCGGTCTGCGGATTCATCCAGGCCGGATTGCTATGCGCGATCTCGGCGAGCCACTTTACCGCAGCAGTGCGCGACTGCTTGTGCACATTCAGCTTGAAGGTCGACAGGATCAGCTCGTCTTCCTTCATTGCCTCGTGCCAGGGGATGCGCTTGAAGGTCGGCATCGGGTTGAAGCCGTACTCGGCCCATTCGCTCACCCGCACGTTGATCACGCGGTTGCCGGTCGGGAAGCCGACGTAGTTCTTGTTCCCCCTGCGGATGCCGATCGCCTTGCCGTTCTTGGTGATCACGCCCTTGTTATCGACCACCGTGCCGGTCATGTCGCTTGCTGAAAGCTCCTTTTTGTGCAGGCCATACTCGGCGCGGATCTCGCGCCCGGTCTTGTCGATCACCTTGCCGGTTCTCGGGTCGAGCTTGCCGTAGACCGGCCAGACGCCGTGCTTCTTCAGGAAGTCCAGTCCGCCCGCTTCCTTGAGCCCGGGGATGTTGTCGAAGTGCTGGCGCATGTAGTCTTCGCCGTCCTTGAAGGACCAGAACTGCTTCATGCCGCGTTTGCCGTCCGGATCGAGCTTGTTGACGAGATCGCGCAGGATGATGCGGTTCTCGCGCGACTCGCCCAGGGTAGCGTGCACCGGCTGGCGCAGCCCCAGCCAGGGCCACAGCGAGTTCGGCATCGATTCGGGCTCCCAGCGTTCCAGGTACGGGCAATCGGGCAGGATGATGTCTGCCAGCGCCGTCTCCTCGCCCATGTGCGAGCTCATCGAGACGAAGTAGGGGATCAGCTTCTCGTCACGGAAGAGCTTGCCCCACACCACCTGGGCGCCCGGGTTGGTGTAGACCGGGTTGTCCTGGTAGGTAAAGTACACCTTGATCTTCTGCTTGCCTTCGGCGATCCAGAACGGCACGAGGTGGCTCACCTTGTGGGCAGCGAGCGGGTAGTCCGGCGGCGACGAGAGGTACGACGCATGCTTCGCCTTCCCGGGCTCGGGCGTGGGCTGCGGCCATCCCATGCCGCGCGGCAGGCAGTAGCCGCCGCGAACCTCGACGTTGCCGGTCATGATCGGCAGCATCATGCAGGCCTTCTCGTTGTACGAACCGTACAGGTGCTTGGCCGGGCCGCGGTAAGTGAATAGGGTCGCCGGCTTGGTCGTCGCGAACTCGCGCGCGATGCGCTCGATGCTTTGCGCCGGGACGCCGGAGATCTTCGATGCCCACTCCGGTGTGTACTGCTTGTAATGGTCCTTGAGCTCCTTCACCGAGACATTGGTCCAGGTCTCGATGAATTGCGAGTCCTGTAGATCGTCACGCAAGATAACGTGGCCCATGGCGAGGGCGACCGCGCCATCGGTGGCCGGAAAGACCGGAATCCACTCGTCCGAGAATCCGGCGGTGTTCGACAGGCGCACGTCGAACGTCACGATCTTCATTTGATTGTCGACGCGGCCTTCGGCGATGCGCTGCGAGAGCGGATTATGGAAGTACGCCGCCTCGAGCACGTTGGACCCGAAGTTGAGCACGTACTTGGTGTTGGCAAAGTCCGGCGTCTCGATGTCCGGACCCCAGGTGGGCTCCATGCCGACCTTCTTGGATGATTCGCACACCGAGGTGTGATTCAGGACGGTCGCCGATCCGAGCGTCGCCATGAAACGCTGCAGCGCTCCGCCCGAGCGGTTGCGGCCGGCCTTGACCGCGATCTCATTCGGCTCGCCCTTGTCTAGCACCTCTCTCAGCTTGCCTGCGACCTCGTTCAGCGCCTCGTCCCAGGTGATGCGCTTCCATTTGCCCTCGCCGCGCGCGCCGGCACGTTTGAGCGGATAGAGGATGCGATCCGGATCGTAGCTGTACCACATGCCGGAATTTCCCTTGGCGCACAGGCGCCCGCGCGTCGACACGTGCTCGGGATTGCCCTCGAGCTTGACCACGCGGCCGTTCTCGACGTACGCGATCGCGCCGTCCTGGATGTTGCAGACGTGGCAGGTGATCGGCACGGCCTTGCGCTCGGCGCCGCTGACGGGGCTGTAGTCCTTGCCCATCCCGGTTTCCATCGCCCTGAGCAGGCTCGGGGCGGCTGCGACTGCGGCGCTCGTGCCGGTGCCGACCTTGATGAAGGTCCGGCGCGTCATCTTGAGGCTGTCTAGCATGGTGCTTGTCTCCGAATCTCGTGAACTTGACTGCCGGTCAATAGAGGGTCTGCACGACCTGCGGCGCCATAAGCAGCGCGTAGCGCAGCGCAGCGCCGCCGGCGAGCAGCAGCACGGCCGATACGGCGAGCACGGTGTGCTGCCGGCCGAATGGGGCCAGCATCAGCACGATCGGCAAGGCGGTCCCCATCAGGAGGCCCAGGCCGACGAAGACGAAGCCCATGCCGCCAGACACCATGAGCTGATAGGTCAGCTCTTCCGCGCTGCCGCCGTAGGCGGTGGTTCCCAGGAGCGACACCAGCATTACCCCGACTGCGCCCGCGGACCACAGCATGTAGCGGCGTAGCATTTGAAGCGCAGCGTCGTTCCGCGCGACGAGCAGCGACGCGACCGCGGCGCCGGAAGCGATCGACATGGCGACAAACAGCACAGGGATCAGCGGCGTGTTCCAGATTGGACGCGACTGGTGCACCGACAGATCGAAGCCGGTATAGACGGGCAGCCCGAGCGCGAGGAGGGACCCGACCGCCGCCAGGGCGCGGGTCTCCCAGTGCCAGCGCTCGCCGCCCACGCGAAGGAGCAGCAGATAGGCAAGCGAGACTGCGCCGAACGAGATCAGCGCGAGGCCGCCCCAGACCAGCGGCGAGGCGAAGTTCATGTACGCCGGGTTAATGATGTATAGGAACTTCGCCGGCTGCGACAGATCGCCGATCAGCAGCAGCGCGCCGACGACGAGCAGCGCAAACGAAGCGTACGCGGCGCGCTCGCGCAGGGACCGTAGCGCCTCCTGATGCCATGAGAGGAACGAAAAGAAGAACAGAGCCGCGGCGATACCGATGACCAAGAAATACACGGCATAACTCGCGTGCCAGGAGACATCGTGGAACACCACATAATCGCCCATCTGCGCTCCCCTTATGTTTTCAGGTTTCGGTGGAAGGTGATGCGCTCGCCTTCCATGACGTCCGGCCGGCGATACCCATCGCGACCGAACTCGGTGTGGTTCCTGTCAGCCGCGATGTAGTAGACCTGCGGCTTGGTTCCCTGCTCGGGCCGCAGCACCTGCGTCGCGTTCGTCTGGATCAGGTAGGAAACCTCGCTTTGCGGGTCGTTGATGTCGCCGAACACCCGCGCGCGGCCGATGCACGTTTGCACGCAGGCGGGCGCCATCCCCTGCGTCACGCGGTGGAAGCAGAACGTGCACTTGTCCACCACTTTGGTGATGTCGGTGTAGGTGCGGTGCGCCGGCAACATGAAGCGCGCGTTGTAGGGACAGGACGCCATGCACGTGCGGCAGCCGATGCAGCGCTCGTAGCGTTGCAGGACAAAGCCGCCGTCCTCGACCTTGAAGGTCGCCTCCACCGGGCAGTTGCGTACGCAAGGCGGATCGTCGCAGTGATTGCACAGCCGCGGCAGGAACTGTTTCTTGACGTTGGGGTAGGTCCCGACCACCTTGTATGGAACCCAGGTCCTGTTGACTCCGAGCGGCGTGTCGTACTCGGCTTTGCACGCCACCTGGCAGGCCATGCACCCGATGCAGCGCCGCGTATCGATCACCATTGCGTAGCGCTTCTTCCCGGGCACGCCCCTCGTCTCGATCGCAGACACTCTCAGTTCATCGCTCATCTAGCGCAGGCCTCCCTGTTGTGCTGCCGTCCGCAAATGCTGTGCCAGTGCGCTTTCGCGGACTCGCCACTCTTGGATACGCGCAAGGATCGTCTCGCTTGGTTACCGACCGGTAGCATGCTGCGCGGCACGAAGTTACCGGCCGGTAACGTCCCGCGACCAACGTGCGGGCTGCGTCCCTTCAAGCGTGCGTGGCATCCTTATTGCGGACGAACGCAGCAGCATGCTCTTCGACGGCAGCGGCAGGCGGATCGAATACCTCCGGCTTTCGGTGACCGATCGCTGCGATCTGCGCTGCAGCTACTGCATGCCGCGTGGATTCCGCCAGTTCGCCGAGCGAGCCGATGTGCTCGACTTCGACGAGATTCTTCGCGTGACGCGCGTGTTCGCGGCGCTCGGTGTGGCGCGCGTGCGGCTCACCGGGGGCGAGCCGCTCGTACGCAAGGGGCTCGCCAAGCTCGCCGCGGGAATTGCCGCCACGCCGGGGATTACCGACCTCTCGGTCAGCACCAATGGCACGCGGCTCGCGCTTTACGCATCGTCACTGCGCGAAGCGGGCGTCACGCGCCTGAACGTCAGCCTCGATTCTCTTGATCCGCTGCAAATACGCGAGATCACGGGGCGCGACGTTCTGGCAGAGGTCCTTGCGGGACTGATGGCGGCGAAGGCGGCCGGTTTCTCGCCGATCAAGATCAACATGGTGCCTCTCCAGGGCACCGCGCAGGACGACATCGACGCGATGGCGAGCTTCTGCATGCAGCACGGCTTCATCCTGCGCCTGATCGAGCTTATGCCCGTGGGCCCGGCGGCCCGGGACGCCAAGCCGCCGGATCTGCGGCTCATTCGCGAGCGGCTGCGGGCCCGCTACGGCCTGGTGGACGGCGCAGTGCCGGGTGGCGGACCCGCCCGCTACCTCGCATCCCGCGACGGCCGTTTCAGCGTCGGATTCATCACGCCCCTGTCCCAGCACTTCTGCGCCACGTGTAACCGGGTGCGGCTCACGGCCGACGGCATGCTGCATCTATGCCTCGGCCAGGAGGGCAGGATCGACCTGCGGCGGCTGCTTCGCGCAGGGGCCGACGACCTCGAGCTCGCGCCGGCGATCGTGGAAGGGCTCAAGCGCAAGCCGGCGCAGCATGACTTCGGCAACCCGGGTCGCCGCATCATTCGGGTCATGGCCGCCACCGGAGGCTGATCTAGAGCAAAAAGTTCGCCGGGCGGGACGCTAGCCTTGGCAGGTTGCCTTTGCGCCCGGGAGGAGAGTGCGTCGCCGCCTGTTCCTGCTTTCGGCCGCTGCCGCGGCCCTGCCCGCCACGCTGGCGGCGGACGCGGGCTCACCCCCGGCCATCAGATTCGGTCTCACTCCGGTGTTTCTCGACGACCATGTCGGGTTTCTGCAGCTGTGGAAGCAGTACCTCGACTCGCGTCTTGAGCGGCCGGTGCTGTTCATCCAGAGGGGCAGCTACCGAGAGATCACCGACATGCTGCGCAAAGACGAGCTCGACTTTGCGTGGATCTGCGGCTACCCGTTCGTGCGCTATCGACGCGAGCTGCGCCTGCTGGCAGTACCGCTGTATGGAGGCAAGCCGCTTTACCGGTCTTACATCATCGTCCCGGCATCGGACCGCTCGAGCGAGAGCATCCTCGACCTGCGCGGGAGGATCTTCGCGTACTCGGACCCCAATTCCAATTCGGGCTACCTCTACACCAATTACCGTCTGGTCCAGCTCAGGGAGGATCGGGCTTCGTTCTTCAAGAAGGGCTTCTTCACCTGGGCGCATCGCAAGGTGGTGGAGGCCGTCTCCGTAGGTCTGGCGAACGGAGGCTCGGTCGACGGCTATGTGTGGGACACCCTGAATAAAGACGCGGGGGAACTCACCGCGCGTACGCGGCTCGTCGAGAAATCGCCCGAGTTCGGATTTCCGCCGATGGTGGCGCGGCTCACGGCTCCGAAGGAGGTCTTCCATGCGGTGCAAAACGTCCTGCTCGCGATGGCAGGCGAGCCGGAAGGACGGGCTCTGCTCGCGAGACTCAATCTGGAGGGTTTTATAGCCGGGTCGCCGCAGCTTTTCGACGGTATCTCGGAAATGATGAAAGCAGTTAACCGGGACCAGGATGCTCCGGCTGCGTGACCTGAGCCTGCGTTACAAGATTCCGCTGCGAGCGAGCCTGCTCGTCGTCGTCACGGCAGTCGCCGTCACGCTGTCGCTCATGTTTCGCGAATACGACGAGCTGAAAAGCGACTTGATTCGGGCATCGGCGAGCATGGGGCGGCTGCTCGCCCGCACCTTGGTGACCCCTCTGGTCCACGACGACGTGTGGCGGGCTTATGAAATCATCAACTCGCCGTTCCAAGCCTCGTCACGCGACAGCGGACCCCAGAATGCCGAAACGGTGACCGTGCTCGACGCGCGTCACCGGGTTTACGTCTCCACCCAGCCCGCGCAGTACCCGATGCTCGTCGACGCCGGGCGGGCCAATCCAGATTTGAATGCCCTGCAAGACTGGCTGGCAAATACCGGCGAGTTCGAGTCGACTTCCGTCGAGCTGCCCAACTCGGACAAGTTGTACGTCGTGACACGCGTTGCCGCCGACGGCGTGGCCCTCGGTACCTTGGTCCTGAGCTACTCGAAGAGCGCGTTCGCGCCGCGCTTCTATGCGATCGCCAAGCGGGCAGGCATAGCGACGCTGCTCGCAATCGCGGTCGTGCTGCCAGCCTCGTGGTACTGGGGGCAGCGCTTTGCCCGGCCGCTGGTCGAACTGGCCCAAAGCATGGGACAGGTGGGCACACGCATACCCAAGGAGAACGAGATCCGGATCCAGACATCGCACGACGAGCTGGGGCAGGTCGGCACCGCGTACAGAGCCATGCTAAGGGAGCTCGCGGAGAAGGAGGCTCTAAAGCGCGAGATCGTAGTGTCCGAGCGGCTCGCGGCGGTGGGGCGGCTCGCCGCCGGCATCGCGCACGAGATCAACAACCCGCTCGGCGGGATGCTGAACGCGATCAACACGTTCAAGCGCCACGGCAGCGATGCGGCCGTGACCAGCCGGACGCTTTCGCTGCTCGAGCGCGGCCTGCTTCAAATCAAGAACACCGTCGCCGCGCTGCTCGTCGAGGCGCGGGTCGAAGACCACGCGCTCACGCGCCAGGACATCGAGGACACCCACACCCTGGTGCTGGGCAACGCGCATGCACGATCGGTGGGTTTCCAGTGGGAGAACGACATCGTGGAACCGATCGGGGTTCCCTCGACCCTGGTGAGACAGATCCTGATCAACCTGATGCTCAACGCCGTGCAGGCCGCGGGCGCATCCGGAAGCGCCGCTGCGCATGTCTACCGCGACAGCCGGCGGTTGCATATCGCCGTCACCAACGGCGGAGCGCACATTCCGTCCGAAAGGATGGAGTATCTGTTCGAGCCCTTCTCGCCCGAGCGCGCCGACGGACATGGGCTCGGCCTCTGGGTCACCTACCAGATCGTGCGCCAGCTCGGCGGCGAGGTGGACGTCGCGAGCGAGCCTGGCCGCACCGTGTTTCACGTTACGGTGCCCGCGGAGGGCGCCTGCACATGAGCACCGCCCCGATGGTTTGCCTGGTGGAAGATGACCGGATCATGGGTGAGTCGCTCTGTGACCGGTTCGAGCTCGAAGGCTTGCGCTACGAGTGGCACACCAGCGCCTCCAGCGCATTCGAGGCGATCGGGCAGAAGCCCTACGCGGTTGTGGTAAGCGATGTGCGGCTGCCCGATTTCGGAGGCGATGAATTGTTTGCCCGCCTGCGTGAGGCGCACCGCACGCTGCCTCCGTTCATTTTCGTCACAGGGTTCGGCTCGATAGACCGCGCCGTCGAGCTGCTCAAGCGGGGCGCTGCAGACTACATCACCAAGCCGTTCGACATCGAAAATCTGATCGAGAAGGTCCGCACCTTTGCCGCCATCACGCCGGCCGCGAGCGTGCCGGGCACGCAATCGCTCGGGGCGTCGCAAGCGATGCGCCGCATCGAGGAAATGCTGCCGCGCCTGGCCAAGCACGCAGGAACGCTCCTGATCACCGGCGAATCGGGAGTGGGCAAGGAGCGCGTCGCGCTGGAATTCCATCGCCTCGCCCGCGACCGCGAAACGTGTCCGTTCGTAGCGGTCAATTGCGGCGCAATCACCGAAACCCTGTTCGAGGCCGAGCTCTTCGGTCATGAGAAAGGAGCGTTCACCGGCGCCGCGCGGATGAAAAAGGGAGTCTTCGAACAGGCCCATTGCGGGACTCTTTTCCTCGATGAGATCGCAGAGATGCCGCTCAGCATGCAGGTGAAGCTGCTGCGTGCAATCCAGTTCCGACGCATCACCCGCGTCGGGGGCGAGTATGCGGTGGAAGTCAATCTCAGGTTGTTGTGCGCAACGAATCGCGACCTGAAGAGACTGGTCGAAGAAGGGCGTTTCCGGGAGGATCTGTACTATAGAATTAATGTCGTCCAGATCCGCATTCCGCCGCTGCGCGAAAGAAAAGAGGACATTCCTCGCCTTGCGCGCGCGATGCTCGACGAAATCTGCGCCCAGCAAGGCGGCGCCAAGCGCAGCTTGAGCCCGCGGGCCGAGCGGGCGCTGCTCGACTACCCGTGGCCCGGCAACGTTCGCGAGCTTCGCCATTGCATCGAGCGCGCCTGCATCGTCTCTGCGAACGAGCTCCTCGAGCCCGCGGATTTCTTCGATGAGGGCTCGCCTGCCTTAAGCGAGCAAACGGAGGCTGCGAGCCTGGGAAGCTATCTCGAGGACTGCGAGCGCGCCTACATCGCGCGCGCGCTTGCCGCGAATAGCGGCCGCATCGCGCAAAGCGCCGCGACGCTTGGCATCAGCCGCAAGAACCTCTGGGAGAAGATGAAGAAGCTGGGCATCGAAACCTGATAAGCGCGGGCCGACGGATTACAATCCCGCCCTTCACCGGAGGGACGGATGCTCGGTCGCCTGATGCCCCGCGAGGGGAAATTCTTCGATCTCTTCAACGCCCACGCCGAGCGCATCGTCGAGGGCAGCCGCGAGCTCGCCGCGATGATCGGCAACTTCACCGAGCTCGACGCGCACGCCGCGCGCATCGACGCCGCCGAGCGCGCCGCCGACAAGATCACGCACGAGACCATCGCGCTGCTGCACAAGACCTTCATCACGCCGTTCGACCGCGACCAGATCCACCAGCTCATCAACGCGATGGACGATATTCTGGACCTCCACCAGGACGTCGCCGAGTCGGTCGCGCTCTACGACCTGCGCCGCGTGACCCCGGAGGCGAAGCAGCTCGCCGAGATCTGCCAGATGTGCTGCGACCGGGTGAAGGCGGTGGTGGCGCTGCTCACCAACGTGAAGCGCGCCGACGCGATCCTCAAGCTGTGCGAGGAGATCGACCGGCTCGAGTCCGACGCCGACCGCGTCATGCGCTCGGCGCTGTCGAAGCTGTTCCGCGAGGAGAACGACCTCAAGCAGGTGATGAAGCTGCGGGTGATCTACGACCTGCTCGAATCGATCACCGACCGCTGCGAGGACGTCGCGAACGTCATCGAAGGCATCGTCCTCGAGAACTCCTGATGGACACCGGCGCCGCGGCCCAGATCAGTCTGGGCGTCGTGATCGCGCTCGTGCTGGTGGCGCTCGCGTTCGACTTCATGAACGGCTTCCACGACGCCGCCAATTCCATCGCCACGGTGGTCTCGACGCGCGTCCTCAAGCCCTATCAGGCGGTCGCGATTGCCGCCACCTTCAATTTCATCGCGGTATTCGTGTTCCATCTCAGCGTCGCGCGCACCGTAGGGCGCGGCATCATCGACCAGGGGATCGTCGACCATTACGTCGTATTCGGAGCGCTGATCGGTGCGATCTGCTGGAACATCATCACCTGGTACTACGGCATCCCGTCGTCATCGTCGCATGCGCTGATCGGCGGCCTCGTGGGTGCCGCTGTCGCCAAGGCAGGCACCTGGGGTCTCCTGCCCGCCGGGATCCTGAAGACGGTCGCCTTCATCTTCATCTCCCCGCTGCTCGGATTTCTCATCGGCTCGGCGCTGCTGCTCGCGATTTCCTGGATCTTCGTGCGCTCCACCCCGAGCCGGGTGGATCGCCTGTTCCGCAGGCTGCAGCTCTTCTCGTCGTCGCTCTACAGCCTGGGACATGGCGGCAACGACGCGCAGAAGACGATCGGCATCATCTGGATGCTGCTCGTGGCGGCAGGCATGACCGGGAGCGAGGAAGCGATTCCAAACTGGGTGGTGGTCGCCTGCTACGTCACGATCGGGCTCGGGACCATGTTCGGCGGCTGGCGCATCGTGAAGACAATGGGTCAGCGCATTACCAAGATTCGCCCGGTGGGCGGCTTCTGCGCCGAGCTTTCGGGCTCCATCACGTTGTTTCTGGCGACCGGGCTCGGCATCCCCGTATCGACCACCCATACCATCACGGGCTCGATCGTCGGCGTCGGCTCGACGCAGTCGGTGTCGGCAGTGCGCTGGGGCCTCGCCGGCAACATCGTCTGGGCATGGATCTTCACGATCCCCTGCTCGGCCTTCATGGCCGGGATCGCGTGGTGGATCGGACGCCAGATCTTCTAGGGTCAGTGCTGGTGCTGGCCCGAGGCGCTGGCCGCGAGCGGCCGCACCTCGAAGTCGACCCTCACCTCGCCGGACTTTTCGAATTTCAGCACCACCGGAACCTTGTCGCCTTCCTTGAGCGGCCGCTTGAGGTCGACCAGCATGAGGTGCGAGCCGTTCGGCTTGAGCTCGAAGCTGCCCTTGGCGGGGATGTCGTATCCCTTGACCTCGCGCATGCGCATGATGTCGCCGTCCTTGATGCTGACGTGGGTCTCGAGCTTCGCCGCCGCCTGGGAAGAGCCTCCGACGAGGCGCTCCGGCTGGGCGGACTTGTTGCGAATGATCATGTAGCCGGCAGCCGTTTTCTGCCCCGGCGCCGTCGCACGCATCCAGGCGTCGCTGACTTCCACCTGCCCGAATACGGGAAGGGAAACGATGAGCAAAGCGCCGACCCATAGCCTCATTTCCGATACTCCTCTTCCTGGAGCTTGCGCCAGAGGATCTTGCCGGTGGCGGTGCGCGGCAGCTCGTCGACGAACTCGACGATGCGCGGCACCTTGAAGGCGGCCATCTTACCGCGCGCCCACTCGATGATCGCCTGCGGATCGACCTTCCCCTGGTATTCCTTTTTTGGCACGACCAGAGCCTTGACCGTCTCGCCCCGGTAAGCATCGCGCGCGCCGATCACGCACGCCTCCTGGATCGCGGGGTGCGCATAGAGCATGGCCTCGACCTCGGCGGGCCAGACCTTGAAGCCGGCGCAGTTCAGCATCCGCTTGAGCCGGTCGGTAATGAAGAAATAGCCTTCCTCGTCGTAGTAGCCGAGGTCGCCGGTGCGGAAGAAGCGCTTGCCATCGTGCTGGATGAAGGCCTGCGCCGTCGCCTCGGGCTGGTTCCAGTAGCCGCGGAACACCTGAGGGCCGTGCACGATGATCTCGCCCACCTCGTTGGGAGCGAGTTCCGCGAGGGTCTCCGGGTCGATGACCCGCGCGTCGGTGTTGAAGAACGGAATCCCGGCGCACTGGCGCTTGGGGCGCTGCGGCGGGTTGATATGCGAGGGCGCCATGGTCTCGGACAGGCCGTAGCCCTCGACGAACGGCAGCCCGATGACCTCTTCGAGCTTGCGCGCGAGCGCTTCGGGCATGGCGGCACCGCCGCCGCCGAGCACGCGCAGCGACGAGAGGTCGTAGCTCGAAAGCCTGGGGTTGGACAGGAAGTCGACCATCATGGTGGTGATCGCCGACCAGTTCGTGACCCTCGCGCGCTCGATCTGCATCGCGGCGCAGTCGCGGTCCCAGCGCGACAGGATCACCATCGTGGCCCCGAGGTGAAGCGGGGAATTCATCCCGGCCTGCATGCCGGTGACGTGGAACATCGGCAACGCGCAGAGCACCACGGCCGCGTCCTGCACGCCGCGCCAGTTGAGGTACGGGACCGTAGTCGCCTGAACGCTCGAGTGCGTGTGCATGCAGCCTTTCGGCTTTCCGGTCGTGCCGGAGGTATAAGGCATCACCGCGAGGTCGTCGGGGCCCGCGGCGTGCGCTGCGGGCGCGAGGTTGGCCCTGATCGCCTCCATCCACATCGAAGAAACCCGAGGTGCACGCAGAAAATCCGGCAGCGGCAGATCGGTTCGGTCGGGCAGGTAATCGGCGTAGGTCGCGACGACGGTGTGCGGGACGCCGAGCGGCTGGATCCGCGGCAGCACGTCCTGACCGGCGATGGCGACGCGCGCCTGCGAATCGTCGACGTAATGGGCGAGCTCGTCGGTGAGATTCATCGGGTTCACCGGCACCACCACCGCGTCGGCGCGCAGGGTGGCGTAATACCCGATCACGAACTGGGGGCTGTTCTGCAGATAGAGCAGCACCCGGTCGCCGCGCCCCACGCCGCAGCGCTGCTGCAGGAACCCGGCAAGCGCGTCGACTTCGCGCTTCAGCTCGCGGTAGGCGATGCGCCGGCCGTAGTAGTCGATCGCCGCGCGCTCGGGGTGCCTTGCCGCGCTCGCCGCGAGGTTGGCGTACACCGTTTCGCGCGGCAGCTCGAGCGTCCTCGGCTGGCCTGGAGGCCAGTGCGCAAAATGCCGATCGAACATCAAATCTGGTAGCGGCGGACGGCTTCCTCGTTCCAGGTCATGCCGACGCCCGGCTTTGCGGGAATGACGATGCTGCCCTGGTCGAGCGAGAACGGCGTTTCAAGGATCGCATTCGCCCAGTCCATGTACTCCAGCCAGTGCGCGGTCGGCGTCACCGCGAGCAAATGCGCGCTGACCTCGGGAAAAAGGTGGCTCGACATCTCGAGTCCCGCGGCCTGCGCCAGCGCCGCGGCGCGCATCCACCCGGTGACGCCGCCGATGCGCTCCGCGTCGGGCATGACGTAGTCGCTGGCGCCGGCCGCAAGCGCCTGCGCCATCTGCTCGGGACCCATGAAGTTCTCGCCGATCTGGATCGAAGTCTCGACTTCCTGCCTTACTCGGGCGCATCCAGAAAAATCGTCCGCGCGCACCGGCTCCTCGATCCAGAGCACGCCACCTTCGTCGTCGATCATGCGGCCGCGTGCGAGCGCCTCCGCGACGGTGAGCCCCTGGTTGAAGTCGACCATCAGCCTGACGCCCGGGCCGATCGCCTTTTTCACCACGCGCAGCGCCTCGAGGTCCTCCGCGGCGCGCGGACGGCCCATGCGCAGCTTGATCGCGTGGAAGCCTTCACCGACCAGCTCCGCGGCTTCCTTTTCCAGATCCTTCAGTGGCAGGAGGCCAAGACCGTTGGAGTTGTACGCGGGGATCGGGCGCGGCGTGCCGCCGAGAAGCTGCACCAGCGGCTGGCCAAGCGACTGGCCGAGCGCGTCCCAGGCCGCCATGTCGATGCCCGACATGGCGAACAGCACGACGTTGTGCACGCCGAGCAGCGCGTATTTCGCGCGCAGCTTCTTCTCGAGCTCGTATGGCGCGACGGCATCGCCCTTCACCATCTCGGCCATGGCCTCGACCAGCTTCGCGAGCGGCGCGAGATTGTGCCTCCCGACCGCGAACAGATACGAGCGCCCGACGATGCCGCCGTCGGTCTGGAGATCGAGCAGCAACAGCGACGCCGTGTTTACGGTCCCGATGCTGGTGGCGAGCGGCCGCCTGATCGGCGCCGCTACCGCGCGCGCGCGGATGTCGCGGATACTGAGGCTCCTCATTGTCCTTATTTGCCCTTGAACAGGGGCTTGCGCTTCTCCATGAACGCGCGCCGCCCTTCCTGATAGTCGCCGCTCTTCGCGCAGCGCTCGATCGCGGCGCTCATATTGGCCGGGTCGGGCGCGCCCGAGGCCTTCACGTACTCCTCGATGATGGTCTTCGAGTTGGCGATCGAGAGCGGCGCGTTTTCGCACAACTGGCTGATGATCCTCGCGGCCTCGCTCTCCAGCTCGCCGTCGTGGAAAACCTGGTTCACGAGGCCCAGGGCGAATCCCTCCTCGGCGCTGTAGCGCCGGCCGAGGAGCATGATCTCGCGCGCACGGGCGTGGCCCACGGTCTCGAGCAGGCGCTTGTGCCCCTCGACGTTGTAGGCGAGGCCGAGCTTCGCCGCCGGGATGCCGAACTGCGCCGAGCGGCCGCAGTAGCGCAGGTCGCAGGCGAGCGCCACCTCGAGGCCGCCGCCCATGCAGAAGCCGTAGATCATCGCCACCGATGGCTTGCGCGAGTCCTGGATCGAATGCAGCACCTGGTCGAGCAGGCCGTCGTACTCGGCGACCGAGGACTTCTGCGCGCGGATCTCCTCGAATTCGGAGATGTCGGCGCCCGACGCGAACGCCTCGGTGCCGGCGCCACGAAATGCGACGCAGCGCACCTCGGGATCGGCGTCGTACTGCGCCATCGCCTTCGGGATGCCGCGCCACATGGCGCCGTTGATGGCATTGCGCTTCGCCGGCTGGTTGAACACGATCCAGCCGACCGCGCCGCGCTTCTCGACGATCAGGCTCATGGCTTACCCGAAGGCCCGTAGATCGAGGGCACGGTGGAGCGCGGATCGCGCGGCCCCCAGCGCCCGGCCTCGACCTGATGGAAGAAGCCCTCGACGAGCTGGTTGAAGAGCGCCGGCTCCTCGAGGTTGATCGCATGCCCGCTGCGCGGAAGCATGGCGAGCGCCGCGGTCGGGATGGTGCGCTTCATCAGCAGGTTGACCTCGAGGCAGGGCTCTTCCTCGTCGCCCGACATGATGAGCGTAGGCACCGTCATGCGCGCCATCTCGGCGGTCAGGTCGTAGAACGACGGCCGCCGGTTCTGCACGCCGAGCAGCGTATTCGCCGCCCCGAGCGGCGAGTGCTCTTCGAACTGGCGCACGTAGTCGGCAAAACCGCGCGGGTCCTTGGTCTCGAGCTGCACGCGCTGCGGGCCATGGCCGTAGGTTGCCACGAAGTGCTTCATTCCCTGGCTGCGGATGACGTCGGCGTTTTTCTTCGAGTCCGACTGGAACTGGCGGTATTGCGCGGGGTGGGAGCCGTAGCCGCCGCCCGCGACCGTGATCGAGAGCGCGCGGTTTGCGTACGCCATGCCGAAGTGCAGCGTGGCGAACGCGCCCATCGACAGGCCGACGACGTGCGCCCTGTCGATCTTGAGCCCATCGAGCACCGCGCGGATGTCGTCCCTTGCGCGCGCCTGCGAATAGCGCTCGTAATCCTCCGGGACGTCGGAGGGCGGGTAGCCGCGCGCGTTGTAGGCAACGCAGCGGTAGCGCCGCGAGAAGTGGCGCACCTGGGGTTCCCAGCTGCGATGGTCGCCGCCGAACTCGTGAACGAACACGACCGGCGCGCCGGCGCCGGTCTCCTCGTAGTAGAGCTGGACGCCGTCGTCCGTGGTGAGCTTGGGCATGTGGCATTCTATGGCGATGAAAGCCGTTCTCTGCAAGCAGTACGGTCCGCCGGACACGCTCACGTTCGAAGAGTTGCCCTCTCCCCGGGCCGGGGCCGGCGAAGTGGTCGTGGCAGTCAAGGCCGCCAGCGTCAATTTTCCGGACGTCCTCATCATCCAGAACAAGTACCAGTTCAAGCCGCCCCTGCCGTTTTCGCCCGGGAGCGAGCTCGCGGGCGTGGTGAAGGAGGTCGGATCGGGCGTGACCGGGTTCAAGCCGGGCGACAAGGTCATCGCTTTCACCACCTACGGCGCCTTTGCGGAGGAGGTCAAGACCGAAGCCGGCCGGCTGCTGCCGCTGCCCGAAGGCATGGACTTCGCGAGCGGCGCGGCCTTCCTCCTCACCTACGGCACCTCGGACCACGCGCTGCGCGACCGCGCCGCGCTCAAGGCCGGCGAAACGCTTCTGGTGCTCGGCGCGGCGGGCGGCGTCGGGCTCGCCGCGATCGAGATCGGCAAGGCGCTCGGGGCGCGCGTCATCGCCTGCGCGTCGAGCGAAGAGAAGCTCGCGGTGTGCAGGAGCCACGGCGCCGACGCCGGCATCGACTACGCAAGCGAGGACCTGCGCGAGCGCATCAAGGCGCTCACCGACGGCCGCGGCGTCGACGTGGTCTACGACGCGGTCGGCGGACCCTACACCGAGCCCGCGTTCCGCTCGCTCGCCTGGCGCGGGCGGCTGCTCGTCGTCGGCTTCGCCGCCGGCGAAATTCCCAAGCTGCCGCTCAACCTCGCCCTGCTCAAGGGCGCCTCGGTCGTCGGCGTATTCTGGGGCGACTTCACGCGGCGCGAGCCGCGCGAGTTCGCCGCGAGCGTGCGCCAGCTCGGGGCGTGGTTCCGTCAAGGCAAGCTGCGCCCGCACGTGTCGCAGACCTTGCCCCTGTACAAGGCGGCCGAAGCGCTGAAGCTGCTGGCCGCCCGGCAGGTGAAGGGCAAGGTGGTCCTTATTACGGACCAGGGGGTCGTGGAGGAGCCGTCCCGGTAACCGCTCCACGCAGGCGAAGACCCGTCCCTCGCAAAAGGCGACACCGTCGACTACGTAAAAAGTGTCGTAAGTACCGTAGACCTTGGAGTCGGGGCCCCTCAGCAAATAGAGCCGTATGCCGATCGGACCTGGTGCGCTCATATGCCGCAGCCTGCGTAATTTTTTTTTCATAGGGTTTGAGGCAATATCGTCGCTCCAGGACGAGAAGCGATTTGCGCCTGAGGACGGTGCTGCGCCATGCTTAGGTGAAATCCCGTTCAGTGAATGAGCGTCGACGCCCCGCCGATCGTCGGCGAAGTAGTGAGCGTCGCACGCGCCGCCAGGACACCGGGATAAGAGCGTCAGGCACCATCGAAAACCCAAAAAAAACGGACCTAGTTCAAGCGCCGGCATGCGAGAGCTGGCGCCTCGGCACTAGCAGGGCCCTTAGTGAACGCGCGCCGGGGCGCGACGGTGATGGCGGAGCGCGATTAGTCGCGCTGCTCGCCGCCTCGCGGCTGATAGGCCGCCATGTCGAGCTCCTCGCCTGGCTGAACGGGGCGCAAGACTTCCTGCCGCACCAGGTACTGATCGCCGCGTGGGGCGACTTTCAGCGCGGGAACGTGAAGACCGAAGTGATCTCGCAACGGCTCGGGCTACGCGCGGCGCAGTGGCGCGGCTGCACGCTCGACGACGTCGTGCGCGCTGCGTTCGGGCGCTGGATGCGCGGCCGGCGCGAGCCGCTCGTGCTCGACGCCGACACCGCCGCGACGCTGCGGAAGGCCTGCTGCTGTGCGCTGCACACCGCGCTGCACGGCCTGCAGCCGCTGGTGGTGCACGGCGTGCGCGACAAGCTGAGCAATTGTGACAGCCTCTACATCGTTCTCGACGCGCGCGGCGAGCTGCCGCCGGGCGACGGCGGCCGCTTCGTCGCGCTCACGCACCTGGTGCTCTGCCAGTTCGACATCGTCTGGCGCCGGCTGGCAGCGTCGCGCCTCGACTGCCTGCCGGCTGCCGACGTCATGCGCCTGCCGTGCGATCTCAGCGCACGCGAGTACGAGATCCTGGCAAGCGTGGCGCGCGGCAGCACCAACCACGACATCGCCGAGGCGCTCGACATCAGCCTCTTTACCGTGAAGAACCATTTGAAGCGGATCTTCCGCAAGATCGGCGTAGGCAACCGTACCCAGGCCGCCGCCCGGTTCAACCAGGCGCTGGCGCAGTCGGCGCCCAACGCCGGCCATTAGTTCGGCGCCGCGCGTGCTCGTGCCGCGCTCGCGCGTCGCTGTCCGCAGCGCGGCGCGCATGTCACTCGGCCATGCGCGGTTGCTCACCGGACTGGAGATGACCCTCGAGCCGCTCGCCCTCGTCGCGTCGCTCTGGATCGTGGCGCTCCTCATGGAGGGGGGGCTCGCGCCGAGCCACATGATTCTCGCGCTGGTGGTGTTTTCGCTCACTTTCCCGAGCGAGGCGCGCCTCGCGCTGCCGCGCGGCCGCGCGATCGTCAACATCCTTGTCGGCTGGCTCGCGCTCGCCGGCCTGCTCGCGGCGTTCGGTCAGGCGAGCGGCTATGTCGACCACTTTCGCGGCGACACGCTGCTCGCCTGGTGCGCGGTGGCGCCGTGGTGCCAGCTGGGCGCGCATTTCGCGCTGCGCGCGGCGCTGCGCACGCTCCGGGGGCGCCCCAAGTCTGCGCTCATCGCCGGCATGAACCCCCTGGGCCTCGAGCTCGCGCGCCGCCTGAAGGCCGATGTGTACTCCGACGTGCGCATCGCCGGCTTCCTCGACGATCGCTCCTCCGCGCCGCTCGAAATCGGCCCTTATCCGGTGCTCGGGCGCCTCGAAGACCTGCCAAAGGTCGTCAAGCCCCACCGCATCGAACTGGTCTATGTGGCGCTGCCGATGGTGTCGTGCCCGCGCATCGCGGCGCTGCTCGACACCCTCCGCGACACCACCGCGTCGGTGTACTTCGTGCCCGACATGTTCGTCACCGAGCTGATCCAGGGGCGGGTCGACTCGGTGAGCGGCATGCCGCTACTCGGCGTGTTCGATTCGCCGTTCTCCGGCGCGAGCGGCTTGGTGAAGCGCGCCTTCGATGTGGTGCTTTCGCTCCTGATCCTGATCCTGACCGCGCCCCTGATTCTCGTCCTTGCCGCCCTCGTCAAGCTCGGCTCGCCCGGGCCGGCGATCTTCCGGCAGCGCCGTTATGGCCTCGATGGCGAGGAGATCGTGGTCTATAAGCTGCGCACGATGACGGTCGCCGAGGACGGCGACTCGATCCGGCAATGCCGCAAGGGCGACGAGCGCGTGACGCCGCTCGGGCGCTTCCTGCGCCGCGCCTCGCTCGACGAGCTGCCGCAGCTCGTCAACGTCCTGCAGGGCCGCATGAGCCTCGTCGGCCCGCGGCCGCACGCCGTTGCGCACAACGAGCTGTACCGCAACCTGATCGAGGGGTACATGCAGCGCCACAAGGTGCGGCCCGGCCTCACCGGCTGGGCGCAGGTAAACGGGCTGCGCGGCGAGACCGAGTCGGTGGAGAAGATGAAGGCGCGCATCGACCACGACCTCGACTACCTGCGCAACTGGTCGCTGCGCCTCGACGTTTACATCATCGCCAAGACCGTCTGGATGGTCCTAAGGGGCAAGCATGCTTATTGAGACTGCCAGGCTCGAGTCGATCAACCGCGCCGCGGCCACGCTCTCGTAGAGCGCTTCGCCAGCCGTCAATGCACTCGCCCGGGGCGCGCTGGGCGCGACTGCTGCCTAAAGATCCTGAATTGCTTTTGAGAAAAGGATCACACCGACCTTCTCGCGCAAAGTTGCGCTCGCAGTCCCGTCTGTGAAAAGTTTCCTAGCGTTTTCGGGAATTCTCGTACCGTTTTTTAAGAGTTCCACAGTGCTTTTGAGGAATACCGCACGCGCGTCTCTAACAATTCCTCACAATCTTTGACGCGGTGTGCAGTATTTCATTCGGCAGTGTGCATTTTGGGTCGTAGCGTCCAGTCCCATGAAACCACTACTACACGTTGTAGTCGTTTTATGTCTGGTCCTTGCCGCACCCTCACCCGCCTTCTCGCAGACACAACGCTTCTCTGACCTCGCCCCCTATCTCGGCGATGCGGCGAACTGGAAACCGCTGAACGCGTCGGGGTGGTCGGTGGTCATGGACGGCGGCGAGCTGCGCTACGGCATCATCACCAAAACTCCCGAACTTCCTGGCTCGCGGCTGGGCGCATACAGCCTGGTGAAGGGACGCACCTACGGCGACTTCGTCCTGTCGGCGCGCGTGCGCAGCACCGAGGACTTC
>JBIOYV010000082.1:0-25562 GCA_044870335.1 Burkholderiales bacterium | reverse complement strand
CCAGGAGCACGAGGTTCTTCGCCGCGGTGCCGGAGGCGACGAGGTTGGCGAGGGAGACCTGGCCGGCCTCGTCGACGAAGAGGTAGTCGAGCGAATCCTCGAGGGCCTTGTCGGCGAAGAGCCAGGCCGTGCCGGCGAGGAGCTGGGATCGAGCCGCGATCGCCTTGCCGCGGTCGGGGATGCTCTCGATGAAGTAGCCGTTGAAGGCGGTTTCCGGATTGTTCGCCGAGGACTTCTTGACGCCGGAGAAGTGCACGCCCTTCTCCCGGGCGGCCGCTTCCACCGCCTTCAGCAGGTTGTTGATCGCCTTGTGGCTGGTGGAGGTGACGCCAATGCGCTTGCCGAGCGCGAGGAGCGAGACGATGAGGTGAGAGGCGGTGAAGGTTTTGCCGGAGCCGGGCGGGCCTTGGATGAAGAGGTAGCTCGAGTCGAGGGCGAGGACGGCGGAGAGGGCTTCGTCGAGCAGCGGGGCAGAGCCGGACAAAATGGGGTCCCCGCCGGCGCGGGGACGACGGGCGAGGCGCGGGGGGTGCTTCTCGAGCAGGGCCATGACGGCGGGGAAGCGGGCGGAGCGGGAGGCGGCGGCGGCGGCGACGCGAAGGAGGGCGGTGCGAAGGATTTCGGTGTCGATGGGGCCGGTGGGGCCGATGGAGAGCGTCTCGGGCGGGAACTTGGTGGTCTTGATGCGCACGAGGCCGCGCGCTTCGTCGAGGAGGACGATGGTGCCCAGGCGCTCGCCGGTGTCGATGCGCACGCAGTCGTCGCCGACGCGGAGCTTGGTTTCCTGCTCGGGGAAGCTGAAGGTGAAGGCGAGCGACTGCTTCATCGGCAGCGGCAGAAAAGTATGGTTCAGGCGCAGGCCGCCGAGGCATTCGAGGTCCTCGAGCGCGTCCTCGTCGCTGTAGTCCATGCGCTCGTAGTAGGCCCACCACTCGGGCTTGGCCGCGCGGCGGTGGAAGTCGAGGAGCTGGAACAGGAGCTCGTGGGCGGGGGAGCCGGCGAGGCGCGAGCGGTATTTCTCGAGCTCGGCTTCGATGGCGGCGGTGCGGGCGGATTTGAGGGAGGAGAGGAGATCGCCGGAAACCAAACCCCCCGCTTGCGCGAAAAACGCGCTCGCTCCCCCCTTTACAGGGGGGCGGGGGACGGGGCGGAAGGACCAGAGCCAGTCGCGCAGGAAGTTGGTGGAGAGGCAGTCGGCCTCGTTGTAGAGCTGGATCTCGTCCAGCACCTTGCGCTCGCCGCTCTGGCGCCAGCGCTCGTAGTGGACGATGCTCGTGCCGGCGTCGCGCACCGCGCCCTGGCGAGCGGGCATGTAGAAGGCCTCGAGGTCCTTGAGCCCATAGCCCTCGGAGCAGCGCAGCGCCTCCTTAACGACCTTGTAGAGGTCGACGAGCTTGCCCGCGCGCAGGAGGTCGTCCACCTGCGCCTCGCGCGTGCCGTGGAGCGACATCAGGCGCTTCAGCGCCGTGGGCTCGTAGTGGGCGTAGTGGTAGACGTGCATCGCCGGGAAGCGCTGCAGGCGCGCGGCGAGGAAGTCCATGAGGCTCTCGAAGGCGCGCTTCTCGCCGGTGCGGTCGTGGGCCCAGAACGCGTCGAAGCGCGGGCTGCCGTTCTTGAGGTAGCGGATGCCGAAGAGGTACTCGAGCCCGCCCGCCTCGAACGGGTCGCCCTCCATGTCGAAGAACACGTCGCCCGCATCGGGCAGCGGCAGGCGGTGGAAGCCGCGCAGCCCATCGGGGTCGGGAGGCAGGAGCTCGAGCTTCGGCTGGCCGCTCTCGCGGCGCTCGAGCTGGAGGCGCGCCTGCGATTTCAGCTTTTCGAAAGAGGCGTCTTTTGATGTGGAAAGAGCGAAGAGCGTATGAACACCCTCGGCCCGGAGCCGCTTGATCTGCGCGCGGGTGATGCCGGCGACCTGGTTCAGGTGGTCGTCGGACTTCCAGCGCTCGGCGCAGAGCTCGCGCCAGGGGCAGAACTGGCAGTACTCGACGCGCTCGGGGTAGGTGACGTTCGGATGCCTTGCCGTAAAGGCGAGGAAGCGATCGCGGACTTGCGCGTAGTAGCGCGAGTAGTCGGCGAGGCGGTACGTGTGCTCCGTCTGGTCGCCCAGCACGAGGTGCATCGCACGAGGTTCCGCTTCTTGAATTTGATTGATTAGATCCGAGTAAAAGCAAAGCTGGATCAGGAACTTCGCCTTCGCCGTGCGCGCGAGCTTGGTGTCGACGGCTTCGTAGCTCCAGCTACCGAGCGCGGACGGGGTCTCGACGCGGCGCAGGAAGTCTGCGCGGCCATAGAACGGCGGGCGCAGCAGCGCCGCCTGGAAAATAACCTCGTGGCCCTCGCGCATCGCGCGCTCGGTGAGCTCGGCAAGGTGCGCGGGGTTACCGTCCGAGGGCAATTCCGCGACCTTCAGATTCTTTTTCCTGAGATCGTCCAGGAAAGCGGCTTCGTGGGCGAAGCCCTTGTCCTGGATGAGCTGGAGCGACTCGTCGTCCTCGGCGCGAGGAAGCGGCGCCGCCTGATCCTGGAGCGCGAGCGTTGTCGCGTGCTCGCACTCCAGGAAGGCGACGAGGTCCCCCGCTGAAAAAAGGGTCTGCCCGCCCTGCTGTTGCACTCCCTCCCCCAGCCTCCTCTATACCGCTAACCGCGCGCGGGGCCAATACACCCACGCGCTCAAGGTTTATCTAACCGTCCAGAAATCGAAGCACGGCAAGGATTACAAGCGGCGTCAGGGCGAAAACCAGGTCGAGCGGGACGGCGAGGGTCATGCGGACCTCCTCTAAGGAGGCCCAGTTTGATGGGGGTAGTGGCTCAGGGCGTGAGCTTGCGGAAAATCGGGGTCAGACCCCAAATTCAAGAAGAATGGGATCCCCGCCTTCGCGGGGACGACTTCTTTATCGCGGGGACGACTTCTTTATCGCGGGGACGACTTCTTCAATAGCGCTCGCCATTGCGGGCATTTACGCGTAAAGTGCTCGCCTCGCTGCTTTGCAGCATCCGCGGCCTCAAAAGCTCGCCGCGGCTTTTCGGCCCGCCCTTCGCAGTCGTTTCATCGAAGTCCCGAAAGTCCGGGACGTTTCTTTTTCTGCGCGCGGGCGAAACGCGGTCCTCAACACACAAGGAACCAGACCATGAACCTCGACGATCTGAGCCACACCCTTCTGAAGGAAGACCTCGTCGTCGGCAGCGGCGCCACCGCCGAAGCCGGCCAGGACATCGTGGTTCACTACGTCGGCCGGCTTGCCGACGGGACGCAGTTCGACTCCAGCCGCGCCCGCCGCGATCCGCTGGACTTCGCTCTCGGCGCGGGCGACGTGATCAAGGGCCTGGACGAGGGGCTGCCCGGCATGAAGGTCGGCGGCAAGCGCAGGCTCACCATCCCGCCCGAGCTCGCGTACGGGGAGCAGGGCCTTGCCGGCATCATTCCGCCGCAGGCAACCCTGGTGTTCGAAGTGGAGCTGCTGAACATCGCGTAGGCGGGAAAAGCAAAACCGGGGTCAGAGCCCTCAAAACAGAACCAAGAAAAACCGGGCTCTGACCCCCAAGCCAAGAAAAACCGGGCTCTGACCCCCAAGCCGGGGTCTGACCCCAGGGTCAGGCGTGACGGCGGCGGCGGAAGAAGTTGAGGATGGCGAGGAGGATCACCGCGCCGAGGAACGAGACGAAGAGCGAGCCCATGCTGAAGTCGCTCTGGTTGATGGTCCCGGTGCCGAAGAGCGGCGCGAGGAGCAGCCCGCCCAGGAACGCGCCGACGATGCCGACGACGACGTTGAGGAGCATGCCCATCTGGTCGTTCCTCCCCATGACGATGCTGGCGAGCCAGCCGAGGATGCCGCCGACGATCAGCCAAAGGAGAAAGGTCATTGGTGAACTCCGTAGGAATGGCCGCGGTCTGCGGCCGGTGGGCTAGGACCTGCAAGGACGGGGCCCGGTCGAAAAATCGGGGAAAAAATCGGGGTCAGACCCCCGAAAAGCGAAAACCGAGAAAAATCGGGGTCTGACCCCAAGCCCTGCATTTCGCAGGGAGGGTGGAGCGGCAGAAATCAGGCTTCCAGCTCTTCCTCCAGGGGAAGGGCCAGCGGGGCGACCGAGTCGAGCTGGGCGAGGCTCGCCTCGCCGATGCCCTGGAGGTCGCCGACCACGCAGAGCAGGCCCTCGGTCATGCGGGTGAGCTGCATCTCGCGCTTCTTGAACATGCGCGTGGCGGCCATCTTCTCGGCCTCGAGCTCCTGGCGCATGAGGGTGAAGCCCTCGACCACGGACTTCACGCGCTGGGTGAACTGCGGGCTGCAGATGTAGGCGTAGAGGCGCTCCATCTTCTCGCTGCGGCCCTGGTTGGCGAGGCGCGCCTTGTGGAGCTCGAGAAGCGCGCTGCGCAGGGCCTCGGCGAGCGGGCGAGCGGCGTCGAAGCGCGCGATCCAGACGTCGGACTCGCGCACGAAGGGTTCCCCGCAGTTGCCCAACCGGTCTTTGGGCATCGAGGCGGTGACGATCACCGCGGCCTCGGCGCCGACCGCCTGCTGGTCGTCCTTGAGCTTGCGCAGCCACAAAGGCTGCCAGGCCTTGGTCTGCTTCGCCTCCCAGATGATGGTGCCGCAGCAGGCCCCGGACGGGGCGCGCACGCGCTGCAGCAGGTCGGCACCGTTCATGCCCTTGGGCACGGGGACGATCTCGTCGAGCGGGAAAGCGGCGCGCAGCAGCGCCTCGAGGCTCACTTCGAGCCCTTCGCCCTGGAACTGCACCGCACCCTGGTCCAGTTTTCTCTTCAGGTCCGCGGCCTCGCGCTGCGCCGACTCGATCTGCGCCTTGAGCTGGGCCTCGCGCCTTCCGAATTCCTCGCCGGCCGCGCTGCGGGCCTGGGTCTCGATGCGCTTTCTTTCGTCATCGAGCTTCCTTTGATAGTCCAGGTCCTGGTTCTTCTTCGCTTCCTCGAGCTCCACCAGTCGGCGGCGGAGCGCGAGCTCCTCGCTCCTGAAGCGCTCCAGGGTCCCGTCCTTGGTGGCGAGCGCCTGCTGCAGGCTCTTCACCTGGAGGTCGAACTGCGCCTTGGCTTCGGCGGCAAGGGTGGCCTCGAGGACCTTCCGGTGTCGAGCAAGCGTGGTTTGGAACTCGTCGGCGTAGCGCTCGATGGTCTGCCGCGAGATGCCTTCGGACAGGTGGAAGCTGTGGTTGCACTTGGGGCAGGCAACCTTCTCGGCCCGGTCGATGATGATCGTCTTCATGGGTCAATGGTGCCGCCCCCGGTGGCTCAAGGCGTGAGCCAGCCCACCCCTTCCCGGCGGGCGCGTCCCGGGTGTATGGTCCATCCATCCGGACCGGCCCCGACCTCCACCTGCATGGAAGGATCCCCGATTGGCTTCTGACTCCGCGGTCCTCAAAGAGGACAACCTCATCGAGAAGGTCACCTCGAACCGCCTGCCGCATTACGAGCCGTACGGCTGGCACCACTTTCCGGAGCACCCGTGGTTCGCCTACCAGTTCCGCCGGGGGCTGGGCGAGACGCAGGAAGGCGGCGGGACGGTCAGCGAATGCTTCCTCGTCGCCTCGCGCATCGTGCCCGGGGACCTCGACAGCTGGCACCGCGAGTGGGACAAGGTGGCGGAGCTCAACTGGAAGCGCGGGCTGGAAGCCGAGAAGGCGGGCCACCTCCGCACCGCGATGAACTGCTGGCTGCGCGCGGCCGATTACTACCGGCAGGCGGAGTTCTTCCTGGGCGGCCTCGACCCGCGCCGCCTGCCCACGTTCGAGAAGATGGAGGCCTGCAGCAAGAAATTCATCTCGTACCTGAACCCGCCGGGCGAGGCGGTCGACATCCCGTACGAGCAAGGCGTGCCGCTCTGCGGCTATTTCGTGCGCGCGCCGTTCCCGGCGAAGAAGCAGCCGGTGCTGATCTGCATGGGGGGCCTGGACTCGATCAAGGACGAAATGTGGTTCATGCAGGCGCATGCCGCGCTGCAGCGCGGGATCGCGGTGCTGATGATCGACGGGCCGGGCCAGGGCGGCACGCTGCGACGCCACAAGGTGCCGAACCGCCCGGACTACGAGGTGCCGATCGGCCGGTGCATCGATTTTCTGTTGAAGAGAAATGATGTGGACGGCACCCGCATCGCGGTGTGCGGCTCGAGCCTCGGCGGCTACTACGCGGCGCGCGCGGGCTCGATGGAGCATCGCCTCGCGGCATGCATCTCGCACGGGGCGATCTGGGACATCTACGACCTGTGGAAGAACGCCGACGAGTCGCACGGCCTGGCCGGGCACATCAAGTGGGTGTTCGGCGTGAAGTCGATGGCCCAGGCCAAGGAACGCGCAAAGCAATTCACGCTGAACGGCGTGCTCGACCACATGCAATGCCCCTATCTCATCGTGCACGGCGGCTACGACGTGCTCGGCATGTCGCACGCCACCAAGGTCTACGAGTACGCAAAATCGAAGGGCAAGGACGTGACCCTGCGTTTTGTGACGCCCGAGGAGACCGGCGCAGAGCACTGCCAGCACGACAACCCGACCATCGGCCAGGAGCTGATGGCCGACTGGCTCGCCGACGTGTTCAAGATCGACGAGCGCGCGCTCCTCAGGACCTCCACCAACCCACTCATTTGAATTTATGGAAATCACGAGCTACTCCGACAGCTATTACTCGATGACCTGGCTCGGCCCGAAGGGCTATCCCGAGAACGGCAACGCCGGGCGCTGCTACTTCACCGGCGTGCTGGGGATGCTGCGCCACTGGGGCGAGTCGGATGTGCTGTTCGCCGACGGCACGAGCGGCGACGGCTTCTCGTTCCGCTGGTGCCCGACCTGGGGCGCGCCGGCCTTCAACGGCGGCAAGGGCGCCTTCCACGAGATGTGGGAGTACACGCCGCGCGCGCTCGGCTTCCGCGGCCATTGGGAAGAGGACCCCGAGGGCGGCTTCGAGGAGGCGTTCGAGAAGCTCCGCGGCCTCATCGACCGCGGCATCCCGGTGCAGGTGGGCCTGCACTACAGCCTGCTCCTGCCGTACGGGGCGCTCTCCTCGCCGCGCCTGGCCTACATGAAGTCGATCATGAAGGACTCGGGCTTCGGCCACCACGTCGTCGTCGCGGGCTACGACCTCAGGAAGCAGACGGTGGTGATCTGGGAGCCGAACGACATCGCCGAGCATTCGCGCTACGAGTGCCCCATCGACGTGTTCCGCCGCGCCTGGGAAGAACCGGTGCAGCGCGTGGACGGGCACTACCGGGCCTGGGCGCACCACTATCCCTGGGCCGGCCAGTGGAGCCTGCACGACGGGTACGGCCCCTACCTCATGGTGTGGGTGGAGCCCGGGCGCGACCCGCAGTGGGACATCGCGGCCTCGATCCGCGACAGCTTCCGGCGCAACCTCAGGATCCTGAGCGGCCACTATCCGAGGCCCTACGCGCTCTACGGCAGCCCGTGGCAGATCCCGCACTGGGAAACCGGCGCGCCGGGCATGGCGCGCGCCGCCGAGGCGATCGAGCGCGGCGAGCTCACCGACCCGCTGACGCCGGGCGGCGAGCGCGTGCCGCTCTTCGTGAAGGGCAACATCGCCAACCACGGCGTGCTCGGGCGCCGCGGCGCCGCCGGCTACCTGCAGCGCGTGGCCGTCGAGCTCGCCAAGCGCAGCCTCGACGGCGAGGCGGCGCGCGCCGCCGCGAGCTTCATGCAGCGCTCCTCCGAGCTCTTCGAGACGCTGCGCTACGAGGAGGACGTCAAGAAGGCCGGAGCGATTCTGGCGCGCATCGCCGAAGCGGAGCTCGCGGCGCTCGCCAAGATGGAACAGGCGTGGGCGCAGGTGGCCAGGCTGCCGCGCGCCCCGCAAGCCGCTGCCGTCGCAGCGTAACGATCTCGTTGAGCGGAGGAGGAGGACATGATTTCCCTGCGTTGGACCCTCGTCGCTGCCATGGTCTCGAGCTCCGCGGCCCTGGCGCAGAACATCAACAAGAAGCCGGTGAAGCTCGTCGCCGGCTCGCCGGGCTACGACCACATCCAGCCCTTCATCGCCGAGCGCATGAAGCTGTGGGAGCGCTACAAGGTGAGCGTCGAGTTCCTCGGCGGCAACTACTTCCGCTCCAACCAGATGATGTCGACCGCGGACTTCGACGCCGGCTACAACCAGTACGCCAATGCCATCCGCGCGCTTTCGGCCGGGGTCGATAACGTGATCGTCGGCGCCTCGTCCGCGAACTGCGCGCTCATCGTCGCGAATCCCAAGATCAAGGACTGGGCGGACCTGAAAGGCAAGCGCTTCGGCATCGTCACCAAATTCGACGTCCAGTACCTCACGCTGGTGAAGCACATCCTGCCGCGCCACGGCCTGAAGGCCTCGGACCTCGACTTCGCCCTGGTGCCGGTGCCCGAGGTGGCGGCGGGCCTGCTCACCGGGGACGTCGCCGGCGCCTTCCCGTTCGAGCCGTTCGGCACCAACGCCGTGGCGAAGGGCGCCAAGGTGCTGCTGAAAGCGCAGGACATGGTCGACCAGTCGCAGATCAAGAGCGACATGCTGCGCAACGGCTTCATCATGACGAAGAAGTTCATCAAGGCGAACCCCGAGGTCGCCAAGCGCCTGGTGTGGGCGCACATGGACGCGATCGAGATGATGCGCCGCGACAAGAAGGCGGGGCTCGAGACGCTCAAGCACTACAACCCGAAGATCGATGCGAAGCTGCTGGAGGATTCGTACGACAACTGCGGCTGGAACTACCAGAAGCCGCCGCAGGTGTGGATCGAGACGCTGATCGGCTGGATGAAGGAAGACAAGCTGATCCAGAAGGACGTGTCCTACAAGGACGTGGTCGACTTTTCGCTGCAGGACAGCTATCCCGGCTACCCGGCGTACGAGAAGCTGAAGTAGAACGCCCGGGCGCGATGAGCGGCACCGTCGTCATCGAGCGGGTCGAGAAGCGCTACGCAGCCGACGGCGGCGACGTCCTCGCGCTCGAGAACATCCAGGCGAGCGTCGGCGAGGGCGAGTTCGTCTGCCTGCTCGGCCCCTCGGGCTGCGGCAAGTCGACGCTCCTGCGCATCATCGCCGGCCTGATCCCGGCGAGCGCGGGCCGCGTCGTGATCGGCTCCCAGCCGGTCGCGGGTTGCGGCCCGGACCGCGCGTTCGTGTTCCAGGACTACGCGCTCTTTCCGTGGATGAAGGTGCAGGACAACGTCGCCTTCGGCCTGGTCGCCCGCGGCGTGGCGGTGGATGAGCAGCACCGCAGGGCGCTGGAGCTCCTCAAGATCGTCGGCCTGGCGCAGTTCGCCGGGAAATATCCGCACCACCTCTCCGGCGGCATGAAGCAGCGCGTGTCGATCGCGCGGGCGCTCGCGGTCGAGCCGCAGATCCTGCTCATGGACGAGCCCTTCGGCGCGCTCGACGCGCAGACGCGCTCGGTAATGCAGGACGAGCTGCTGCGCATCTGGGCGCGCTTCAGGAAGACGGTGATCTTCGTCACCCACTCCATCTCCGAGGCGCTGCTCCTCGCCGACACGGTGCTCCTCATGACCGCGCGCCCGGGGCGGATCAAGAGCGTGCTGCGGATCGATCTGCCGCGGCCGCGCGACGAGTCCGAGCCCCGCATGATCGAGCTGCGGCGGCGCCTTCTCGCCGAGCTGTCGGAAGAGATCGCGCGCTCAATGCAGCAGGAAAACGAGGACGCCTCGCTCGCATGAGCGCCGCCCTCCCGCGACCCGGCGCCGCGCCGGCCAGGCCGGCGCTCTGGCGCTGGCTCACGCACCGCGACACGCTCCTCTCCACCGCTTTCATCGTCGCCTTCCTGCTGCTGTGGCAGGCGGTGTACTCGGTCGGGCTCATGCCGCCGTGGGCGTTTCCCTCGCCCGGCGCGACCTTCAAGGCGCTCTGGGACATGCTCCTCGACGGCTCGCTCGCGAAGAACGTGGGCGCGAGCTTCGGCCGCCAGGTCACCGGCATCGTGCTCGCGGCGATCGCCGGCGTGCCGCTCGGCATCTACCTCGGCATGTCGCCCTGGTTCCGCGGCACGACCCTGCCTTTCATGCGCATGCTCTACCCGATCCCGGGGCTCGCCTGGGTGCCGCTCGCCATCCTCTGGTTCGGCGTCGGCTTCACCTCGACCGTGTTCGTGATCTTCATTTCGGGCATCTGGCCGATCATGTTCAACACCATGGCGGGGGTGCAGACGCTCTCGGGGCAGTACACCGATGTGGCACGGGTCTACATGGCGCCCCGCTGGCTCTACGTGCGCCGCATCCTCGTGCCCGGGTCGCTGCCCTTCATCATCACCGGGCTTCGCCTCACCTACGGCGTGGGCTGGCGCGTCATCATCGGCGCCGAGATGATCTCCTCCATCGTCGGCATCGGCTTCATGATCGACGACGCCCGCTGGCAGCTACGGCCCGACATCATGATCGCGGGCATGATCACCATCGCGATCATCGGCCTCGTCACCGAGAACTGGCTCTTCGACTTCATCGAGCGGCGCACCCTCGACAAGTGGGGCATGAAGGCGAGCGCAATGTGAACCCAAAATGGTGACTGTCACCATTTAAGGGAACTGAAAATGGCACGCGAACACCGCCTCGCCCCGTCGCTCGAGAACGTGCACTGGGGCTTCTTCGACGCGAAGCTGCCACCGCGGCTGACGGTCGATTCCGGCGACACGGTGGTGGTGGACACGGTGTCGGGCTGGCCGGAGGTGGCGCCCGACCCGAAGCTCTACCGCCCGGACCATTACGAGATCGCCACCAAGCTGAAGCCGGTCCTGGGCGCGCACATCCTGACCGGCCCGATCGCGGTGCGCGGGGCGGAGCCGGGGGACACCCTGGAAGTGCGCGTCAAGGCGATCCGGCTGACCGGCGACTGGGGCTGGAGCGTGATCCGGCCGCTGCGCGGCAGCCTGCCCGAGGACTTCCCCGAGTTCCAGCGCTGGACGATCCCGATCGACCGCGAGCGCATGACGGCGAAGCTGGCGTGGGGGCCGACGATTCCCCTCCAGCCCTTCTTCGGCATCCTCGCCACCGCGCCCCGGCCGGAGTACGGCCGCATCTCCAGCATCGAGCCGCGCGAATTCGGCGGCAACGTCGACTGCAAGGAGTACGTCGCCGGCACCTCGGTGTTCCTGCCGGTGTTCGTGCCCGGCGCCAACTTCTCGGCCGGCGACGGCCACGCGGTGCAGGGCGACGGCGAGGTCTGCCTCACCGCCCTCGAGACCTGCCTCGAAGGCACCTTCGAGCTGGTGCTGCACAAGGGCCTGAAGCTCGCCATGCCGCGCGCGCTGACGCCTACGCACTACATCACCGTGGGCTTCGATACCGACCTCGACGACGCGGCCAAGCAGGCGCTGCGCGACATGATCGCCTGGCTGGTGCAGCTAAAGGGCTGGAAGCCGGCCGAAGCCTATGTCTTCTGCAGCCTCGCCTGCGACCTGCACGTCACCCAGCTCGTCGACGGCAACAAGGGCGTCCACGCCATGGTGGCGCGGCGGCTGATCGAGTAAAAAAAATCGGGGTCAGAGCCCTATTTCCAACGACGCGCAGCTTGCGGAAATAGGGCTCTGACCCCGATTTTTTTGCCGATTCTTTTACAGCTGAAACACTCCCGCTCCAACCGGACTAGCCTGACCGGCATGGCGCCTGCATGTGCGTCGGGTATGAAGAGAGACATGTCAGAAACAAACGCAAAGCCGGCCGCCCCGCACCCCGAGTCCTTTGATCTCGAAAAGGAAGTCGAGGCCTGGAACTGGGCGAGGGCCGCGGGCGTATCCGCGCAGGAGCTCCACAAGGCGCTGCGCGAGTCGCTAGGACGTCAAGAGTCCAAGTAGGGTCTTGACGCCTCGGCGAGGGCCGCAGCTACCCGATCGCGCAGGCTTGCGGGGCCGAGGACCTCCACGTCGGCGCCGAACTTCAGGATCTCCATCAGGAGCTCCCGGTCGTTGGCGTAGGGAATTTCCAGCACGTAGCTGCCGTCTTTTTCCGTAAGCGCTCGCTGTTTCGGATGCCAGACCTGGGCCGAGACCCAGCGCGCGGCTTCGGCCGTGAACCGCAGCCGCGCCCACTGCACTTCCTTCCCCGCGAAGATGCCGTAGCCACTCCCTAGGTGCTCGTCGAGCTCGGCCGCGGGGATCTCCTTGGCTCGACCCTCACGCAGCTCCGCCGCGCGGATCGCGTCGACCGCGAAAGTGCGCAAGCCCTCGCTCTTGTGGCACCAGCCATCGACGTACCAGTTGTCGCGGTAATGCACCAGGCGCTGCGGCGAGATCTCGCGCTCGGTCTCGCGGTTTTCCTTGCGGTTGAAGTGGCGGATCCAGAGCCTTGAGCGCTTCAAAACCGCGCTAGCAACAACACCGAAGCATGCGGCGTTTTCCGCGGCGTTTTCCTGGTGGGGAAAAACTCGGCGCTCGGGCTGAAAAACGCGGATGCGCTTCTCCACTTCCTTCCAGCCCGGCTCGCCGCCGAGCACCGCGCGAACGCGATCCTGGAGCGGCTTGATGTGCGGCTCGAGGAGCCCGGGCTGCAGCTCGGCCAGCAGCGTATGCATGGTGAGGAGCGCGTACGCCTCGTCGGCCGAGAACCACAGGCCCGGCAGCTCGTAGCGCGGCCCCGGCCGCGGCTCGCCGAACCGGTAGCCGTTCGCCTCGCGGTCGTACTCGATCGGCGCGTTGAAGCGGCTGCGCATGTACTCGATGTCGCGCTTGACGGTCGCGGCCGACACCCCCAAAGAAACGCGAAGAGCGGAAAAGGCCACTGGCCCTCTCCGCTCTTTTAGGAGTCGATCAATCTTGTAGAAGCGTTCGAGGCGCTCCATGCCGGCGCATGATGCCGGAAAAAAGCGCCCGGGCGGGAACCGGGGTGCGCCCCCAGTTCCCGCGGGCGATTACAACTCCTCCTCTTGCTCGTCTCTGCGCTCAGTCCTTGTCGGACTGGCTCGACTCCCAGTCCTTCAGCTGCTTCTCGGCTTCGTCCTTGCCGATGCCGTACGAGTTCTGGATCTTGCCGACCAGTTGGTCGCGGTTGCCGGCGACCCGGTCCAGGTCGTCGTCGGTGAGCTTGCCCCATTGCTCCTTCACTTTGCCCTTCACCTGCTTCCAGTTGCCTTCGATGCGATCCCAGTTCATTGCGTCTTCCTTCCGTTGTGGTGCTGCAGATACCGCGTTCGTTATACCGGCGCACGCGATCGCGCGATGCCGCCGGATGCCGATGGTGGAGGTCGCTCGAACGACGACCCTCGGGTGACCTACCGCAGCGCCTTCAAGAAGAAAGCCTCCCGCACCATGCCGCTCGCGGTGTGGGCCTCGGCGACGGTGCGCCGCTCCTCGGTGAACACCTCGGCGGCGAGCTCCTGCAGGGCCTCGCGCGTGTCGTGCAGCGTACGGCCGCGGGAATTCATCCTGGGGAGCTCCTCGATGAAACCGAAGTACTCCGCGTCGAGCTTGAGATACACCGCGGTCAATGCGATCCGGCCGTCTTCCAGTTCTCTCGTGAGCATGGCGTAGCTTGGTGGGCGCAGACCGCGCCAGTCTGTGCGTCCGCCCGCTTAATCGGCGCTTAATCGGGGTCAGACAAAAATCGGGGTCAGAGCCCTATTTCCCTTCGCTACGCGTCGCCGGAAATAGGGCTCTGACCCCGATTTTTGGCCCCCGAATTCAAAGGAGGGCGACGTCCTTCGGCGACACCGAAGGAAAGACGCGGGCGAGCTGCGCGCCGTCGAGACCGTATGCGCGTGCGAAAAGGCCGGCGAGGAGCGCGCGGTATTCGTTGAGCACCGGATAGTCGCGGTCTTGGAACAGCGTTGCCTGCGAAACGCGTACCTGTTCGCCCACGACGCGCTGTCCCTTCACCGCCCCGCCCAGGACCCAGTACACGCTGCCGTGGCCGTGATCGGTGCCGCGGTTGCCGTTTTCGCGGAAGGTGCGGCCGAATTCGCTCAGCACCACCACCACGGTGTCGCGCCAGGCGCTGCCCATGCCGGCCGCGAGCGCGCTCAAGCCCCGGCCGAGCTCTTCGAGGCGCGTCGCGAGCTGACCGTTCGCACCGCCCTCGCCGACGTGCGTGTCCCAGCCGCCGACGTCGACGAAGCCGAGGTTGTACTCGCCGCTCATCAGGCGGGCGATGCGCCGCGCCTGCAGCTCGAAGCCGCGCGCGTTGATCGCATTGCGTCCGGCGGCTTCCATCTCGCCGCCGAGGTCGCGCATCACGCTCTCGCGCATGGCAAAGCCCTCGCTCACCGGCGAGCCGAGCTGGCTGTCGCGGTACATCTCGGCGATGAGCGCACTCTGGCGCGGGTCGACCGCGGCCGGCTTCAGGCCCGCGCCGCCGAGGGCGATGTTGGCGACCGGCTTCGCGCCTTCGGGCGTCGGGCCGCGGAAGGCGAGCGGCATGTGATTGGTGAACGCGATCGGGCGCGAGGCGTTGAGCGCGGCGGCGAGCCGGCCCATGAATCCAGACTCGTAACCGCGCGCGCCGCCGAGCGGCTGGCCGAGCTCGATCGTGTCCTGGCTTTCGAAGTGGCTGCGCGAGAGGTCGTGGCTGCCGGCGAAGGGCACGAACGCCGCCTCCCCGTTCAGCCACAGGGCGTAGAGGCTCTCGCGCAGCGCCGGATGCAGCGCCCAGTCGGAATCGAGCTTGATCGCCGCCTCGCGCGGGACGGCGATGTTCGGCCGCACGTGGAAGTAGTACTCGCTCGAATGCGGGATGAGCACGTTCGCCGCGTCGTAGCCGCCGCGGAGGAAGACCAGCAGGAAGCGCGTGGACGTGGAGGGCGCAGCAAACAACCTCACTGAAGGAAGGACTAATGAGGAAAGGAGAAAGGCGCGCCGCTTCATCGGCTGATGGATTTCATCGGCTCATGAACTCAGGAGACGAGAGCAACAGCAGGTTCCACTCCCTCGGGTCGGAAGCCTTGGAGAGCGTCTGGCGCGTGGTGTCGGAGAGCGGCACGGGAAGCTCGTCCGGAAGCCGCCCCACGCGGCGATAGCCGACGCCGCGCGCGACCTCGAAGCGCGCGGCGAGCTGGCCGGGGCTGGTCCATTCGCCGCGCACGAGCGGGTAGCCGTCGGGCGTCGGCCGGCCGTAGAGCGGCTGCCCCATCGCCGCGAGGGCGTTGATCATCCGCTCGACGCCCTCGCGCGGGATCACCTGGTCCTCGGCGGCGAAGCGCACCGCCGACACCATGTAATGCAGCGGGTCCTTGAACTTGCCGCCGAGAGAAGCCCGGAAGTCGGGCGACTCGAACATCGCGCGCAGCGTGAGCGCGATGTCGCCGTCGCTCGCGCGAAACGCGCGCGCCATGCGCTCGACCAGCGCCTCGGGCGGATCGTCGGCGACGAAGTGCATCGCGAGCTTGCGCGAGACGAAGCGCGAGGTCGAAGGATGCGAGGCGAGGAGCTCGAGCGCCTCGCCGAGCTCGCGCTCGCCGCTCGAGCGGATCGGCCGGCCGAGGAGCGTCTTCCGGCCGAAGTCGTGGCGCCGGGGATAGAACCTGAACTCGCCCTCGCGCACGTGGAACCCGGTGAGCACGCGCGCCAGCTCCTGAACGTCGGCCTGGGTGTAGCCGCCCTTCACGCCGAGCGTGTGCAGCTCCATCAGCTCGCGCGCGTAGTTCTCGTTCAGGCGGCCGAGCGCGTTCCTCGAGTTGTCGAGGTAGACGAGCATCGCCGGATGGCGCGCCACCGCGCCGAGCAGCTCGCCGAAGCGCCCGAGCGCATGCGGCCGGATCGCGCGCTCCTCGTAGTCGCCGATCAGCACGCGCACGTTGGCCTTGCCCTGGAACACGCTGAAGTGGTTCATCCAGAACCAGGTCATCTCCTCCTGGAGCGGGTCGGGCGAATAGAGCGCGCGCAGGAGCGTGCGCGCCGCGGCCTCGCGCGCGAGGCGCGTGAGCTCCTGCTGGTAGGCCTGGCGCTCCCCTTTCATGTCCGTTGGAGGGAGACTGCGGAATTCGCGCTGGCGCCGCTCGAGCTCCGATGCGAGGTCGACCACCGAGCGCTGCGAGATCGTCATCGAGTCGATGGCGGACTGGACTTCGGCCGGCAGGCGCGGCTCGGCCGCGGGACGGAGCTGCCGCGCGAGATAGGCCCCGCTGCCGAGCGCTTCGATCTCCTTCAACGAGGCCCGGTTCGGGCCGAAGCTCACGCGGTTGAGGACGAGGAGGTGCGTGGCGCGCGAATCGTCCGGCCACGCGATGGACGGTAGCGGCTCGCGCTCGACGCGTTGCGGCGCCGTGGCGCAGGCCGACACGAGCGCCACTGCTCCCCACGCAAGGATCTTCTTGACCACGGGGCCAATCTAGCGCAGCGCCGTGACCCCCGTTAGGGGAATGTGTTTCAGGGTGTAAATACCCGTCCGAACCGGTGCGCAAACGCACTTCCGATTTCGCGTCCCCTGCCTAAGGTCGGTGCCATCAACCGAAGGGGGGACGAGTCATGAGGAAGATCGTGCGGATGCAGCAGGACTTCACTGCGCTTCTTCTCGGCGCCGCGGCGCTGTGGCTTTCGCAGGCGGCCTGCGCGGAGCACAACGAGCCGGTCACGGTGCTGGTGGCCAACCGCGGATTCGACGACGCGGCGTACGCGCAAGCGGTGGTGGTGCTGCAGCGAGACGGCAGCGAAGAGGTCGGCGTCATCATCAACCGCCCGAGCGATTACGCGCTCGCGAACGTGCTCGACGCTCCGGCGGCCGCCAAGGCGCCCGATCCGCTGTATTCGGGCGGACCCTTCATGTCGCAACAGCTGATGGCGCTCATCCGCGACGAGAAGAACCCTGGCGAGGGCTCGATGCAGCTCGCGCGCGGCCTGTACCTTTCCATCGGCGCCGCGGTACTCGAGCGCGCGGTCGAGCGCAGCCCCGGCACGGCGCGTTACTACGCCGGACTCGTGCTGTGGCAGCCGGGGGAGCTCGCCGACGAGCTGAAGCGCGGCCTGTGGCTCAAGCTCGAGGTGCCGCTCGATACGGTGTTTCGGCGCGATGCCACGGGCCTCTGGGACGAGCTGCTCCTCGCCGCGCAAGCCGTCAGGGCCTAGTGCTGCATGCGGCGCTGCCAGAGGCCGGAGGGGCGCGGGGCGTCGTCACAGGCCATGGAAGCCGAGCAGTCCACGACATGCTTGGCGAGCTGGCGCGGGCCGACCTCGCCGCCGTAGACGTTGCCCATCGCGTCGACCGCCACGCCCTCGGCGGCGCTCGTGCCCTTCATCTCGAGCGGGTCGGGGATGCGGTAGAGGACCTTGCCGCTCGCCGCGTCGCCGACGCGGATGCCGCGCTTCCAGCCGGGGTTGGGCGCGACGCCGTTCGACTCGGAGTCGGCGACGTAGACGAGCCCGTCGCGCAGCGCGATGCCGCTCGGCCGGCCGAACTGCTTCCACTCGGCGATGAAGTTGCCGTCCTGGTCGAGCACCTGGACGCGGTGGTTGCCGCGGTCGGCGACCAGGAGCCGCCCCTGCGGGTCCATCGTGAGGTCGTGCGGCGTCTTGAACTCCGCCGGTCCGGAGCCGAGTCTTCCGAAGGAGCGGAGGTACTTCCCGTCCTTCGTGAAGCGCGAGATGCGCGCGACGGTGTCGACCGGGGCGTTGGGCTGCTGGCCGGAATGGCCTTCGGCGATGAAGAGCTCGCCGTTCGGCGCCACCACGATGCTGCACGGCTCGGTGAGCGCGCCGTCCTGCGGGTGGCCGGTGACGCCGGGCTTGCCGATCGTCATCAGCACTTTCCCGTCCTGGTCGAACTTTACCACCGTGTGGCCCACCGGTTTTGCCTCTGGAAATTTTTTCCGCTCCCGGTCGTTGAGGCTTCGCATATCGACGACCCAGATATTCCCTTCGCGGTCCTGGTAGATGCGGTGCGGAAACACGAACAGGCCCGCGCCGAAGCTCTTCACGATGTTGCCTTCGGGGTCGATCTTGTGCACCGGCGCCCAGCTCGAGCCGGCGCAGCTGTCGTACTGGAAGGGCGAAGCGCCCGGCGGAACGTCGGGATTCGCGCCGCAGCGGTCCACCACCCAGAGCGAGCGGCCGTCGTTGTCCACCGCGACCCCGTTCAGCGCGCCCCACTTGTGCCCTTCGGGCAGCTTCCCCCACGGGGCGACGCTGCGGTAGGGGCTCGGCAGGTCGTTGGTGGGCGTGCCGTCCCATTTCCATGCCGGGGTGGCGCATCCCGCGATTGCAAGCAATACCAGGATCAGGCTGCGCACGGTTCCCTCCATCGCGTTTGCGTTTCGTTTTTCAACTCGAATTGTTTCAGAAACAAAGCGGCTACAGCATGAAATTCGGACGATACGCGCGGCGCCCAGAATGGGTCCCTGCTTTCTCGAAGGGAACCCACATGAGAGATTACGCAAACGAACGAGCCAGGGTGATTCGCAGGGCGGCGCGCATGCGCGCCAGGGTGATGAAAGCCTTCCTGCGCATGGCGCGCGGCGCCGTCGCCAAAGCGGCCCATGCCGCGAGCGTCAGGTTCTACGAGGCCGCCGGCGTGAAGATCCGGGGAATTCGGGGTCAGAGCCCGATCTCGCTGGAGCGTACGTAGAAACAAGTTCGGGCTCTGACCCCGAATTGGCGCCGGGGAGAGGTACTATCGGCAATGTCTCGCATCAAGCCGCTCGCCTTCGCCGCCGGTGCCAAGCGCTCGCTGGGCGCCCTGTGGTCGGTGCTGCGCGGCCGCGACGAGACGCCGGCCAAGGCGGCGCTGCGGCTGAAGCTCGACACGCGCCAGTGGAACCCGGAGCTGCTGAAGCAGCTCGAGTGGCGGCGCTTCGAGGAGGTTTGCGCGGCCTATTACGAAGCGCTCGGCTTCGCGGTCGGGACGAGCGGCGCCGGCACGGCGGCCGGCGTCGACATCGTCATCCGCGACAAGGCTGCGAAGACCCAGTCGATCGCGCGCTGCAAGGCGTGGGACGCCTATCGCGTCGGGCCGAGGGCGGTGCGCGAGCTGCGCCGCGCGATGGACGCGGCGAAGATCGCCGACGGGACGCTGCTCACCTCGGGCCGCTTCACCTACGACGCGGTCAATCTCGCCTCCCAGGAAGGCATCCGGCTGATCGACGGTCCGGCGCTCCTTGAAAAGATCGCCGCCCTGGCGCCCGACAAGACGCTCGCCCTGCTCCAGCTCGCCACCCAGGGCGACTTCCTCAGCCCGACCTGCCCGTTCTGCTCGATCAAGATGATCTCGCGCCAGAGCACCAAGGACGGGCGCAGGTACTGGGGCTGCCGCAACTACCCCGCCTGCAAGCAGACCTTTGCCGGCACCGCGAGCGTGCCGGCCTAGCTCGTCACTGCGCGGTCCAGCCGCCATCCACGAGCAGGCTGGAGCCTGTCACCAGCGCCGCCGCCGGCGAGGCGGCGAACACCACCGCCGCGGCGACGTCCTCGACCTGCCCGACCTGGCCCGACGGGATTCGATCGCGCACCCATCGGCCGAAGTCCTGCGTGTCGAGCCAGGGCTTGGTGAGGGGGGTCTCGACGAAGGTCGGCGCGATCGAAACCACGCGGATGCCGTGCGGCGCGAGCTCGAGCGCCATCGCCTTCGTCAGCCCTTCGAGCGCGTGCTTGGTCAGGCAATAGACGGACCGGTTGACCGCGCCGACGTGTCCCATCTGCGACGACATATTGATGATGGCCCGCGCGTAGCGATTCGGTGACGCGAGCATTTTCCTTGCTGCCGCCTGGGCAACGATGAATGCCGCGCGCACGTTGAGGCCGAGCAGGCGGTCGAGGTGCTCCTCGCTCACCTCGACGAAAGGCTCCGGGATGTTGCTGCCGGCGTTGTTTACCAGCACGTCGAGCGACTGCAGCGCAGCGAAGACTTTCTTCACGGCCTGCGAGTCGGTGACGTCGCAGACGATCGCTCGCGCTCTCGCCCCTTTCTCCTCGATCTCCGCGACCGCCTGCTCGAGCTCGGTTGCGGTGCGGGAGAGAAGCAGCACTTCGGCGCCCGCCTGCGCGAGCGCAAGCGCGCAGGCGCGGCCGATGCCGCGTCCCGCGCCACTCACGAGCGCGGTGCGGCCGTCGAGGCGAAAGCGCGAGGCGACGTCCAGATGAATTCTCCCTCTCGCTATCTTAGCGCTCGCGTCGGGATAAGACCCGACGCCAACCGACCCTGCCTGCGCGCTTCGCGCGCGCTGGTCGTGTCACTGGACGCTCGCCACACTGGCATCTCCTACAAGTTGATGACTCGGTACAAAGCAGGACACCGCCCCGGACACCGCCCCATGGACCTCTCGAAAGTCGTCGCCTCCCTTGCCATCATCCTCGCAGTGACGCTGGCAACCGGCTACGCGCGCGGCGAAGGTCCCAGCGGACCCGCGGTCAGGGTAACGGTGCAGGACAAGCTCCTCGCGCGCGAGGCGATGCAGCGCGCCGCGCTCGCCGAGCACCACCGGCGCAAGGAAGACGTCGCGCGGCTGTGCAACCGGCCGCTGAACAGCCCCGCCGACCTCGAAGCCTGCCGCGCCGCCTACCGGCGCCTGTAGAAGAAAAGCTACTTCGCTCCCAAGCCGACGTTCTGGCCGCCATAGCGCCGCAGGCGCAGGTCGGCCTGCTCCTTGTGGCCCCAGAAGCGCTCGATCGCGCAGAGGCGCGAGCAGTACTCGCCGACCTTCACGCTCGCCTCGCGCGTCACCTCCTGGTAGGTGCAGGTCTTCAGGAACTTGCCGACCCAGAGGCCGCCGGTGTAGCGCGCGGCGCCGAGCGTCGGCAGGGTGTGGTTGGTGCCGATCACCTTGTCGCCGTACGAGACGTTGGTCTCCGGGCCGAGGAAGAGGGCGCCGTAATTCCTCATCTTCTCCAGGAAGTACCTCGGATCTTCGCAAAGGATCTCGACGTGCTCCGCAGCGACGCGATCGGCTTCCGTTACGGCTTCTTCTCTTGAAGAAACGAGAATGATCTCGCCGTAGTCGCGCCAGGCGACCCCGGCCACGTCGGCGGTCGGCAGCACCTTCAGTTGCCGTTCGATCTCCCCCGGGAGTTCGTTGGCGATGTTCTTCGAGGTGGTAATACAGATCGCCGGGCTCGTCGGGCCGTGCTCGGCCTGGCCGAGGAGGTCGGTGGCGATCATCTCGACGTCGGCGCTGTGGTCGGCGACCACCAGGATCTCGGTCGGCCCGGCGAAGAGGTCGATGCCGACGCGGCCGAAGAGCTGGCGCTTCGCCTCGGCGACGTACGCGTTGCCCGGGCCGCACAGCATGTCGACCGGCGCGATCGTCTGCGTGCCCAGCGCCATCGCGGCGATCGCCTGCACGCCGCCAACCACGTGGATCTCGTCGGCGCCGCCGAGGACCATCGCGGCGATGGTCTCGGCGTGCGGCTCGCCCTGGTTGGGCGGGGTGCAGGCGATGATGCGCGAGACCCCGGCGGTGCGCGCCGTGACGATGCTCATGTGCGCCGAGGCGACCATCGGGTAGCGCCCGCCCGGCACGTAGCACCCGACCGACTCGACCGGGATGTTCCTGTGGCCGAGCTTCACCCCGGGCAGCGTCTCGACCTCGATGTCGCGGATCGCCGCGCGCTGGTGCTCGGCGAAGCTGCGGATCTGCGCCTGGGCGAACTTGATGTCATTCAGGGTTTCAGGAGCGACCCGGGCCAGGATGGCGTCAAGCTCTCTCCTATCCAGTTTGCGCGGAACCCACTTGTCGAACTTCTCGGAATACTCGCGCACCGCGGCATCGCCGCGCTTTTTCACGTCGGCGAGGATGTCCTCGACCGTCTGGCGGACCTTGCGGTCGATCTCGTCGGTGAGCTCTCTGGCGATGCGGCGCTTGAGGTGGGTGGCCATCGGAATCTCCTGAGACGATTCTGAGAAATGGGGGTCCGTCCCCGATTTTAAGTCTGCAATAATCGATCGATGCGAAATCCGAACGAACCCGCGCCGGACCGCTACGGCGTCGGCCAACCGGTGCAACGCACCGAGGACCCGGTCCTGCTGCGGGGCGAAGGCCGCTATACCGACGACCTGAACGAGCCCGGCCAGGCCTACGCCTGGATGGTGAGAAGTCCGCACGCCCACGGGATCATCAAGGGAATCAACAGCGAGGCGGCGAAAAGGATGCCGGGTGTTCTCGCGGTCTATGTGGGTGACGACTTGAAAAGCTACGGGCCGCACAAGTGCGCGCTCGACTTCAAGAACCGCGACGGCTCGCCCATGAAGCGGCCGGTGCGCAAGTCGCTCGCGACCGACAAGGTGCGCTTCGTCGGCGACCCGGTGGCGTGCGTGGTGGCGCAGACCGCGCTGCAGGCGAAGGACGCGGCCGAGGCGGTCGAGCTCGACATCGAGCCGCTGCCCGCGGTGTCGCGGGCGAGCGAGGCGGCGAAGCCCGGCGCGCCGCAGCTCTACGAGGACGTGCCGGGGAATGTGATCGTCGATTTCCTCTTCGGCGAGCCGGAGAAGGTCGCGGAAGCTTTCCGCACTGCCTTTCACGTTACGAAGCTCAGCTTAAGGAACACCCGGGTCGTGGTCGCGGCGATGGAGCCGCGGGCCGGCCTTTGCACTTACCGGGATGGAAGATGGACCCTGGTTGCGCCCGGCCAGGGCGTGTACGGCATGAGGAACCAGCTCGCCGACATCCTCGGCGTGCCGCAGGACAAGGTGCGCATGCGCACCTGGCACGTCGGCGGCTCCTTCGGCATGAAGGGCTCGATCTATCCGGAGTACGTGTGCCTCGCGCATGCCGCGCGCGCGCTCGGCCGGCCGGTGAAGTGGACCGACGAGCGCTCGGGGAGCTTCGTCTCCGACCAGCACGGCCGCGACCACGAGATGACCGCAGCCCTCGCCCTGAGTAAGGAGGGGGAGTTTTTGGCATTGAAAGTCGAAGGCCATGGCAACGTCGGCGCCTACGTCGGCACGGTGGCGCCGCAGCCGCCGACCATGAACGTGGTGAGGAACGTCACCAGCGTCTACCGTACCCCGTTCCTCGAGGTGTCCACCAAGGCGATGGTCACCAACACCTCGCCGGTGAGCGCCTACCGCGGCGCGGGCCGCCCGGAGGCGAACTACTACATGGAGCGCCTCGTCGACCAGGCGGCGATCGAAATGGGCATCGACCGCTTCGAGCTGCGCCGGCGCAACCACGTGCGTCCGGGCCAGATCCCGTACAAGGCCGCATCGGGCATGACCTACGACAGCGGCGACTTCGGCGCGGTTTTCGAAAAAGCCGTCGCGGCAGCCGACTTGCATGGTTTTGAAAGACGGAGACAGGAAAGCAAAGCGCGCGGCAAGCTGCGCGGCCTCGGGCTCGGAAGCTACCTCGAAGTCACCGCGCCGCCGAACAAGGAGATGGGCGGCATCCGCTTCGAGGACGACGGTGGCGTGACGATGATCAGCGGCACGCTCGACTACGGCCAGGGCCACGCGGCGCCGTTTGCGCAGGTGCTGAGCTCGCGGCTGGGCATCCCGTTCGAGAACATCCGCCTGCTGCAGAGCGATTCGGACGAGCTCGCGTTCGGCGCCGGCACCGGCGGCTCGCGCTCCGCCATGATGGGCGGCGGGGCGCTGGCGGAGGCCTCCGAGGTGGTGATCCGCAAAGGCAAGGAGCTCGCCGGCGAGGTGCTGGAAACCGCCGCGGGCGATCTCGAGTTTCGCGCCGGCCGCTTCGTCGTGAGCGGCACCGATCGTTCGATATCCCTGGAAGACCTGGTCAAAAGGTTTCCTGGAAAACTTGACGTGAAGCACGTGACCGAAGTGATTCCCTCGGCGTTTCCCAACGGCTGCCACGTCGCCGAGGTCGAGATCGACCCCGACACCGGCGCGGTCGAGGTGGTGCGCTACAGCTCGGTGAACGACTTCGGCACGGTGCTGAACCCGCTCCTCGTCGAAGGCCAGATCCACGGCGGCGTGGTGCAAGGCATCGGCCAGTGCCTGATGGAGAGCGCGCAGTACGACTCGGAGGCGCAGCTTCTGACCGGCTCGTTCATGGACTACGCGCTGCCCCGCGCGGAAGACACGCCCGCGCGCATCGGCTGGCAAAGCCATCCCGTCCCGGCAAAGACCAATCCGCTCGGCGCCAAGGGCTGCGGCGAGGCGGGCTGCGCCGGCGCGATGACCTCGGTGATGAACGCGGTGGTCGATGCGTTACGCGGCGTCGGCATCTCGCATTTCGACATGCCGGCTTCGCCGCAGCGCGTCTGGCAGGCAATCCAGCGCGTCGGAAAAACCAAGTCAGGAAATTGAAAGCTTCGTTCTGGGCAGGTCGCGTCGCTACAAACACGTAGTTGTAACCGTGATATCCACAAAAACTGTGGGTAACTATGTGAGTATCGGTCGGACGCAGGGGCAACAAATCTTGACCCTGCGGGGAAAGACGGTCCAGATTAAAAATTGGGCGAGATTTTTCTTCGCCGCGACGCGGACTTGCGCGAAAGAATCGGGCTCCGTGCAGTGTCGCCGGAAGAAAACGTCTCTTTGTAGCGACAGTTTTTGCGCTTTGGATAACTCTAGAGCGGCAGGCCGACGTAGTTTTCAGCGAGGGCGGTTTGGGCGGCCTGCGACGCGACAATGTAGTCGAGCTCCGCTAGCTGCATGCGGCGCCCGAAATCACCCTCCTCGGGAAAGCGGTGCAGGAGCTTGGTCATCCACCAGGAGAAGCGCTCGGCTTTCCACACGCGGGCGAGCGCGCGTGCCGAATAGGCATCGAGTTCAGCTGTATTTTTTTCAAAGTAATACGACACCAGCGCTTCGGCGAGATAGTGGACATCGCTCGCCGCGAGGTTGAGCCCCTTCGCGCCGGTGGGCGGCACGATATGGCCGGCGTCGCCTGCCAGAAAGAGCCGGCCGAAGCGCAGCGGCTCGGCGACGAAGCTGCGCAGCGGCGCGATGCTCTTCTCGATCGCCGCGCCGGTCTGCAGGCGCTGCGCCGCCTCGCGCGGCAGGCGCCGCGTGAGCTCCTTCCAGAAGCGCTGGTCGGGCCATTCATCGATCGGCTCCGAGAGCGGGCACTGCACGTAGTAGCGGCTGCGCGCGCGGCTGCGCATGCTGCAGAGGGCGAAGCCGCGCTCGTGCGAGACGTAGATGAGCTCCGCCGACACCGGCTCGGTGTCGGACAGCACGCCGAGCCAGCCAAAGGGATAGACGCGCTCGTAGAGGCGGACCGCCTCGGCCGGCACCGAAGCGCGCGATACGCCGTGGAAGCCGTCGCAGCCGGCGATGAAGTCGCAGTGGACACGCTGCTTCTCATTAAAAATAACTTGAGGGCTTTCCGTGTCGAAGCCTTCGAGCGTGACATCGCGCGCCTCGTACACGGTCTCGGCGCCCGCCGCGGCGCGCGCCTGGACGAGGTCCTTCGTGATCTCGGTCTGGCCGTAGACGGTGACGCTGCGGCCGGTGAGGCGCTTGAGGTCGATCCGGTGGCGCGCGCCGCCGAAGGCGAGGTCGAAGCCGTCGTGCACCAGGCCCTCGGCTTTGCAGCGCGCGCCGACGCCGGCGCGCTCGAGAAGCGCCACCGTGCCGCTTTCCAGCACGCCCGCGCGCACGCGCGCGAGCACGTACTCCTGCGAACGGCTCTCGAGGATGACGTTGTCGACGCCCGCGCCGTGCAGGAGCTGCCCGAGCAGCAGGCCCGCGGGCCCTGCGCCGATGATCGCAACCTGGACTCTCATTGCGTGATTCTAAAAAAATCGAAAAAAATC
>JBIOYV010000081.1:0-15118 GCA_044870335.1 Burkholderiales bacterium | reverse complement strand
GTCTTCGAGCTCGAACTTGGCGGAGATCGGCACGGCACCGTCCTTCGCGGCCTCGCGCAAACCCTCGAGCAGCGAATGCTTGCTCTTCCCCAGCGCCTCGAGCAAGGCCTGGGTATCCTTGGAGTCTTCCGCTCGCGCGGCGGGGAGCGAGGCCAGCGCGAAAAACGCGATTGCTGCGAGAACTGCTGTAGATCGTTTCATGGTCATTCTCCTGGTTCAGGGAACGCGGTACACAAGGATGCGAGCAGTGGTGCCGTCCACTGCAGGCGCGGCGACATAAAGCCTGCGCTCCTCGGGCACGAACAGTCCCGTGCGTGCGCGCGCCGATGTCTTCACGGTCCCGGTCTGCGAGTAGTGGTCGGCGTCGTCCTGGCGGAAAACGTCCACGCGCCCTTCTCCGCAGATCACGTAGACGCGCTTGCGCTCGGCATCGAAAAAGAGGTCGTCGGTGTCGCCGCCGATCGGCACTTTCGCGACGACCTTCCCGCTATCGGTGTCGTAAACCAGCATCACCGCCGGCGAGCGAGCACCGACGAAAAGCCGCCGCCCTGCCTCGTCGAGTGTCATCGGGAAATTGGCCCGGGCGCCGGGTACGTCCCACTTGGCGCTCACTTGGCGCTTCGCGCGGTCGACGACGGCGACCTGCCGTGTGTCGGGCAGGTTGACGAAGATGCGGCTGCCGTTGCGCTCGAGCTGGAACGATTCGGGATGGGCCGGCAGGCGGATCTCTCCGGACGCCTCTCCCGAGCCGGCGTCGAGCATCTGCAGCGCGCCCTTGCCGTAGCCGACCACGACCTTGCCCGCGGCAGCGTCGTAGCGGACATTGTCCGCGTCGGCGAGCTTCGCCACGCGCTTCACGAGCGCGAAGGAGTCGCCGTCGAGAATGTCGAGTCGGTCGGCGGTACCGTTCGCCACGTAAAGGCGAGCCGGATCCGGAAGGTACAGCACGCCCTGCGGCTCGCCAAACCCCGGCAGGCTTTTCTCGTGCCGATGGCGCTCGACGTCGAGCACCTCGACCGTGTTGTTCCCGAGTGCGGCGACGAACAGGCGATGGCGCTTCAGGTCGACCGCGAGATGGTCGATGCGGCCTTTCACGCCGGGCATCGCGATCGTCGCCACCGGCTCGAGCACTGGCTCGCCCGCGCCATACGTCGGGGAAAGTGCCATCGCGATCGTCAGGCCGATGATCAGCCTGAACGATAGGCTTGCGGCTTCCATGTGTGCACCTCTTCCTTTCCTTGCTTGCACCAGGTGTAGAGCGCGTCGTACATCACCATGCCGTGCTTCAGCATCTCGTGGTCGTCCTGGTCGTTGCGCGAGAGACCAAGCGAGATTGCCGCGAGGCCGGCAGCTTGCGGCGCGAGGTCGAGCCGCGCGGTGTCGGCCCCGCGCACGATGACGGCGAGGTCCGCGAGCGCCGGATCGGTCAGGCGGTAATGCTTCAGAAAGGCGTCGAAACTGCAAAGCTCGCCGTCGTGCGAGAAATGGACGTCCGGGATGTCGTACGGCACAGCATCCCTTTCCTTCGCCGCCTGCAGCACTTCCTTGGACGGCACGTAGTGGAACTCGGCATCGCCGTCGACGAAGCGGGCGACGAGCCAGGGACAGGCGATGCGGTCGATCTTCGGGCGCTCGCGCGTGACCCAGCGCGTCGAGCCGTTCCGCGGCTTGGAATCGAGCGGACCCTCCGACGCCTTCCATCCCTCGAAGCCGCCTGCGAGATAGCGCGCGGCGATCCCGGCCTCGTTCAGCGCCGCAGCCGCGCCCTGGCTGACTTCGTGCCCGCGAACGCAGTAGACCACGACGGCATTGGCGCTTGGCAGGGACTTCGCCCATGCGCGGACCTGTTCGGGGTCGCGTCGCAGCGCTCCGGAAATCATCGATTCGGATTCCAGAAATGCCGGCCCGCGGCGAACGTCGATAACGATGGGCGCATCCGGCCCGGCGAGCTCCGCGCGAAGCTCGGAAGCGGAAATCGATGAAGCTTTCATGGCTGTCTCCTCATGGCTCCTTCTTGTACGAAAACGCCCACGTGAGCCCGAGCCGCAGCTCGTAGATCTGGTCGTCGCGGGCTTTCGCGTAGCGCAGCCCGACGTCGAACGAAAGCCCGTCGCGCGCTTGCCAGATGGCGCCGAGGAGACCCGAATTTACGCGCGCGCTTCCCCTGGCTTGATCGCTAAAGACCTCGGCGACCGGACGCACCGGCCAGGAATACGGGCCTTCGAGAATCGCACCGAGAAAAAGGCCCGGTTCGTGTTCCCTGGTCCAGGAGACGACGCCATTCAGATGCACCGTCCCCGCATCCCCGCGCTGCGAGACGATTCCGGCGACCGACGCGCCGGTCCCGTGCTCGCCGTGCACGTCGGGAAGCAGCACGCCGTACTCGGTGGCGACGCTCAATCCGGGTTCGTCCTGCAGCGCGCCCCGGCGCAGCACCTGCTTGATGAAGACGCCGTTGTCGACGAGCGCCGAGCGATGCTCGCCCGGCTCGGGGTCGAGCGCGACCTCGTGCCGGCCCTCGATCACCAGCTCGCGCTCGCGCTCCAATCCGAAGTTCGCGATCACGGCCGGCACTTGAAGGAATCGCTTTCCGTTTTGCCGCAGCCACTGCACCGGCCCGAGCTCGAGTTCTACTTCGCCCGCTTTTGCGACGTCGGCGTCGGTCGAATCGAACGGACGGTACGCAAATGCAAAGCCCGCGTGTGCGAAAAGTGCGGTGGCGGCAAAACCGATGACGGCGGCGTCCAAGTCCAACCCTCGCGTTCCAAGGCGATGGGCGCAGAGCTTGGACGGAATGCCGTCTTGGGAAGCCGGGAGTCTGCGAATGCCCCGACCGGAAAATTCTAGTTCATCGAATATGCACCTTCAATGCACGGTCCCTGACGCGCATGTCAGGTCAGCGCGATTTTTTGCTCCACACGGCGAAACGCGGCGAAAAGCGCGAGGTCGTAGGCGATCTTCAGGATCCCGCAGCCGACGAGTGGCGTGGCCATGGCGCCCGCGGCGAAGAACGCGCCCGTAATGGAAGGGCTGACCGCGGCCGCCAGGCTCCGCGGCACGGCGGTGAAGCTCGCGGCGGCGGGTCGCTCGACGGGGGTCACCACGGACATGACAAAGGCGCTGCGCGCCGGCACGTCCATCTGCGACAGAAGGCTCCTCGCCAGCAACAGCGCGAGCGTCAGCCCGAGGCTCGGCGCGAGCGCCGCGCCGATCAGGCACAAGCTCGACGGGATGTGCGTGAACACCATCGTGTTGATCATGCCGATGCGGCGCGCGAGCGGTCCCGCGGCCAGCTGGGAGCACGCGGCCAGCAGTCCGGTCCAGAAGAAGAACGCGCCCGCGGCGGCAAGCGACATGCCGAAACGCTGGAACAGCCATAACGCGAGCAGCGAATTGAGCACCAGGCCGCCCGCGAACGAATCGACGCTGAAGAGGGCGGCGAGGCGCCACACGATGCCGCGCGACGGCCCGAGCGGCGCGGCGGGCTTCTGCTCTTCCGCGTGCGGATCGGGCAACCGCAGGTACATCAGCCAGACCGCCACCCCGACCGCCGCATACAGCACGAACATGAGGCGCAGCGCATCCAGCATTGCGAATTTCATGGAAAACCATTCCGGCAGCCCGGCCGCGAGCGCGCCGACCGCGCCGGAGATCGAGCCGAGGAAGCTGTAGCGCGCGAACACCGACGTACGGTCCGGGGCGTTCGCGAGCATCGTGTGGTCGAGCGGCATGAAGATGCTGGCGTCGCCGCTGCTCGGGTTGAGCGTGCCGACGAACGCGACGAGCAGCAGCGGCCAGAACGACGAGAGGCCCGCGAAGCCTAGCCCCGTCGCGGTCATCAGCAGGGATGCCGCGAGGAGCAGGCGCCGGATGGAGAACCGGTGTCCCCAGCGGCCGATGGCGAGCGTGGACAGCGCCGAGCCGAGGAGCGTCGCCGTGCTGAGGAAGCCGACCTCGAGCTGGGCCATGCCGAGCGCCAGCAGATACGCCGGCAGCACGACGGCGATGAAGCCGTCGGCGAAGGACCGCAGCGCGCGCCCGGCGAGGACCAGGCGGATCACTTTGCGGAACCGTAGCTGAAGTCGTCGAAGGACGTCACGCTGTCCGCCTTGGTCCACAGCCCGACCGCGCCCGCGCCGCCGATATGACTATCCTTGAAGTCGATATACGTCTTGCCGTCCAGCGCGACGCGAATTTGCGTGCCGGCGAACTCGACGCGCAGCGTATGCCAGACGTTGCGCGGCACGGGCGCGTCGATGTACTTCAGCGTGTTGCGGCGTCCGTTCGCGGTGTAATAGAGCGACACGTTGTTCTCGAGCGCATTGGCGCGCGCGACGTAGTAGTTGTCGCCGTCCTTCCAGCGCCATACCACGCCGCCAGCCTGGTCCTCCCGGCCCTCGAGCGGCTTGAATTTCACTTCGACGAAACCGTTCTCGATCGAGCTCCCGCGCAGCACGCACCAGGGAAACGTGCCGGTTCCGGACTGCTGGAGTACGTTCGGGGCGCTCGGCGCCGACGGGTCCTGACGCACCGCCCAGCGCGGCGTTCCCCTCCCCGTGACGCCCTGCTCCCACGCCGAGGGCAGTGTTCCGGGCGTGTCCGTATCGAAGTTGAGCGTTTGCCCCAAGGAAGAGCCTGCTACGAGCAATCCGCTCATTGCGGCGACTGTCTTCATCATGCGCGCTCCTATCCCGGCTTCAAGGCCAGTTCAAGAGCAGAACTTGGACGCCGCCGCGTCTGTGATGCGGGGAGTCTGCCGGCACCCCCGGTTGAGGCCTTGCGAGTGTACGCCGAATGGAAGAAATCCAATACCCGCATCGCTTCCGCGAGAAGAAGTGCACTGGCCAACATTTAGACGTAGTAGGTATCACATAAAAGTGATGATAACAACACGAAATAGTTGACAGCCCCCGAGCGAACGGTAGACTGCATCCCCAGTAGCCGCCTCGCCCGCAGCACGACATACCGGCAGGGCGGCTAGCCGGGTTCACGCAGACACCCGGTCCCAAAGGACGATCCGTCTCAAGCGCTGCTCCGAATCCCTTCGGGGAAAGGAGTATGTGTATGAGAAACGCAATCGCCCCCCTCTCTCTTCTCGCCGCCTCGATCATCGCCCTCGGCGGCTGCGACAGCCGCGTCGCATCCGAGCAGTCACCCCGTACCTCGTCTGCGGTGAGCGAGTCGAGCGTCCGCTACCAGGTCGACGCGGCAAACGGGCGCATCTGGTGGCTGACGCGGGAAGGCGTGTATGTCCATGACGCGAAGATGCCGCAGAAGGTCGCGGTGCCGATCCCGGGTTGGCAGTTTGCTGGCGAGCCCTATGGCTGCCTGCCGGCGCTCGCGCTGGGTCCCAACGGAGAGGCGCTGGTCACCAGTGATGTCGAATCCACGGTTTGGAAGATCGATCCAGACACGCTGGCGGTGAGCAGGCATGTTCTCGCGCCGGATGCCGACCTGGACAAGGACGTGGGGTATACGGGCCTCGTCTATTCGTCCGAGCACGCTGCGTACTTCGCAATCAGCGGTCTCCAAGGCTCGTTGTGGAAGATCGATCCATCGCTCACGCGGGCGCAGAAAATCGCCGTTTCGGCACCCATGCCCAAGGCCTGCGGCGTCGCGGTCAGCGCCCCGCAGAAAGCCGAGCGGCTCGGCCGCCTGTGCGTCCGGGGACGGCAAGCCGACTGGACCGTGCAGCTCGCTTCGGATCAACGCTCCGCCTCCGTGCGCGCCGGGTCGTGCACCGATCTGCCCTGGCTGCTGAGCCAGGTCACTCTGAGGAGCGAGTAAGCCATGGACGCGCGCAAGCCGGCTGGCGCCCTCCTCCTGTCGCGCGGCGACGTCGAGCGCCTTCTCACGCCCGACGCCTGCATCGCGGCGGTCGAGGACGCGTTTCGCCAGCATGCACTCGGGAAGCTGCCGGCGCCCGGAATCCTCGGCCTGCACAGCGCGGAAGGCTCGTTCCACGTCAAGGCTGCATTCATGAATGCAGACCGCCGCCCCTACTTCGCCGCCAAGCTCAATGCGAACTTCCCGCACAACGGCGCGCGCCATGGCCTGCCGACCATCCAGGGTGTCGTCATTCTCTGTGATGCGGCCAGCGGGGTACCGCTCGCCGTGATGGACTCGATGGCGATCACCGCATTGCGCACGGCGGGCGCAACGGCGGTGGCGGCGAAATACCTGGCACCCGCGCATTGCGAAGCCGCGCTGATCTGCGGTTGCGGCGCGCAGGCGGCCGCGCAGCTCCGCGCGCTGCTGCGGGTTCGGAGGCCCGCCTGCGTATATGTCTATGACCAGGATAGCGAGAAGGCGCGTCAATTCGCGAGCAGTCAGGAGGCGGAACTCCCGATCGAAGTGAGCGCGGTCCCGGATCTGCGTGAGGCCGCCGCCGCGAGCCGCATCATCGTGACGTGCACCACCGCGCGCCGATGGTTCCTCGCGCATGACATGGTGCGACCGGGCACGTTCGTGGCGGCGGTCGGCGCCGACAACGAGCACAAGCAGGAGATCGATCCGCAGCTCATGGCGCAGGCCATGGTCGTGACCGACCTCACCGAGCAGGCCTGCGCGATCGGCGAGCTGCACCACGCCATCGACGCCGGCGCCCTGTCGCGCGCCGACGTGCACGCCGAACTCGGCGAGGTCGTCGCCGGCGCGAAGCGCGGCCGCACGCGCGGCGACGAGATCATCGTCTTCGATTCCACCGGCACAGGGCTGCAGGACGTCGCCGCCGCGGCCGCCGTCTACCGCCGCGCGCTCGAGCAGCACACCGGCATTCCCTTTTCATTTTGCGACTGAGGACGCGTCCATGAACGCAATGAACCGCAGGCGGCTCGAGGTCGCGAGCGTCTTCCTCAAGATCGGCGCCCTGGGCTACGGCGCGGCGGCGATCTGGGGCCTGATCCAGGCCGAGGTGCAGGAGCGGCGCGCCTGGCTGACGAGGGAGCGCTACCTCGAGGGCATGGCGCTGGTAAACGTGCTGCCCGGCGCGCCGGCGATGCAGATGTGCATCTTCGTCGGCCACGAGCGCGCCGGCTGGTGGGGCGGCGTCCTCGCCGGCTTCGCCTTCATGGCGCCGGCTTTCGCGATCATGCTCGCGCTGAGCCTCGTCAGCTCCGCTTACGGTGGGCTACCGCTCATGCGCGACGCGTTCTACGGGCTCGGCCCGGTCGTGCTGGGCGTCTTCGTCGTCGCGATCTACCGGCTCGGCAGGACTGCGATCAAGGACCTGGCATCCGCGGTCATCGCGCTGGTCGCGGCCGCGGCCGCGGCGTTCTCGCTCATAGGCGTGGCCGGCATCTTCCTCCTCACTGGCTGCGCGGGCGTGGCGCTGCATCACTCGCGCAGGCAAGGGCTCTTCGCTGCCCTCGCCGCGGCGTGCCTGATCGCGGCCGAGCGCCTCGCCGAGTCGTTGCTCGCCGGCGGCGCCTCGGCCGCCGGCTCCGGCCAGGCCGGCCTGTGGGACATCGCAGTCTTCTTCCTCAAGGTCGGTGCGCTGACGTTCGGCGGCGGCATGTCGATCATCGCCTTCGTGCAGGACCAGGTGGTGAACTACCTGCACTGGATCAGCGCCGAGGAATTCATCGAGTGCCTCACGCTCAGCCAGTTCACGCCCGGGCCGATCATCATGGTAGCGGCGTACGTCGGCTACAAGATCGCCGGCATCGCGGGCGCGAGCGTGGCGGCGTTCGCGATCTTCCTGCCCTCTTTCATCCTGATGCTGTCGATCCTTCCGGTGCTGGACCGCGTGCGGCGCCTCGCCTGGGTCAAGGCAGCGATGAAGGGAATCGCCCCGGCGGTGGTCGGCGCGATCGGCGTCACCATCATCCAGCTCCTGCCGCACGCCGCGCCCGATCTTTTCACGGGTCTGCTGCTCGCGCTGACCGTGATCGCGCTCGCCGCCTGGCGGCTGCCCGTCCTGTCAGTGGTGGTCGCCGGCGGCCTGATCGGCATCGTGGCTCGCTCGAAGCTCGTCCATCGGCTGATTTCCTAAAAAGGAGAATCCAGGCCGGAGGAGATCCGGCCGTTCGGCTACACTCGCCGCTTTTCGCAAAGAGCGAGGGCGGCGATGGCTGATCTGAGGGTCCTTGGAATCTGCGGCAGCCTGCGCAAGGCGTCGCTCAACATGGCGGCGCTGCGCGCCTGCGGCGAGCTCCTGCCATCGGGCATGACGCTGCAGATCACGAGCATCGCGGACCTCCCCATGTTCAACCAGGACGTGTTCGACGCCGGCATGCCCGAGCCGGTGAAGCGCCTGCGCGGCGAGATCACGGCCGCCGACGGGGTGCTCCTCGCGAGCCCGGAATACAACTTCTCGGTCACGGGGCCGCTCAAGAACGCGATCGACTGGGGCTCGCGGCCCCCGAACCAGGTGTTCCAGGACAAGCCGGTGGCGATGTTTTCTGCCACGCCTGGGCCGCTCGGCGGCGCGCGGGTGCAGTACGACCTGCGCAGGATCCTGTCGCAGCTCTGGGCCTATCCCCTGCCGCGGCCGGAAGTCTTCATAGGCCACGCGCCCTCGAAGTTCGCCGACGGCAAGCTCACCGACGAGACCACGCGCAAGTTCCTGACCGAGCTCCTCGCCGGCTTCAGGGACTGGATCCTGCGGATGCAGAAGAAGTAGCCAGCGGCTTCGGCGCGCGCAGCATGAACGCCAGGACGAAGCCGACCGCCGAAGCCAGGAGCAGCGCGATGAAAGCGGCGTCGTAGCTTCCGCTGTAGTCGAACACCAGCGCGCCGGCGTAGGCGCCGATGCCGCCGAAGATCTGGTGCACCATGGTGATGATGCCCGTCAGCGCGCCCAGGTGCCGGGTGCCGAAGGCGTCGCGCACGAAGAGCACCGTGAGCGGCGCCGTGACGAGGAAGGTCGCTCCGAACACCAGCGCGAAAATCGCGATCGACGGCGGCGACTGGTCGAGCGCGATGAGCCCGAACACGGCGATGCGCGCGCCGAACGCGATTGCGGTCGCGGGCACCGGGCCGGCGCGGTCGCTGAGCACGCCCGCCGCAAGCACGCCAATGAGCGCGGTCAATCCCATCAGCGCGAGCAGGTTGCCCGCGAGCAGCGCACCGAGGCCGCGGTCCTGGGCGAAGGCCACGACGTGCGTGGCGACGAAGAAATCGTCCAGGCCGCAGATGGCGTACATGGCCACCAGCAGCCAGAAGCGCGGCGTGCGCGCGGCGGCGGCCAGATCAAGGCCGGCGCGTTGCGGGCTCGCCGCATCCGGCGGCCTCGCGCCCGGCAGCCTGCGCGCGAGCAGCGGCAGCAGCACGAGATGCGCCGCGGCGAGCCAGGCGAACACCGCGCGCCAGCCGATCTCGACCAGCACCGCGGCCAGCGCCGCGATCATCACGAGCTGCCCGACGCTCGTTCCGGAGATCACCGCCGCGTTGGCGAGCCCGGCGCGCCGCGGCGCCGAGCGTGTGACCACGACGCCCACCGTGGTGAGCGAAGCCGCGCCGTTGCCGATCGCGAAGATCACGCCGTAAAGGAGCATCGCCTGCCACGGCGCCGACACCAGGCTCATGAGCCCGATGCCGATGCCGCCGAGGAGCATGCCCGCGCCGAGCAGCGCGCGCGCGTCCATCCGGTCGGCGAGCCTCCCCGCGATGAAGGTGGCGAAAGCCGAGACCACGAGGTAGAGGCCCACGGCCAGGCCGAGCTCGCCGCGCGCCCAGCCCAGCTCGTCGACCATCGGCTTGAAGATGAGCCCGACGGCAAAGCGCGCGCCCCCGCTGACGAACAGCACGACGAAGCCGACTGCGATCACGCGCGCGACGGGCATGGACCCCGGAAGCCTTCAGATCACTTCTTGTGCACCCAGTCGGCGTGCCGCGGGGCTTTCTTGGTGCGCGACCACTCGTCGAGCATTGCCTGGCTGACCGATGACAGGCGCCGGCGCATCTCGGGGGTCATCGTGTCCACCGCGAGCTCGAGGCGGTGGCCGTTGGGATCGAAGAAATAGATCGACTTGCACATGCCGTGGTCGACCGGGCCAATCACCTCGATCCCGTGCGACTCGATGCGCGCCTTGCACCTCGCCAGCGTCTCCTCGTCGGGCACGCGCAGCGCGAGGTGCTGCACCCAGGCCGGGGTGCCCGGGTCGCGGCCCATCGTCGGGGAGTCGGGCAGCTCGAAGAAGGCGACGTAGGCTCCGTCGTCCATGCGGAAGAACACGTGCATGTACGGATGCGGCTCGCGGGTGCTCGGAACCCGGTCCTCGGCAAGCGCCATCGCGTACTCGAGGCCGAGCACCCGGGTGTAGAAGTCGGCGGTCTCCCTTGCGTCGCGGCAGCGGTACGCGACGTGGTGCAGCGACTTGATGTCCATTCACTATTGTATAGTCGACCTCCCCATACGGAGGATCCATGGACAAGCGGGACCACAAGCAGCGCTACGACTCCGGGTTGAAAACGCGCCGCGAGGTGCTCGGCGCGGGCTACGTCGACAAGGCGATGGCCGGCGTCGACGAGTTCACCGAGGAGTTCGCCGAGCTCCTGAACACCTACTGCTGGAACGACATCTGGAACCGGCCGGGGCTGCCGCGCAAGACGCGCTCGGTCCTCAACCTCGGCATGCTGTGCGCGCTCGGCAAGGAGCACGAGCTCAAGCTCCACATCCGCGGCGCGCTCAACAACGGCCTCAGCAAGGAGGAGATCAAGGAGGTGTTTCTGCAGGTCGCGATCTATTGCGGCGTGCCGGCCGCCGTGGTCGCCTTCCGCTGCGCCCGGGAGGTGTTCAAGGAAGGATGAAAACCGCGCGTGCTCTGCTGTTACTGGTAAGTCTTTGCCTTCCTGGCGCCGCGACGGCGCAGGCGTGGCCCGCGCGGCCGCTGACGCTCGTGGTGCCGTTCGCTCCGGGCGGCGGCATCGACTCGAGCGCGCGCATCCAGGCCCAGAGCCTCTCCGAGCTGCTCGGACAATCGGTCGTAGTCGAGAACATCGGCGCGGCCGCCGGCATGGCGGGGAGCCTGCGCGTGGCGCGAGCCTCGCCCGATGGCTACACGTTTCTCATCGGCAACACCGGCACGCACGCGTACAACCAGTCGCTGTACAAGAGCCCGCTTTACGATGCCGCGGCCGATTTTGCGGCGGTCGGGCTCGCGACCGAGTCGCCGCGCATCCTCATCGCCCGCAAGAACCTGCCGGTGGCGAACCTGCGAGAGTTCATCGCCTATGCGAAGGCGAACCAGAGCAAGATGCAGTTCGGCTCGGCCGGCGTCGGCTCCGGGACGCACCTGCCCTGCGTGCTGCTCAACCGCGCGATCGGCGTCGACGTCACGCACATTCCCTATCGCGGCGCGGGTCCGGCCATGCAGGACCTGATCGCAGGACGCATCGACTACATGTGCGACACCATCCAGGCGGGCTCGGCGCAGGTGAACGCGCAGACGGTGAAAGGCATCGCGCTGATGGCGGCGAAGCGCGTGCCCGTGGTGGCGAGCCTCGCGACGAGCGGCGAGCAAGGCCTCGCAGGGGTCGAGGCGAGCGTGTGGAACGCGTTCTTCCTGCCGAAGGGGACGCCCGAGCCGATCGTGCGCCGGCTGAACGGCGCGATGAACGACATGCTCGAAAATCCTTCGCTGCGCAAGCGCCTGGAGGATCTCGGCCTCGAGATCGTCTCGCCCGAGCGGCGCAGCCCGGAGTACCTGGCGAAATACGTGCGCGAGGAAGTCGAGCGCTGGGGCCGCCTCATCAAGGCGGCCGGCATCAGCGCGGACTAGACAGTTCTTGTCCGAAAGTAAGGACAAGCGCCTGTCGTAAAAGGCCGACCGGACGCCTCGATAAGACGTCCAGATAAGCCGCGCTGACGGCTGCGTCTATACGCACCGCACGACGAAGCGCATCATGAGCGCCCGGCCCGGACTTCAACCTCATGGGGGAGTAATGAATATCGGCCTCGGCTCGCCAACGACGGATTTCGCCCTCGATGTAATCGGCCGCTACGTCTGCAACACGTTTGACGAAGCGCTCGCCAACTCCGATTTTGATTATCGCGCGAACGCCAGAGATGTGAGAGGCAACGCGCTGCCCCAGCGTGGGGACATGCGACCGTTCGACTTCATCGTGATCGGCGGCGGCACCTTCGGTGCAGCCGTTGCCGAACACCTCTGGTATCGCAGCAGCGGGCGCAGCGAGCGCATCCTGGTCCTGGAGGCGGGGCCTTACCTGCTCGCCGAGCACCAGCAGAACCTGCCTTCATTCGGAATCGGCAACGAGGTCTGGGGCATCTCCTGGAATGCGGATAGCAATCTGCGCTTCCCGGGTCTCGCGTACTGCATCGGCGGGCGCTCGCTGTGGTGGGGTGGATGGTCCCCGCGCCTGCTCGAATCGGAGACCACCGCCTGGCCCAAGGCGGTCCTCGACCAGCTGAATGCGAAAAAGCTGGCCAGTGGCGAAAACGGCTACTTCCGTCAGTCGAGTCAGCAGATCGGCGTCACCGCAACCAACGATTTCATTTTTGGCGACCTGCACAACGCCTTGCGCGAGCAGCTTTTCGCCGCGATCGAGAAGGGCAAGGTGAGCGACGCCGTGCCGCTCTCGGCGCTGCCGGAGGCGCCGATGGTCGAAATCCTCGATAGCGCCGCGACCCTCGAGGAGCTCGCCTCGATGCTCGGCATCAAACTGCCGAACCCTCTGCCCCAGGGCACCGCGGACCTCAAGAAGCTGGAAGACGAATTGCGCAACAAGCTGAAGCTGGAAGCGCCGCTCGCGGTCCAGGCCCGCCCCGAGCATGCGGGCTTTTTCCCGCTCAACAAGTTCAGCTCCGTGCCGCTGCTCATCAAGGCCGCGCGCGGCGCGTACAACGAGACCTCGGGCGACGATGTGCGTAAGCGCCTCATGGTCGTGCCCCGCTGCCACGTCATGCGCCTCGGCGTGACGAATGAGGCCGGCGGCCAACGCGTCGTCTCGGTGATCACCGAGCGCGGCTCGATCGCGGTCGGGCCCGACTGCAAGGTCATCATCGCGCTCGGCACCATCGAAAGCACGCGCCTCGCACTGCTCTCGTTCGGCGAGAACGGCCGCACCGGCCGCAACCTGATGGCGCATCTGCGCTCGAACGTCGCGTTCCGCATGCCGCGCGAGGCCCTGGCGGGGATAGCCGCGAGCGTCAGGGCGCTGCAGGCCTCCGCGCTGTTCATGAAGGGACGGCACAAGTTCACCCGCCCCGACGGTACCGAAGAGGGCAGCGCCGGACACTTCCATTTCCAGATCACCGCTTCGGGCCTGGGCAACACCGACACCAACTCGGAAGCCGAGCTGTTCCAGAAGATCCCGGACATCGAGTTCGTCAATCAGCATCTACAGGCGACCGACTCGCACGTGGTGGTGACGATTCGCGCGATCGGTGAAATGTCGCCGCAGAATCCAGGCAGCAATGTCACGCCGGACCTCAATCCGAACCAGGTTGACTACGGCGAGCGCAAGGCGTTCGTCAATCTCCAGCCGACATCGAAAGACGAGCAGCTGTGGGAAGCCATGGACAAGGCGACGGATGAGCTCGCCGTCGCGTTCGCCAATGGCCACAAGATCGATGTCATCGATCCGCGAAGCAACACCGTAAAGGCCGCGAATGTCGATGCGAGCACATTGGCTGGAGTGATGCCGCATCGCGCTCCCAGCCAGGATCCGAACGGCCGCCGCGACCCGCTCGGGACCACCCACCATGAAGCCGGCACTCTGTGGATGGGCGATGACCCGGGCACGTCGGTCACCGACGCGAACTGCCGTTTGCACGGCGTCAAGAACGTCTATGTAGCCGGGCCGGCCCTCTTCCCGACCAGCGGCTCACCGAACCCGATGCTCACCGGGATCGCGCTCGCTCGACGCCTGGGCGACCACCTCCTCCCGCCGCCTCCTGCCGCCGCCGATGCCGGATTCACCTACCTCTTCGGCGGGACCCAGAGATCGACGGATTTCTTCGCGCAATGGCGGCAAGTAGGCGGCGGCAGCTTCAAGATCGTCGGACGCTCTCTAATCGCACAGCCCGGGAATGGCATCGGCCTGTTGTTTTATGCCGCCGAGCAGTTCGACAACTTCGTCCTGCGCCTCGATTTCTGCCTACCCCATCCGCGCGGCAACGCCAACGACAATTCCGGCGTATTCGTTCGCTTCCGCGATCCGCGGAAGCCGCCGCTGCCGGGAACGCCCGGGCCCGACGTTCCCGGCAACCCGGCTACCGTCGCGGTCGATACCGGATACGAAATCCAGATCGACGAGGAAGCTCGAGGCGATACCCGGAAAAACGAGGCCGACGGTTTCCCGTACAACCGCACGGGCTCGATCTACAAGATCAAGTCGTTCGGGACCAGCGTCGGCCAGCAGAACTACACGAATGCGCAGCGCCTCGCGCCGGGCGTCTGGCACCGCTTTGACATCAAGGTCGTCGACCGCACCTACGAGGTGCTCCTCAACGGGCAGCCGGCGACGAAGTTCACGGCGGATCCCGCGGACCCGAACGAAAGATTCCGCGGCAGGAAGAAAAGCGAAGATCCGGACTCCGGCTTCATCGGCGTGCAGGCCCATACCGGCAGCGTCGCCTTTGCGAACATTCGTATAAGAAAGTGAAGTAGTCCTGCCTACGCAGCCGCGCGTTGTGCGGCGAAGGTTTGCTCCATCTCGCGCCGCACGCGCACCGCGGTCGAGTTCGCGTCGAAGGCGACGTCGCTCCACCTGACCGGCTGCCCCGCGGCGACCGGCCGCAGCAGCTTCCAGCCGTGCGCGAGCCCGAGCGGCAGGCAGGCCTGCGCGAGTGACGCCTGCGCCGGCATGAGCTTTCCGACCACCGTGTAGCCGCCCTCGCCGTCGAGCATTTCTCCAGGCTTGAGCTCACGTTTTGCAGTGGCCACGGCATCGGCGCGCCAGCCGGTCGCACAGCCCGTCGGCTCGCGGCGCAAGCCGACCGAGGCCACCGAGATGCCGACCTCGAGGCCGATGAGGTGCCATCGCTTGTACATGCAGGCATAGCGGCTCGAGGGATCGGTCTTCACGCCGTATTCCATGAAGCAGCGGCGGATGTACTCGGAGTCGCCCTCGAACACCACCCAGACGCCGAAGCGGATGTCGTAATCGATCGGCGTCCCATCGGTGCGCAGCGACGAGACCACCTCCACTTGGC
>JBIOYV010000080.1:0-6930 GCA_044870335.1 Burkholderiales bacterium | reverse complement strand
CTACCTGGTGAGGATCCTGAAGATCACCGGGGGCAACGTCACCAAGGCCGCGCGCCTGGCCGGGCGCAACCGCACCGAGTTCTACCGCCTCCTGGAACGCCATTCGCTTGAGCCGGGCATGTTCAAGCTGGCCTGAATGCCCAGCGACGCATCCAGGCGATGAGCACCGCGCAGCCAAAGGCGAGGCCTCCCAGGACGTAAAACGCTTCGACAATGTCGTAGCGGTCGGCGAGGAATCCCATGAGGAGCGGCGTGGAAAGATGCGACACGCTCCACCCCATGCCGCCCAGCGCAAGCGCGGCCCCGCGCTCCTCGGGCCGGCTCGCTTCCGCGATGGTGATCTGGAAGTAGAGCGTCATGGCGCCCGAGCCGAAGCCGACCACCAGCATCCACAGCCCGATCGGCGCCAGGTGGTTGACCGCGGGGAGGAGACCGACGCCTGCCGCCACCCCGACCGCGCACACCACTGGCCACAGCGTCTGCGGTCCCGTGCGCACGAACCGGCCCGCGATGAGTCCCGCCCCGATGGCGCCCAGGGCACGCAACGCGAGGAGCAGGCCGGACGTGTCTTCGCCATAGCCGTAGCGCGCCAGCAGGAGGGGATAGAAGGACATGGAGAGCGAGAACGGCAGCGCCGAGATGTAGGCGCAGAAGATCGAGTAGCGGATGATCCGTTGACGCAGGAGCGGGCCGTACGCAGCCAGGACGCTGCGCCCCGCGGCGTGGGGCTTGGGGCGCGAACTGCGGGTCGCCAGCCCGACTGCGAACGCCACGAGCCCGGTCGAGGCGAGCGTTCCGAAAGTCGCATTGAAGGTCGTAGCGGCCAGCAGGAACCCGCACAGCGCCGCGCCCGCGATCTGGCCCACGTTGGTGACTGCGTTCAGCCGTCCGAGCTCGATGCCGCGGTTTCCGGGCAGCTCGCTTGCCATGGCCCAGGTCGCTGGCCAGAACGCGGCTCGGGCGAGGATCAGGCCGATCTGTCCGGCAAGGAGCATCCAGAATCCCTTTGCGACCAGGAACCACAGGGCCGCGGCCGCCATCACCCAGCAGGAGGCGAGCATGATGCGCCGGCCGCCTACGCGGTCGGTGTAGGCGCCGCCGGCGAGATTCAGGGCGGCCTGGACCAGCACCGGCAGCGAAAAAAGCACGCCGATCTGGGCGTTGGAAAGGCCCTGGGACGCGGCATAAAGGGGCACCACGAGCCACGTCATCCCCAGCCCGAGGTTCCACACCAGCGAGGCGAGGAAGAAGGACAGGCGGGACACGCGCGATTATGGAACCCGATCCGGTAAGGCCCACTCGGCGGTTTCGACTAAGGGCGATGCGGATCGCACTTGGTGTTCTTGCGGCAGCCTTCGCGGCCTCGGTCCAGGGTGGACAATGCGTGGCGACGTCCGGGCCCAGTACGGCTGCGCTCGTGGAGCTCTATACCTCCGAGGGATGCAGCAGCTGCCCGCCCGCCGACCGATGGCTCGCCAGCCTGTCGGCGCAAGGCTACGTCCCGGAGCGCGTGGTGCCCCTCGCGCTCCATGTCGACTATTGGGACTACATCGGCTGGAAAGACCGCTACGCCAAGCGCGAGTTCTCGCTGCGCCAGCGCAAGCTCACCCAGCTCCAGCGCCTCGCGCTCGTCTATACCCCGCAGGTGATGCTGCAGGGACGGGATTTTCGCGGCTGGGGAACCCCGGCGTTCGAGCAAGCGCTCGAGAAGATCAACGCGCGGCCAGCCCGCGCGCAGATCGCGCTGGAGCTCCTCGCGGGCGGGCCGCGCACGCTCGCGGTGCGTGTGAGCGCGGCGGTCCTTGACGCCGCACAGGCCGAAGACGCGGGCCTTTACCTCGCCGCCTATGAAAACCGCCTCGAAAGCCGCGTGAGCGCTGGAGAGAACCGCGGCCGTACGCTTGCGCACGACCATGTGGTGCTCGAATGGCAGGGCCCGCTGGCGTTTTCCGGGTCTAGGATCGTCCAGGAGCGCGCCCTGCCGCTCCTGCCCGGGGCGCAGCGCGCCAATTCCGGGGTGGTCGGCTTCGTTCAAAACAGGCGCACGGCCGAGGTGCTGCAGGTTCTTATGCTGCCGTCCTGCACGTAGGTTTCGGGTATATTCGCCCGGAAACAAGCATTCCGCCCCGGACCGGGGTACGGAGGGAGCTCAATGCAGGCGACGCAGATCCGACAAAAGGACGGCGTCTTTTATTTCGTCAGCTACCGCGCCAAGGACCTCTTGGCGAAGGTGCGCTTCATCAGCCGCTTCTACGGCGAGGGCGAGCAGATCGAGCCTGGGCGAGTCTCGGAAGACGACGACATCGCCCAGTTCATCGCCCGCATCGAGCGCACCGACTCGGCGTTCCAGCGCTCCATCTCGCGCGGAAAGGTGCGCCAGCTCAAGAACTTCTACGAGACCGCGGTGACGCAGCCGCCGATCCCGGGAACGGTGCTGCTGTTCACGTCGGAGCGGCTGACGTTCCGTCCGAGCGGCGACGGCGGCGTGGGGACGATCAACGAGCCGGGCTCCAAGTTCCTGATCATCGACGGCCAGCACCGCCTCGCGGCGCTGAATTTCTACCTGCACGAGCGGCCCGACGACGGCGCGACCATCAACGTGCCGTGCATCATCTTCGACGGGCGCAGCGAGGATTTCGCCACCGAGATGTTCGTGATCATCAACTCGACGCCCACGCGCATCAACAAGAGCCACCTCGTCGACCTGTACGAGCACGTGTCGTTTGCCGCTCCCGACCGCAAGTTCGCGGCCCGGCTGGTGGAGAAGCTCTACAGCGAGGGCGACAGCCCGCTGCGCTACCGCATCAACCGCCTCGGCGGGCGCAGCCAGCGCGACAAGTGGGTGCTGCAGGCGGAGCTTTTCAACGAGCTGCACCGCTGGGTGCGCGGGCGCTGGCGCTCGATCCAGCTCGCGGGCGGCAGCTCCAAGGAAGTGCCGCGCTACTACACCGTGATCCGGGATTTCTTCAAGGCGGCGCGCAGCGTCTTCGGCGATGGGGTCTGGGGCAAGGAAGGCTACATGGTCACGAAGCCCGTCACCATCAAGGCGATGGTCCGGGTCTGCGCCGACCTCGCTCGCGAAGACGCCGATCCCGAAACCGGGCGGCTCGCCCGCTGGGAGCAGCGCCTCGCCCCCTGGGCGGACATGGCGAAGCAGTTCCGCGAGGAGGGGTTCTACGAGCGCTTTCCCGCCAAGGGCGAGGTCGAGCGCGTCGCGAGAGTGCACCGCGACCTTGCCAAAGCCGCCGGCATCGACGCCGGCAAGAAATAGCTAGATCGCGCCGTCGCGGCGCAGGGCCTCGATTTCGGGCTCCGAATAGCCCAATTCGTGCAGCACGCGCCCGGTGTGCTCGCCCAGCGCGGGGATCGGGTCCATGCGCGGCTCCATGCCGTCGAGATTGAACGGCGGCTTCAGCATCGAAATGTCGCCCGCAGGGGAACCGACCTCGCGCCAGCGGCCGCGCGCCCGAAGCTGCGGATGGCGCCAGAACTCCTCCATGGTGTTCAGGCGGGCGTTCGCGATGTCCGCCTGCTCCAGCCTGCGCCCCAGATCCTCGGAGCTCAAGGCGCCGAACGCGCGCTCGATCTCGGCATGCAGCGCGTCGCGGTTCTGCTGGCGCGCCGGGGACGAGGCGAACCTCGGATCGCGCGCCAAGGCGCCGTTTTGCAGGACCTGCTCGCAGAAGCGGCCAAATTCACGCTCGTTCTGGACGCTGAGAAACACCGTGCCGCCATCGCCGGCCTTGAACGGGCCATAGGGCACGATGGTGGCGTGATAGGCCCCCGAGCGCGGCGGCGGCTCGCCGCCGTAGCCGGTGAAGTAGGCCGGGAACCCCATCCACTCGCCCAACGCCTCGAACATCGTGATCTCGAGCGTCGCGCCCTCCCCGGTGCGTCCTCTCCGGATCAACGCGGCAAGCACGGCGGAAAAGGCATACATGCCCGCCGCGATGTCGGCGACCGGGATGCCGGCTTTTGCCGGCGCGTCGGCGCTCCCGGTGACGGAGAGCAGCCCGGCCTCGCACTGCACGAGGAGGTCGTAGGCCTTCTTCCGCGCGTACGGTCCGGCCGGCCCATAGCCGGAAATTCCGCACCAGATGAGGCGCGGATGCTTCTTTCTGAGGGCTTCGGCGCCCAGGCCGAGCCGCTCGACCGCGCCCGGCGCGAGGTTCTGCAGGAAGACGTCGGCGCGCTCCACCAGCCGCATCAGCACTTCCTGCGCCCTCGCGTGCTTCAGGTCGAGCGCGAGACTTTCCTTGGATCGGTTGGTCCACACGAAATGCGACGACAGCCCCTTCACGGTGCGGTCGTAGGTGCGAGCGGCGTCGCCGCCTCCGGGTCGCTCGATCTTGATGACGCGCGCCCCGAGCTCGGCGAGTTGCCGTGTGGCAAAGGGACCCGCGATGACCTGCTCGAGCGCGACGACGGTGATTCCGTCGAGCGGCCTCATGTGAAGGCGAGTCTCATCCCGGAAAGCGGCAGGCCCTGGATCTCGGTGCTCCAGGCTTCCCCCGGGGCGACCGGGTGCGCGTCCGTGAGAGTGCCGGTACTGACGATTTCGCCCGCCGCGAGCGGCGGCGCCTCCGGCTGCGTCGAGAGCAGGCGCACAAGGTGGCCGAGCGCGGCGAGCGGACTTCCGAGCACGATCTCGCCGAGGCCGCGGTCGACGATCGCGTCACCTTTCCTCAGGATCATTTCCATCCGGGGCAGCCGGGCCTCCAGATCGGGCAACCGGTCGATCGGCAGCGGGCTGCCGAGGATCAAGCGGCCATGCAGGCCGTTGAACGAAATGGAGTGCTCGAGGCTTGTTTTCCAGCCCGGCCGGTCGCACTGCACGATCTCCACCGAATGAGCGACCCATTCGATCGCCGCCAGCAGGTCGGCGTTGCTTGCGGAGCGGGGCGTGCCGCGCAGCTTGAAGCAGATCTCGGGCTCGATTCGGGGTTGACACAAACCCTCCAGCACCACTGCGGCCCGATTGTTCGTGGATTCAATCAAGGTGCGGTCGTACACCGTTCCCCAAATCGGCTCGTAGACCCCGTAGCGCGGCCAGATGCTGCGGTTGGTGAAGCCGATCTTGCGCCCGATCGGGCCCCACCCTTCGCACACGCGAGTTTCGTGCAGCGCCCGCGCGACGGCGTAGCTTTGCTCTGGAGGCATGCGCGGATTCTATAATTGACCGCATGGATCCGGCGCTCATCTGGGCGATCGTTGGGCTCGCGCTGGTCATCGTCGAGCTGCTGACGGGGACGTTCTACCTATTGATGCTCGGCGTTGCCGCGTTCGGGTCCGCGGGCGCCGCGTGGCTCGGCTACGACTTCCCGCTGCAGGTTGTCGTGGCGTGCCTCGTCGCCGCGGGCGGCTGCTACGGGGTCCACGTTTACCGCGAGAAAAGCCGGAAGCAGCAGATGCCGCAGCTCGATTCCGGCATGCCGGCGAGCTTCGAGGCGTGGATCGATGCAGGTGCGCGGCTCGCGCGCGTACGCTATCGCGGCGCGAGCTGGGACGCGCGCGTCGAAGGGGTCGAGGCGCTGGAACCCGGAACCACGGTCTACGTGCTAGCCGCCGATGGCAATACGCTCAAAGTCGGCAAGAACCGCCCCGCCTGAGGGGCACGAAATTCTTCACACGAGGGGAGGAGGCTCCACCATGTTCTGGAAGCTCGCGATTGCGATCGGCCTCGCGGTAGTCGTGGCCATGGTCCCCGAGTTGTCGCGGTTCTGGCCCTGGGTCCTGGTCATCGGCGTGATCGTGGCGTTCGTGATCGAGGGTGTGAGGATCGTGCCGCAGCAAAGTGCCTGGGTCGTGGAGCGCTTGGGCCGGTTCCACGGCGTCCTGGAGCCGGGGCTGAACCTCATCATTCCATTCCTCGACCGCGTCGGCTATGTGCACTCGCTGAAGGAGGTGCCGCTCGACGTTCCAGAGCAGGTGTGCATCACGAAGGACAACACGCAGCTCGGGGTCGACGGCATCCTGTACTACCAGGTAACCGATCCGCGCCTTGCGTCGTACGGGTCGTCGAACTACATCGCCGCCATCTCGCAGCTCGCCCAGACAACGCTGCGCAGCGAGATCGGCAAGATGGAGCTCGACAAGACCTTCGAGTCGCGCGACGAGATCAACCGGCAGATCGTGGCGTCGCTCGACGAGGCGGGGCGCAACTGGGGCATCAAGGTGCTGCGCTACGAGATCAAGAGTCTCACGCCGCCGGAGGCGATCCTGCGCTCTATGCAGCAGCAGATCACCGCGGAGCGCGAGAAGCGCGCGCTGATCGCGAAATCCGAGGGCGAGCGGCAGCAGGAGATCAACGTCGCCGACGGCGAGAAGCAGGCGGCGGTGCTCAGATCCGAAGGAGAAAAGCAGGCCGCGATCAACAAGGCGCAGGGCGACGCCACGGCGATCCGCGTGATCGCCGAGGCCACCGCCGCCGGCGTGCGCGCGGTGGCCGACGCCATCGGCGACAAGGGCGGGCTCGAGGCGGCGAATCTCAAGGTGGCGCAGCAATACGTCGAGGCCTTCGCCAACCTCGCGAAGAGCTCCAACACCTTGATCCTGCCTTCGAACGCGGCCGACGTGGCGGGCATGGTGGCCACTGCGATGACGGTGCTCGACCGCACCCGCCAGGCGCAGGTGTCCGCCAAGGCATCGTAGGGAACAAGCGCGGGCTTGAGGGGAGAGCCCCGCCACGATGAGGGGATAGTCCTGACGGACTATGGCGTCAGGTGGATGTCTACACGCGTAGAGCGCAAGCTACACCCCACGACAAACGAGTGGCCAGCACGCTGTTAGCAGCTCCAGACCGAGAGACCGGACCGAAGGCGGGTTTGGTCCACGGCAGGGCCAAACAAAGTGTAGTCGCAGTTTGATCGTCGCTTGAACCAAGAGGGCCCGTCTAGCGGACGGGCCCTCTTCTTTTGTGCCCGAGCGGCC
>JBIOYV010000079.1:0-25752 GCA_044870335.1 Burkholderiales bacterium | reverse complement strand
ACGTTGAAGCCCGGGAGGCCGGATTCGGCGACGGTCGGAAGCTCGGGCGCGAAGGACGAGCGCTTGGCGGTGGAGACGGCGAGGCCGCGGATGCGTCCGGCCTTGACCTGGGGCAGGCCGGCGGGGCCCACGGTGAACATGACCTGGAGCTGGCCGCCGACGAGGTCGGTGATCGCCGCGGGAATGGTCTTGTACGGCACATGCACCATCTGCACGCCGGCCATCTGCTTGAAGAGCTCGGTGGCGAGGTGCGGCGGGGTGCCGCTGCCGCCGGAGCCGTAGTTCAGCGCGCCGGGCTTTTCCTTGGCGAGCTTGATGAGCTCGGCGACGGACTTCACCGGCACTGAAGGGTGCACCGCGAGCACGAACGGCGTCGAGCCGAGGAGCGTCACGGGCGCGAAGTCCCGCATCATGTCGTAGTTCGTCTTGTAGACGGAGGGATTGATCGCGTGCGTGCCGGTCATGAGGAGCAGGGTGTAGCCGTCGGGCGCCGCCTTCGCCACCGCTTCGGCCGAGATCGTCCCGCCGCCTCCGCCGCGCTGGTCCACGATCACCGGCTGGCCCCAGGCCTCGGTCATCTTCTGTCCGAAGAGCCTCGCGAGCGAATCCGGCCCCGGGCCGACGATGAAGCGGATCGGCTTCGTGGGGTAGTCGGTTTGCGCCTGCGCGAAGCCGAAGAAAAAACTGAGTAGGAGAAACATCATTCTCATGGCCGACCTCTCCAGAGCTCGCCTGCCGTAGTCGTGACGTAAAGATCCTGGCCGCCGAAAGCGCAGTTCACCGATTCTCCGCCCGGAAAGGGCCAGGTTTCGCGGACCGCGCCGGAGGCCTCGAGCAGGAGGAGCGAGGCGCCGGCGCACGCGAGGATGCGGCCGTCCGGCTGGACGTTCAAGCCGGAGAGGGGGCGGTCGGAGATCCGCCGGCCAGCGTCGAGCGTGTCGTCGCGCACGGTGAAGGCGTGAAGGCCCTGGCGATCGGCGACGTAGAGTGTGCGCTCGTCGGGTGACAAAGCGATGGCGCGCGGGGTGTCGAGGTCGGCGGCGAGGCGCCTTAAGTTCCATACCTTGGGAGAGGCAACTAGTTGTCCCCGCGAAGGCGGGGACCCCGTTTCTTCCTCGAAAGCCACTGGGTTCCCGCCTTCGCGGGAACGACGGGGTGCGTTTTCAAGGAGCAATATCGACTGCAAGTCGTTCTGCGGACAGATGAGCGGCCCGGAGGGGCGCAACGGGCTGCGCGAGTCGCAGAACCAGATGCGGCCGCGGGAATCGAGCGCGAGGCCGGTCGGGAGGTTGTGCATGCGCCCATCCACGAGCGTCGCCAGGCGCGAGGCGGACCCGTCCGGGTTGAAGCGCACGATGCGGCGCGAGAGCTCCTGGCAGCCGTAGAGCGCGCCGTCGCGGCCGAACGCGATGCCGCTCGTGCGGTTGGTGAACGGGCGAAAGACGCTCGTTTCGCCGAGCTTCGGGTCGAACCGCAGGATGCGGCCCTCGCCCGCGCGCGGGCCCTGCGAGAGGATGCTGAAGAGCATGCCCGCGCCGTCCCAGGCCAGCCCGGCCGCCGGTCCTTCGAACGGGCCTGCGACGCGCTCGAAGCGCCACGCCATCGTTACCAGACCTCCACACAAACCGGGGCCATATGATAAGCAGCCTTTAAAAGGCCGGGAAACCGGCGCTCTTGCTGAGATTCGGGGCGGCCTTGCCAGCGGCGGCCACGTCATGGCCGTCGACCGTGTGTAATCTATAAATTACAATCGCCATGGAGCTTTATTACTACCAGACATCGGCAGAGGGATATCAACCGTGCCAAAGAGTGCTTCGAGGACTATAAAGCCCGCGCTGCGCAAGCGCAGCCGCGCGGTCGCGCCTAGCGCCCCCTACGCGCCTTGGCTGATCGAGCAGCTCAAGGACCCTGCGGAGGCCGCCGCTTACCTCGAGGCGGTTATCGAGGAAGGCGACCAGGCTGCCCTGATGCTCGCGTTGCGCCAGGTCGCTCAGGCGCAGGGCGGCATCGCCAAAGTCGCCCGCAAAGCGAAGCTGACCCGCGAGGCGACGTACAAAATGCTCTCCACCTCCGGCAATCCGGAGCTGCGAAGCCTGAAAGCAGTCCTGGCCGCAACCGGATTACGGATCGCGGTCAGGCCCATCGAGAAGCGCTCGGCATAAGACGCAAGCGTCTTTTAGACCGCATTCAGCCCCGCTTGTAGCCAGCTTCTCGCTGGCTTCGTATTGCAAGGACAAAGACGGTATCGATTTCGGGTACGTACCGGTATAGGGCCACGTAGCCGCGCGAGCGGCGCCCGATGACCAGTTCGTGCTTGTCCCCCGGCGCCGGCCGGCCAATGAGGGGGTGGGTCTCCAGCACGTTGAAGGCCTGAATGATTTCGCGAATCCGCGCCGGAGCATTTTCGGCGTCGTGCTGAGCGAGGTGGTCCAGGATGCGGTCGAAATCGTCACTGACCTCCGGGGCCAGCTCGACCCGCGACATTCTCAGCGCGCCAGCTTCTTGGCCACCGGCCGGCGTGCCTTCTTGCCCGCGATGCGCTTCTCCAGATAAGTCCGCATTTCGCGCCAGGGAATCGTCTTGCCGGAGGCGGCGATGCGGGAATACCGCTTATCGGCAACGTCGTGGAAATCGCTGCGACGTTCCTGCTCATCGGCTTTTTCGGCGATCGCCTGGAGAATGAAGCCGTGCGCGGTTGTACCTGCCCGCTTGGCCGCCGCGGCGACACGGGCTTTGAGGTCCTGCGGAAGTCGAATCGTAGTGGTGGACATGGCTGGATTTCGTCGTCAAGGCGCAAATGTAGCACGGAAGTGCTACAGCCGGCCGAAACATGGTTCCCCGCCTGCGCGGGGACGACGGAAGGCCGCTCATGGGGTTCCCGCCTGCGCGGGAACGACGGCGAGCATTACCAGACCTCCACGCCGGCCACGCCGACGCGCAGGCGGTAAAGCGCGTGGTAGGTCGTGATGTAGAGCGAGCGCCAGTCGTCGTCGCCGAACGCCATGTTCGTGCAATGGTCCGGAACGAGGAGCCGGCCGAGGAGGTTTCCGTCCGGGCCGATGACGTGGACGCCGGCGGGTCCGGTGCAGTAGACGTTGCCCTCCCGGTCGACCTTCATGCCGTCGGCGATGCCGGGCTCGCTGCCTTCGAGCTTGTGGAAGAGCCGCATCCTTCCGCAGGTGCCGGGCGCCTCGACGTCGTACGCGCGGATCTCGCCGAGCCGCGAGTCGTTCACGTACAGCGTCTTCTCGTCCGGCGTGAAGGCGAGGCCGTTGGGATACACCGTGTCGCGGATCGGCGCGGTGAGCGAGCCTTCCGGCCCGATCCGGAACACGCCCTGGAAGTCGAGGTACTGCTGCAGGTCGTCGGCCTCCATCCCCGGGTTGTACAGCGCGCCCGGCGAATCCGTGAACCAGATCGCGCCGTTCGACTGGACGACGATGTCGTTCGGGCTGTTGATCTTCTTGCCGCCGAATTGCGACGCGAGCGTCTGGACGCTGCCGTTCGCCTCGACCCGCCACACCGAGCGTGAGGCCCAGCCGGCGACGAGGAGGCGGCCCTGGCGGTCGAACGTCAGGCCGTTCGCGTGCGTCGAGGGCCGCATGAACACCTCGGCGCCGCCGCCGCGCGGGCGCCGGTAGATCGTGTCGCCGACGATGTCGACCCACCAGAAGCTGCCGTCGCGCCGGTTCCACACCGGCCCTTCGCCGAAGCTCATGCCCTCGTGCAGGCGCTCGAGCTGCGAGTCGCGCGGGATCAGCCGCTCGAGGCCCGGCGCCGCGCGGTCGATTTCAATCATGTGCGTCGTGAGACGAGATGGCGACGACGCAGGGCTTTCCGGAGCGGTTGCGCCACGCGTGGCGCCCGCCGCGCTGCACCACGGTGTCACCGGCTTTCAGGTGCACTTCGTCGAGGTCGAGCACGAGCGTGATCTCGCCTTCGAGCACGAGGCAGAAATCAAGGGTTTGCCTCTTCCTTTCCATGAATGAAGCAGTTTCAGGTGGAAAGCGGACGACGCGGCAGACCGAGCCGCCCGGCGCCGGATTCTCGCGGTAAGGCGCGTGGAGCGGCGCCGTGTCGATTCTCGCGGGCGTGCGATCGGTGTACCAGATGAGCGTGGACGAGTAGCCCGGGCGCGCCGGGTCGGTGTGCACCGCCGGCGCGGGTCCATCGGCGATCGCGCGCGAGCGGCCGTCGGCGTCGTCGATCGTGACGATGCGGCGCACCGGCTTCATCCGGGTTTCTCTTCGGCGCCCATCATGATGAAGGCCATCAGGCTCCCCTCGCGCGGGTTGGTCCAGCCGTGCCAGTTGCCGAGCTGCACCACCACGTCGCCGGGCCGCATCACGTGCTCGCCGTCGTCGAGGAGGAGGACCCGCTCGCCCTCGAGCACGATGCCGTAGTCGACCGTCTCGGACTGATGCACCGGCGAGCTGAAGGCGTTCTGCCCGCCCTTGTCCCAGGTGCCGCCGGGGCGCTGGCGCGGCGCGTGCAGGGGCACGGCGGTCTTGTCGTTTGCGGGGTCGTAGCCGGGCGGCTTTCCGGCCGACTGCACGATGCGCAGGTGCCCGCCCTGGTGCGGCGGCTCGAAATTGAAGGGCAGGTTGCCGTCGTCGCGCTCGCCCGAGATCGGCGCGGGGCAGCGCTCCCACACCCAGAGGTCGGTCATGGCGGCGCTCGCAGCCACGGCGCCGGGGTTCACGTTCGGCGCCGGGCCGTCGAAGAGCACCCGCGAGCGTCCCTGCGCGTCGTTTCCGGTGACCACGCGCCGGATCGGTTTCAATGTCATCGCCATCGCTGTATCTTGCCAATGTTTCTCTATCGAGGCGAGGAGGAGGATCGATGACGTCACGCAGGGATTTCATGTTCTTCACGGGATGCGCGCTGATGGGCGCCGCGGGCGCGCCGGCCGCGCAGGCTCAGGCGCCGCGCCGGCGCGAGGTGGTGGTCAACGGCAAGCGCGTGAAGACCATCGACGTGCACGCGCACGTCGGCTTCCCCGAGGCGATGGCGCTGATGGGGCTGAAGTTCGCGCCGCCGCTCCTTTCCACCACGATGCAGGACCGCATCAAGGCGATGGACGAGCAGGGCATCGACATGGAGGCGCTCACCATCAACGCCTACTGGTACGGGGCCGACCGCGACGTCGCCACCAAGCTGATCGAGCTGCAGAACAACAAGCTCGCCGAGATCGTCGCGAAGCAGCCCGACCGGTTCGTCGCGCTCGCCTCGGTGGCGCTGCAGCACCCCGATCTCGCCGCGCAGCAGCTCGAGCACGCCGTGAAGAAGCTCGGCCTGCGCGGCGCGGGCGTCGGCGGCAGCGTCGCAGGGCAGGAGCTCTCCGACCCGAAGTTCCATCCGTTCTGGAAGAAAGCCGAGGAGCTCGGCGTGCTCGTGTTCATCCATCCGATCGGCACCGCCGAGCTCAAGAACCGGCTCCAGGGCAACGGCGGCCTGGAGAACACCATCGGCAACCCGCTCGAGACCACGCTCGCGCTTTCGCACCTCATCTTCGAGGGCACGCTCGATCGTTTTCCGGGCCTCAAGATCTGTGGCGCCCACGGCGGCGGCTACCTGCCTTCCTACGCGCCGCGCTCGGACCACATCTGCCTCACCTTCCCGGACCGCTGCGCCGCGGTGCAGCTCAAGAAAAAGCCGACCGAGTACCTGAAGCAGCTCTATTTCGACGCGCTCGTGTTCACGCCCGAGGCGCTGCGCCATCTCGCGGCGCAGGTGGGCCCGTCCCAGCTGGTGCTGGGCAGCGACTTTCCGTTCCCCTGGGACAAGAACACGGTCGACCATATCCTCAAGACGCCTGAGCTGACGGATGCGCAGCGCGTCGCGATCCTCGGCGGTACGGCGGCGAAGCTGCTCCGTATTAACAACGGATAACTTAAGGCCGTCGTCGCCGCGCAGGCGGGGACGACCATTTAGCGCTTTCTAAAAAGCCCCCGCTGCAAGGTCCCTCCACTCGGGATTCATCTCCTCGATGAGCCTGATCTTCCACGCGCGGTTCCATTTCTTGAGTCTCTTCTCCCTTTGAATCGCCTCGTACATGTCCGCGTGGAGTTCGAAGTAGACAAGGGCATGAACGCCGTGTTGCTTGGTAAATCCGTCGACGCAGCCGTTGCGATGCGCTTCGACGCGCCCGGCGAGATTGCTCGTCACGCCGATGTACAGCGTTCCGTAGCGTTTGCTCGCGAGGATGTAGACAACCGCCTGCTTCACTCGGCGGTAACGCGCCTGCGCGAGCTTGCGCTGACGGCAAAAATTGGGTCCCCGCCTTCGCGGGGACGACGGTTCAGCGCTTCGGTAACTGGGTCCCCGCCTTCGCGGGGGACGACGAGTGGGCTTTTTCCTAGAGCGTAGCCAGCCAGCGCTCTGCGAGCTCGCCGACTTCGGCGGTGACGGGAAAGGAATGGTCCTTTCCCTCGAGCCAGTGCATCTGCCAGCCGAGACCGTCGATCGCCCTGCTCATCTTGTCCTGTTGGCAGAGTAGGTCGCGAGTGCCGTTGATGCAGAGCACTGGCACCTTGATGCTCGAGAGATGCGCATCGCGCAAGCGCTCGGGTTTCCCGGCCGGGTGCAGCGGATAGGCGAGGAGGAGTAGTCCGTCGCAGGCGAAGCCCTCTGCGGCGAGCATCGAAGCGACCCTTCCGCCCATCGAGCGGCCGCCGATGATGAGTTTCTTTCCAGGAATCTCGCGCCGCGCGCGTTCCACGACGGCGGAAAAGCAGGCTTGAAGCTTCGGCATGCGGTCGGGGGCGCGGCCGCCTTTTTCGCGATAGAGGAAGTTGAACCGCACCACGTCGAAGCCCCGGTCGCGCAAGACTTCTGAAAGCTTGAGCATGCTCCGATGGTTCATGTCGCTGCCCGCGCCGTGCCCGGCGACGAAAACTGCCTTCCTGGCGCCGATCGCCGGCTCGAGCAGCGCCGTTGTCGTTTCAGAAACGACGCTGATACACCACTGAAACGAATCCTGCGTAGCATTGGGCGCGAAGGGGGAAACCATGAAGCGGAGCATAGCCGCAGCGACGGTGCTCGCGGCGCTGGCCATGGCAGGAGCGAGCGCCGACGAAGCGCTGCGCAGCCAGGCGGCCGGCGTCTTGGGCGAGATCAAGGCGCAGCGCGCCGCGCCGTCAGCGCAGGTCGAGCTGGGGCGGGCGCTCTTCTGGGACGCGCGGGTCTCGCTCGACGGCAAGACCGCATGCGCGAGCTGCCATCCCGCGAGCGACTGGGGCGCGGACCGGCGCCGCTTTTCGCCCGACGCGCGCGGCGAGCTCACCTCGCGGCATTCGCCCACCGTGTTCAATTCGGCGAGCCAGCCGATGATCCGCTGGCTGGCAGACCGCAAGAACGCCGCCGACCAGGCGGAGGGTTCGCTCACCGGCTCGCTCGGCTTTCCCAAGCGCGAGGCGGCGCTCGCCAGGCTGCGCGAGCTCGGCTACGCGGCGCAGTTCCGGGCCGCGTTCCCACAGGATGGCGAGCCGTTGTCGACGCACAACTACGGGCTCGCGGTCGACGCCTACGAGGCGACGCTCGTCACGCCGGCGGCGTTCGACCGCTTCCTCGCCGGCGACGACGGCGCGCTGACTGAGGGCCAGAAGGCGGGCCTGCGCCAGTTCCTCTCGATCGGATGCGCCGGCTGCCACAACGGCCCGCACCTCGGGGGCGCGATGCTGAGCAAGTTCGGCGTGGTGAAGGACTACTGGGCCGAGACCGGCTCGAAGAAGGTCGACCCGGGCCGCTATGCGGCCACCAAGAAGGAGGCAGACCGCTACGTGTTTCGCGTGCCGATGCTGCGCAACATCGCGAGGACGGCGCCTTATTTCCACGACGGCTCGGTCGAGACGCTGGAGCGCGCGGTTCGCGTGATGGCGAGCGTGCAGCTCGGACGCACGCTCGACGAGCGCATCGTCGCCGACCTCGTGTCGTTCCTCGACGCGCTGACCGGCGAAGTCCCCTCCAACTACGCGCCTCCGGACGAGAAGCCGCAGAAGTAAGCTGTCGTGTGCAGGTGACTTGGCGGTTCGGACCACGCGCGGGCGGAGCAGCGTGACGGTGAATTAATACCTCCGGCGCTACGGTAGCGCCATGTACGAGGAGATCAGGTACCCGGTCTGTCCCTATCGCAACGTGCCGGCCGCGTTCCAGAGATTCCTCGGGCCCGATTCGGGCGGCATCGAGCGCTTCTTTCCCGGCGAGCTTGCGCAGCGCTACGACGGGACGGTGCTCATCGTGAGGGTGCGTTCGCAGAAAGCGGTCACCAAGACAGCTCAGGCTGTCGAGGAATTCAACGCCTGGCTTTCACGCGAATGGGTGCGCGCCGTGTCGACATCCCACGCTGCCGCCGTGACGGGCGCAAACGACCTCGTTCGGCTCATCGGCCGCGCCGCCACGCTCATTTTCGGCTCCCGCCCGGTCCGGGCAGGAGCCTAGGGTTGCCGCGGGATCTGCTTCACCGACCCTAGATCCATCACCCAGCCGAGCGCCGACCGGCACCAGATCTGCACCTGCGGCCGCAGCTCGTGCCGCTGGCGGATCGTGCCCAGGCGCAGGTTGTAGCGCTCCGGCTCGGCGACCGCGGCCGAGGCGTAGATGCGCGAGCCGCACTCCGGGCAGAACGCCTGCGCGCGCTTCGCGCCGCTCGAGCCGGTCTTGTAATAGATCTTCGGCGTGCCGGAAAGCAGCCGGAAGCCGGCGCGCGGCGCGAACACGTACGTGGTGAACGCAGTGCCGCTGAGGCTCTGGCAGTCGGTGCAGTGGCACACGCCGACATCCGCGGGATCGATCTCGGCCTCGAAGGTGATGAAGCCGCAGTGGCAGCCGCCGTCGATCTTCATGCGGGAACCCCACGGCGGCGCAAGCCGGCCAGATAGGCGACGAAGAGCATCACCAGCACGGCGTCGATCGCGATCGCGATGCCCGCGGTGCCGAGGAAGCGTCCGCCGTGCGCGAGCACCAGGCCGATGAAGACGACCTTGCTCGCCCCCGCGACCGCAATGACCAGCGGGCGGACCGGCGCGTGGTACGCCCCGTAAATCAGCATCGCGCCGATCAGGGTAATCAGCACGCCCCAGTTGCGCACCACGATCTCCGCCACGGGTCCTTGGAGCGCCTCGCCGAAAGTCGCGCGCAGCGCGGCCTGCGGCGCGATCGCGGCATAGATCATCGTGCAGGTCAGTGCCCCGGCCGGCAGCATGATCCAGCGGATGTGGGTCGCGACCCAGCTCACGTCGGTCTTCCCAGCCCGACGCCCGGCTGGCTCGCGAACATGTCGCGGTGGATCTTCCACTCGCCGCCGACGTACTTCCAGATCACGATGTAGCGGCCGCGATTGAACGTCGAGCCGTCCCGCTGCCTGCGCACGTAGGCGCCGATCTCGATCGCCGTCGCGCCCTGGACGTCGAGCTCTTCGGTCTGGAACTCGAGCGTGTGTCCGGGGCGGTTGGTGAACTTGAACACCGACTCGATCGCGGCGCGGCCGCGAATCGGGCTGCGGTTCGTGGCGAGGATCTCGGCATCGTCGGTGTAGCAGGCGGCGATCTTCGCGGCGTCGTTGAGCGCGAAGAGGCTCACGAAGCGTTGCCCGGCAGCCGCGATCCGCGCGCTTGCCTCAGCGTCGTTTGGCATGGCTATTGTTTTTTCTCCTCCTCTGCTGCAGACCGAACGCTATTACTAAGCTGACAGACTTGCAAGGTCGGGCAGCTTGACCGGGCGCACGCTCTCGAACGCGCGCGCGGCGCGCAGGACGAGCGCGTCGGCGAAGCGCGGCCCGACGATCTGCAGGCCGACAGGGAGGCCGGCCTTGGTGAAGCCGCACGGAATGGACGCCGCGGGCTGCCCGGTGAGGTTGAACGGGTAGGTGAAGGGCGTCCAGTCGGTCCAGCGCCCCTTGACCGGCGTCTCCTGGCCGACGTCGAAGGCGGCGACCGCGAGCGTGGGGGTGACGAGGAGGTCGTAGTCGCGGTGGAAGAGATTCATGTACGTGCCGAGCGCGCCGCGCTTCATCTGCGCTTCCATGAGCTCGGCGGCGGAGATCTTCGCGCCCTGCTCGGCGACTTCGAGCAGGCCCGGGTCGACCAGCTTCCTGTCCGCCACGTTGCGGATCAGCGCCGCGGCGCCCGAGAACCAGTGCGTCTGGAAGATCGGGCCCGCATTCTCGAATCCCGGATGGCGCTCGTCCACCCGGGCGCCGAGGTCGGTGAAGACGCCGATCGAGCTGCGCACGATGCCGGCGACCTCGGGATCGACCTCGGCGTAGCCCAGGTTCGACGAGTACGCGATGCGCAGGTCGCGTATGCCGCCCTCGAGGCCGGCGCGGTAGTCGCGCGGCTCAAACGGGAGCGCGTGCCAGTCGCGCGCGTCGGGCAGCGACATCACGCTCAGCATGAGCGCGGCGTCGGTGACGTTGCGGCTCATCGGACCGACGTGCGCCACCGTGCCGAAGGGCGAGAGCGGCCACGCGGGCACGCGTCCGAACGAGGGCTTGATGCCGAAGAGCCCGGTGAAACTCGACGGAATCCGGATCGAGCCGCCGCCGTCGGTGCCGACCGCGAGCGGCCCCATGCCGCAGGCCACCGCGACCGCGGCGCCGCCCGAGGAGCCGCCGGGCGTCTTGTCCGGATTCCACGGATTGCGCGTGATGCCGGTGAGCGGGCTGTCGGTGACGCCTTTCCAGCCGAACTCGGGCGTGGTGGTCTTGCCGATGAGCACCGCGCCGTGCTCGCGCAGCCGCGCGGTCGCGGGCGCATCCTCGTTCCACGGGCCCTTCGGGTTCACCGTCTTCGAGCCGCGCAGCGTCGGCCAGCCGCGGGTCAGGATGATGTCCTTGATCGACACCGGCACGCCGTCGAGCAGCCCCTTCGGCTGCCCGCTTGACCAGCGCGCCTCGGAGGCCTTCGCTTCGTCGAGCGCCAGGTCCGAGACCAGGTTGAAGGCATTCAGCCGCGGATTGAGCGCCTCGATCCGGGCGAGGATCGCCTTGGCGACCTCCACCGGCGAGAGGGTCTGGGTGCGGTAGCCCTCGAGCAGTGCACTCGCACTCAGCAGGCAAAGGTCTTCAGACATCAATAAGGAAGAAAATAGGGACTGTCCCTAATTACGGGCGTTCAAGGGCCTTGGCGCGCCAGAGGGGCCAGGCGCGGTAGTAGTCCTGGCGCGCAATCGATGCCTGGACTTCGGCATCGTCGAAATAGGTGATGCTGCCGCTCGCGCCGGCGAGCGCGAGCGCCTGCATCTGCATGCGCGCGCTTTGCTCGAGATACACGCTGCGTCCGACCGCGCGCGGCAGGTTCTCGCCGACCACCACCGAGCCGTGGCCGCGCATCAGGGCGGCGGGCTTTTTCGCCAGGGTCGCGGCGAGCGCTCTTCCGAGGGCCGCATCCTTGACGAGGAGATCGGTGCCTTTGCGCACGTCGCGGATCTCGAAATTCGGCAGGCCTTCGCCGATGAACGCGGCCATGTGATAGAGCGCGCGCATCGGCACGCCGGTGACGCTGAAGGGGATCACCGAGGGCGAGTGGTTGTGCACCACGCACATCACCTCGGGCCGGGCGCGGTAGATCTCGCCGTGGATGAAGCGCTCGAGCACCGATTCGCGCGCGCCCGCGTTCATCGGTCGGCTGTCGAGGTCGTACTCGATGAGGTCACCCTCTTCGACCAGTTCGGGCGCCACCGACCGGGCGAGAAAATAGCGTTCCGGGTTGCGCGGCGAGCGCAGGCTGACGTGGCCGTAGGCGTCGATCACGCCGTGCGCGGCAAGGATCCGGTACGCGGCGACCAGGTCTTCCAGTTCTTGCATTTAATCCGCCTTGATTCCTGCCGCGCTGACGACGCGGCTCCAACGCGGCAGCTCCTTCTTCACGAGATCCGCCAGCCGCTGCGGCGTCCCGCCCACCGGCGTCATGCCCTGCTTCTCGATCACTTCCCGCACCTGCGCCTCGCGCAGCACCGTATTCACGTCGCTGTTGAGCTTTTGCAGGACGGCGGCAGGCGTGCCCGCCGGGGCGAACGCGCCGTACCAGGTCTCGACCTCGAGGTCCGAGAGCCCCTGCTCCTTCATCGTCGGCACGTCGGGGTACGCGGGCGAGCGCTCGGCGCTCATCACGGCGAGCGCGCGCAGCTTCCCGGACTGCACGTGCGGATGCGCGGTCTGCACCGCGGCCACCGTCGCGTCGACGTGCCCGCCGACGACGTCGGTGAGCGCGCCGGCCGCCGCCTTGTACGGCACGTGCACGATGTTCATGCCGGTCTCGAGCTTGACGAGCTCCATCGCGAGGTGCTGCGGCCCGCCGTTGCCCGGCGAGGAATAGTGCATCTTGCCCGGCTGGCGCTTCGCGAGCTCGATCAGCTCCTTCATCGAGCGCGCCGGTACCTGGGGGTTCACCACCACGACGAGCCCGCTCGTGGCGATCAGCGCGACCGGCTCGAAGCTCTTCACCGGGTCGTAGGGCAGGTTCTTCTGCAGCGCGGGCGTGGTGCTGAACGAGGTCGCGACGAAGAGCAGGGTGTAGCCGTCGGCGGGCGCCTTGGCGACGAACTCGGCGCCGATGTTGCCGGTGGCGCCGGGCTTGTTCTCGGGCACCACGCCGACCTTCCAGCGCTCGCCGAGCTTCGGGCCCAGGAGGCGCGCGAGGATGTCGGCGCCGGTTCCCGGGGTGTACGGCACTACGATATGAACGGGACGGCTGGGAAAATCCTGGGCAAAGGCGGAAAGCCAGATGCAAAACGCGGCGAGGGTAATCAGAAAAGCTCTCATGGCACGGTCATTATAATGACCCGCTCCATGCGCCTGGTCGTCAACGAGCCGCAGGCATTTCGCTTCGAGGTGAACCGCGCGGCGCTGGTGGACCCCGCGATCCACGAGCTCGAGCAGCGGCGCATTTTCGACCGCTGCTGGATCTACGTCGGGCACGAGTCCGAGCTCGCCGCGCCCGGCGATTTCAAGACCCGGCTGGTCGCGGGCCGGCCGCTGATCTTCTGCCGCAATGGCGAGAACCAGGTCCGCGTGTTCCTGAATACCTGCCGGCATCGCGGCTCGCTCGTGTGCCGCGCCCGTGAGGGAAACGCCGAGCGCTATACCTGCTTCTACCACGGCTGGACCTACGACCGCGACGGCGCCCTCTACGCGGTGCCGGGGCAGTCGGCCTACCCGCCGAGCTTCGACAAGGCCGCCTTCTCGCTGAAGGCGCCGCCGCGGGTGGAGGCGTACCGCGGCTTCGTGTTCCTGAGCTTCGACCCCGCTGCGGTCTCGCTCGACGAATACCTCGGAAACGCAAAGGAGTACATCGACCTCGTGATCGACCAGTCGCCCTCGGGCGAGATGCAGGTCATCCAGGGGACGCAGGAATACGACATCCGCGCGAACTGGAAGCTGCTGGTCGAGAACAGCTTCGACGACTACCACCTCCTCAGCACCCATTCCACCTGGCTCGACTACCTCAAGAACTCGGGCGTCGAGATGAAGCGCCCCGAGAAGGGGCACATGCTGCCGGCGCACGGCGTGGGCAAGGATCTCGGCAACGGGCACGCCACGACCGACAACGTCAACTTCCGCGGCCGGCCGGTGGCGCGCTGGATCCCGATCTACGGCGAGGCGGCGAAGCCCGAGCTGGAAAAGATCCGCGCCGAGCTCGTCGCGCGCCTCGGTGAAGCGCGCGCGGCGCGAGTCGCCGACACCAACCGCAACCTGATCGTGTTCCCGAACCTCGTCATCGCCGACGGCTCTTCGGTGACGATCCGGACCTTCCAGCCGCTCGCGGCCGACCGGATGCGCGTGACCGCCTGGGCGCTGGGGCCGAAGGAGGAGAGCGCCACCGCGCGCGCGGTGCGGCTCGACAGCTTCCTCACCTTCTACGGGCCCGGCGGCTTCGCCACGCCCGACGACATCGCCGCGCTCGAGTCGGTGCAGCAGGGCCTCGCCGCCTACCGCGAGGTGCCGTGGTCGCCGATGAGCCGCGGCATGGCGAAGGAGGGCGAGCAGCTCAACACCGACGAGCTCCACCTGCGGGCCTTCTGGATCCAGTGGGACAAGCTGATGCACTGAGCCTATCAAGTGACGGCGGGCTGGCGCGGCAGCACCAAGCACACGCGCACCCGCTGCCCCTCGGCCGGCTCGGCCCAGATGCTGCCGCCGTGGGCCTCGACGATCGAGCGGCAGATCGCGAGGCCGAGCCCCGCGCCGCGCCGGTCGCGGCCGGCCTGCCAGAAAGGCTGGAACATCGCTTTGAGCTGCTTCTCCGGCAGCGCAGGGCCGCTGTTCGCCACGCTGAAGCGCACCCCGCCGATGGTCCTTTCCCCGCTGAGCGTAATGCACCCCGGCGGCGAGGTGAACTTGAGCGCGTTGTCGAGCAGGTTGGCGAGCACGCGCAGGATCCGGTCAGCGTCGACGTTGATCCGCGGCAGCTCGCCCTTGACGTCGAGCTTGAGCTCCAGCCCTTCCTTTGCGAGCAGCGGGCGCGCCGCGTCGGAAGCCCGCGCGAGCACGGCCGACGCCGCCACCGGCGCGGGGCGCAGCATCGAGCCCCCGCCGGTGCTCGCCACCGCGACCGCGAGCAGATCGTCCACCATGCCCGACATGCGGCGCGAGATATCCACCAGCGTGGCGGCGAGCGAGCACACTGTTTCGCCGCCCGGGATCGCACGCGCCTGCAGCTCCGCGGCGGCCGCGCCCATCATGAGCCCGCTCAGCGGATTGCGTAGGTCGTGGGTGACCGTCGCCAGGATTTCCTCGCGGTCGCGAACCGCCGCGCGCAATTGCTCCTGCGTCTGCTGCAGCGAGGTGATGTCCTCGTTGAGGGCGACGGCCCCGACGATCTCGCCTGCGTCGGAGCGTATGGGCGCGGCAAAGTTGATCACGATCTTGGACGAGCCGTCGAAGCAGCGGATGCGCAGCAGTTCGCCGCGCGAGGTCTCGCCCTTGCGCACCGCGCGCGAGAGGCCCCATTCCTCGGGCGCGACCGGCTTGCCCGTCTCGACCCACCAGGCCGTGTATTGCCCGTACTGCTCGGGCCCCACGTGGCGCGTGCCTTGCCAGATGTGCTGGCCTGCGGGATTGGTGAGGGTGATCTTTCCTTCGCGGTCGGCGATCCACAGGCCCACGGGCAGCAGGTCGATGACGGTGCGCAGCATCTGCTCGCTCGCGCGCTGGTTCTCCTGCGCCTCGTGCAGCGCCGTGATGTCCTCGTTCACCACGATCGCGCCGGCGATCGCGCCTTTCTCGTCGCGCAGCGGCGCCGCCGAGTTGATGATGGTCTTGAAGGAGCCGTCGAAGCACTGGATGCGTACCAGCTCGCCCGTGGACGTCTCCTCCTTCGTGAGCGCGCGGGCGAGCGCCCATTCCTCGGCCTCGATGCGCTTGCCAGTGTCGAGCCACCAGCCCCCTGTACTCGCCGAATTGCGGCACGCCGACGTAGCGGGCGCCCTTCCAGATGCGCTCGCCGGCCGGGTTGTTGCTCACGATGCGGCCGGTCTTGTCGGCCACCCAGACGCCCACCGGGAGGATGTCGAAGATCGCCTGCAGCAGGCGCTGCTTTTCGCGGATGCGCTCTTCACCCCGTCTGCGCTCGCTGATGTCCTGGAGCAGGCACACGCTGCCCGCGATGCGGCCCTTGGCATCGCGGATGGGCGCCGCGCTGCTCATGACGGGCAGCCGCGTGCCGTCGGCGTGCTGGATCAGATACTCATCGCCGACGACCGTCTCTCCATGGCTGAGGGCACGAGCGGAGAGGAGCTTCTCGGCGGGTACCGGCACGCCGTCCGGATAGAACACGCGCGCCGCATACTGCGCGCTTCCGCCCGAGGCCGAGAGCTTGGTGCCGAGCAGCGCCTCGGCCTTGGAATTGAACGAAAGCTCGCCGCCCGGCCGGAAGAGCAGCACGCCGAGCGGCAGCGTGTCCAGCACCGTCTGCAGCCGCTGCCGGTCGGATTCGGTCTGCTTGAGCAGCGCGTCGCGCTCCGCTTCGTGCGCCTTGCGTTCCGAGATGTCGCGCACGAAGCCAAGCCACTGGCCGTCGGGCAGGATATTCGCGCTTACTTCCACCGGCAAGAAGCTGCCGTCCTTGCGCCGCAGCTTCCACTCGGCGACATCGCGCGTGCCGCGCAGCAGCTGCGCCTTCGACGCGCGCAGGCGCTCGACGTCCTCGGCGGGGAGCAGGCTTACGATCGTCCTGCCGACGAGTTCGTGCCTTTCGTGCGGCGCGTAGCCGAGAAGCCGGCACCCGGCTTCGTTGACGAACGTATAGCGCCCGTCCAGATCGGAGACGAAAATGCCCTCGGGCGCGAGCTCCACGAGCGCGCGCAGCTCGGCAAGTCCCGGTTCGCGTCCGCCCGTGATCGCGTGCATGATGTCGCTCATCGGGTGATCTTTGCACCGCCGGGCGCCGCGAAGCTGATTTCGATCAAGGAGCGGCGCGGGGAAACCGTCGGCGGACAGCGACGGTTGCGGTATTCTGACCACAGAATGGATGCCATTGCGCGCACAGAAGTCGAGGACTTTCTCTACGAGGAGGCCGCCCTGCTCGATGCATGGCAGCTCGACGAGTGGCTCGCGCTGCTCACCGCCGACGCGTATTACCGCGTGCCGTCGAACGACCGGCCCGAGTCCGAACCGGGCGGCACGCTCTTCACCATCGCCGACGACATCGCACGCATCCGCTCGCGCGTTGCGCGCCTGAAAGACCGCAACGCGCACGCCGAGTTTCCGCCGTCACGTACCCGTCGGTTGATTACCAATGTGAGGATCGTGGAAAAGCAGCCGCTGCGCGTGGAGGCGAATTTCGTCGTCTATCGCTATCGCAGCAACGAGGACGCGCGCCAGTATGTCGGCCGTTATCGCTATGTCCTGCGCAGAGAAGGGGCCAGCCTCAGAATCGCCGGCCGCGAGGCGATCCTCGACGCGATGGAGTTGGCGTCGCTCGGCGCGGTGAGCTTCATTTTGTAGGGCCTAGAACCGTTTTCGTTGCGAAATGCCAACTGAGCCATGGAAGCCCCCTGCGCCGGTCGGTACAGTGCGGTATTCCAACCTAGTGGAGTCCCCATGACAAAAGTCAAATTCGCAATAATGGGACTTGCCCTCGCCGCCGCGGGTTCGGCGCAAGCGGCCGGAATCGGGGCGCGCATCGGTACCACCGGCCTCGGCGCCGACGTAGCGTGGAGCCTTGCCCCGACGCTGAGCGCCCGGCTCGGGTACTCCGGGGGCAGCGTGGACCACGACGTCAGCACCGACATCACCTACCACGGCAAGCTGAAGCTCTCGAACCTCAACACCTTCCTCGACTTCAGCCCGCTCGGGCCGTTCCGCATCACCGGCGGCTTCATCTTCAACCAGAACAAGTTCGACGTACAGACCGATCAGGTCAACGGCGGCAGCATCAGCGGAACGGTGAAGCCGGGGACCAGCTCCGCGCCGTATCTCGGCATCGGCTACGGGAACGTCTCCGGGGCAGGCGTCAATTTCTACGCCGACCTCGGCATCATGTTCCAGGGCTCGCCGAAGGCCACGCTCACCGCGAACTGCGGCTCGCTCTCGGCGGGGCAGTGCAGCTCGCTCCAGAGCCAGGTCGCGTCGCAGCAGGCGCAGCTCGAAGACAAGCTGAAGAACGCGAAGTACTATCCGGTGCTGAACATCGGCCTGACCATAGGCTTCTAAAGCGGGTTTCTGAATGCAGAGAAGTGACGCCCGGACGCTCACGCGCTACAACGCGTGGGCGAACGAGCTCATCTTCGCCGCGGTAGCGGCGCTCCCCGAAGGCGAAGCGGTAAAGCCGCGGCGCAGCGTGTTCAGGAACATGGTGCACACGCTGAACCACAACTTCGTCATCGACCGCATCTTCCAGGCGCACCTGGAAGGCCGCGGCCACGGCTACACCGCGCGCAACACTCCCGAGCATCCGCCGCTCGCCGAGCTGTGGCGCGCTCAGCAGGACCTCGATCATTGGTATGTCGCCGCCTATGACGGGATGGACGACACCCGTTTGAACCAGACCGTGAGCTTCACCTTCGTCGGCGGCGGCGAGGGCGCCATGACCCGCGGCGAGATCCTGCAGCACCTCGTGAACCACACGAGCTACCACCGCGGCTTCGTCGCGCAGATGATCTACGACGTCCCGGCACGCCCGCCGACCACCGACCTGACGGTTTTTCTCAGAGACGCCGCACCGAAGCCGGATTGAAGGAATGACAAAACACATCATTAACGTCGCCGACGTCGAGCTGCAGCCGCGTCCGGCGCAGTTCGCTCCCACCGGCGCGGCCGCGCAGCGCTTCGAAGCGCGGGTCGGCCGGATCAGCGCGCAGATCGGCGCGAGGAAGCTCGGCTACAACGTGACCGCCGTGCCGCCGGGCAGGCGCGCCTACCCGTTCCACAACCACCGGCTGAACGAGGAGATGTTCTACATCCTCGAGGGGCGCGGCGAGGTGCGCATCGGCACGGAGACTTTCCCGATCCGCGCCGGCGACTTCATCGCCTGCCCGCCGGGCGGGCCGGAGCTCGCGCACCAGATCGTCAACACCGGCACGGGCGAGCTGAAATACCTCGCCGTGAGCACGATGCAGGGGCCCGAGGTGTGCGAGTACCCCGACTCGGGGAAGATCGGGGTGCTCTCCGACTCGCTCCGCTACGTCAACCGCTCGGACTCGCAGGTCGGCTACTGGGACGGCGAGTAGCGCGGCCGGTGCCGCGACGCTTCTGCGGTCAGTTGTCGACCACCGCGACCACCTGGATCTCGACCAGCTGCTCGGGCTCGCCCAGCTCGAGCACGGCCATGTTGGTGGTGGTCGGCTTGTGGTTGAACGGCGCGAAGTAGGAATTGACCACCGCGCTCGAGCGGCCGATGTCGCCGGTGCGAGGCCGGGTGCGGAAGATGAAGACGTGGACCACGTCCTTCGGCGAGGCGTTGGCGGCCTTGAGCGTCTCCATGATGCCGTCCATGGTCCGCCGCACCTGTGCTTCCAGATCGTTGCTCAGGTACTGCAGCACCTGCTCGCGCTTGTGCGGGTGGTCGTGGTAGACCGGCAGCGCCGTGCCGCCGGCGAGCCATAGAATCTTGCCGCTCTTCACCTTGATCGCGGGCGAGAACGGCATGAACACGCTCTTGTCGTAGTTCGGATGGTGAATGATCTCGAGGTTGTTGCCGCTCTGGGCGGCGGCGGCTGAGGCGAGGGCAAAAAGGGCAAGGGCGGCGAGCGCAGGTTTCATTTCATTTTCTCCATGGGTTGGGGCAGCTGTGGTAATTATGGTGCGCGCATGCCCCTTCGCACAGTCGTCCTGCTCGTCGTCCTTGCGCTGGTCGCGATCTTCGCCGCGCTGAACTGGAGCGCCTTCGTCGCGCCCACCACGCTCTCCTTCGGCGTGGCCCAGGTCCAGGCGCCGCTCGGCGTCATCATGCTCGCTCTGCTGGTCGTCCTCACGGCGCTCTTTCTGCTCTATGTGGTCTACCTGCAGACCACCGTGATCCTCGAGTGGCGCCGCCGCGAGAAGGAGCTGCAGGCGAGCCGCGAGCTCGCCGACCAGGCCGAGGCGTCGCGCTTTACCGAGCTGCGCGCCCATCTCGAGACCCGGCTCACCGAAATCGAGAACTCGCTCTCGGCGCAGCTGGGTGAAATGCGGGATCGGCTCCAGCGTTGACGGGCCAGGCCCTAGAACTCCTGAAAACCGTCTTCGGCCACGCGGGCTTTCGCGGGGCGCAGGAGGAGATCGTGCGCCACGTCGCCGCGGGCGGCGACGCGCTGGTGCTGATGCCCACGGGCGGGGGCAAGTCGCTGTGCTACCAGCTTCCGGCGCTGCTGCGCGAGGGCACCGCGATCGTGGTGTCGCCGCTCATCGCGCTGATGCAGGACCAGGTGGCGGCGCTGCGGCAGCTCGGCGTGCGCGCGGCGTTTCTGAATTCGACGCTGGAGGCGCGCCAAGCCCATCTGGTTGAAAGAAATTTCGAGGCGGGAACCCTGGATTTGCTGTACGTCGCGCCCGAGCGGCTCATGATGCCGCGCATGCTCGAGCTCGCCGCCCGATCGAAGCTCGCGCTCTTCGCGATCGACGAGGCGCACTGCGTGTCGCAATGGGGCCACGACTTCCGGCCGGAATACCTGCAGCTTTCGGTGCTGCACGAGCGCTTTCCGCGCGTGCCGCGCATCGCGCTGACCGCCACCGCGGATCCGCATACCCGCGCCGAGATCGTGCACCGGCTGGCGCTGGAGGAGGCGCGCCTTTTCATCTCCAGCTTCGACCGGCCCAACATCCGCTACACGGTGGTCGAGAAGCTCGATGCGCGCGCGCAGGCGCTGCGCTTCATCCGCGAGCAGCATCCCGGGGAAGCCGGCATCGTTTACTGTCTGTCGCGCAAGAAGGTCGACGAGACTGCCGCCTGGCTCGCTAGCCAGGGAATCGCGGCGCTGCCCTACCACGCGGGGATGGATCCGGCGGCGCGCGCCGGCCACCAGGAGCGCTTCCAGCGCGAGGAGGGCCAGGTCATCGTCGCTACGATCGCCTTCGGCATGGGCATCGACAAGCCCGACGTGCGCTTCGTCGCGCATCTCGATCTGCCGAAGAGCATCGAAGCGTATTACCAGGAGACCGGCCGCGCCGGGCGCGACGGCGAGCCGGCGGATGCGTGGATGACCTACGGCCTGGGCGACCTGGTCAACCTGCGGCGCATGCTCGAGCAGTCGGAGGGCAGCGAGGAGTTCCGGCGCGTGTCGTTCGCCAAGCTCGATGCGCTGCTCGGCTTCTGCGAGAGCGCCGGCTGCCGGCGCGTGCGGCTGCTGCATTACTTTGGCGAGGAAGGCGCGCCCTGCGGGAACTGCGATACCTGCCTCGATCCGCCGCAGACCTGGGATGCGACCGAAGCCGCGCGCAAGGCGCTCTCGTGCATCTACCGCACCGGCCAGCGCTTCGGCGCCGTGCACCTCATCGATGTGCTGCGCGGCAAGGCCACGGACCGGGTCGCGCAGTGGAATCACGGCGAGCTCAGCGTCTTCGGGATCGGCGCGGATCTGGACGAGCCGACCTGGCGCAGCGTGTTCCGCCAGCTCGTGGCGCTCGGCTATGCGCGTCCCGACCACGACTCCCACGGCGCGCTGCGGCTCACCGAAGCGAGCCGCGCGGTGCTGAAAGGCGAGCAGCGCGTGGAGATGCGCCGCGCTGCCGAGCGCAAGTCCAGGTCCAGGCCGGCCAAGGCTCGCCTCGGCTCCGCTGCCAATCCCGCTGCTAATCCGGCGGTATTCGAGAGACTCAAGGCGTGGCGCACCGCGCAGGCGCGCAGCCAGTCGGTGCCGCCCTACGTCGTGTTCCACGATGCGACGCTCGCCGCGATCGCCGCGGCGCGGCCGCGCGACCTCGATGCCCTGTCGGCCATCCCCGGCATCGGCGTGCGCAAGCTCGAGCGATACGGCCCGACGCTGATCGAGCTCCTGCGCACATAGAAATCAGGGACAGACCACGTTTTCTTCCGACCCGACTGCGATCGCTCCGTTGCGTGTAGAAAACGTGGTCTGTCCCTGATTGTCGGTTCTCGGGTTGTGGGGCCCGCTTCTGCGGAATAGGGGAAGCCCGCGCTTTGGCCCGAATTAGAATTCCGGTATGAAGATCGAATGGGACGTCCCGATCCGGATGGACGACGGCCTGGTGCTGCGCGCCGACGTTTTCCGCCCGGACGGCGAAGGCCGCTTCCCCGCCATCCTGAGCTACGGCCCCTACGGCAAGGGCCTCGCCTTCCAGGACGGGTACAAGACGGCATGGGAAATCATGGCGCGCGAGAATCCCGACGCGCTGGCCGGCTCTTCGAACCGCTACCAGAGCTGGGAGGTGGTCGATCCCGAGAAGTGGGTGCCCGACGGCTATGCCGTGATCCGGGTCGACTCGCGCGGCGCCGGGCGCTCGCCGGGCTACCTTTGCCACAACAACGCCCGCGAGACGCGCGACATCTACCAGTGCATCGAGTGGGCCGCCGCGCAGCCCTGGTGCAGCGGCAAGGTGGGCATGAACGGGATCTCGTACTACGCGAGCAACCAATGGCGCGCCGCGGCGGCGAAGCCGCCCCATCTCGCCGCGATCTGCGTCTGGGAAGGCTGGAACGACGCCTACCGCGAAAGCGCGCGCCACGGCGGCATCATCTGCAGCTTCCGCAAGAACTGGCAGGACATGCAGGTGAAGACCGTGCAGCACGGGCAGGGCGAGCGCGGCAAGAAAAATCCGAATACCGGCGAGCTGGTCTGCGGCCCCGAGACCTTGACCGAGCAACAATTGGTCGAAAACCGCGAGGACATGTGGAAGGCCTTTCTCTCGCGAGAGCTGTGGGACGACTACTACGCCGAGCGCAGTCCCGATCTTTCAAAGGTCGAGATCCCGCTTTTCACGGCGGCCAACTGGGGCGGGCAGGGCTTGCACACCCGCGGCAACTTCGAAGGTTTCACGCGAGCCGGGTCAAAGGAGAAATGGCTGGAAGTCCACGGCGGCTCGCACTGGGCGCCGTTCTACACCGACTACGGCGTCGGTCTGCAGAAGAGATTCTTCGGCTACTTCCTGAAAGGCGAGAAGAACGGCTGGGACAAGCAGCCGCGCGTGCTCCTCAACGTGCGCCATCCCGGCGAGAGGTTCGTGCAGCGCTACGAGAACGAGTGGCCGCTCGCGCGCACGCAGTGGACGCGCTTTTATCTCGATCCCGCGAACGATTCGCTCACCCAAGAACAACCGGCTTCTTCTGAAAGCATTACCTATGACCCCATGGGGAGCGGCGTGACGTTCTCCATGACGCTGAAGCAGACCACGGAGATCACGGGTCCTTCGGCGCTGAAGCTCTTTGTCTCGTCCGCGACCGATGACGCCGACCTCTTCGTCGTGCTGCGGGTGTTCGAGCCGGGCGGAAAGGAAGTGCTGTTCCAGGGCGCGCTCGACCCCAAGACGCCGGTGGCGCAAGGATGGCTGCGCGCTTCGCACCGCAAGCTCGACCCGAAGCGCTCGCTTCCCTACCGTCCGTGGCACAGCCATGATCAACTTCAAAAATTGGAACCTGGAACACCGGTCGAGCTCGACATCGAGATCTGGCCTACCTGCATCGTCGTGCCCGCCGGCTACCGGATCGCGCTCAATATCCGCGGCCGCGACTACGAGCACGACGACGCCGCGGCCACGCTCTCCAACATGAAGCATCCGATGAAGGGCTGCGGCCCCTTCACGCATGACGACGAGACCGACCGGCCGGCTTCGGTCTTCGGCGGCAAGGTGACGCTGCACTTCGAGAACAAGCCCTACCTGCTGCTCCCCGTCATCCCGGCGAAGTAAACCAAAAATCAGGGACAGACCACGTTTTTTCGGAGGAGACCGTGAAGCACATCCGCCTTTTTGCCCTCGCGTTCGCGGTGATGGCCGGTGTCGGCACAGCGCTGGCGCAGCCGTACCCGTCGAAGCCGATCCGCATCATCATCCCGTTCCCGCCAGGGAACACCACCGACATCATGTCGCGGCTCATCGCGCCGAAGATGGCGGAGCGCCTCGGCCAGCAGGTGATCGTCGAGAACCGTCCCGGCGCGAGCGGCATGCTCGGGCTCGACTACGTGGCGAAGCAGCCGGCCGACGGCTACACCATCGCCTGCGTGCAGGGCGGCAACATGGTCGTGCTGCCGCATACCTCGAAGAACATCCCCTACGACCCGCTGAAGGATTTCGCGCCGATCTCGGTGACGACCTTCAACTACCTCGCGATCGTCGCCAATCCCGACGCGCCTTTCAGGACGATCGGCGAGATGGTGCGCTACGCGAAGGCGAATCCCGGCAAGGTCACCGTCGCCACCAACGGCGAAGGCGGCTTTCCGCACCTCGCGTTCGAGCACCTGCGCACCATGGCCGGCTTCACCTACACGCACGTGCCGTACAAGGGCAGCGCGGCGATCGCCACCGACATCATCGGCGGCCAGGTGCAGGTTGGCATCGACGGCATTACCGGCATGACGCCGCACATCAAATCCGGCCGGCTGCGCATCCTGGCGACGACCAACAAGACCCGGCCGGCGCTCTGGCCCGATACGCCGGCGGCCTCGGAGGACGTGCCGGGTTACGAGTCGGGCGGCTGGTTCGGCTACGCGGCGCCGGCCAGGACGCCGCGCGAGGTCGTCATGAGGCTGAACGAGGAAATCAACCGCGCCATGCGCGCCCCGGACGTCGCCGAGAAGCTCGAGGCGGCCGGCCTCATCATCCGCACGGAGCCGCCCGAGTTCTTCGCGCAGGTGCTCAAGAGCGACTACGACAAGTACGGAAAGCTGGTGAAGGACATCGGGTTCCAGCCGCAGTAAAAAGGGGTCAGAGCAATTTTCCAGCAATAACCCTCCGTCGTCCCCGCGAAAATATTCGCAACTGACGTCGTTCCCGCGAAAGCGGGAACCCATGGTCTTATAGCCATAATTGGGCCCCCGCCTTCGCGGGGGCGACGAAATATCACTTTCACTTGTGGTTTCAAAATCCATGAACCAAGAACCGCATTACGAACCGTTCGGCTGGCACCACTGGCCGGAGCACTTCTTCTGGTCGTATCAGTTCCGCCGTGCCCTGGGCGAGACGCAGGAGGGCGGCGGCGCGGTAAGCGAGGTCTTCCAGGCGGCGAGCCGCATGAAGCCGGGGGACGACGACAGCTGGCACGAAGAGTGGCTGCGCGTAGCGGAAAGAAACGACCGCCGGGGCGATGAGGAGGAGGAGAAAGGGCACATCCGCACCGCGATGAACTGCTGGCTGCGCGCGGCCGACTACTACCGCTCGGCCGAGTTCTGGCTGCTTCCCGATGACCCCCGGCGGCTCGCCACCTTCGATAAGTGCGAGCGCGCGAGTCGCAAATGGCTGCGCTATCTCGGCGGCGAAGTGGTGGAGATTCCTTATGAGAACGGCGTGTCGATGCCCGCGTATTTCATCAAACCGAAAGGCCAGGCGAAAAGTCCGGTTCTGATCTCCTTCGGCGGCCTCGACTCGTTCAAGGACGAGCTCTGGTTCATGACCGGGCACGGCGCCGTGCAGCGCGGCATCGCGGTGCTCATGGTCGACGGGCCGGGCCAGGGCGGCACGCTGCGGCGCCACGGCATCCCGACGCGCTACGACTATGAAGTGCCAGTCGGCCGCTGCATCGATTTTCTTCTGAAGAGAAGCGACGTGGATGGCAGCCGCATCGCCGTCAGCGGCTCAAGCCTCGGCGGCTACTACTCGGCGCGCGCAGGCTCGAAAGAGCACCGCCTCGCCGCGTGCATCTCGCACGGCGCGATCTGGGACGTCGAGCAGCGCTGGCGATCCCGCGGCGAAGGCCACGCGCTCGCGAACCACATGAAGTGGGTGTTCGGCGCGAAGAGCATGGCCGGGGCGATCGAGAAGGCGCGTCCTTTCAAGCTCGAAGGCGTGCTCGGCGGGATGCGCTGCCCCTATCTCGTGCTGCACGGCGGCCACGATGTGCTCGGCGTGGAGAATTCCAGGACGGTCTACGAGTACGCGAAATCGAAGGGCGTGAAAGTCACGCTGCGCCTCACCAGCGAGGAGGAGACCGGCGCCGAGCACTGCCAGCACGACAATCCCACGCTCGGCCAGGAGCTCATGCTCGATTGGCTCGCCGATCGCTTCGGCATCGACCAGAGGTCTCTCGGGAACGCGCGGCCGATCGCTTGCTCTGAGGGTTAGTGCTTGGCACGGCGGCTGGAGCGTTACGTCATTCAGGCCAGCGGATCGCGGCAGTCTTGGTGCGAGGCGCCGTTCCAGGATCTTTATTGGCTTTGGTCAAGTTGCGG